>NZ_JAUXVZ010000053.1 GCF_030680185.1 Phenylobacterium sp.
GGCCTGGAGCAAGCAGCACGACTTCGTCGCCTCCACCATCGTCGGCGCCACCCACGAAGACCAGCTCCCCGACATCCTGGCCGCCATGGACCTGACCCTGAGCGACGAGGTGATGAAGGCCATCGACAAGGTGTCGAAGGAAATCTTGTATCCGATGGGGTGAGGGGGCTGAGGTGAGCGCTGACCTGCGACCAGGCCTGCTCGAAGAGCGCGTGGGGGCGCTCTATCGCACGGATGCCGATGGCCGCCTCCTCGGCTCCAACGAATGGGACAGCCGGCCCGCGCCCCGGTTTCACCTGATGCGAACCGCCGCTGGCCCGATCTTGCGGGGCCGCGCGGACCTTCCGGCCGATCTCCTTCAGAGGCTTCAGGCCCTCTCTCTGCAGGAGCCGGCCGAGCAGGCCTTCACCCGGCTTCCGGCCCAGTATGACCAATACCTGGCGGCGTTGGCCGAGCAGGCGCCAGTCGAGAAGATATGGGCGGGGCCGGCCTATGTGCTGCCGCCGCAGCAGACGCCGGGCCTGGAGGTCGTGAACATCGACGCCGGCGCCCGTGATGTCCTGCGCGGGCGGTTCGACGACTGGCTTGAAGACGTCGCCCATCGGTGGCCCTTCGTCGCCGTGATCGCCGAGGGCGCCGCCGCCGCCATCTGCGCCAGTGTCCGCATCTCGCCCACGGTCCATTGCGCCGGGGTGGAGACCCATCCCGGCTTCCGGCGACGGGGCTATGCCCTGGCCGCCGTCACCGGCTGGGCGAGCGCGGTTCGCGCCTGTGGCGCGACGCCCTTCTACAGCACCTCATGGGACAACCTGGCGTCCCAGCGGGTCGCCCGGCGCCTGGGCGCGCAGCTGGTCGGCGTGGACTTTCACGTCACCTAAAGCCTGGACCTCGGCTCAGCCCCGGCGGAGCGCCTCGCCCCAGATGGCCAGATTGCAGGCGAACTGGCCGGGCTCTGTGGCCTCCAGCCTGATGGCGATTGGCACCATGCAGGGTCCGACATGCTCAGGGGTGGCGGTGTATTCAGTGGCCATGCCATCCAGGATCAAGGGGCGGATGATGTTCATGTCGGTGCGGTGCTTCATCTCCTCCACGAAGGGCGGAACATAGACGATGTTCTCCGGCACGCGGGGGCCGCCGAACTCTTCCGGCAGCAGCAGGAGCTCGACCAGCACGCCCTCCTCCACCAGCGCCTTGGCCTTCTCCGGTGAGTCCACATACGACCAGTCTGGGCCGATGGGCTGTCCCGGACTGGGCTCATAGCCAGCCTCTTGGAGCAGCTGACCGCCGTCGAACGCCTCGGCGGCGCCGCCCCCCGATGCGCCCCGGCCGAACCATCGGCGGAGGCTTGTCATGATACCGCTCACGGCTCTTCCCCCCATGCCGCTGGATCATAGCCGCCGCGCCAAGCGAGGCACGACCTAGCTTGCCTTCACTATGGTCAAGACGCACGCAAAAGCCAGCCGGCCGCCCAAGGGTAGGTGCGGCGCTAAGCTAAATATGGAGACCCTGGACTGCGATCTGACCGGCTTTCTCGCCGGCGTCGCCACCCGCCACATCCAGCCCAAGGACTTCCTGCGTCTGACGCCGGAAGACGCCCTGTTCGACCCGTGGCTCAGCCTTGGGGACGCCGGGGCGGAGGCGGTGGAAGGCTGGACGCGATCGGCCGGCTACGGACGGACGACGCTGCGGTCTCTCACCCTGACGGCGCAGCTCAAGCCGCCGAAGGCCTGAGGACGTCCACGTCCACCTGAGAACCGAAGGCGCCCAGGCAACTTCCAGACGGCGCAGCCGTTCTAGAGGTGAAGCTTATTCCCAGGAGCGCTTGATGCCCTCGATTCGGACCCTGTCCGCCGCCACCCTCGCCCTATCCCTGACCGTGGCGCCTGCGGCGCTGGCGCAAACCAGTTCCCAGGGCTCGACCCAGCAGCAGGAGCGCATCGGCGCGATCCTGGGCGCCCTGTTTGGTGACCGCCTCGGCGTCACCACTTCGGTCGAGTCGCAATGGGCCGTGGGGCAAACCCCGCTGCGGACGCAACAGAGCCAGTTCAACACCCGCGTGGACGCCGACATCCGCGCCCGCGCCCTGGACCAGGACACGGGCCTGCGCCTGAAGCGTGACTACGCCGCCCTGGTCGAGCTTGAGACCCGCTACGGCGCCGACCGGCGCTTCACGCCCCAGGAGCAGGCCGAACTCGCCGAACGCTATGGCGCCCTCACCCAGGCCCTGACCAATGGTCAGTACACCGATGGCGGCTACAACACGGCCATGGTGGCCGACGGTCGCACGGCGTTCGACCGCCGTGTGGACACCGCCGTCGCCGCGCGACGCCTGCCCCGCACCGAGGGGACCCGCCTGAAGTCCGACTATGCCCAGCTGGTCCAGATCGAGCAGGGCTATCTGCGCGACGGCCAGCTTACGGCCAATGAAAGGGCCGACCTGGAGGCCCGCCTCGACCAGCTGGACGCCCGCGTGGGCGATGTCAGCTATGGGAACGGCGCCGTTCAGACGCCGCGCGCGCGCCTCGACACCATCCTGCGCGCCCTGCCCAGTTCCGGATTGTCGGCCAGCGCCCAGGCCCAGCTCCGCGTCGAGCATGAGGACCTGAACCGCCTCGCCGCGGCCTATGAGCGTGTGAGCGCGACGGCCGAGGAACGCGCCTATCTGGACCGGCGGATCGGCCAGCTGGAAACCACCGCCCGCGTCCGGCGCTGAGCCCCGTAGACGCAACCCGTTCCATGCCCCTAACGTCGCCGGACAACGGCAGACGTTAGGGGAAACACGTGTTCAATCACATCATGGTCGGATCGAACGATATCGCGCGGTCCAAGGCCTTCTATGACGCCGTGCTGGCGACGTTGGGCGCCGGTCAGCCGATGGAGAACGCCGCGCCCACCGGGCACAAGCGGCTGTTCTACATCCACAATGGCTCGGTCTTCTGCGTCAGCGAGCCGATCAATGGCGAGCCGGCCAGCTTCGGCAATGGCGGCACCATCGGCTTCAAGTGCGACTCAGCCGAACAGGTGAAGACCTTCCACGACGTGGCCGTGGCCCATGGCGGGGTCTCCATCGAGGACCCGCCGGGCCTGCGCGATGGCGGCATGGGGGCGCTGCACCTGTCCTATGTGCGCGATCCCGACGGCAACAAGCTGTGCGCGCTCTATCGGCCGTAAGACCTCGACCGCCTGGCCGCGTCCCTCAGGGCGGGGCCAGGATGGCGACTGGCGCGCGGCTTAGAATTCTTCCCAGGACTCGTCTGGCCGGCTCGAGGCCGGCTTGGGCGCAGCCCCGCCACGCCCAACGGTGCGCAGGGCTGCGACCGGTCCTGACCGCGTCTGCGGCAGGGATTTCGTCGCCTGGTCGATCGGGTGGCCCGCGCCAATCTGAAAACGTGACACCGAGGACGCCAGGGTCTGGGCCTCCTGCGACAGGGCGTGCGATGCGGCGGTCGACTGCTCGACCATGGCCGCGTTCTGCTGTGTGACCTGATCCATCTGGTTGACCGCCGTATTGACCTCCTGAAGGCCAGTGGCCTGCTCCTGGGCCGAGGTGGCGATCTCCGACACCAGGTGATCGATCTCGGCCACCTGGACGACGATCCGCTGCAGGGCCTCACCGGTCTGGTCGACCAGCTTGACGCCGGTGTTGACCTGGTTGGTCGAGGACGAGATCAGCTGTTTGATCTCCTTGGCCGCGTCGGCCGAACGCTGGGCCAGGGCCCGCACCTCCTGGGCCACCACCGCAAAGCCGCGGCCGGCGTCGCCCGCCCGCGCGGCCTCGACCCCGGCGTTCAGGGCCAGCAGGTTGGTCTGGAAGGCGATTTCGTCGATCACGCCGATGATCTGACTGATCTCCTGAGCCGACTTCTCGATCGCGCCCATGGCGTCCACCGCGTCGCGGACGACCTGGCCGCCGGTCTCGGCGTCGCTCTTGGCCGCCTGAACCGTATCTGCGGCCTGGCGGGCGCCTGAGGCCGTGCGGTTGACCGTGGCGGTGATCTCATCCAGCGCCGCGGCGGTCTCTTCCAGGCTGGCGGCCTGCTGCTCGGTGCGACGCGACAGGTCATCGGCCGCCTGGCTGATCTCGCCGGAGCCGGAGCGGATGTTCGAGACATTGGCCACCACCGTGGTGATGGTTTCCCTCAACTGGCCGATGGCGGTGTTGAAGTCGTCCTTCAGCTTCTCATACTCGCCGGGGAAGGCCTGGGTCAGGCTGTAGGTCAGATCGCCCCGGGTCAGGTGGTCCAGCCCCTCGGCGAGGGCGCCGACGACGATGGCCTGCTCCCGCGCGGCGATGTCTGCGGCTTCCTGAGACTTGGCGCGCCGCGCATCGTCGTCGTCGCGCCGCCGCTCGGCCTCCGCGGCCTCTTCGCGGGCCCGTTCGGCGAGCAGGGTCTGCAGGTCCCCCACCGCCTTTCCCACGGTCCCGATCTCGTCGTGACGGTGGGCGCTGGTCAGATCGACATCGGTTCGCCCCGAGGCCAGGGCGCGCATCTCGCTGGCCAGCGTGCGGATCGGCCGGACGATGATGCCAAGCGAAGCAGCGATGAGACCCAGGCTGAACAGAAGGCTGAACACGAGGGCGCCGATCATCAAGGTCCGCGACAGGCGGGCGCCCTGATCGGCGCGCGCCTTCTCCTCGGCGGCCGAGGTTTCGATATCGTCGGACACCGCCTCCATCCGGCCTTCGAGGTCGGTGAAGGACTGCTTGAAGGACCCTAGCGCGGCGCGGGCGGCCTCCGGGTCCTGGGCGGCGAGCGCAACAATCTGCTGCGCCGAAAGGATGTAGGCCTCCAATGGCTGTTCCACCGCATCGAGGGATTCGCGGATGCGGCCGTCGCTGGCCAGGCTCCGGTTGGCGGCCATGGCCTGCTTGAAGGAGCCGACGTGTTCGGCGGTTTCGGCGCTGACACTGTCGAGATCGACGCCCGCCGACGGGTCGCCCGCGAGAATGGCCGAGAGCACATCGGCCCGCAGCGCGTCGTGCATCATATCGGCCTGCATGTGATTGCGCAGGATTTCAGCCGATCGGCTCGACCCGCCCAGGGCGTCGGTGAGGTCCGTCGTGGTCCAGAGGCCCAGGCCGGAATTGGCGCCGCTCAACACCAGAACGGCAAGCCCGGCGACGACCACTTTCGACCGAATAGTTTTCAGCACGCGCAATCCCCCTAGAGACGCCAAAAGGTACCGCGACCATGGTTAAGAAAGACTTCGCCTGAAACCTCGCGCCGAGGATCGACCAGGAACACCCGCTTAGGGTGTACTCTATATGAACCCGAAGACCTCAACTACGTTCAATTCACCAGAGGACAGGACTCCCGCCCGGACCGCGTGGAACGCCGCTTTATTGATTATTATTCTCAGCCGGTTTTCAACCGTAGATCGCGCAGACGTGGCGTCCCATCTAACCTGAACATGGACACTGTGTCGCAGGTCAATGACTGGACCTTAACTGCAACTTCAGCGCCTATCGGTATCGTTCCCTTCACAATACATGGGGGACATTCGATGACGTCAGCCAAGACAAAAGCCGCAACGGCGGCGATGTTGGCGGCCCTGGCGCTTTCGGCTTGCTGGGCCGGAGCCGCAGCGGCCCAATCGGAGCCCGCCTGGCGCAGCAGCATCGTCTATACGGCGGACGTGACGGGGGTTGTGGACGGCGCGGCCAGCCAGGCCGGTCGCTACCTGGACAATCTCGACGTCGTCGTGGACGGCGATCTGGCTCGGATCGCGGGGTGGCGGGACGCCCGAGTTCATGTGGCCATCCTGGCGAATGGCGGCGGCCGCCCCAATGATCTGGCAGGGACCCTGCAGGGCGTTGACAATATCGAGGTCGCCGACCCCGGCGTGAGGCTTTTCGAGGCCTGGATCGAGCAGAGTTTCGCCGACGGCCACGCCTCGGTCCTGGCCGGGCTCTATGACGTGAACAGCGAGTTCTATGCGACGGAGGCGTCCGGCCTGCTCATCGCCCCGGCCTTCGGCATCGGCTCCGAATTCGCCGCCACAGGGCGCAACGGTCCCTCCATCTTTCCCTCGACCGCCTTGGCGACACGAGTCCGGATCGGCGACCCGGACGGCCTCCATGTTCAGGCCGCAGCCGTGAACGCCAGGGCCAGCACCTTCGGTGATCCCGACGGGGTGGACACCGGCTTCGACGACGGCGTGCTCTGGCTGGCCGAGGGAGGCTGGACCGGCCCCGCCCGGCTGGCGCTCGGCGCCTGGCGCTATGACAAAAAGCAGGAGGATATTCGCGCGTTCGGACCAACGGGGGATCCACGCCTGGCCACGTCCCAGGGCGTCTATGTCCTGGGCGAAGCCGATATCCACCGGGGCGCGCACAGCGTGACGTCGGCCTTCGTCCGGTCTGGCCTGTCGGACGGCGATACGAGCGACTTCAAGGGCGGCTGGCAGGCGGGACTGCTGGTCCTGCGCCCCTTCGCCGCCCGCCCCGACAGCGCCTTCTCCGTGGGCGTCCACCAAGGCCTGCTGTCCGACAAGGCGCGCCTCAACGCCTGGGACGCCGGGATGGACCCGGCGACGCGGGAGGACGGTCTGGAGATCACCTATTCAGACACGGTCGGCCGATTCACCCTTCAACCGGATCTGCAGATCATCAGATATCCAGGGGGCGATCGCGCCGCCGACACGGTCATCGTCGCCGCCTTCCGGCTCATCATCCCCATCTTCGCAAACTAGACGCTCCGGCCGAGCGCATGCGCCTGCGTTCGAACCGGTCTTAGGCGCCAAGCCTAACCCGCCTCGCGCAGGACAGCAGCGGGGCGGCGCGAGAGGGCGGCGAAGGCGGCGAAGGCGCCGCCGATGACGCCGAGCGCCGTCGTGCCGCCGAGGATGCCGAGGATCACCGGCCAGTCGATGCTCCAGGTCGCGTTGAAGACCTGCGTCACCACCGGCCAGGCGCCGGCCGCGCCGAGGGCAGCGCCGGCCAGGCCTGCGATCACGCCCACCAGGCCGTATTCCACCAGATAGGCGGTGACGATCTGGGCTCGGGTTCCGCCCAGAACTTTCAAAGTCGCCGCCTCCCGGGCGCGGAAGCGGGCGCCAGCGGCGATGGCGCCCACCAGCACCAGGACGCCGGCCGCGCCGGCCACGGCGGCGGCCCCGCGGATGGCGAGCGCCAAGCGGTCGAACAGGGTGGCGGCCTGCTCCAGCTGGTCGCGAATGCTGATCACATTGACCCCTGAGAACGCGGCGGCGAGGCCTTGGGTGACGGCGGCCTCTTCGGCGCGGCTGGCCATGGCGATGGCCACGTGGCGGGGCTTGGCGCCCTCGATGGCGCCTGAGTTCAGGATGACGGCGAAGTTGGCGCCGAAGCCGCCCCAGTCCACCTTCCGCAACACCGCGATCTGGGCGTCGATCTCGCGGCCCAGGACCTGGAGGGTGACGGTGTCGCCGACCTTGAGCCCTGCGCCGCGAGCGGCGTCCTGCTCGAAGGCCACCAGGGGCGGGCCGGCATAGCCCGCGGGCCACCAGGCGCCGGCGGTGACCTCGGACACCTCTGGCGGGCCGTCGAGGGCCGACATGGTCAGGTCCTCGTCAAAAGCCCAGCGTTCGCCGCGGTCGATGGTCTCGATGTCCACCGGCTGGCCTTTCAGGCGGGTGATGCGGCCGGTGATCAGGGGCAGGCGTACGTAGCGGTCGGGGCCGGGGTCGTTCAGGGCCTGTTCGATCACCGCGTCGAAGGCGTCTGCCCGGTCGGGGGGGATTTCGGTGAAGACCAGCGAGGGCGCGGTGCGGGGCGCCACCTCGCTCACCTGGGCCAGCAGGCTCGACTGGATCAGCACGATGGCTGAGAGCAGGGCGACGCCGAGGCCGATGGCGGGTGTCGCGGTGCGGGCGGCCGAGCGGGGGCCGGCCAGATTGGCGAGGCCCAGGCGGACCGCGCCCCGTGCCAGGCGGCGTACGCGGCCTGCGCCCCAGGCTGCGGCCAAGCCCAGCAGGCTCAGCGCCAGGAAGGCGCCCGCCGCCCCACCGATCAGACCCGCGGCCGCCCAGCGGCTGGGCGCGGTGAGGATGGCGAGGCCCGCCAGGCCAAGGGCGGCGGCGACCGCCAGCACGGTCTCCAGCCCAAGCGTCGGGCGGCCCGCCATCTCCTTGCGGAACAGGGACGAGGGCGGCGTGGTCCGGGCCTGCGCCAGGGGCCAGAGGGAAAAGGCGCTCGCGGCCAGGAGCCCAAAGGCGCCGGCGCGGATCAGGGGCTGCGGATAGACGGCGAACAGGGCCGGGATCGGAAGTTGGTCGGCGGCGAGCGCGCCGATCACCAGCGGCGTCACCGCGCCGATCACCAGACCGATGGCCACGCCCAGCAGGGCCAGCACGCCGATCTGGATCAGATAGATGTCGCGGATCAGGGTCCCTTCGGCGCCCAGGGCCTTGAGCGTGGCGATGGAGGCCTTGCGACCCTCCAGATAGGACGAGACCGCCCCGCCGACGCCCAGGCCGCCGGCCACCAGGGAGGCCAGGCCGATAAAGCCCAGGAAGTATTCCAGCTGGTCGATCAGCCGTCCGGCGCCGGCGGCGGCCTCGGATCGGTCGCGGGCCTCGAACACCGCATCGGGAAAGGCTTCACGCACATCCTCGATCGCCGCCTTGGGGTCGGCGCTCGCGGGCAGAACGACCCGCACCGCCTCGCCGAACAGGCCGCCGGCGCCCAGCAGGCCTGCGGCCTCCACCGTCCCGACATCGGTCAGCACCCGAGGGCCCAGCGCAAAGCCGCGGCCGATCCGGTCCGGCTCGGAGATCAGCACCGCGCCGACCCGCAGAGTCGTCTGGCCGACGGTGAAGGTGTCGCCGAGGGTCAGGTCCAGCCGGTCGAGCAGGGCCTGCTCCACCGCCGCCCCGGCCACGCCGTCCGTCGGGGCCAGGGCCGCCTCCAGGCTGGCGGCGCCCTCCAGCTGAACCGCGCCCACCAGGGGATAGCCCTCGGCCACCCCGCGCACGTCCACCAGCCGCCGCTCGCCGCCAGGCGTCTGCGCCATGGCGTTGGCGCGGACGGAATAGACGCTGGGGCCCAGGTCGGCGAAGGCGGCGCGCTCCTCGTCGGTGAAGCGGCGTTGATCGACGCTGAACACCACATCGCCGCCCAGGATTTCCCGAGACTGGCTGGCCAGCCCCTGGCGGAAGGCCTCGGCCGTGGAGCCGGCCGCCGCGATGGCCGCCACCCCCAGGGCCAGGCAGGCGAGGAAGATGCGGAACCCCGCGACCCCGCTCCTCAGCTCCCGCCCGGCGAACCGTAGGGCGAGCCTCACGCGTGGGCCTCGTCGCCCACAGGGACAACCAGGCCGTCGGCCATACGCACGATGCGGTCGGCGCGGGCGGCCAGGGTCTCGTCATGGGTGACCAGCACCAGCGCCGCCTCGGCCTGCGCCAGCAGGTCAAACATCAGATCGGCGACCATGGCGCCGTTGGCCCCGTCCAGATTGCCGGTGGGCTCGTCGGCGAACAGGAGCTCGGGCCGCACGGCGAGCGCGCGAGCCAGCGCCACGCGCTGCTGCTCTCCGCCGGACAGCTGGTGCGGATAGTGGGTCAGCCGCGCCGCCAGTCCCACCCGGCCGAGCCAGGCGTCAGCTTCGGCCATGGCGTCGCGCCGCCCGGCCAGCTCCAGGGGGGCGGCGACATTCTCCCGGGCGGTCATGTTGGGCAGCAGGTGGAAGCTCTGGAAGACCAGCCCCACCCGGCCGCGACGCAGGCGGGCGCGGCCGTCCTCGTCCAGGGCGCCGAGATCCTGACCGAACAGGCGCACGGTTCCGCTGGTAGGCGTTTCCAGCCCCGCGGCCACCGAAATCAGCGACGACTTGCCCGAGCCCGACGGGCCGATGATGGCCACGGTCTCGCCCGGGGAAACCGTAAGGTCCACGCCCCGGAGAATCTTCACCGGACCCGCCGCGGAGGGCAGGCTGAGCGTCAGGGCCGAGAGGGTGAGCGGCGGCGGCGCAGGCGGGTTTTCGGTCATGAGGCTCCCGATGGCGGGCTTAAGCGTTTCCTGCCCGCCCGGCCGACCTATATGGGGGACCACAGCCATGACCGCACGCCGAACCTTGCTCTCCCGTCGAACCCTCCTGCTGGGCGCCCTGGCGCTTGGCGCCGCGTCGTGCGGGCGCGAGACTAATCCGCCCGCCCCGCAGGACGCGCCCGCAGGCGAGCCGCCGCCCCCACCCGGGGCCAGCGCGGACCTACCCGTGGTCGCCATTCTCGGGGACTCCATCACCGCGGGCTATGGCCTGCCGGCGAGCGAAGCCCTGCCCGCCCAGCTGGAGGCGGCCCTGGCGGCGGCCGGAACGCCGGTGCGGGTGCGGGCCGCTGGCGTGTCGGGCGACACCACCGCCGGCGCCCTGGCCCGGCTGGGCTTCAGCATCCAGAACGACACCGACCTGTGCGTCGTGGCCGTGGGCGGCAACGATCTTTTGCAGGGGATCGAGCCGGCGCGGATGCGCGCAAATCTGGAGGCCATCATCACCGGACTCCAGGCCCGCAACATCTCGGTCCTGCTGGCCGGCATGCAGGCGCCGCCCAGCTATGGCGCCTACGCGACCGACTTCGCCGCTGTGTTCACAGAGCTCGCCCGGACCTACGACATCCCCCTCTATCCCTTCCTGCTGGACGGCGTCGCCCTCGACCCCGCCCTGAACCAGGACGACGGCATCCACCCCAATGCGGCCGGCGTAAAGATCATCGCCCAGCGCCTGGCCCCGGCGGTCGCAGGGGCGTTGGCCGGGGGTTAGGGGCGGGGACTTCCGCCCGAGCTGACCCAACCCCTTTGTTCACTTTTTGTTCTTTACGCAACACGTGCCTCATGAGAAAGTCACGAAGTGGTGGTGGCGGGCCGAGCGGCGCGCTCTTGGCGTTCAACGAATTAGTGGGGCGACATGGTCAGATTTCAGCTGGCGCGCGATGGCGTGCTCAGGACAATCGACGCATTGAGCGATCAAGCCAGGCGGGAGATCGCCCGCACGCGCAGGGAGGCTCAAGCGGCCGCCGAGCGGGCGTTCCGTCGTACTCAGCAGAACGCGGCAGAGGCGACCGCTCGGTTGCAAAAGGAGGCTGCCCACGTCCAGGCGCAACTCGCTCAAGCCACTCAGCCGGCCGTGCGACGGCAGCAGTCCGGCGGGTCGCCACGGCCCACGGCCCAGTCTGTTCTGTCCCGCATAGAGGCTAATCTGGATGGCAACCCCACCGCGAAAGCGCTGGCGGGTCATCTGGTACAACAAGGCGCCATTCCGATCGGCCTCCTGCGAGGTGGCGCTAAGGCAATTGAAGGATTAGCCGACGCCGCCTTGTTCGTTGCCCGGGTTCAGAACCCTGTACTGGATAGATTATTGAGCCCTGCCGGTGAGACTGCAGGCGAGCAATTTGGCAGCGCCGTGGAGCGGGGCCTTGAGTACGTCGTGGAGGGAGCCAGGAATCCGCGGGTATTGATCGAGGATGCTCGGAGCTTCGGCCATCAGATGCGATTGGATTTGGATCCGAGTGCGACGCCCGTGGCGCCGACGTTCAAAGGAGAACTCCAACGTCGGCTCGACATTGGAATGAACCAGGGCGAGCTAGCTTTCGACGTGGGTTCGCTCGCTTTTGGCGGCCCGCTTGCCAAAAGCACCAAGGTCTTTGGGGCGGTTAGAGCTTCCCCTGTCGAGAAGTATCTGGCGCAGGGGTTCACGAAAGCCCAGGCCGCCCACTTGGCGAAGCCATACCCAAAGCAAAACATGGGCCACCACGCCGTCGCACGGCGGTGGGGGCTCCCCAAGATATTTTCCGAGAGCGAATTCAATATCCTGAGACCCATCGGCATAACGCGGGGGGACTTCTATGAGCGCCATTTTCAGGTTGACCCTCACTTCCATGGGACGAAGCTGCTCAACAGCGGTTGGAGCGGGAAGAAGCTTGGTTTGAAGCGGCATGGAGCCCTTGGCCGCATCTGGTACGGAACTCCGGAACCCCTAAAGGCGCGGGTGGGCGGACTTAGCGCGGCGGCGGGATCGACTATAGAGTCAGGTCAAGGCGAGGAGGACGTTCGGTGAAGATCAGGCCGTTTGCAGAGTTCGAAACGGAACTGCCCTATGATGGCGTCGAGGGCGACGAGAGTGTTGATTTCGAGGAGATTGTGCCGGCCGGCCAGAACATTGCCGAAGCCTGGGCGATAATCCTGAGGCCGCTCGGATATGAGGCCTCAGAGCCTATTCAGGACGATCATGGTTGGCGGCTTAACGTAAGGGACCGTCGATACACGTATGAGCTTTTTATCGCCCGTGTATTTGAGAACGAATGCCATCTCCACGCCAAGGAAGCGTTCGGACTTTTTAGAAGTAAGAATTTCCCCTCGTTTTTGACACAGCTGAACTCGGCGTTGAACGCCGATCCTCGCTTTAGGAACATAGGTTGGTCCGGCTCCCTCGATGACAGGACCACGACCGATACGCCCATAGTGGAATGAGCTGCCGGTCAAGCTGCCCAGCTTGCCAAGGCGCAGATTGGCCGCCCTACTGTCTCCATGAGCCAAGACAGCATCCGAGACCGATCCCGCCGCACCCTTGAGCGCGCCCAGGCCCGTTATGAGGCCGATCCCTCCCTGGCCAACACCGTCTGGTATGGGCGGGTGCTGGGGTTCCGCTACCGGATCGAGGAGGCCATCGCGGTGTTCAGCGAGGGCCTGGAGCGGTTTCCCGACTCCTTCGAACTGCTCCGCCAGCGGGGCCATCGCTATCTGTCGACGCGGCGGTTCGCTGAGGGCAAGGCCGACCTGGTCCGGGCCGCAGAGCTGATCGAGGGCATGGCCGAATGGATCGAACCCGACGGGCCGGACAACGAGTTGCCCGTGCCGCCCACCAGCATCCAGTTCAACACCTGGTACCACCTGGCGCTCGCCCACTATCTGCTGCGGGAGTGGGACGAGGCCGAGGCCGCCTATCGCCAGTGCCTCAACTGGGTGCGCCAGGACGACTATGACGGGCTGACCGCCTGCAATGACTGGCTCTACGTGACCCTGCGCCGCAGGGGCGACGAGGCCGCCGCCGAGGCGGTGCTGGCGGCCATTCCCGAAGGGTTGGCCGATGAGGCCTTCGTCGAGGGGCCGTCCTATTATCGGCGCCTGCGGATGTACCACGGCGAGCTCGCGCCCGAGGACCTGCTGAGCCCCGACAAGGGGTCCCAGGTGATCCACGACCTGGAGACCATCTACGCCACCCAGGGCTACGGCGTCGGCAATTGGTATCTCTACAATGGCGAGACCGACCGCGCCCGGGCGGTGTTCGAGCAGATTCTGCAGGGCCGCAGCCGCTTCGCCTTCGGCTACATCGCCGCCGAGCTTGACCTGCGCGAGATGGCTGGCGCCTGAGGCCTGGGCCAAGGATCGCCCGCCTTGACCCGGGCGGCCCATTTCGTATCTATTGAAGATACATGAAATGTGGCGCGCCATGACGAAAAGCCAAAGCCCCTTCGCCGACCCGGCCCTGGTCTCGACCTATGCCGACGATACGCCCCTCAAGGTCCCCGGCCTGGCTGACCTCCATCGCATGGCGATGCTGCTCCTCAGCGAACAGGGGCCGGACGCCGCCGACATTCTCGTGATCGGCGCCGGCGGAGGCCTGGAACTGAAGGCGATGGCGGAGGTCCGGCGCGACTGGACCTTCACCGGCGTCGATCCATCCCGCGCCATGCTGGACCTCGCCCGTCGCCACATCCAGCCCTTCGGCGACCGGATCACTTGGGTGGAGGGCGTGGCGGAAGATGCGCCTCCGGGCCCCTTTGATGGGGCGACCTGTCTGCTCACCCTTCATTTTCTTGAGGCGGCCGAGCGGCGGCGGACCCTGGCGGCCATCCACGATCGCCTGAAGCCGGGCGGCCGCCTGATCGTCGCCCATCACGCTGCGCCAGGCGGCGACGCCGAACGCTGGCTGGCGCGCTCAGCCGCCTTCGCCAACCGCGGCGCGCTCGACTGGGAGAAGGCCAGAGCCTCGGCCAAGGCGATGGCGGAGCGGCTGCCGCTCAGCTCGTGCGCAGACGAAGAGCGGCTGCTCCGGGAGGCGGGATTTATCGAGGTGACGCTCTTCTACGCCGCCTTCTCATTCCGCGGCTGGGTGGCGACGGCCGCGCCGGCCGCGAGGTCGCGGTCGTCGGAGGACAGGTAAGTCTCCGACACGCCCTCCTAAGCCAGGGGGATCAGCTTGGTCCGGATGAAATCGACGCGGCCACTCACGCCGTCGCGAAGCGTCAGGTTTCGGAAGAGCGACGAACGCCAAGCAGGGTGGCGGTGGACGCAGTGCGAGGAGCAGAATTCTCAGCTTTTCCCTGTTTCTTCATTTCGGCCGCGCCTCCAACTACGCCCGCGCCGCTCTACTCTGAGATAAGGCCCGGAGAATGCTTCACTTTTCGGCTCCCAGCTCTTGAGCATCCGAAATTCGCCGGCCGTGGAACAGGGAAATCAGTCCAGGCGAACAGCGATCGGGTCGCCTCATAACAGGGAGAGCTTCGCCTTGTCAGAACACCCTTGCGATTAGCGCGCCTGACGCTGGCGCCTGAGCGGCACGAGGATGTCGTCTATGAGCCGGGCGTGATCCAGGCGCAGCGCAGCGCGCGGACGGCTGAGCGAGACCGGCGGTCGATCATCACCATAGTTCATAGCCATCGACACGGAATTGGGGCTGGCAGCATGCTCGGCCTGAGTACGCCACGAGAGGTGCTCGGCGCCCTCGATGCGAGCTGCGATACCAACATGCGTCATCCGCTGCGTTGGGTCGATGCGCTCCAGAAGCGAGCCGCTGTAGGACATCGCGGTCCCGATGGCCGCGTGAATGTTTTCTTCGAGGATCACGGTTAATCCTCCCCGCCCCCATTGATCTTCCGAGGAGGACGCCGCCGGAACCCGGATCCCAATAGAACCTTGCTCATCCACCAAAACGGCGGCGCCGCGTTCCTGCATTACGACGAGAGCCGCTTCTTCGATCGTGGACGTCACCCCTTTCGCCCGATCGAAGAAGCGGCTCTCGCCGAACATCGCGCTTTGGTGGATCGCGTCAACGAAATCAGGGGACTCGATTTCGACGGGCCGCAGGATCGATTGTAACGGTCCACCGACAACGGCGACGCTTAGCGTCGTAGCCTCGGAGTAGCTGTTACGGCGCTCCCCCGGTACCATTGCGATCGCCTTCGCGATCAGTGCTTGCGGGTCCAGAGGTCCGACGGCGTTGGCCAGCTCGAAATCATGAAGGGCGCGGGTGATCCCGATCTGCAAGGCGCCAGCGTCGCGGAAACTTCCACGGAACAGACCGCCTTCCCATCCCTGGACCTCAGCAATGAACGCCGCCTGCTGTTCGCCGGGTGCAATCCCTTCTTGGACGAAGGCGATGACCGGCTTCCTTCCGCAGGCCTCCCGGTATTCTTCATGTGTCGCGGACAACCCCGAGGTTGGCTGCACGGCGCCGTATTCCTCCCCGAGCACCAGCACGACCACGTCGGAGTCTCTCAATCCCTGTAAGCAGGCCACCTGAGGGGAGTTTGGCTGTGCGCCGAAATCCTCGGCCATGATGGGTCGATGGCGAAGCGTTTCGATTGCCGCTTTGCCGGCTCCGCGCATGTCAGAGAACCCAGCGATAAGCGAGCTAAGAAAGACCTTCATCTAAGCGCTCCAATCCAGCTCCCGAGATCATTCCTAATCCGGATGGAGTGCTGCGGCTCCAATGTCATGCCGCCTCTCACACCTGGCTGAGAATTTTGGCAGCCATCGCCGCCTTATCCTGGGGCAAGAAGCGTCCGTAGTGCTTGGCGACCATGTCTGGTGTGTCTTGGATCGCGTAGCTCGCTTGTTCGTATGAGCCGGCTTTTTTGAGGATGTGGGTGGCGAGTACGTCGCGCACAGCGGCAGCGACCTGCCCGTGTGAGCCCCGCTCAAAAGACCCCGAGAAAATATGATTCTACTATTCCCGTAGAATTTATATTCTTTCCGTGCGGCGAGAGCCGTTCGGGATGAAAACGGGGTTTCCAGTGAGTTTGATCAGCACATTAACAGCCACCGCGGTCACGGCGGCCGCGCTCCAAGCCACCGGGGTGGAGCCAAGCGCCTCCCTGCGGCAGATCGAACTTCAGGAGGTGGTCATTACCGCGCGGCGGCGCGAAGAGCGCTTGCAGGATACGCCGATCAGCGTCTCTGCGGTGGCAGGCCAGGTTCTGACGCTTGAACGCCTGGATCGTGTGGCGGACTACTCCGCCAAAATCTCCAACTTCAACGCCCTGCAGCAAAATACCCGCGTCTCAACCTTGACCATCCGCGGGGTCGGCGGCAACGCCAACAGCGATGGTTCGGAGGCCGGCGTCGGCCTCATCGTCGACAATGTCTTCTTCACGCACCCTGGCTTCAGCTGGCTCGACTTCGTCGATCTCGCGAGCGTTGAAGTGGCCCGCGGGCCCCAGGGGACGCTGCTCGGTAAGAACACCACGATCGGGGCGGTGATCGTCACGACGCAACGCCCGAGCTTCACGCCGGAAGCCACGGTTTCGGCCACGATCGCCAACCATCAGCGCTATCAGCTGCGCGCGAACCTGTCTGGGCCACTGAGCGACCAAGCTGCCGGCCGACTGACCCTCTATGGCGACACCTCAGACGGCTGGATCACCAACAGGCCGACGGGCGACGGCTATCTCGACACCGGCCGCTGGGCTGTGCGGGGCCAACTGCTTTACGAGGGCGGCGCCCTTTCCAACCGTCTGATCGCCGAACAATACGCCACCCGCGAGTTCAACAACTTCTATCCGCCGGTGGGCGATCCCCTCACCTATGTGAACGGGGCGCCGCGCAACGGTTGGGCGCGCAGGCTCCAGTCGGCCTTCGGCTACAGTCCCAGCTACGATCTGGAAGACGCCAACCTCGACACCCAGGAAGAGCTGGTCTCGCGGACCACAGGGCTCTCCAACCAAGCCGACTGGCGGTTGGGCGAGCACACGATCACCTCCATCACGGCGTGGCGGAAGCTCTATTTCCGCCCCCGCAATGACGGGGACAATTCACCGTTTCCCATTTTCCACGCCGGCTATGATGTCGATGTCGATCAGTATTCTCAGGAGTTAAGGCTCGCCTCCGCGAGCGGCGGCGCCTTGGATTATCAGGCCGGCATCTTCCTGTTGCGACAGGACGTCACCAGCAATTTCCGGACGCTGTTCTACGCCGACGCGACCGCCTTCTTCCTGAGCCCCGCCCTGCCCGCCTTGATCCTCGACGGAGTCGAGGCGAGCCAACTGGGCAAGGCCAAGACCTTCAGCGGCGCGGTTTTTGGCCAGGCGACCTGGAGGCCGACGGAGCGTGCCGCCCTCACCCTCGGCGCGCGCTACACACAGGAGCGCAAGGCGGCGTCAAATGCCGCGACGTCCTTTGGCGGCGTCCCTCTGACCGGAACGCTCACCCCCCTTCAATCCTATCGGGTCGCGGTCGCCAGCCCCCCCTTTCTCGTTTCCGAGGAGAGCGAGGACGGGAGCGTGTCCTGGCTGATCAACCCGTCCTACAAGATCAGTCAGGATCTCCTCGCCTATGCCTCGATCGGCTACGGGGAGAAGTCCGGCGCCGCCAATCTAGGGGCCAAGCCCGGCGACCGGGTGATCATCGACCCTGAAAAATCCACCGACTTCGAACTCGGCCTGAAGACGACCTGGCTGGACGGCCGCGCGATCCTCAACGGCAACCTCTACTGGAATGACATTGAGGACTATCAGGCGACCCTGTCGGACACCCGAGGCGCCACCAGCCGCTCGTATCTGGCCAATGTGGGCAAGGTGCGGATGCGGGGGCTCGAACTGGAGGGGCAGCTCCAGGCGACGCCGGAACTCAACCTGTCCTTCAGCGCCGCCCTCAACGACGCGCGATACGTCTCCTACCCCAGCGCCCCTGTGCCGCAGGAATACGCCTATCCGGGTGGGCCGGGGTCGCTGGACCTTTCGGACACCCGCGTGCCAAACGCGCCACGCTTCACAGGTCAGGTCAGCGCCCGCTACGAGCAGCCCTTGATCCGTGGTGGGACGGTGTTCGCCTACGGCAACCAGACCTGGCGCAGCGACACCTTCACCCATGCGATCTCCGACCATGGCCGCCAGGACGCCTATGGCCTGACCAACATCGGCCTCGGCTATCGGACGATGGGCGACCGCTACGCCGTGCAGGTCTGGGCGCGAAATCTGTTCGACGAGCGCTATGCCGCGGCCTTCGGACAGGCCGGGGGATCAACCCCCTACATCGCCATCCTCGGCGAGCCGCGCACCTTTGGCGTGACGCTTACCGCCAAACCCTTCTGACCTGGCGGGGGCCCAGCGCCCTCGCCCCTGCGGAGGCTCACATGCCCGTCACCGCCCCTTCACCGCCCACCTGGCGCATTGCCGCCTTCGCATCCCTGGGCCTGCCCATGGCGGCGGCCGGGCTGCCTCTGGCTGCCTATCTCCCGCCTTTCTATGCGCAGGAACTGGGCCTCGGGCTTGGCTTGGTTGGCGCGATCTTCATGCTCAGCCGCATCTGGGACGCCGCAAGTGATCCGCTGATCGGAGTCCTGTCGGATCGGACCCGAAGCCGCTTTGGCCGTCGAAAGCCGTGGATCGCCGCGGGCGCTCCGATCTTCGCCTTGGCCATCGCGGCGATCTTCATGCCCGGCGCCTTCGGGGTCAGCCCGGGCGCGGCGTGGCTGGCCGTCTGGCTCGGCATTCTCTACCTCGGCTGGACGGCGGTGCAGATCCCCATGCTGGCCTGGGCGGGTGAGTTGGCCGGCCACTATCACGCACGTAGCCGCATCCAGACCTTTATCCAGGTCGCTCACGCGCTTGGCCTGCTACTCGTCCTCGTGCTGCCCGCGGGACTAGACGCCCTGGCCGCCCGCAACGGCGCGACGGCCTCCGGGGCGGCCAAGCTGGCGGCCATGGGCGGCTTCGTCCTGGTCCTGCTGGGGCCCACGCTCTTGGCTGCACTTCTGCTGAACCGGGAACCGCCGGCGCCGGCGACGCCCCTCGGCCGCCCCGTCCTGGCTCAGCTTCACTCAGCCCTTCGCGACCGGCTGATCCTCAAGGTGCTCGCCTCGGACTTCGCCGTAACCTTGGGACAGCTTATCCGCAGCTCGCTCTTCGTCTTCTTTGTCTCAGCCTATATGGGCCGCCCTGATCTCGCGGCGGGTCTCTTCCTGCTGCAGTTCGTCTTCGGCGTCTTCGCTGGTCCGATCTGGCTGAAGATCGGCTACCGCCTGGGCAAGCACCGCACCGCCGTCGCCGGCGAGCTGGCCCAGGTGGTCATCAACCTGCTGCTGATCCTGGTGACGCCCGAGACCCTGCCCCTGCTGCTGGGGCTGACCATCGCCCAGGGGCTCGCCCAGGGCTCAGGAAATCTGATGTTGCGGGCGATCGTCTCGGACATCGCCGACAAGCAGAAACTGGAGACCGGCGAGGACCGCGCCGGCCTGCTGTTCTCCGCATTCAGTCTGGCCGGCAAGGCCGCCACCGCTGTCGCCGTCGGCGTCGCCCTGCCGCTGGTCGGCGCCTTGGGCTTCAGGCCGGGTGCCGAGAACACCTTCGAAGCCCTGCTGGGATTGAAGCTTGTCTTCGCCATCGGACCGGCCATGGCCCACGCCGCCTCGGCCGCGCTGATCGCGCGCTTCCCACTCGACGAGACCCGCCACAGCGAGATCCGCGAGGCCCTGGCGCTGCGCGCCGTGGCTCAACCTGCCGAATAACCCTCGAACCCAAAGGAGAAACCCCCATGAGCGACATCAACACCCTGCCCAAACTGGCCATCCGCCCCGTCGGCGGAGCCATCGGCGCCAAGATCGCCAATATCTACCTCACCCCCGACCTGGACGACGCCTCCGTTCAGGCCGTCGAGGCTGCGTTGAGCGAGCACAAGGTTCTCTTCTTCCGAGGCCAGCATCACTTGGACGACGCAACTCAGGAGGCGTTCGCGGCCCGCTTGGGCAAGCCCGTGCCGCATCCTACCGTGCCGGTCCGCGACGGCTCTAGCTACCTGCTGGAGCTGGATTCGAGCCGCGGCGGGCGCGCCAACGCCTGGCACACGGACGTCACCTTCGTCGCCGCCTATCCGAAGGCCTCGATCCTTCGCGCCGTGGTTTCGCCCGACGCCGGCGGCGACACCGTCTGGGCCAATACAGCGGCGGCCTACGAGGCTCTGCCCGAGCCACTGAAACTCCTCGCTAACAGCCTCAGAGCCATCCACACCAACGCCTACGACTATGCCGCCACGCGATCCAACGTCCGCGAAGCCGACGTCGCCCGTCACCGGGAGGTCTTCGCCTCGACGGTCTATGAGACCGAACATCCGGTGGTTCGGGTCCACCCGGTCACGGGCGAGCGACACCTTCTTCTCGGGCAATTCGTGAAGAGCTTCGTGGACCTGTCCAGCAGCGACTCCCGGCGGTTGCTGGAGCTCTTCCAGGAACATGTGACCCGGTTGGAGAATACGGTCCGCTGGCGCTGGCAGGCTGGCGACGTCGCCATCTGGGACAACCGCGCGACCCAGCACTACGCCGTGAACGACTATGGCGACCGCCATCGCGTCATGCGTCGGGTCACCCTCGAAGGCGACGTGCCCGTCGGCGCCGATGGCCGCCCCAGCCGCCCCCTTTCCCCGCCCGCCGCCGCCGTGGCTGCGGAATGACATCAGCATCAGGAGAAACGTGATGAATGCGATCGTTCATCCTTCGGCACCCGCCGCCGAATTCCAGAACGGATTGACCTTCACCCCGGCCGGCCCCCTGCTGGGGGCCGAAGTCGGCGGGGTCGATCTGACCCGCCCGCTGGATCCGTATGTCGTGGCCGTCCTCCGCGGCGCACTAAACCGCCACAAGGTGCTGTTCTTCCACGACCAGGACATCACGCACGAAGACCACGTGCGCTTCGGGCGCTATTTCGGGGATCTGGAAGGCCATCCGGTGACCACCACCGTTCCAGGCTTTCCGGAAATCTTGCATATCGAGGCCGCAGATGGCCTGAAGATCACCGAAGAGACCTGGCATCTCGCCCGACCGGCCAACAAGTGGCACACCGATGTCACCTTCCGGGAGAAACCCTCCTTCGCGGGCATTCTCCGGGCACGAAAGCTGCCGCCCTCCGGCGGCGACACGATCTTCGCAGACACCGCGGCGGTCTATGCCGATCTCCCCACCGAGGTGAAGACGAGGATCGAGCGTCTGCGGGCCGAGCACGACATCATCCAGAGCTTTGGCTGGCGGGTGGACGAGACCAAGCGCGCTCAGTTGCGGGCGGAACATCCGCCGCAGTCGCACCCCGTGGTCCGCACTCATCCGGAGACGGGTGAGAAGCACCTGTTCGTAAATCACGTCTTCACAACGCGGATCCTCGGCATTTCAGAAGGCGAGAGCCGCGAGTTGCTGGCCTATCTGACCGACCGTGTGAAGGCGCCGGAGTATCAGGTGCGCTTCCGCTGGAGCCCCAACGCGGTCGTCCTCTGGGACAATCGGGCTACGCAACACTACGCCGTCCTGGACTACGTTCCTCACGAGCGCATCGTGGAACGGGTTACGGTGAGCGGGGAGGACATCCCCTTCTGAGCCCCACGCGCCCGGCCGCCTGCGACGGCCGGGCGCAGCCTGATGACTGGCTGGACGGCGTCTTTGCTACTATGTACCCCTTCGAACTAGGAATTTCGAACGGGCCTCACGGCAGGCCGTTGCGGCGGAACATAGATGATCTCCAAGAAGGCGCTCTACGCGATCCGCGCCCTCATGAGCCTGGCGCGGGTGGCGCCGGAGGCGATGAACACGGGCGAGATTGTGCTCGCCAATGATCTGCCACGAAAGTTCCTCGAAGCCATACTGCTGGATCTCAAGCGCGCCAGGATCACGGTCAGCGAGCGCGGTCGTGAGGGTGGCCATCGCCTCGCCCGCGCGCCGGGAGAGATCAATCTGGCCGATATCATCCGCGCCATCGATGGACCGCTGGCCATGCTGCCCTGCGCCTCGGTGACCAGCTATCGGCCATGCGACGACTGTCCCGACGTGGAGAACTGCCAGATCCGACGAGCGCTCGCCAAAGGTCGAGACGCATTGGCCGAGGTGCTGGAGAGCACCACGCTCGCCGACCTCGTTGAGCGGCCTGACATGGCGCCGGCCGGCGTCTTCGTCTGAGCGCCGGCCCTCTCCTGACTACCCCCCCGCCGGGAAAGTGGTGAAGCGCTCCGGCGCAAGACGGATCTGAGCGCCTCGGGCCACTCCGTCTGGCAGACGACCGCGGGCCCAGTCGATCTCCATCATCTGATCGCCGCGCATACACTCCAGCCGCGTGGCCGGGCCTCTGGCGATAACGCCGACCACCTCAGCCAGGAAGCCGCGGCCGTCGGCAGGATTGATCTCGACCTCGTGCGGACGAAAGAAGGCTTTCACCTCGCCGGCCGCGGCGTCGGCCAGCGGGAACCTGGCGTCATACAGATGAAGCTCACCATCGCTGACGAGGCCCCGCGCTTCGTTGGCGGCCCCTAGGAAGTCAAAGACAAACGGGGTGGCGGGCGAGGCGTAGATATCATTCGGCGCGCCCACCTGTTCGATCTTTCCGCTGTTGAGGATGGCGACCCGATCTGCCAGATCCATCGCTTCCTCCTGGTCGTGCGTGACGAAGATGGTGGTGACTCCCGTCTCGTCATGCACCCGTCGCAGCCAGTAGCGCAGCTCGCGTCTGACTTTGGCGTCCAGCGCACCGAACGGCTCGTCCAGCAGGAGCATGCGTGGCTCGATAGCGAGCGCCCGGGCCAGGGCGACCCGCTGTCGCTGACCGCCTGACAGCTGCGATGGGTAGCGGGCGCCATATCCTTCCAGCTGCACGAGGCTGAGCAACTCGTCGGTTCGCCGCTTGATGTCCTCGGCTGAAGGTCGGTCGCGACGGGGCCGGACACGAAGTCCGAAACCGATATTGGCCGCCACCGTCATGTGGCGGAAGAGCGCGTAGTGCTGGAAGACCATGCCGGCCTTCCGCTCGCGGGCGCTCAACGAGAGGAGATCGGCGCCGTCGAAGCTCACATCTCCGGTCGTCGGGCTGATGAGCCCCGCCAGGATACGGAGAAGGGTGGTCTTCCCCGAGCCTGAAGGCCCCAGAAGCGCCAGGAACTCTCGGTCACCGACCTCGAGGTCAAGGTTCTGCAGGGCATGGCCTTGGCCATAGGTCTTCGAAATGTCTTTGATGATCAGGGGCATGTGATTGTTCAGTGCCGTCGGCTGGCCGAAAGCTCGCCGGCGAAGCGCCATTCGAGTCCGGATTTGATGACAAGGGTGACGATCGCCAGTCCGGCGAGGATGGTGGCCGTCGCGAACGCCCCGACAAAGTTGTACTCGTTGTAGAGAATCTCGACGTGCAACGGCAGCGTATTGGTCTGACCTCGGATGTGTCCGGAAACCACCGAGACGGCGCCAAACTCACCCATGGCCCGCGCGTTACAAAGCAGGACGCCGTAAAGCAGCGCCCACTTGATATTGGGCAAGGTCACCATGAAGAAGGTGCGGAAGCCACCGGCCCCCAAGGTGATCGCAGCCTCCTCCTCATCGGCGCCCTGCTCCTGCATCAACGGGATGAGTTCCCGTGCGACGAAGGGCAAGGTGATGAACAGGGTCGCGAGGACAAGGCCAGGCACGGCGAACAGGATTTGAACATTCGCCGAGGTCATCGGCCCCGCCAGCCATCCGCTGGCGCCGAACAGCAGCACCCAGACCAGGCCAGAGATCACCGGAGACACCGAGAAGGGCAGATCGATCAGGGTGAGCAGCAAACCCTTCCCAGGGAAGTCAAACTTGGTCACCGCCCAGGCGGCCGCGACCCCGAACACCGCGTTAAGCGGCACGGCGATCGCCGCCACGAGCAGGGTCAGGCGGATGGCGGACCAGGTGTCGGAATGGGCGAAGATATCGAGATACTCCGCCGGCCCCCGTCGGAAGGCTTCGACGAAGACCATGCCCATGGGCAACAGGATGAGCACGGCGACATAGGCGACGCCAATGCCAAGCAGAATGGGCGACGGCCGCCCAATTGATTTCTCGCTCATCGGCCAGCCCCCGGGGTCGCCATCAGTCGCTGGAGGCCGTTGACCGCCAGCAGGATTAGGAACGAGAGGCTGAGCATCGCCAGCCCAACGGCTGCGGCGCCGGCATAGTCGTATTCCTCAAGGCGCACGACAATCAGCAGCGGCGCAATTTCGGTGCGCAGGGGCAGGTTGCCGGCGATGAAGATGACCGAACCGTACTCGCCAACAGCCCGGGCGAAGGCCAGGGACACCCCTGTGATCAGGGCGGGTCGGATGGCAGGCAGGACAACCATCCAGGTGCGCTGCCAGCTGTTGGCGCCGAGGGTGAACGCCGCTTCTTCAAGGCCTGCGTCCAGATCTTCAAGCACCGGCTGTACGGCCCGCACCACGAACGGAAAGCCGACGAAGGTCAGCGCAATCACCACCCCAAGGGGGGAATAGGCTGCGCGAATACCGAACTCCGCCAACCAGAGCCCAATCGGGCCATTGGGCGCGTAAAGCGCCGTCAGTGCGATGCCGGCGACGGCGGTTGGCAGGGCGAAGGGCAGATCGATGATGGCGTCGAGAAGCCGGCGGCCAGGAAACTGCATGCGGACCAACACCCAAGCCACGATCAACCCCATCACGGCATTGATCGCCGCGGCGATCGCCGAGGCCCCAAAGCTCAGCTTCAGCGCCGCCACGACCCGCGGAGAGGTGACCACGCCCCAGACCCCGGCCACGCCCAGTTCCCAGGGACGCAGAATGAGCGCGGTGAGCGGGATCAGGACGATCAGGCTCAGATAGATGACCGTGAAGCCGAGGGAGAGCCGAAAGCCCGGTAGCAGCCTGGTGCTGCGTCTCCGGGGGGGCGACGAGACGGCGATGCTCATCGGGCGGCCGGTTGGTAAATCTTGTCGAAAACCCCGCCCTCGGCGAAGTGCTTTGCCTGGGTCGCAGGCCAGCCGCCAAAGTCGGCGATCGTCACCAGCTCCAGTTGTCTGAACTTCTCGGCGTACCGGGCGGCGACCTCGGGGCTGCGCGGCCGATAGTGATGCTTCGCCGCCAGCTCCTGCGCCTTTGGCGCGTACAGGCCCTCAAGATAGGCCTGAGCGATGGCGCGGGTCCCGCGGCGGTCAACGACGGTGTCGACGATAGCCACGGGGGGCTCCGCCAGGACCGAGAGGCTCGGGGTGACGATCTCGACCATTCCTTCGCCAAGTTCCTCGATGGCCAGGAAGGCTTCATTCTCCCAAGCCAGCAGGACATCGCCGATGCCCCGCTGGACGAATGTCGTTGTTGAGCCGCGCGCGCCGGTATCCAGCACGGGCACATTTCGGAACAGCGCGCCGACAAAGCGTTCCGCCGCCGCCTCGTTCCCTTCGGCCTTCAAGGCATAGGCCCATGCCGCCAGGTAGTTCCAGCGGGCGCCGCCGGAAGTCTTCGGGTTGGGGGTGATGACCTCCACGCCTGGACGAACCAGGTCGGCCCAGTCACCGATCGCCTTTGGGTTACCCTTCCGAACAAGGAAGACGATGGTGGACGTATATGGGCAGCTATTCTCCGGCAGTCGGCTTTCCCAACCTGATTGGATCAAGCCCCGCTCGGCGATCGCATCAATGTCCGCCGCGAGCGCCAGCGTTACGACATCGGCGGCGAGGCCGTCGATCACCGAGCGCGCCTGCTTGCCTGAGCCACCATGCGACTGTTCCAGCGCCAGAGGCGGGTTGCCGGCCCCAGCCCAGTCGCTGGAGAACATCTCATTGTATTCCTTGTAGAACTCACGCGTCGGATCGTAGCTGACGTTGAGAAGGGTTTGGGCGCTGGCCTGGCTACCGCAGGCCGAAAGGGCCAGGGCGCTGCCTCCCAGCAGCAAGGCGCGGCGATCAATGGCGAAGCTCATGGTGTGGCTCTCCCTCGTGACGCCCGAAGCCAAGACGATTTAAACCTATCTGTCTAGTAGATTTAGTAGGGTTGGCTCTCATCGCCGCAGCGCCGCCAAAACCTAGGCGCCCAAAAAAGGGATTGATCATCCTTACCCTTTAATTCCTATTGGAATGACATACTATAGATTGCGGAGGCGAAATTGTTCGGGAGCCGCGCGCGCTATGCGCTGAGATCGTTGGTCTATCTCGCTCAACAGGCGCCCGCCGCTCGCAGCTCTCATTGTGTCGCGGCGGCGCTCGACGCCTCACCCAAGTTCATTGAATCGATCCTTACCGACCTGGCGCAGCGGGGCTTTCTGCAAAGCCGCCGGGGCCGGTATGGCGGCTACAAGCTGGCAAGCCCGGCAGCCGCCATCACGGTTCTGGAAATCCTTTCAGCGATAGGGGTCCGCATCGGAGGTCCCGATTGTTCATCGGATAACCCAGCGTGCCATGGCTGCGCCGCCGACGCGGTCTGCCCAGTCCGCGATCTCCTCCAGCGGAGCCGGGCCGAGGTCGAGGCGCTCTTGACCACCCAATCCTTGTTCGACCTCGCTGCGGGCGCAGCGTCATCCCCAAGCTGCGCCGAGCGCCCCTGAGCTTTTCCCGAAGCTAGACCAGAAAAACTATATATTCTTTCTCGATAGGTTTTGTAGGGTTAGTGGGAATTAAAGCTGGAGGGATTCATGAACCTGTATCGCTTGTCACTGTTCGCAGCCGCGGCCACCGCCCTGAGCGGGGCGCCCGCGGCCTATGCTCAGTCTCCTGCAGCGCCGGCTGTGGATGTCGATGAGATCACCGTCACGGCGCGTCGTCGGGTTGAACTGCTGCAGGATGTGCCCATCCCGGTCACTGTGCTGAGTTCAAGCATGGCGGCCGACACCGGGACCTACAATGTCACGCGCCTGAAGGAGGTCGTGCCGTCGGTTCAGTTCTATTCGACGAACCCGAGGAACTCCGCCATCAACATCCGCGGCCTGGGCTCGCCCTATGGGCTTATCAATGACGGTATCGAGCCGGGCGTCGGGCTTTACATTGATGGCGTCTTCCATGCCCGGCCCGCTGCAGCGACGCTCGACTTTGTCGATGTTGATCAGATTGAGGTGCTGCGGGGCCCGCAGGGTACGCTTTATGGCAAGAACACCACCGCCGGCGCCATCAATGTCACCAGCAAACGGCCACAGTTCACGCCCCGCGCCGACGTGGAGCTCAGCCTCGGTGATCTGAACTATCAACAGGTCAAGGCTTCCATCACCGGCCCGCTCAGCGAGCGGCTGGCTGGCCGCCTCTCGTTCTCGGGCACCCGGCGGGACGGCGTGCTCTACAACACCGCCACCCAGGATGATCTGAACGATCTGAACAACCTCGGCGTCAAAGGCCAGCTGCTCTTTGTCATCTCCGACTCGCTGGAAGTAACGCTCGCCGCCGACCACACCCGGCAGCGACCGGAGGGATATGCCCAGGTGGTCGCCGGGGTGGCGCCAACCCTTCGGGCGGCCAACCGTCGCTACGAAGGCATCGCCGCTGATCTCGGCTATGCACCCCCAAGCTTCAACGCCTTCGACAGGGTCACCGACGCCGACACCCCTCACCGCTCCTATCAGGACGTCGGCGGCGCCGCCCTGACCATCGACTGGGACGTGGGCCCCGGATCCCTCACCTCCATCACGGCCTGGCGCTATTGGGACTGGAATCCCTCGAACGATCGCGACTTCCTCGGGCTGCCCATCACCACAATCTCGGCCAACCCGTCGGAGCAAAGGCAGTTTTCACAGGAGCTGCGCTATTCAGGAGACCTGTCGGACCGTCTCAACTTCGTGCTCGGCGCCTTCGTGTTCAGCCAGACGATCGACTCGACCGGCAAGCAGGAGCAGGGCTCAGCCGCCGCCCGCTTCCTTCTGGCGCCGAGCGCCGCTGCAGCAACGCCGGGCTTGCTGGACGGCTACGGCCAAACCTCCGACATCTCGTCCACCTTCCTGAGCGCGGCCTTGTTCGGCCAGGTCGAGTGGGCGGTGACAGAGCGCCTTCGCCTGCTTCCAGGTCTCCGGATCAACTACGACCAGAAGGAAGTCGACTATCTCAGCACCATCTACGGCGGCCTGCAGACCACCGATGCGGCGTTGATCGCGCTCCAGCGCTCAATCCTGGCTCCCCAGACCTATTCGGCGAAGACAGACGACACCAACATCTCCGGCCAGCTCACCATCGCCTATGAGGTGTCCGATCGCGTCAACGCCTATGCGACCTATGCCACCAGCTTCAAGTCGGTGGGCCTGAATCTCGGTGGCGTGCCGAACAAAGCGGCCGGCGCCCCCGCCCTCGATGCAGCCACCGTCCGGCCAGAAGAGGTCACCCACTACGAAATTGGTCTGAAAACCCGGCCCTTGCCCGGGGTCACAGCGAATTTCAGCGCATATCAGACCGACGTGGACGACTTTCAGGCTCAAGTCGTGAACGCATCGGTCGGTGTTTTGCGGGGCTACCTGGCGAACGCCCAGAAGGTCCAGGTGCGTGGGGTGGAGTTTGATGGTCAGGCCCGGGTGGGCGACGGGCTTAGCCTGTACACTGCGGTGTCCTACACGGACGCGATCTATGCGTCCTTCACCGACGCGCCCCCCCCGCTGGAACTGACCGGCGGCCCGCAGGTGGTCGACATCTCGGGCTCGCGGCTGCCAGGGGTGTCCAAATGGGCCGGCTCCGTGGGCGGCGAGTACGCCCTGCCACTTAGCTTCGTCGGGCGCGAGGGCGAGGCGTTCGCGGGCGTCGATGTCAGCTACCGCTCGTCCTTCTCCTCAAGTCCGTCGCCGTCGCAGTACCTCAACATCGACGGCTACAGCCTGACGAATGCGCGCCTGGGCTTCCGCGCCGACGATGGATGGGCGGCCTTCGTCTGGGCCCGCAATGTTTTCGACGAGAACTACTACGAACTTCTGTCCGCCGCCCCCGGCGGATCGGGACTCGTCGTTGGGCTCCCGGGAGACGGGCGCACGTTCGGCGTGACCCTTCGCGGCAGCTTCTAGCGATCTTGGGACGGTTGGTGTTTGCGCTGACCGTCCCGCCATCTCCGCCAGCCCACATAGGAGCAGATCATGAGCTCACGTCCCACGGTCGCCATCATCGGCGCCGGTTTCAGTGGCCTGTTGACGGCGCTGCACCTGCTTGCCGATCCTGAAGGACCTCAGGTGCGGCTGGTCGAGAAGGCCGGCGCGTTCGCCCGCGGCACGGCATATTCCACGGGCAATGCGCGCCACATCCTGAACGTGCGCGTCGCCAATATGAGCGCCTTCCCGGCTGACCCGCAGCACTTCCAGCACTGGCTGGATCGCCGTCCGGGGTGGCAGGCCCGGGCCGGCTTCGTGACCCGCGGCTGCTATGGCGACTATCTGCAGGACATGTTGTGGCAGGCCGCGGAATCCCCCGCCGCCGCCGGACGGCTGCTGCTCGAGGCTGATGAAGTCACCGATCTGCGCCGCGAAGGCGCCGGATGGCGTCTGACCCTGGCCATGGGACGAGAGTTCAGCGCCGACGCCGTCGTCCTGGCCTTGGGGGTGACGCCCCCCGCCCTGCCGACCGGAGCCACTGAAGACCTCGAAGCCTGCTCCCGCTACATCGCTGATCCCTGGGGAGCGTCCAGCACCTTGCCTGAGGGCGACGGACCGGTCCTGCTTCTCGGTTCCGGTCTGACCATGATCGACGTAGCCCTGAGCCTCGAAGAGCAGGGCCGACGCATGGTGGCGATCTCCCGTCGAGGTCTCTCGCCTATGCCGCATGCCGAGGGCGACGTCACACCCGTTACGGCGGAATATGCCGGGTCTCCGGCGAAGGTGCTTCGCCAGGCGCAACGTCGTCGCGCAGATGGCGACTGGCGCCAGGTGATCGACGGCATGAGGCCGCACGTGGCTGGCCTCTGGCGGCAGTGGGGTCCCGCGGATCGTCGCCGTTTCCTGCGTCACCTGCGGCCCTGGTGGGAAGCCGGGCGGCATCGCATGGCGCCCTCGGTCGCGCGCGGGATCGATCAGATGATCGCGCGGGGTCAGCTGACAATCCACGCAGGCCGGACTATCGCCATTGATCCAGGATTTGAGCAGGTCCACGTCACTTGGCGGGCCAAGGGCGAGAAGTTGACCCGCAGGCGGGCGTTTGACGCCCTGATCAACTGCACTGGCCCGGGCGCCGATCTGCAGCGCAGCGGCTCCCCACTGATCCTGAGCCTGCTGGCCCAGGGCGTCATCCGCCCCGACCCCTGCCAGGTGGGCATTGACGTCGATTCTGAAGGTCGGGTGCTCGATCTGACCGACTTGCCGCTCGACCACCTCCGCGTCGTCGGCGCCCTAAGCCGCGCCGCCCGATGGGAAATCACCTCGGTTCCAGACATTCGAGTCCAGGCGGCGGCCACAGCTTACAGCTTGATTGCCGCCCTGCGCGAACCAGCACCAGCGCCGGCGATCGATCCTGCTTTCCGGGTGTCGCCCGTGACGGCCCGTCTGCATTGATCACGTCGCCCACCCGTTAGATCAGCCAATAGATCGCAAGCGACGAGGCAAGACCGACAACGATATTCATCGGAATGCCGATTTTAAGAAAGTCGGTGAACCGGTAGTCCGCCGCCGCATAGACAAGCGTGTTGGTCTGATAGCCGATCGGCGTCGCGAAACTGGCCGAAGCCGCCATCATGACGGCGACAATAAGTGGGCGAGGATCCAGTCCAAGCTCATGGCCCAGACCAATGACGATCGGCGTCATGAGCACGGCCACCGCGTTGTTGGTCACCGCCTCGGTCAGCAGGGAGGTCAGGGCGTACACCGTCAGGATAAGCAGCAGCATCGGCGCCAGCCCGAGCCAGGGCGCGACCCACCCCACGATCAGGTCGACACTGCCGGCGTTCTGAAAGCCGATCCCGATGGCCAGCATCGAGAAGATCAGGACCAGCAGACTGCCGTCAACGGAGGCCCAGGCCTCCCCCGGATCGATCGTGCGCGTGAGCAGGACGACCGCCACGCCGCAACCAGCCTTTCAGCGGAGCAGATGGCTCGGCTAGAGCGCGAGAGGGCCGCCATCAGCGAGGACTATAAGGAACTCGAGAGCGCCTACGGCAGGCCTAATCAACGCGCAATCGAACTTCTAAAGCGGGCCGGGAAACCCTGGCGCCAAGAAGGCGTGGCAGCCGCGGCTATCTGACGGGATCGTACGGCCCGCTACCAGCGTCTCTACGATCGCCGCAGGAGCGTGGTCCCCGAATCACTGCCCGGAACGGCTGGTGGCGCCGTGCATATGACGCTTCGGTCACACGGAGCGCCGCCGCCTTGGCCCAAAAAACACGCCCCTCTCCCCGCGCTTCCCCGAAAACCGCCTGGAGCGCTCCAACAAGTTGATTAGTAGTCACTATTTAAGTTGACCCCTAGGTCATAGTAATTTGGCCGCATGTTTGTGACGACGCCGTCACCGCGAGGGGTATTGACGGGCACAATTACTTTCGATCCCATGAACTCATGAACGCCACCGACCCCGCCCAGAACTACTCCGTTGAGTTCCGCTCTCCCGCAGCTCTGCGCCCGTACGCAAGGAATGCGCGCCGGCACTCGAAAGCGCAGGTCAAGCAGATCGCCGCGAGCATCCAGCGCTTTGGCTTCACCAACCCCGTACTGATTGGCGACGATGATGAGATCATCGCCGGCCACGGTCGGGTCGAAGCTGCCAAGGCGCTCGGCTTGGCGTCAGTGCCGACGGTGAGGCTTTCGCACCTGACGGCTGACGAGCGGCGCGCCTACCTTCTTGCGGACAATAAGCTGGCGTTGAACGCAGGCTGGGACACCGAGCTACTGGCGATCGAGCTTCAGGCCCTGATCGATCTCGATTTCGACGTCGCGCTCGCTGGTTTCAGCGTCGCAGAAATCGACTTCACGCTTGATGCGGCCCGCGATGGCGCGCCAGAGCGCACACGGCCGCCAGAGGACGAGATTGTTGTCGCCGCTGGCGCGCCTGTCACCCTGCCCGGCGACGTCTGGATCCTGGGGCGCCACAGGCTGGTGTGCGGCGATGCTCGCGATCCATCCGCCTATGCCGCGGTGATGCCTGGAGAGCGTGCCGGCATGTTATTCACAGACCCGCCCTACAACGTCCCCATCGATGGCCACGTCACCGGTCTGGGCAAGCAGCGCCATCGCGAGTTCGCCATGGCGAGCGGCGAGATGTCCAAGGCCGCCTTCACCACCTTCCTGATCGAGACGCTCGCCTGCTCCGCTGGGGTCTGTCGCAATGGAGCGATCGCCTTTGTCTGCATGGGCTGGCGTCATATGGGCGAGCTGCTGGATGCTGGCCAGGCGGTCTTCTCCGAGTTGAAGAACCTATGCGTCTGGAACAAGACCAACGGCGGCATGGGCACCTTCTATCGCTCCAAGCATGAGCTCATCTTCGTCTTCAAGGTCGGTGACGCGCCCCATATCAACAACTTCGGCTTGGGCGATGGCGGCCGGTACCGGACCAACGTCTGGGACTATCCAGGCGTCAGCAGTATGGGCGCCTCGCGCAAGGCTGCACTGGAGATGCACCCCACGGTGAAGCCCACCGCGCTGGTGGCCGACGCCATTCGCGACTGCTCAGCCCGCGGCGATATTGTTCTCGATGCCTTTGCCGGTTCCGGCACCACCCTGATCGCCGCTGAGACCTGCGGACGGCTGGCGCGCTTGATCGAGTTCGACCCGATCTACTGTGACACCATTGTCCGGCGGTTCGAAAACTACACCGGAAAGTCGGCGCGACTGCTGGGCGCCGATCAGTCGTTCGAAGACATCCGAACAATCCGCGCATCGAAGAGCGGCGATACCCCTCTGGCACAATCCGCGTTTCAAACCCCTGCCCGCCAGCAACCCCAACCAGTGTTCGCCGTAGCTCAAATCACGTCCCCGTCTGGAGTTGAGACATGACAGATGATGAGACCGAGGATCGTGGAGGCTACAAGCGTCCCCCGAAGCATGCGCAGTTCAAGCCTGGGCAATCCGGCAACCCGAAAGGGCGCCCGAGGAAAAGGGCGGTTTCCTCAGATGCCGACGCTGATCGAATCTTCCTGGAGGAGGCGCTGAAGCTGGTTCCAATCGTGGAGAATGGTAAGCGCAAGAAGGTCCCTGCGCTGCAGGCTATCTACAAGCGCTGCATTCAGCTTGCGATGCAGGGGGACCATCGGGCCATCAATAACTTCAACAAATCCCTCGCGAAAGCCGTAGCAAACCCCCTGGTCCAGCAGGCTTATCAGAAGGCGCCGGAGATACCGTCGGATCCAAATGAGGCCGCTCGTGTCTACCAGGACTTTATTGCCGGGCGCATACGCTAGTCGCCTTGTGCGTCAGCCAATACCAAGCGCTTCATATCTCAGAGGCCTGGCGGTTGGCGCGATAGGCGCAGGTCCATCGAAACGGGCTCCGTTAAACTGTCTGTATGAAAGTCGCCGGCTCGGAAGAGCCAGCGACTTGCTGGGCGCGCGCAGCGCCCGACATTATCCAGCCGCAGCGGCAGCCCCTCCCGGCTAGCGGGTCGGCCATCCTGCCGTGGCCGCCTCGATCCGGCTATAGGCCGCAACAAGGCAAGCTCGGTCCCGGCAGGCGAACAGCTCTTCTGAGAGGCGCGCGATTTCAGCCATCTCGTCGTCGGGAAAGAGCTGCTCGTGACGCGTGATCTTTGCGCCGAGGATCTCGTCGCGTCGCTGCAAATCCGGGTTCTCGCAGATCACGCGCTCTGCCCCTTCGGCATAGGCTGAGCAGTCCCCCCAGTCGCGGTTTGCCACATCCGGATGCTCATCTGTCTGGAGGCTGACGCGCAGACGATTTCCCGCGCCCAAGCCCAGCAGCCAGGTGCTGCGATCGAATCTCGACTTGGAGACCTCGAAGACGACCGCGTTCCTCACGCGGATGCCGGGGTTGAGGTCACTGAAAGCCTTGCTGTCGAACTCGCCCTCAGCGGCATAGGCCGCGGTCTTGCCGATATCCTTTTCGTAGACGACGCCGTTGGGCCCGATGAGACGCGGCTCAGGCAGCTGGAAAGCTCCCTTGGGTCGCTCAGAGATATTCTCGATCGTATAGTCGACCACCACCAGGACGCCGCCGTCGGCAGCCTGCTCGCGAACAACCGATGCGCCGACCGCGTCGCGCTCACTGACGCTCGAGATCGTAACGCGAAAATCACCGATCTCCACCGGCTGGCCGATGCTCAGGGCCGCAGGCGTTGTCCCTTGCAGGGCCGTCTCACTCATCCTCGCTTCAACTGAGGCGGGCTCTGACTGTGGCGGCGCCATCGTGCCCACGCCCGCCAGAACAACCAAGGCTGCAATGATCAGTCCGCCGGCACGCGGGCGCGTTGTCAGCTTGAGCTTTGGAATAGGCCGCACCAGGGCGATGACGCCCATGATCAAGGCGGCCAGAGCCACCAGGGCAATCAGTCCTAGAAGTGCTGTCATTTTTCCCTCTCGACAGATGCGCAGAGGGGTACGGGCGCTTGTCCTGTGTCACGCGTCCTGATTGGCTGCGGCTGCCACATGCTCTCGCCCCCTCGCTCTGGGGGCGGTCAGTTGAATGAAGCCGCCCCCGACTGGTGATCGGGGAGTTGGAAAGCCCTCGTCAGAGGAGCCGCGACAGTCTTTAGGCTTGCGCCCTGGACATACACTGCCGCCTCCCCGACCGCATGGTCGAGGAGTGCTGGTAACGGCCGCACACGAGCCGCTGACGAAGGGGTTTCCACGCCCCAGGGAGCCTGCTGGCTCGCCCGCCGGCACCATGGCTCGAACCGCCGGAGCGCTCAAGTTGAAGAGAGATTGTGGGCGTACTCTTTCAGGAGGCCGGCGCGCTTGGAGCAAAACCGCGGGCAGCACAGCGAAGAGCGCGCGTTGCAAATGGCGGTTTGCGCCCCTGCGCCAAAGGCTGGGAAATGCCTCCAGCTTCCATTCGACTTCGTCCGCAAAGGAAGCGTTCGTCCCCACCGCGCCGCTCCGGCGCTGAAGGAGACGATGATGAGCAAAAGCCGTAAAGCCACAGGGCCTGGGGTCCCGGCGCCCCAGGACATGCAAGCCGCGCCCGCGACGCCATGCGCCGAAGATCCCCAGGCATCACCGCCGCAGGCGCCGGCGGGCGAGATTCCCCCTGCCCCGCCCAGCCGCAGCACCAAGATTGATACGGTGATCCGTATGATGCGGCAGGCGGACGGCGTCGATGTCACAGCACTGAGCAAGGCCACCGGCTGGCAGGTTCACTCGGTGCGCGGCGCGATCGCCGGGCACATCAAGAAGAAGCTCGGACTGACGGTGACGACACAGAAGGTGGAGGGGCGCACCCTCTACCGGATCGAGGGCTGAGCATGGCGAGGCCCCATGCTCGCAAACGCGCGATCCTAAGCGCCACCCTTCAGACCGACCTCCAGCAGGTAGAGCAGGCCCGTCTGCCGGAGCTCAGGCAAATCTGGACGGAGCGGCTCGATGAGCCGCTCCCACCCCTGCGTAGTCCGGAGATCGTTCGGCGGATGCTGGCCTATCGCCTTCAAGCCGCCGTGGATGGCGGTCTCTCGACCGCCGCAAGGCGCAAGCTTGCCGCCATAGAAGCCCGCCGCACCGGCCCTGCGCCGAAGAAGCGGGCCGGCGCCCCCCTACGCCTGGGCGTGGGCGCCGTGCTCCGCCGCGAATGGCGGGGCATCCCCCATGAGGTTCAGGTGACAGCGTCCGGCTTTGCGCATCAGGGCAAGGCTTACCGCTCACTTTCGGAGGTGGCCCGCGCGATCACGGGCTCCCGCTGGAACGGGCCGCTCTTCTTCGGCCTGCGCGACAAGACCAGGGCCGCGGGGCGATGAGCCGCAAGTCGCTGCGTTGCGCCATCTACACCCGCAAGTCCTCCGAAGAGGGGCTCGAGCAGGGTTTCAACTCCCTCCACGCCCAGCGGGAGGCATGTGAAGCCTACATCCTCTCCCAAGTCGGCGAGGGCTGGGTCGCCTTGCCGGCCGTCTATGATGATGGCGGCTATTCCGGCGGAAGCATGGAGAGGCCAGCGCTGACCCGCCTGCTTGCCGACATCGCGGCGGGGAGGATCGACGTCGTGGTCGTTTACAAGGTCGACCGCCTCACCCGCTCGCTGTCGGACTTCGCGCGCATCGTGGAGATCTTCGACGAGCGGCAGGTCTCCTTCGTCTCGGTCACCCAGGCGTTCAACACCACCTCCAGCATGGGACGGCTGACCCTCAACGTACTGCTGTCCTTCGCCCAGTTCGAGCGCGAGGTCACTGGAGAGCGGATCCGGGACAAGATCGCCGCATCCAAGGCTAAGGGCCTCTGGATGGGTGGATCGGTGCCGCTCGGCTACGACCTGCCCACCGAGGACAAAAACCGGGTGCTGGTGGTCAACGAGGCCGAAGCCAAGACCGTTCGGCACATCTTTCAGCGCTACCTCGACCTGGGCTCCGTGCGCGAGCTGGCCGAGGATCTCCGGGTCAGTGGAGTTATTTCAAAGCGTCGGGTGACGCTGGCCGGCAAGGTGATCGGCGGTCTGCCCTTTCGGGATGGAGCCCTCTACTACCTCCTACGCAACCGGACCTATCGCGGCGAAATTCCGCATAAGGACAAGGTCTACCCGGGCCAACATCCGGCAATCGTTCCAGAGGACCTCTTTGCACAGGTCCAGGCGGGGCTTGAGGAGGGTAATCGTCGTCGAAGTCGATCGAGCGATGAGACTGTATCGGCCGCCCTGGCAGGGAAACTGTTCGACGATCGCGGCCATGCCATGAGCCCGCTGCGCGCTCGCCGCGGCGGACGGACCTATCGCTACTATGTCAGTCAGGCCGCCCTGCGCCGGGATCGAGGCGAGCCGGGATCGCTTCGCCGGGCGCCGGCCTACGCCGTCGAGGCCCTGGTCGCGCAGCAGCTGGCGGCACGAGGAGATGGTACTGAAATCAGCCGTGTCACGCTGTCGGCGAACTGGGTGGAGCTGCGGTTTCTTGGTTCTGCACCACATGACGCGGAGGCGGAAGGCGAGGTTTTTCGTCTGCCGGTGAACCTTGTCAGCCGCGGAGGCGCCAAGCAGATCGTCTCGGCCGACGGAGCTTCCGTCACGCCCGTGGAGCCTGACGAGGCTCTTCTGCGTGCTATCGCGCGCGCCCGGCGCTGGGAGGCGCAACTGATCTCCGGCGAGCGGGCCGGCGCCGACGACATCGCTGCGGCTGAGGGGATCCAGGGGAGCTTCGTGGCCAAGGTGTTGAAGCTTGCCTGGATGGCGCCGGATCTTGTTGAAGCCCTGCTCGATGGTTGTCGGCCGCGGAACGTAGCGCTCGGTGACCTGTTGCTACGCGGGCTGCCAACCGGATGGGAGGCGCAGCGAACGGCCCTAAGGATCGAGTGAAGTTCGGCCGGATTGCGCCATGAGCGGACGCTGCAACTCGGCCCGCAAACGGACCTTGGTCCGTCGGCCAAAACTCGGACGTGCGGCGGGGACGAACCCGCAATACGAACGACGTGCATGGTCGAGGCCAATCCCGAATTCAGCCCTCAGACCCGTGAACGCCCTTGCTGCGGCCGGGTCTGCCGACCTATGCCGGTTTGATGCCAAGCAGCCGTCGCCCAATCGGGGAATACACGTCGATCGCACAGTGGATCGACGGACAGAGCTCGAGCACGCCATTCTACGGGAATGACCCTTCCGAGATCGACTACGACCATATGGGCTTCGTAGGCATCGACCATCGGGTTCCGGTCCACGAGGTCGGCGCCCTGAAAGCGCAAAGCCTGGCCGCCGCTTGGCACCGGGCGCGCGAATATGTCTATGAGGCTTGCGAGATCGTGCGCGCGCCCGATGGACCTCCGCTCCTGGACCGGGAGGAAACCGACATGATCGTGGATCAGCTCGGCCCTCCTCCGCCCCACTGCTATCCGCTCTACTTCCTCGCCGTGCGTGACCGCCAGACCAATGTCGAGACGGTCGTCTACGTAGGCAAAACGTCATCGAACAAGAACCGCTTCGCGGGAGGCCACGGTGCGTTCACCAAGCTTCATCATCCGGACTACGAAGGCATGGACAAGCTCGCCTATCTCGGAACCGTCATGCTGATCGACACCAAAGGCGACTACCTGCCCCTCGAAGCGGTTCGCCCACTGGAGCGTGCAGAACAGATGCTGCGCGCCATCGAGGCGCAGCTCATCTACGAACTCGATCCGCCGCTCAATGTGCAAGCGCGCCAGCGAAACCTGAGCTCTCTGCCGATCGACATTCACATCCAGAACACCGTGTCGACCTTGCTCCGGGACTATTTCATCTTCCGAGCTGCCTGATCGCCACTCGCCATGGGCACCAACCGGCAGCAGGGAAAATCCTTCAACGAGGACTGAACGCGCCGCGTCAGCCGCGATCGTTCTGATCCTCGTGATGCACTATCCGTTTCCCTATCGCTTGCTGATCATCGCAGGCGGCCTGTACGTGATTGGCCGCCACCATGCGAATGTCAGGCGGATCGCCCAGCGAACGGAGCCGCGCATTGGACAGACCTCCAGCCGCTAATTATCGCGATCCACCCTTCTCGGCGGCATAGGGCGTCTGCACTGTAGCGGCCCCCCTTGGCGATATGCGCTGCGGCAAGGATTCGCCAGCAGCGGTCCTTAGCTCGCCGCCGTAATGCGGACATTGGCGGCACCAAGCCGGGTCAAACGGCAGACATCTGCGCCGGCAGGAGCGGCTTCCGAGCGCCTAGCAGACAACACCCCCGCTCAACGAGGGCATTATTGGATCTTGGTCCACGCCCATCACGTGTCTAAGCTTTCTAGAAACAAGTCTGGGGAAGGCATGGCTAGGAAGGCAAAGCTCGCCGGCGGGCCGAGCACAACGACTCTGTCGATGCAGCTGCTTCGCTCCGGCAAAACAGTGGATGACGCATTCAGAGCGAAGAGCGACTTCAACGAGGAGGCCACTAAGTCTGGCCGGCTCTTCACCGATCAGTCCGGTAGCTCTCCGCCTGGCTGGCTTGGACTTGTGAATGAGTTTACGGCCGATGGTGAGCTGAAGTTGGAGAACAGGAGCTGTTCTGCAGTCCTGTTCCTCGATGTCACACTGGACGGGGCGGGCGCTAAGACCCGCACCTTCGCGTTTGCGTTCGGCGGTGGCCATCACGCACTCGACCCTGACGCCTTCGAGCGAAACTTCGGCCTGAAGATCGCGGTCAACTCCATTGCCCGCAGCAACCTCAAAAGCATCGATCTGGCGACGCTCGAATCCACCTCGTTCCAAAAGCGCATCCAGGCGAGCCGCAAGGCGGATCTGCAAGGCTTTGGCATTGATGTGCAGCGCGACCTGCTACGCCTTGCGGGTGGTGTTCCTACGGACACTAGCTTCGCGAGTTCGCTTGCCGGGAAAGACGCGCTCACCTTCACCAGCAAGCTCGCCGCGCCCGACATCGAAGACAAATGCAAGCGCGCTCTCAAGCTGTTCGTGGCTAAGGACTATGAGAAGGACTTCAAGTTCATCGACCTGATCGTGCCCGTGAAGGATCGCGGCCTACTGGACGAACTTGATGATCTGGTTTTCGCGGAGATCAAAGGAATGGTCGCGGGCAATCCGTCCGACCTGCACCTCACCCTGCCGGAGATCATCGACCCAGAGGCGATGCACGACATCGGCTATTTCGGCGTAGGCTTTCATTCTGGTGCAAAGACCGGGTACGGCGAACTCGCTATCGAGGACTACATTGCCGAACTCGCTGGCGGCAGGCCAGGCGATATCGCCGACATGGCTGAGCTCAGGGCCAGCCATGAAATCAGGGTTGTTGCAGACGGGCAGGGCGATAAGGAGCGGCGCAGGCGGCTCTACGACTGCTTTGTTTACGAGACCGTCCACAAGAAGAAGACCTACGTCCTCTTCTCGGGCGAGTGGTACTGCATCGAGGACAAGTTCTTCGCCGAGGTCGAGAAGGATTACCAGGCACTGCTCTCCACGACGCCCATCCGGGCGTCGACGACGGCGAAGAACGAACAGAAGCTGATCGAGGAGATGGACGCAGACATGAATCTGCTGAACCTCGATAAGGTCAAGGCGTCGCCTGCTGGGGCGGCTGGTGCGAACCTTGAGCCTTGCGACTTCCTCTCGCGCAATAAGGAATTCATCCACCTAAAGGACGGCCACGGTTCTGCACCAATAAGTCACTTGTGGAACCAAGGGGTTGTCGCGGCCGAAAGCTTCGTTCGCGACCAGACCTTTCGCAAATCAATGCGGGATGCCGCGATCAAGCGGCAGAAGCTGAAGGGCAAAACCGGTTTCGAAGCGCTCCTGCCGGACGGCCGGTCAAAGCCAGTGCCGAGCGACTACAAGGTCGTCTACGGCATCATGCGCCATCCATATCAGCGCTCGAAAAAGATGGGCTTGCCATTCTTCAGCAAAGTCAGCCTGCGCGCAGCGGCGAGCCGTATCCAATTGATGGGCTACGCCGTCGAAGTGCATCTCATCGAGAAAGCGAAGTAGGCATCTACGGCTGTAAACGCATTTCGTTGACGGATGATGGTTCGCAAGGGGACACTCCGCAGAGGACGGGAGCGGACGCAGAAGGCGGGATAGCAGCGGGCCGAACTAAGCCCCATGGCGCTCCACAATATCTTTCGCCACCTCAAGGACTTCCTTAGGCGCCTTGGGGACCGCGGAGCCGCAGGCGGTCGAGCTTCAGGATCCGTTTGAGGTGCGCAAACAGCATCTCGACCTTCTTACGCTCTCGCCTTGAGGTGACGTAGGCGTCGGTCTTGGCGATCTCGCGGGCGAGTTCTCGTGCACCCTCGTAGATGGAGCGGGTCACCTTGCGGGCCGGCGTGTTGGGCGAGCAGCGGCTCTTCAGATCGCAGGCGTCGCAGTCAGCCTTGCTGGCGCGGTAGCGATAGGTGTCGTCCGGCGGCGCATTGGGCCTGGGCGTGCGGAAGGCGCGGCGGTTGCGCTTCAGCGTCTTGCCGGTCGGGCAGCGATAGGTATCTGCCGCCGGGTCGTAGATGAAGTCGCTGCGAGCGAAGGTCCCATCGTCGCGGCCCGACCTGTCGATGACCGGGATGTGCGGCGCGATCTGCTGCTTGTTGACCAGCCAGTCGAGCATCTCGGCCGAGCCATAGGCGGTGTCGGCGGCCAGCCGTCCAGGCTGTAGATAATGCCGCTCGCGCACCCGCTCGATCATCGTCCTGACCGCGCCGACTTCGGCCTGGCGGACCGCCGTACTGGCTTCGACGTCGACGATCACTGCGTGCTGGAGATCGATCAGGTAGTTGGTGGCGTAGGCGAAGTAGGCCGGCCCCTTGTCAGCGCCGGTCCAGCGTGAGGCCGGATCGGCCGGCGAGATGAACTTCGGAACGACCGGCGTGGCTGCTCCGAAGGCGGCGTCGTCCAGCACCGCCAAGTACTCGTCGATGGCGCGGCTAGTGGCTTCGGCAGGAAGTCCCTCAGCGCCCGGGACGCACCGTTGCCGGTTGGCGTCGGCCTTGATCAGGCTGGCGTCAGCGGCGAAGCCCTCGCCGCCGACCAGACCTTCTGACATGCAGCGCTCAACGACCGTCTCGAACAAATGGCGCAGCAGATCGCTGTCGCGGAAGCGGCCGTGGCGGGTCTTGGAGAAGGTCGAGTGGTCGGGCACGTCGCCGTCGAGACCGAGCCGGCAGAACCAGCGATAGGCGAGGTTGAGATGCACTTCCTCGCACAGCCGCCGCTCCGAGCGGATTTCAAAGCAGTAGCCGACGATCAGCATCCGGATCAGCAGCTCCGGATCGATCGAAGGCCTACCGATTGGGCTGTAGAACGGCGCCAGGTGGGCCCGCACGCCCTCCAAATCGACGAACCTATCGATCGCCCGCAGCATGTGGTCGGCTGGCACGTGGCGCTCGAGCGAGAACTCGTAGAACAGCGCCGCCTGGTCGACTCGACGATCACCCATCATGGCCATCCCTCCCGTCGTCAGGAGAGTGAATCAGGCCCGAGTCACCGCTTCAACCGGCCTTTTTCAACACAATCAGCCCAGTTCGGTCACTGGGCGGCGTGGTCGCGCTGGAAAGACGCATCCGCAGAGTGGACATTCCTGAGCAGCTCCGACATCCCGCCTCATCGCAAAGCCCTTAGGTCGAATCGAAGGCTCTCATCGCGCGGGACGAGTCTGGCTGCTTGCCAGCCGAGATTCGCATTGCTCTCTGTGGGGTCGACGTAGCCAAAGGCGTACTGCCTCCCCTGCAGGCGGAGAACAGAACAACCACTCGTGCGCTGGAAGCGCCACAACTAGGCGACAGAGAAGACGCTCAGCGGTTCCTCTTCCTGCCTAGGGCGCGGAAGTCACGGTACAATTTCTCAGAGCAGCCTCCCCATGAAAACCATGGGGAAATGGGTGGCGGTGAGAGAGGGATTCGAACCCTCGATAGAGTTTCCCCTATACACGCGTTCCAGGCGTGCGCCTTCAACCACTCGGCCACCTCACCACACCGGTCGGGGGCGGGCCCCCGGCGGAAGGGCGTCTATATAGCGAGGTGGGCGGCCGGGGCAAGCGGCCCTGTTCGTCGGGCCTGCGGCGTCCTATCTTTAGGGCCAAGAGCCATCCCTAGCCGTCCGAGGTCGCCATGTTGTTCCGCAAGCCCGCTGAGATGCCCACGGCGCAGACCGCCCTGCCCGGCCGCGATCAGCCGATCCCCACCGCCAAGACCCATTTCGTCAACGGCCAGCCCCTGCAGGGTCCCTATCCTGAAGGCATGGAGACGGCGGTCTTCGCCATGGGCTGCTTCTGGGGGGTCGAGCGCCTGTTCTGGCAGATCCCCGGCGTGCATGTGACGGCGGCCGGCTATGTGAACGGCTTCACCCCCAATCCCACCTATGAAGAGGTGTGCAGCGGCCGTACCGGCCACACAGAAGCGGTGCTGGTGGTCTATGACCCCCGCGTGGTGACCTATGAGCAGCTGCTCAAGGTGTTCTGGGAGGGCCACGATCCCACCCAGGGCATGCGCCAGGGGGGCGATGTGGGCACCCAGTATCGCTCGGGAATCTATGTGGCCAACGAGGCTCAGGCTTCGGCCGCCGCCGCCAGCAAGGGCCTCTACCAGCAGGCCCTGTCGGCCAAGGGCCTGGGACCCATCACCAGCGAGATCGTCGAAGCCGGACCCTTCTATTTCGCCGAGGACTATCACCAGCAGGATCTGGCCAAGAACCCGGGCGGCTATTGCGGCATCGGCGGCACGGGCGTGACCTGCCCGATCGGGACCGGCGTCGCGGCGTGACGCCGCAGGCCCTGGAGGCCGCGGCCCTCTCCCTGCCAGCGGCGACGCTGAGCGTGCAGTGGGGCGCCGAACGGGTGTTCAAGGTCGGCGGGCGGATGTTCGCCGTGGCCAGTCCCGACGGCGGCCTGTCGTTCAAGGCCACCGACATCGCCTATGAGGCCCTGATCGAAAGCGGCGCGGCCCGGCCGGCCCCCTACCTCGCCCGGGCGCGATGGGTGCGCTTCGACGACCTGACCGCGCTCGACACAGACGAGGTCACGGCCTGGCTGGCCACGGCCCACGCCCTGGTGAGCGCCAAGCTGACCCGCGCACAGCGCCGCGAGCTTGGCCTCGCCTGAGCCTGGCGCTGGCATTCCCCTTGGGAGTTCGGGCGCGCCTTTCTACAAAGGGTCAGATTCGCTCAACGACTCCTGGGTGGTGGCTGGCCGTGCCTGAGCTTAGAGACCCCGTCCCGTGGACGCCGCCTTGGCCCTCTTGGCTGAACCTGTCGTGGCTGGGGGGGCTTGAGCCCTGGGTGCGGCTGCTGACCCGGCTGGTGGTTGGCGCCTATCTGCTGGCGAGCGTCTGGGATGCGGTCACGACGCCCGCCATCCTGGCGGCCCTCACCGAGACGGTGGCCGCGCAGGGAGCGCCTGCGGCCGGCTTCGCCGTGCGGGTCGCCGTCTACGCGCAGATCGCATGCGGCCTGGCCTTTATCGTCGGCATGGTGACCCGCTGGGCTGGACTGGTCTGCGCTGTCCTGTTCGGCGTCACCGCGGCGTCTGTCTATGGCGCCGCCGGGCTGGAGGCCGCCATGCCCGCAGTCCTGCTGGTCCTGATCGGCCTGGACATGCTGGTGCGGGGGCCAGGCCCGCTCAACCTGCGCACCCTGCTGGTCAAGGCTCGCTGACAGCGCTCAGGCCGAGGGCGTGTCCTCGACGGCCTTGGTGGAACCGCCGCTCGGGGTCGGCGCGGTTTCCAGCAACGTGCGGATATCGGCGATGGCGTGGGCGGCGGCCGAGCTGCGCTGGCGCCAGATCAGCAGGGCCACGGCGCTGAGGGTCGCGATGATGAAGGCCGTCGAGCCGAAGATCCAGCTGGCCGCGGCCAGGGCGAAATAATAGCCGCGGACCCCGGCGTTGAACGCCGATAGCGCCGGGTTCAGCAGCCGCCCCGCCGCCGAGCCATAGACGCCGGCCAGCCCCACCGCCTCATCCGGCGCCGCCCCGATCACCGCGATGGTGTAGTTGAGCTGGCGGATCGCCCAGATGAAGTCCAGCAGCCCCCGGGCCAGGGTGACCAGCACCAGCGCCACCTGCACCTCGAACAGCAGGCGGGTCGAGGTTTCGATGACCATCAGGCTGGACGCGCTGCGGAAGGCCGACTCGCCGCCAAACAGCACCCCGGACGCGCCAGCGATCAGGATCAGGTTGGATGAGGCGAAGAAGGAGGCCGAGTTGATCGTGTGTCCAAGCAGTTGGCTGTCCATCAGCCGGCTCTCGCGCCGGGCCATGTTGCCCATCCACGCCGATCGGATCACCGCCATGTCGAGATTGATCATGTGGCGACGGCCCAGCGCCGCCTTGACCAGCGGCTCATAGGCCAGCCAGGCGACCGCGAAGATCGCGAGCGCCACGGTGTCCAGGGTGGAGAGCTGCAGGCCAAACATCGGCGGGTTGTCCCTAGTCCTCCAGAATGCGGCTGTGACGGCGGCTGTCGCGCAGCAGCAGCGAGGTGATCAGCGCCACCCCCATGATCGCCGACACGTAGATATAGAAGGCGCTTTCTACCCCTTGCCCCTTGAAGCCCAGGGCCACCGCTTCAGCCGTGCCGCCGAATACGGCGTTGGCCATGGCGTAGGGCAGCGCCACCCCGAGCGCCCGCACATGGGCGGGGAAGAGCTCGGCCTTGGTCACGGCGCTGACCGAGGTGTAGCCGGCGATGATCACGATCAGCACCACCATCAGGGCGAAGGCGATCAGCGGCTCGGTGACCCCGGCCATGGTGGTCATGATCGGATAGGTCAGCAGCATCCCGGCCCCGAAGGTGAAAGCCAGGTTGGTGCGCCGCCCCCACTTGTCCGACAGCCAGCCAAACAGGGGCAGGATGAACAGATAGACCACCAGGGCGGCGGCCGTGATGTTGGTCGCCGTCTCCTTGCTGAAGCCCGTGGTGTTGACCAGGAACTTCTGCATGTAGGTCGTATAGGCATAGAAGGCGAGCGACCCGCCGGCCGTCAGCAGGAAGATGGCCGTGGTCTCCCACGGGTGGTGGGTGAACAGCATCATGGTCCGCGCCCGCTCGGCGCCGGACGCCTGGGCGTTCTTGAACGAGGCGCTCTCCTCCAGGCCCCGGCGAATCCAGAACACCACCACCGCCAGCAGGGCGCCGATGACGAAGGGGATACGCCAGCCCCAGGACTCCAGCGCCTCGGTCGGCATGATCCGCTGCAGGAGCATCAGTATGCCCAAGGCCAGCAGCTGACCGGAAATCAGGGTGACGAACTGGAAGCTGGACCAGAAGCCTCGGCGCTGCTTGCCGGCCATTTCCGAGAGATAGGTGGCGCTGGCGCCGTATTCGCCGCCCACAGACAGGCCTTGCAGCAGACGGGCGAACAGCAGGATCGCAGGCGCCGCCACGCCGATCATCTCGTAATCCGGGATGATGGCGATCACCAGCGAGCCCGCGCACATCATGGCGACGGCCAGGGTCAGCGCCGCCTTGCGCCCGGCCCGATCGGCATAGAGGCCCATCAGCCACGCCCCGACTGGACGCGCCAGGAAGCCGATGGCGAAGACCGCCGCGGCCTGCAGAAGCTGCGAGGTGGGATCGCCCGAAGGGAAGAAATGCGGCGCGAAATAGAGGGCGAAGGACGAATAGGCGAACCAGTCGTACCATTCGACGAGGTTGCCCGCCGATCCGCCGGCGATGGCCTTGAATCGCTGGATGGGGGTGAGGCCAGGAACCAGAAGTCCGGGCGGCGCCTGTGAGTCTGCGCCTGTTTCCGTCGCCGTCATGTCCGCCGCCCCCCGGTGCGTCTTATCGTTCGCGCGATGCTAGGGAGGTCCGCACGCCAGCGGAAGCCCTCAATCGAGCCTCCGCCAGCGGCGATATGGAGCGCGGGCTAGATTCGACCCATCAGAACCAGGATCAGCACGATCACCAGGATCAGGCCGAGGCCGCCCGACGGGAAGTAGCCCCAGCTGCGGCTGTGGCCCCAGGTGGGCAGGGCGCCGATCAGCGCCAGAATGAGGATGATCAGAAGGATTGTGCCAAGCGACATGGTTGCTCTCCCAAGGCGCGAACCCCGTGGTCCGCCCAGCCTTGACCACAGAACGAGCTCTAAAGGCGCAGGTTCCGGCGGCGGACCTTCTGGGGCGCCCAGGGAGGGCGGGCGCCGGGCTTCTGCCTAGTCTGCAGCGTCGGCGCTATGGAGGTGGGCGTCGGCCTCCTTCACCCCCAGCGCATAGAGTCCCCCGATGAAGGCGCCCTTGATCCGGGGCAGCAGCAGAAGGGTGAGACCCGCCAGGGGCAGAAGGGTCGCGGGGATCACCACCCAGAGCGGCGCCTGCCAGATGAAGGGGAACAAGAGGATCGGGGCCACGATCAGATGGCCCACGATCAGGATGGTGAAATAGGCCGGCCCATCGTCGGCCGGATACTGGGCCAGGTCATGGCCGCAGGCCGTGCAGGCGGGCTCGACCTTCAGATAGCGCCAGAAGAGGAGGCCATCGCCACAGGCGGGACAGCGGCCCTTCAGGCCACGCTTCAGGGCGGTGATGAAGCTGGGACGCGGGGCCTGGGTCATGAGCTCCATATGAGCCCTCCGCCAGCCCAGGGAAAGAGCGGCGCGCCGTCGCACGGAATTGAGCCGCGCCGCGCGCGCCGGCTTACCTCTAGCGCTTGATGTCTTCGGCCGTGCTCTTCACCGCCGAGCCTGCGGCTTCCATGTCGCGGCCGACGCCGGCCACGGTGTTGCAGGCCGACACCATCAGGGTGGCCGCCGCGGCGGCCAGGATCAGCACCTTGCGCATCAGATTCAGGTCTCCGGAGCGCTGGACCCCCTGGCCCAGCTTGCGACGCGATCTAAGCGACGCCGCAGGCCGGGATCAATGGAAATGGGGCAGGCTCAGCCCGCGCTGTCGTCCTGCACCTCGGCGTCAGGGGCGTTCTTCTTGATCGACTCGATCATGTTCTTGGCGCTCGCCTTGGACGCATAGCCCTCGGACGAGAACATGACCTCGCCGTTGGAGGCGCGGAAGCGCACGCGGAACTCGCCCGCCTTGTCCTTGAAGATCTCGAATTTGTAGGCCATCGCGCCCTCCCAGGATGGAATTGTCGGAAACCCGACTTTGCCCGCTTGGCCCGCGCCGGACAACCGCTTGGCCCAGATCCCCGGCGCGAGCATGCTGGCGCCAAGGGGCCGTCGCTGGGGCGCGGCAGGCCCTAAGGATCGCGGCCCCACCGGAAGGAAACCATGGTCGATCTGACCCATCTGCCGGCCGATGCGCCCACGGACGCCATCGCCACAGTCCTCGACCGCGACGGCGCGCTCATTCTCGACAACGCCATGGCGCCGGACATGCTGACCACGCTCAGGGCCGAGCTTGCGCCCTTTGTCGAGGCCACGCCCGTTGGCGGGGACGGATTCACCGGCGTGCGCACCACCCGCACCGGCGCCCTGGTGGCCCGCGCCCCGGCCTGCCGCCCCCTGGTGACGCACCCGCAGATCCAGGCGCTGTGCGCCCATCTGCTTAAGCCCAACTGTGAGCGCTGGCGTCTGCACCTCACCCAGCTCATCCGCATCATGGAGGGCCAGGGCGCCCAGCCGATCCACCGCGACCGCTGGGCCTGGGGCGCGCACCTCAAGGGGATCGAACCCCAGCTCAACACCATCTGGGCGCTGACCGACTTCACCGCCGAAAATGGCGCCACCCAGGTGGTTCCGGGCTCGCAGACCTGGCCGGACGACCGGCGGCCGCAGGGCCATGAGATCACCCGGGCCGTCATGCAGGCCGGTTCGGTGCTGGTCTATACGGGCAGCGTCTTCCATGGCGGCGGCGCGCATCTGGGCGGCGAGGACCGCTGGGGGCTTAACATCACCTACGCGCTCGGCTGGCTACGGCAGGAGGAGAACCAGTACCTGTCCTGTCCGCCGGAGATCGCCCGCACCCTGCCCCAGGATCTCCAGGACCTGCTGGGCTATGCGCTGGGCGGCTACGCCCTGGGCTATTACACCCCGCCGCTGCCGCCGGGCGAGGGGCCGGAAATGGTCCCGCCCAGCTACGCCCTGCGCGGCGAAGGCGAGGCGGCCGCCTTCGGGACGGCGGAGGATCTGGCGGCCATCGGCGCGCAGGTGCGGGGTAGCTAGGGAACGAGGGCGTTTCGGCTTCGTTCGGCAAGGGACAACAGCCCCAAACCCGAAGGAGCCCCGCCATGGCGGACCTCGCCGAACTCGAAGCCAAGTTCTGGAAAGCCCTCAAGTCCGATCGCACCCTCATGCTCGGCCTGACCGACGTCGAAGAGGGCCACAGCCAGCCGATGACCGCCCAGATCGAGGGCGACCGGGGCGGTCCCATCTGGATCTTCAGCGCCAAGGGCGTGGATCTGGTGCAGGCCACAGGGACTGGCCATCGGGCCATGGCCCACTTCGCATCCAAGGACCATGAGCTGTTCGCGACCGTCCACGGCCGGCTGATCCCCGACAATGACCGCGACACCATCGAGCGCCTGTGGAACCCCTTCGTCGCCGCCTGGTACGAGGGCGGCAAGGACGATCCGAAGCTGCAACTGCTGCGGTTCGAGCCGGAGCGCGCGCAGATCTGGCTGAACGAACACAGCCTGTTCGCTGGCATCAAGGTCATGCTGGGCCGTGATCCCAAGCAGGACTACGCCGACAAGGTCGGGGAAGTCCGACTGAGCTAGGCGGGACGACCGAAGCGGCCCCTGGCGCGTCTAGGGGCCGCAGTTCCACAGGCCGTTGAAGACGCGGCTGGCGCCGTCGGCGCGCTGATAGGTGAGCGTGGCCGGGTTGGGCGGAGATTCCCCGCTGCCGATGGGCGCGCCCGTCACCTCGATGAGGACGGTCTTGCCCTGGCCGGCGAAGCTCGCGCCGCGCAACATGCCGTCAAAGCCGCCGGGCGCACCGACGCGCTCCACATAGTCGCCGACCTTGACCACGCCCTGGGCGGGGTCGGAGGACGCCACCACGCCTGTGGCGTGCAGCAGGATCTGGTCTCCCTCGCCGACAAAGGCGCAGGCCAGTTCCCCCGACAGCCCGGCCGCGTCGATCTCGGCGCTTGTCAGCCCGTTGAGCACAATGGGCGAACCATCGCCGCCCACCGTCTCGCCTGCCCCAGCGCTCGGGGGCGACGCCGGCGGCATGTTTTCCGGCGCCACAGGCGCGGTGGGGGCCGGCGCCTCTGGCGGCTGCGCCTCTCCGGCGGGATCCGAGCAGGCGGCGAGGGCCAAGGCGGCGAAAAGGGGCGCAAGGGCCACGCTGGCGTAGCGGGCCCCGCGGGCGGGGCGAGTGTTGGGAAGCTGGGTCATACCGGCAATGACGCGAGGGAATCGATCTGGTTCCCTGTTCCAGCGCCAGGACTTGACCCGCCGCGTCTGGCGCCCTCGGCTGGCGGGGCCTCACCGCCCAGGAGAAACAGCCATGCCGCGCAAGCCCAACGTCATCGTCATCCTGGCCGACGATCTCGGCTACGGGGATATCGGCTGCGACGGCGGGACGCTGATCCGCACGCCGCAGCTCGACCGGATGGCCGCCGAGGGCGTGCGGCTGACCGACTTCTACGCCTCGGCCAATGTCTGCACCCCGTCACGGGCCGGCCTGCTCACCGGCGGCTACGCCATCCGCCACGGCCTGGCGCGCGAGGTGATCCAGCCGGCTGACACCAACGGCCTACCCCCGGAAGCGCCGACCATTCCGCGCCTGCTGAAGCCCGACTACGCCACGGCTCTCATCGGCAAGTGGCACCTGGGGCACGTCTCGCCCCATTGGCCACCGCAGCGGTTCGGCTTCGACCGCTTCATGGGCCTGCCCTACAGCCACGATATGCGCCCGCTCACCCTCTATGACGGCGAGGGGCAGACGCCGATGAGCGAGTCCAAGGCCGACTTCGCCAAGCTGACCCAGCACTTCTTCGAGGAGACCACAGCCTTCGTCGAGGCCCATCGGGAGGAGCCCTTCTTCATCCTGCTGGCCCTGACCGCGCCGCACGTGCCCCTGCGCCCCAATCCCGACGATCCGATGGGCTCCCCGGCCGGCGACTATGGCGAGGTGGTCGAGGAGGTCGACGCCCAGGTGGGCCGCCTGCTGCGCAGGCTGGAAGACCTCGGCCTGGCCGAGGACACGATGGTGGTCTTCACCTCCGACAACGGCCCGTGGTTCGAGGGCTCCACCGGCCCCTTCCGCGACCGCAAGGGCGGGGCGGCCTGGGAGGGCGGCTATCGCGTGCCCTTCATCGCCTGGCGGCCGGGCACGATCCCCGCCGGCACGGTGTCCGACGCCCTGGCCAGCAATCTCGACCTGCTGCCGACCATCGCGGCCATGGCGGGCCTTGAGGCGCCGACCGAGGGAATCGACGGCGCCGATCTCTCAGGCGTCCTGCTGAGGGGCGAAGCCTCGCCGCACGACCAGGTGATCCTGTTCGACAACCTGCACGTGGCGGCCGTGCGTACGCCCCGCTGGAAATATGTGGTGCGGTCCTACTACCGGACCATGGACATCCCGCTGGACCAGCACCGCTACCCGCTGCTGTTCGACCTCAGCGTCGATCCCGGCGAGACCTATTCTTTGCTATCGCGCCACCCCGACGTCGCCGAAGACATGGCCCGCCGCGTCGCCGAAGCCCGCGCCAAGTACGCTCCCTTCGCCGAGGCAAGGCCCCCGGCGAAAGCGCCGGAGAGCGCGGCGACTTGGAAGGATTGAAAGCGAAGCTGCTGCGCTCGGATCAGAACCGGTGGGTGGCGAGACTGCGGGCGTCCTCCACCTGCGCTGCCTGATGCAGCTCGCCTGTCCGCGCTGTCTCCCGCCAGCGCCGCGCGTGTCGCAAAGCGACCTGAAGTGCCTCGTCCATCCTGTCCAGATCAGCGATCACCAGCGATGCCTGGCCGTCCCCCGGCGCCTGGGAGATCCATCGCCCGTCTGGTCCGACCAAGCCGGCTGGCGCCGCGTCGCTGTACTGCGCCGGCACGGAGAACCCGAGCCAGAAGGCTCCGCAGGCCGCATGTCCCTGGGCCTGGATCGCGAACATCGGGTCCCGTGAAAAGGTCGACAGCAGGACGAGGTCCGCCCCGGCCCGCGCGCACTCGACGAAGAGTTCGGGAAACTGGATTTCGATGCAAAGAAGGCAGGCGAGGCGGAAGCCGTCCACCTCGAAGACCAGTGGCCGCAGCCCGGGCGCATACCACTCCGTCACCTCCGAATAAGACAGCAGGCGCTTGTCATAGCGGCCTGCGATCTCACCCCGGTCGGAGATCACATAGAGGCTGTTGTGCGGCCGGTGTGGCGGCGTGAGCCGATGGGCGGCCCCGATGATGGTCCAGAGTGAGAGGTCCGCCGCCAGGGCGGCCGTCTCCTCCAACTCGGCCCGCAACGCCGGCCAGTCAATATCCCATCCGGTCAGCGCCTGTTTTCCCGGCCCGGAAGGGTAGCCAGACATGGCGCCTTCGGTGAACTGGATGAGCCGTGCGCCAGCGGCGGCGGCCTCGCGCATCTGCGCGCGAATCCGGGGACCGTTCACCCGCGCGTCGAACGCCACCTCCGTCTGGGCGATGGCGATGCGCAGGCGTCCCGACGGCGCGGACTGAGAGGCGGAGGACGTCGGGCGCGACAGGTCGGTCATTCCGGTTCGCCCCCTAGAACAGGCCTAATCGGCGTCCATCTTCAGCGCGGCGATGAAGGCTTCCTGCGGGATCTCGACCTTGCCGAACTGACGCATGCGCTTCTTGCCGGCCTTCTGCTTGTCCAGAAGCTTGCGCTTGCGGCTGGCGTCGCCGCCGTAGCACTTGGCCGTAACGTCCTTGCGCAGGGCGCGGATGGTCTCGCGGGCGATGATCCGGCCGCCGATGGCCGCCTGGATCGGGATCTGGAACATGTGCGGCGGGATCAGATCCTTCATCCGCTCGACCATGGCCCGGCCGCGCATCTCGGCGCGGTTGCGGTGGACCAGCATGGAGAGCGCGTCCACCGGCTCGGCGTTGACCAGGATCGACATCTTCACCAGGTCGCCCACCCGATACTCCTCGATCGAATAGTCGAAGGAGGCGTAGCCCTTGGAGATGGACTTCAGCCGATCGTAGAAGTCGAACACCACCTCGTTCAGGGGCAGGTCGTAGACCACGAGCGCCCGGGAGCCGACATAGGACAGCTCGCGCTGCTCGCCGCGGCGGTCCTGGCAGAGCTTGATGATCGAGCCCAGATGCTCGTCGGGCGTCAGGATGGTGGCCTTGATCCAGGGCTCGGCGATGGTGTCGATGCGCACGGGATCGGGCAGGTCGGCGGGATTATGGAGCTCCATCTCCTCGCCATTGGTCAGCTGCACGCGATAGACCACGCTGGGCGCGGTGGCGATCAGGTCGAGGTCGAACTCGCGGCTCAGCCGCTCCTGGATGATCTCCAGATGCAGCAGACCTAAGAACCCGCAGCGGAAGCCGAAGCCGAGCGCGGCGCTGGTCTCCATCTCATAGGAGAAGCTGGCGTCGTTCAGGCGCAGGCGGCCGATGGCCGCGCGCAGGTCCTCGAAGTCGTTGGCGTCCACCGGGAAGAGGCCGCAGAACACCACCGGCTGGGCCTCGCGGAACCCGGTCAGGGCTTGGGCGGTGGGGCGCTTTTCGTCGGTGATGGTGTCGCCGACGGCGGCGTCGGCGACCTCCTTGATCTGGGCGGTGATGAAGCCGATCTCGCCGGGGCCAAGCTCATCGGTCTCGGTCTGTTTCGGCAGGAAGACGCCGATCCGGTCCACCTGATAGGTGGAGCCGTTCTGCATCATCTTCACCTTCTGGCCGGCCTTCAGCGTGCCGTCGATGACCCGCACCAGCACGATGACGCCCAGATAGGCGTCATACCAGGCGTCGACCAGCAGGGCCTTCAGCGGCGCCTCCCGGTCGCCCTTGGGCGCCGGCAGGCGGGTGACGATGGCCTCCAGCAGGTCACTGATGCCGACCCCGGTCTTGGCCGAGCAGAGGATGGCGTCGCTGGCGTCGATGCCGATGACGTCCTCGATCTGCTCGCGCACCCGCTCGGGCTCGGACGCCGGCAGGTCGATCTTGTTCAGGACCGGCACGATCTCGTGGTTGTTGTCGATGGCCTGGTAGACATTGGCCAGGGTCTGGGCCTCGACGCCCTGGCTTGAGTCCACCACCAGGATCGAGCCCTCGCAGGCGGCCAGCGAGCGGCTGACCTCATAGGCGAAGTCCACGTGGCCGGGGGTGTCCATCAGGTTCAGGACATAGGTCTCCCCGTCCTTGGCCTTGTAGTTCAGGCGCACGGTCTGGGCCTTGATGGTGATGCCGCGCTCGCGCTCGATCTCCATGGAGTCGAGCACCTGCTCTTTCATCTCACGCTGGGTGAGGCCGCCGGTCTCCTGGATGAGCCGGTCGGACAGGGTGGATTTGCCGTGGTCGATGTGAGCCACGATGGAAAAGTTGCGGATGCGCGAGAGCGGGGTCGACATGCGACGGGCTCTAGCACACCTGTGAAATTCCGCGAGGGGTCGAAGGGCCTCAGTCGCCCATGCCAAGCGTCTGGGCCCGGACGCTGACGCGGGCCACCACGTGTTCCTGATAGGCCGGCCGGGCGCAGAGGCGGCCGTACCAGGTTTCCATAGCCGGCAGGTCGGGCCGCTGCAGGGCCTCCGGGATACGGAACCAGCGATGGACGATGACGCCCAGGGCGAGGTCGGCGACGCTGAATTGGTCGCCCATGACGAAGGCCTTGTCCTTCAGCTGGTTGTCGAGGACAGCGAAGGTCTCCGCCGCCGTGGCGATGGTCTTCGTCATTTCGGCGGGGTCGGGGATGGGGCGGCGATAGGCGGTGCGGACCGGGCCGATCACGCGCCCCAGGGCGGCGGACCAGTCCATCCAGGCTTGCGCCTGCCAGCGCGCCGCCTCGTCGGCGGGCCAAAGCCCAGCCTCGGGGCAGGTGGTGGCCAGCCAGCGGATGATGGTGTTGGATTCCCACAGGCTGAAGCCGTCGTCGCGGGTGATGGCCGGGATGCGGCCGTGCGGGCTGAGCGCGCGGTAGGCGGGGTCATCCGTGCCCCCGAAACGTCCGCCCCAGTCGAGCCGCTTGCAGCTCAGGGCCGTCTCGCCGAGCGCCCACATGACCCGCGCCGTCGCCGATGAATCCGCCCGACCCCACACCGTCAGCATGCCGCTCTCTCCTCGTCGCCGCGCGAGCATAGGCGCCGCCTGCGACGGGGCCTTGTCGGCCTGGACCGACATGCGCCGACAAGCCGCCGTCCTGTCGCGCTGCGCGAAGAGGCTGGACGGAACCCGCAAAGCGAATGAATTTCGCCGAACCCTGGGGAGAAGCTTGGAAAATGAACGGCTTGCGGGACTCGATCGCCTACTTTTTCAATTCCAACGCCCTGAACCCCCACGGCATCTGCCTGATGTGGCGGCCTGAGCTGATCTGGACCCACGCCATCTCCGACATCCTCATCGGCGTGGCCTACTTCTCCATCCCGCTGGCCCTGGGGGTCTTCCTCTGGCATCGCCGCGATGTGAAGTTCAGCTGGGCGATCTGGATGTTCGTCGGCTTCATCATGCTGTGCGGCGTCACTCACTTCATGATGGTCTGGACCCTCTGGAATCCCGACTACGGGATCGAGGCCCTGATCAAGGCCAGCACGGCGGCGGTCTCGATCGTCACCGCCTTCGCCCTTTGGCCGCTTCTGCCACGGGTCATCGCCCTGCCCTCCCCCACCGAGCTTGAGCGCCGCATCGCCGAGCGCGACGCCGCGCTCGCCGACCTGCGGGCGGCGATGGACACCATGGTCGAGATGCGCGAGCACGAGGCCCGCCAGAAGCTGCTGCTGGACGAGCTGAACCACCGGGTGAAGAACACGCTGGCCTCGGTCCAGTCGATCGCGGTCCAGACCCTCAGTCGCGAGGCCGAGCCCGAGGCGGCCAGGGCCACCTTCGTCGAGCGGCTGATGGCGCTCTCCTCCACCCACAACCTGCTGGTCAAGCGCAGCTGGGAGGGCGCCTCGTTCCAGGATCTGGTCCAGGCCAGCCTCGACCATTATGGCCAGCCGTTCGCGCTGGAGGGGCCGGACCTGACCATGGCCCCCAACACCGCCGTCAGCCTCGGCATGGCCCTGCATGAACTGGCCACCAATGCGCTGAAATATGGCGCGTGGTCCAACGGGGGCCGGGTGGAGATCTCGACACGGGTCGATGTGGCCGCCGCCGCGATGAGGATCGTCTGGCGCGAGCGGGGCGGACCGGCGGTCGAGGCCCCCGGCCGGCGAGGCTTCGGTTCGCGCCTCCTGGAACAGGGGGTCGCCGGCGAGCTCGGCGGCGAGGTCAGCCTGGACTTCGGCGGCGAAGGCCTGACCTGCACCATCCAGACCCCCATCGGCCGCGCCCTCTATCCCGACGGATGGGTCTTCCCGACCGCCGCCCTGGCCTGAACCCCTTCAGCCGGTCTTCTGCGTCAAATCGCACCGTGGGGACGGTTCGACGAACGCCGTTAAGGATTGCCTATGGGGCGGCGGGTTAGGCCTCCGCGGGGAGGCTCAGCCGTCAAATGTACGCCGTCATCACCTGCCTGCGCGACGAGCATGATCTCTGGCTCGTCCTGATCGCAGCGGCGATCTGCATCGCCTCGGCCCTGGCCGGCTTCGCCAGCTATCACCGGGCTGTCGCGGCGCGCCGTCCAGCCGCCTGGATGATCGGGCCGGGGTTCGTGGCCGGCATGGGCGTGTGGGCCACTCATTTCATGGCCATGCTGGCCTATCAGCCGATGCTGGACATCGGTTACCGCCTCGACCTCACCCTGGCCTCGATGGTCGCCCCAGTGCTTGGCATGACCGCCGCCTTCATCCTCGTTCGCGGCCGGTCCAATCTGGCTGTGGCCCTGGGGGGCGGCGTGATCGCCGGGGCGTCGGTGGCCGTCATGCACTTCATGGGGGTCGCCGCCGTTCGTGTGCCCGCCGTCATGACCTGGGACTACGGCCTGGCGGGAATCGCCTGCGTCATCAGCATCACAGGGGCGAGCCTGGCCTTCTTCATCGATGAGGGACGAGCCCGCAGCCGGCACGCCGCCCCCCTCCTGGTGGCCGCGACCATCTGCAGTCTCCACTTTACGGCCATGGGCGCGGTGATCCTGCGCCCAGACGCCAGCCTGGTCCTGGATGGCGACCTGATCAGCCGTCAGGCCCTGGCCCTGGCCACCGGCGGCGCCGTGCTCCTGATCCTGAGCGCAGCCATCGCCATCCAGTTGGTGGAGCGCCTGACCCAGAGGGCGACCCTCGGGGCCCTGGCCGGCGCCCTGGACAGCGCGCCCTCGGCGCTGGCCTTTTTCAACACCGCCCAGCGGCTGACCTTCTGGAACGCCCCTTACGCCCAGGTGCTCGAGCTCTATGGCGTGAGGCCTCACGAGGGCCTGTCGCTCACACGGCTGGGTCAGCGCCTGGCGGCGTCAGAACCCCTTCAGAAGCGGCTCAAGGGCGCCGGCCTCTCCCGGTCGGCTCTGGATGATATCGTCGCCCAGGGCGTCTTTCCCACCCCTGACGGTCGCGTGTTTCGCATCGAGGTCGGCGACACGCCCGACGGCGGGTTCGTCCTGGTGATGCATGATGTCACCGAACAGACCCAGGCCGCCGAGGCCCTGGCGCGCGCCCGGGACGCGGCCGAGGCCGCCAGCCGGGCCAAGAGCGACTTCCTCGCCAATATGAGCCACGAGGTCCGCACGCCGCTCAACGGGGTGCTGGGCATGGCCCAGGTGATGGATCGCCATCCCCTCAGCGAGGATCAGCGCGAACGGTTGTCGATCATCCGCGAGTCGGGCGCGACCCTTCTGACCCTTCTGGACGACGTCCTGGACATCGCCAAGATCGAGGCCGGTCGGCTGGACCTGGAAACCCAGGACTTCGATCTCGCGGCCCGGGTCCAGGCCGCCTGCGCCCCCTTCCTCCCGGACGCCGACGTCAAGGGCGTGGCCTTCAGCGTCGAGATCGCCCCGGCGCTTCAAGGCCTCTGGCGCGGCGACGGCGCACGGATCGCGCAGATGATCAGCGCCCTGGCCTCCAACGGTCTGAAATTCACCGAGCGCGGCGAGGTCCGGGTCCGCCTTGAACCATCGCCGGGCGACGCCGGAATTGTCATTTCCGTTCAGGACACCGGCATCGGCATGGCCGCAGACCAGCTGGATCGCCTGTTCGACGCCTTCGCCCAGGCCGACGCCTCGGCGACCCGACGCTACGGGGGCGCGGGGCTTGGCCTGTCCATGGCCCATCACCTGGCCGGCCTGATGGGGGGCGACCTGCGGGCCGTCAGCCAGATCGGCGAGGGCTCGACCTTCACCCTCACCGTCCCCCTGGCCCGCAGCGAGACGCCCCCTGCCGAGGCTGCGATCGAACCGCTTCCGTTGCGCATTCTGGCCGCCGAGGACAATCCGACCAACCGGCAGGTGCTCGGCGCGCTGCTCGCGCCTTTGGGCGCCGAACTGGTGCTGGTGGAGGACGGTCGCGCAGCGGTGGAAGCCTTTAGGCTGGGCGGGTTCGACCTGGTGCTGATGGACATTCAGATGCCGCAGATGAACGGCGTCGAAGCGACGCGCGCCATCCGAACGCTGGAGCATGAACAGGGCCTGCGGCGCACGCCGATCCTGGCGGTTACGGCCAATGTCATGACCGACCAGCTTCAGGAGTACAGCCTGGCGGGGATGGACGGCGCCGTGGCCAAGCCCTTGCGGGTCGAGGTTCTGCTCGAAGCGGTGATGACCGTCCTGGACGCCTCTGAGACCGAAGGCGCCCTTTCGGCGGCATGAACCTGGGCGCCTTGGAGCCCTGGCTCCTGGCATTGCGTTTCCGGTGGGCCTTGGCGTCCAGGGCGTGCCACCATCGACGCCCGGCCGGAGATTCTTGATGTTCAGATCCCTTAGCGTCCTCGTGCTCGCCGCCCTGGTGAGCGGCCTCCTGGCCGGCGCGGCGATCCATGCGGTGGAAACGCCGGTTCTTGTCGCCAGCGCCGAGACGGTTCAGTCCGTCGGCGTGCTGTGGTTGAACGCCCTGCGCATGACCATCGTGCCCCTTGTCTTCTCCCTGCTGGTGACCGGGGTGGCTTCGGCCGCCGACGCCGCAGCGACCGGACGCCTGGCCGGACGGGCCTTCATGATCTTCGCCGCCGTCCTGCTGGTCGCCGCCCTCTATGGCGCCGGCGCCATCAGCGGCCTGCTGGCGCTCTGGCCCGTGGATCCCGCCAGCGGCGCAGCCCTGACCGGCGCAGTCCAGGGCGACTCTGTGCCGGCGGCGACGACCGGCTTTCGCGAATGGCTGCCGACGCTCGCGCCCGCCAACCCAATCCGCGCGGCCGCCGATGACGCCATCCTGCAGATCGTGGTCTTTGGCCTGGTCTTCGGCTTCGCCGCCACCCGCCTGCGCCCCGACCTGCGCATGCCGCTCATCGGCTTCTTCCAGGCTGTGGCCGAGACCATGATCGTCATCGTCCGCTGGGTGCTTGTCGCCGCCCCGATCGGCGTCTTCGCCCTGGCCCTTGGGATCGGCCTGCGCACCGGCCTCGACGCCGCCGGCGCGCTCACCCAGTACGTGCTCATGGTCTCGGCCGTGACCATCGGCGCGCTCATCCTGCCCTATGGGCTGGTGGCGGTGTTGCGGGGACACGACTTCGCCCGCTTCGCGCGGGCCTGCGCGCCGGTCCAGGCGCTGGCCTTCAGCACCCAAAGCTCGCTGGCCTGCCTGCCGGCCATGGTGGAGCGCACCCGCGATGAACTGGGCGCCTCGACCCAGGTGACCGGCGTGGTGCTGCCCCTGGCGGTGGCCGTCTTCCGCATGACCAGCCCCGTGGCCAATCTGGCGGTCGCCTTCTTCATCATCCACCTCTACGGCCTGGAGCCCAGCGCCGGCCAGATTGCGGCGGCCATCGCCGTGGCCCTGGCGGTGAGCGTCGGCGCCGTGGGCCTGCCGGGGCAGATCTCGTTCTTCGCCAGCATGGCCCCCATCTGCCTGGCCCTTGGCGCGCCGCTGGAGATCCTGGCCATCCTGCTGGCCGTCGAGGTGATCCCCGACATCTTCCGCACCGTGGGCAACATCACCGCCGACATGGCCGTGGCCGCTGTCGTGCGCCCGCCGGAGGAGCCCGAACCCGCGCCACAGGCGGCCTAGGCGCGCATCCCGATCGGGGGCTGGCGCGTATCCGATGCGAACCCGCAAGGAGCCGCGCTTGTCCCTCTGGCAGATCCTGATCCTGAACGCCCTGGTGCTGCTGGCCGCCTATGGCCTGCTGTGGGGGATCGCCCTGCGGCTTCGCGATGTGAGCTTCATCGACGCCTGGTGGCCGACCGGCATGGCGCTGCTCGCCTGGACCAGCCTTGTGTTCAGCGGCGGCTCAGGGCTGCACGGCTGGCTGCTGGCCCTGATCGCGACAGCCTGGGCGGCGCGGCTGGGGGGACACCTGTTCCGCCGCTGGCGCGGCCACGGCGCCGACCGCCGCTATGAAGAGATGATTTCCGACGGTCGGGAGAAACACGGCTGGGGCTTTCCGGTCGCCGCAGCCATCCTGGTCTTCGCCCCGCAGGCGCCGCTGCAGTATATCGTCGCCCTGCCGGTCCAGCTCGGCCAGATCGAGACGCCGGCCCAGTTCGGCCTGCTGGCCATAGCGGGTACGGCGCTGGCCCTGTTCGGCCTGGCCTTCGAGGCCATTGGCGATGCGCAACTGGCCAGGTTCAAGGACGACCCGGCCAACAAGGGCAAGGTGCTGGACACCGGCCTCTGGCGCTATACGCGCCACCCAAACTACTTCGGCGACGCCTGCCTCTGGTGGGGCCTCTATCTGATCGCCGCCGAGACGGGCCTGGGCGCCTGGTCGATCCTCGGCCCCATCCTCATCACCCTGTTGCTCACCAAGGGCAGCGGCGCGCCGACGGTGGAAAAGGGTATGGAGAATCGCCGACCCGAATACGCCGCCTATATCCGCCGGACCTCGGGCTTCATCCCCTGGCCGCCGCGCAAGGCCTGACGCCCCTTCATTGCCACAGCCGCCGCGAGCCGGTTAGCTGCCCCCCAACAAGAAGACACAGGGAGGCTTGAGGCTCATGGCGCAGGATCTGGGACGAACAGTGGGCCGGGTCCTCGTGGGCCTCGCCCTCGCCGGCTGGACCACTGGTGCGGCCGCCGAACCTGCGCGGACCAGCCATCCGGTGGCGGGCCTTGAAGCCCCGGCGGAAATCCTGATCGACCGATGGGGCGTCTCTCACATCTACGCCCAGAGCGTCCGCGACGCGTTTTTCCTCCAGGGCTACAATGTCGCCCGCGACCGGCTGTGGCAGATCGACCTGTGGCGCAAGCGGGGTCTGGGCCTGCTGGCCAAGGACTTCGGCCCCGACTTCGCCGCCCAGGACCGGGCCGCCAGGCTCTTCCTCTATCGCGGCGACATGGCCGCCGAGTGGGCCGCCTATGGCCCCAAGGCCCAGGGCTACGCCCAGGCCTTCACCGCCGGGATCAACGCCTATGTCGGCGAGGTCCGGTCCGGCGCGCGGCCCCTGCCCGAAGAATTCCAGGTCACCGCGACCACGCCTGACCTCTGGCGGCCCGAAGAGGTGGTGCGCATCCGCAGCCACGGCCTGACCCGCAACGCCGCCGCCGAGGTCGAGCGCGCGCAGATCACCTGTGCGGCGGGTCTGGAGGCCAACGCCCTGAACCGGAAGCTGGAGCCCGCCCATCAGCTCTCGATTCCCGAAGGCCTCGATCCCTGCACGATCCCGGCAGGCGTCCTGGCTGACTACCGGCTGGCCACCCAGGGCGTCGAGTTCAGCTCCGAGCGTGTGGTCGCCATCGCCGAGGACATCCCCGCCGACGCCATCGGCTCCAACAACTGGACCGTCGCCCCCTCCCGCACGGCGACCGGGCGGCCGATCCTGGCCAACGACCCGCACCGGGCCCACGGCGTGCCGTCCCTGCGCTACATCGTCCACATGGAGGCCCCGGGTTTCTCGGCCATCGGCGCGGGCGAGCCGGCCCTGCCCGGCGTCTCCATCGGCCATAACGGGACCATCGCCTTTGGCCTGACCATCTTCCCGGCCGACCAGGAGGATCTCTACGTCTATGAGACCCATCCGGACGATCCGAACCGCTATCGCTACGGCGACGGCTGGGCGGAGATGGAGGTGGTCACCGAGACGGTGGAGGTCAAAGGCCAGGCCTCGCGCACCGTCGATCTGAAGTTCACCCGCCACGGTCCGGTGGTGTTCGCCGATCCCGAGCAGCGCCGCGCCTATGCGGTGCGCAGCGTCTGGAGCGATCCGGGCACCTCGGCCTATTTCGGCTCGTCCGACTACATGACCGCGCAGAACTGGGATGAGTTTTCCGGCGCCATGAGCCGGTTCGGAACCCCCAGCGAGAACCAGGTCTATGCCGACACCGCCGGCAATATCGGCTGGATCGCCGCGGGCCGCGTGCCGGTGCGCCAGGGGTGGGACGGGCTGATGCCGGTGCCCGGCGACGGCCGCTATGAATGGGCGGGCTATATGGCCGCCAGCGACCTGCCCAGCCGCTACAATCCCGAGACCGGCTGGCTGGCCTCGGCCAATCAGTTCAACCTGCCCGCCGACTATCCGGCCGAGCGCCAGGTCAGCTTCGAGTGGAGCAATCGCGCGCGGATGGCGCGCATCGCCCAGGTGCTGGAGGCCGACAGCGATCTGACCCTGGCTGAGGCCATGGCGCTGCAGACCGATCCGACCAATGTCACGGCCGCGCCCCTCATCCCCCTGCTGAACGACATCCCTGCGCCTGCGCCGGACCTGGCCGCCACCATCGCCCTCTTGCAGGCTTGGGACGGCCGGACCGACGCCGACAGCGCCGCGGCCGCCCTCTATGAGGTCTGGCTCTTCAAGCATCTGGGCCGCGCCACGGTGCGCGCCGCGGCGCCCGCCGAGGTCCAGGCCCTGATCGGCAACGGCGACCAACCGGCGATCAGCGACTACCTGGCCGCCGCCGCGCCGGCCGAGCGGGCGCCGATCCTGGCGGCCAGCCTGACGGCGGCGATGAAGGAGGTGAGCACGAAGCTGGGCCCCGATCCCTCGGCCTGGGCCTGGGGCGACCTGCATCACGCACGCTTCGAGCACGCCCTTGCGCCCTTGATGAAGGCGGACGCCGCCGAGCGTCTGGCCGTCGGCCCGGCGCCCATGGCCGGAACCATGCTGAGCCCGCTGGCGGCCACCTGGCGGGCGAGCGACTATCGGGTGGTGTCAGGCGCCTCGTTCCGCATGGTCCTGGATGTGGGCGCCTGGGACAACAGCGTGGCGATCAACACGCCTGGTCAGTCGGGCGATCCGGCCAGCCCGCACTATCGCGACCTCTTTCCCCTGTGGGTGAAGGGCGAGTACGTGCCGCTGCTCTATAGCCGGCCGGCCATCGAGGCGGCGACGGAGACGGTGCTGACCCTGACGCCGGCGCCGTAGAGCCGTCTAAAGCGGCAGGTGGGCGATGACCTTTGGCGTCAGATAGGCGTCGATGCCCTCCATGCCGCCCTCGCGGCCATAGCCGCTCTCCTTGACGCCGCCGAAGGGCGCCTCGGGGCCGCCGACGGCGAAGGTGTTGAGGCCGACCATGCCGGCCTCAAGGTTGCGGCCGAGCCAGGCGGCGGTCTCCTGCGAGCGGGTAAAGGCGTAGGCCGCCAGGCCGTAGGCTGTGCCATTGGCCCTCGCCATCGCCTCGTCCCGGTCGGTGAAGGGCGACAGGATGGCGATGGGGCCGAAAGGCTCCTCGTGCAGGATCGCGGCGGTCTCGGGCGCGTCGGTCAGGACCGTGGGGCGATAGAAGTAGCCGCGATTGCCCAGCCGCTCGCCGCCGGTCCGCACCTGGGCGCCGGCCTCGACAGCGCCGATGACGGCCGCCTCCACCGCCGCCAGCCGGCGGTCATGGGCCAGCGGCCCCATCTCGGTGCGCGGGTCCAGGCCGTCGCCCACCACCAGCTTCTCGGCGCCGGCCACGAAGGCCTCGACCACTTGGTCGTAGATCGGCGCCTCCACATAGAAGCGGGTCGGCGAGATGCAGACCTGGCCAGCGTTGCGGAACTTGCCCTGGACCAGGGTCTGGGCGACCTCGATGGGGTCCATGTCGGCGAAGACCATCACCGGCGCATGGCCGCCGAGCTCCATGGTGCAGGGCTTCATGTGCCCCGCAGCCTGCTGCGCCAACAGCTTGCCGACCGGGACCGAGCCGGTGAACGAGACTTTGCGGATGATCGGCGAGGCGATCAGGTGTGCGGAGATCTCTGCGGGCCGCCCGAAGACCAGGTTGAGCACCCCGGCGGGAAGGCCGGCATCGGCCAGGGCCTGGGCAAGCGCAATGCAGCCGCCCGGCGCATCCTCCGGACCCTTCAGGATCATCGAACAGCCGGCCGCCAGCGCGCTGCCGATCTTGCCCGCCGCCTGGGAGGCCGGGAAGTTCCACGGGGTGAAGGCCGCGACGGGGCCGACGGGGTGGCGGGTCACGGTCCACATGAGCCCCGGCTGATTGGCGGGAATCACCCGGCCATAGGCCCGGCGGCCCTCTTCAGCCGCCCACTCGAAGTGGCGGGCGCAGCCCTCGATCTCCATCCGCGCCTGGGCGAGCGGCTTGCCCTGTTCGCGGGTCAGGTCGCGGGCGATGGGGTCCAGGCGTTGGCGGATCAGGGCCGCGGCGCCCCGCAGCACCTCGGACCTGTGCAGCGGGGTGGTCTGGCGCCAGGTTTCGAAGCCGGTCTGGGCTGCGGCCAGGGCCTCGTCCAGATCCGTCGCTGTCGCCACCGCATGGCGACTGACGACGCTTTCGTCGGCCGGGTTCAGAACCTCCAGCCATTCGCCGCCGCCGCCCGGACGCCAGCTTCCGCCGATGAACAGCGGTCGGTCGCAGACCTGGGTCTGAGTGGCGACGCTCACCGAGCCGGTTCCTTGGCCTTGGCTTCAGCCGCCGCCTCTGCCGCCTTCTCGGCCTGGTACTCGTTCACCGCCTTGCGCTTGAACGGGTTCTCCTTGTGGATCGGGAAGTCGATCTTCAGCTCGCCGCGGACGATCTTCTTGCGCAGGTGCTTGGCCCCGTGGACGCTGAAGCCGGCCAGGTGATCGCCGGCCACGATCCGGGTGTAGCGCGACGGATTTTCCTCCGACACGAACTGCGGCAGCGGCTCGACCACCACGTCATAGTCGACGGCGAAGAACAGCGGCATGGAGAAGCGCTCCTTGCCGGTGTTCACCACCCGGTGCTGGGTGGCCTTGAACCGGCCATTGGTCCAGCCCTCCAGCAGGTCGCCGATATTGACGATGAAGGCGCCCTCGACCGGGGGCGCTGAAACCCATTCATCGGCGGCGTTCATCACCTGCAGGCCCGGCCCGCCGGTGTGCAGGATGGTGAAGCACTCGAAGTCCGAATGCGCCCCGATGCCCAGATGGTCGTTGTCCATGGGCCGGTCATTGGGCGGATAGTGCAGCAGCCGCAGCTGGGACGGCGTCTTTTTTGTCCGCTCAAGGAAGAATTCGGGATCGAGGTCGAGCCGCAGGGCGAAGGCCTCGAACAGCCGATCGCCCACCTGACGCACGGCGTCATAATAGGCCATCACCTCGTCGCGGAATCCGGGGATCCAGTCGGGCCACTGGTTGGGCACCAGCATCAAGTTGCCGGCCTTGAAGTCGGGATCGTCCTCTTCGATCTCGATGGCCAGGTCAAAGGCCGCATGCAGGCGCGGCTTGGTCAGATAGTCGTGCTCGGGGCTGGGCTCCACCAGGCGGTAGAGCTCGGGGTCGCCATCGTCGTCCTCATCGGAGATCGGGACCCAGCCGCGGGTGCCCGGCGAATGGCGGATATGCACCGTCTCGCGCTGCTCCAGCGGCGAATAGTGGAACTGGCGGGACAGCTCATAGGTGCGGTCGATCAGCGCCTGCGGCACCCCGTGGTTCTTGATGTAGAAAAAGCCCACCGTCTCGCAGGCCCGCCCGATCTCGGCCACCGTGGCGGCCTTGGCCTCGGGATCACCGCCGGCCAGGGCCGCGATGTCGATCACGGGGATTTCGGAAAAGGCGAGAAGCTTGGCTCCCATCTCGCCGACGGCTGGGGTCTGATCGCCGGTGCTCATCTGAAGGCTCCATGGCAGAGCGCGCAGGCTTCGGCGCCTGCGCCGCCGACAGGAGCTTGTCGAAGAATCCGGCGGCGTGCGCGGCGCCGACGGCCGAACGGGCCAGATTCCCGCCCCAGTAATACGAACTGTTCAAATCGTAGTCGGCGCGCCCAGGGCCGGCGCCCATCGTCCAAGCATTTCCCGACGCCTCATCGGCAGCCCGCGCCATCGCTTGCCACGACCGGGCCAGAGGTATCGGCTCAAGACGGCCAGGCGGGGCGGCCACGAGGGAGACGACCATGGGCGTGATGGATCGACGAGGCGGAAAAGCGCCCACAGGCCAGGGACTTATCGGACGGCGGGGCCTGCTCCTGGGGGCCGGCGCCACGGGCCTGGCCCTGGCGGCGGGGTGCTCCGGGGCGGGTGGCGGCGGCGGCCGCAGCCTTCGGGTCTCGTCCTATGGGGGCAATTTCGAGCTGGCCCTTCGGGAGCACATCTATCCCCTGTTCACCGAGGCTACGGACATCCGGGTGGACTCCATGCCTCAACCCGCCGGCCTGCAGTTCCTGCTGCAGCTGATCGAGGCCAACAAGGCCGGCCAGACCCCCATGGACCTGTGCATCAGCGCCCCGGTGGACGTCATGCGTGGCAATGCGGCGGGCCTCTGGCGGGCCTATGACGCGGCACAGATCCCCAACCTTTCGAACCTGCCCGACTCCTATGTGACCCGAACGCCGGACGGGGTGGCCGCCGTCGGCGCGGTCGGCTGGTTCTTCACCATGGTCACCAATCCGCAGATCATAACCCCGACCCCGACGAGTTGGACCGAGCTGTGGGCGCCGGGGCGTCGCAACGCCTGGGGTCTGGCCGGGACCGGGGCCGGACCGATGTACGAGGTCACCGCAGCGACCTATTTCGATGGCCCGGAGATGCTCAACACCGAGGCGGGCATCCGCGCCTGCGTCGAGAAGATGGCCGGCCTGAAAGCCAATACCCGCCTGTGGTGGGAGAGCGAGGGCACCATGCAGACCGCGCTGGAGAACGGCGAGGTGCAGGGCGGGGTCTATTTCGCCGATGTGGCCGAGACCCTGATCCAGAGCGGCGCCGCCCTGCAGGTGGTCTTCCCCCAGGAAGGTCCTGTGATCGATTTCGGCAGCTGGTGCCAACCCTCGGCCTCGACCAAGACCGCCGAGGCCCACGAGTTCATCAACTTCATGCTGACCCCAGAGGCGCAGAACCTGATCGCCTCGCGCATGAACGCCCCGCCCCTGATCCGTCCCGAACTGCTGACCCTGGACGATACCGTCCGGGCCAAGGTGACAAGCCCGACGACGCCCATCGCCACCAATCTGGAGGCCCGGCGGCTGCACATGGACCTGATGGTTCAGGAATTCAGCCAGATGCTGGCGAGCTAGGGGGCGGCGATGTTCGGACTGGAGCTGCGCGACCTCACCAAGGCCTATGGCGAGCATCTGGCCGCCGACCATGTCAGCCTCTCCATTCCGCACGGGGAGTTCGTCTGTTTCCTCGGCCCCTCGGGCTGCGGCAAGACCACCGTCCTGCGAATGATTGCCGGCCTGGAGACGCCCACCTCCGGCGCCATCCTGCTAAACGGCAAGGCGATCACCGAACAGCCCGCCAACAGCCGCCAGTTCGGCATGGTCTTCCAGTCCCTGGCCCTGTTTCCGCACCTGAACGTCGGCGAGAACATCGCCTTCGCCCTGCGCCTGCGCGGGGTAGATCCCCGACGGCGCAAGGAACGGGTAGCCGAACTGCTTGAGCTGGTCCGGCTGCCTGGCCTGCAGACCCGCGCCATCAGCCAGCTGTCCGGCGGGCAGCGCCAGCGGGTGGCCATCGCCCGGGCGCTCGCCCAGGAGCCGCCGGTCTTCCTGCTGGACGAACCCTTCTCGGCCCTGGACGCCAAGCTGCGCGAGGAGATGCAAAACGAGCTGCGCGCCCTGCAGCAGCGGCTGAAGATCACCACCATCCTGGTCACCCACGACCAGCGTGAGGCCATGACCATGGCCGACACCATTGTGGTGATGGGCGAGGGCCAGATTCAGCAGCACGGCCCGCCGGTCTCCATCTACAAGCACCCGGCCAACCGCTTCGTCGCCGACTTTATCGGGGCCAGCAACCTGCTGCCGGTCAAGATTCTGGATGGGCAGACGGTGACCTATGGGACCACGCCTCTGCGGGTCGGCGCCACCTGCGGCCTCGGCGGCGCGCCGGCCACCCTGGCCATCCGGCCCGAGGACGTGGTGATCACCCGTGCGGCCGGCGGCGGCTGCAACGAAGTCGCGGGCGTCATCAGCCAGGTGCGCGACATGGGCGCCTATGTGGAGTTCCGCGTCGCCTGCGAGGGCCTGGACATCCTCGGCGTCGCCGCCCCGCGGGACTGGATCGGCGCGGGCCTGGGCGAGCGCGCCCATGTGCGCCTGCCCGTCGAGCGCTGCCAGGTCCTGGCGACATGACCGCCGCCGATATCGGGCTTACGGCGCCGACCGGCGATCTGCAGGCCAAGCCGCGATGGATCCTGGCTGGCCTGCTCACCGGCCCGGCCCTTTACATCCTGATCATGGCCATCGTGCCGGCCTTCCTCATGGTGCAGCTCAGCCTGGCCCACCGGGAGGTCGGCGGCCTGTGGTCGCCGGGCTTCGAACTGACCCAGTACAGACAGCTGGCGACGCCGCTGTTCGCCAGGATCATGGGTTTTTCCCTGCTGTTGGCCCTGACCGGGGCTGCGATCTGCGTCAGCCTGGCCTTTCCGGCCGCCTATTTCATCACCCGCATGCGCCGCCGCGCCCAGGTGGCCTGGCTGGTCTTCCTGCTGGGGTCGCTGTCGCTCTCCGAAGTGTTGATCGTCTTCGCCTTCCAGGTGCTCCTGTCCACCAGCGGGACCTTGGCCGGCGCCTTGACCGCGGTGGGGCTGCTGGCGCCGGGGGGCTCCCTCTATCCCAACTTTCCGGCTGTGCTGACCTGCCTGGTCTATCTGCTGCTGCCCTATGTGATCCTGTTCTTCTATCCGGCCCTGTCGCAGCTGGATCCCGAGGTGGAGCAGGCCGCCGCCACCATGGGCGCCTCGCGGGTGTCGACCTTCGCCCGCGTCGTTCTGCCGATGATGCGGAGGCAGATCCTGACTGGCGTGCTGCTGGTGGTGATCTTCACCTTCGGCGCCTATCTGACCCCGCTGGTGCTCGGCCGCCCGCCCCAGTGGACCATCGCCATCCACATCAACAACGCCGCCATGGGCGCCGGAAACCTGCCGCTCGCCGCCGCCTACGCCGTGGCGGTGGTCGCCTTCATGGTGGCGCTGCTGGTCGTAACGCGGCTCCTGTCGCGCCGCCGGGAGGCCGAGGCATGAACCCGGATCCGGCAACGATCCTGCGCAGGGGTTTCCTAGGCCTCCTGGCCCTCTTCCTGGCGGCGCCCCTGATCGTGGTGCTGTCGGTCTCCTTCAACGCCACCCGACGGATGAGCTTCCCGCCCACCGAGTTCAGCCTGCGCTGGTACGGCGAATTCTTCGGCGACCATGCCTGGATGGCGTCGCTCGAGCGGTCGCTGACCATTGCAGGCCTGGCGGCGCTGGTGTCCGTGATGGTGGCGCTACCGATCACCTATGCGATCTGGCGTTATCAGGCGAAGGCGGCAGCCGTCCTGGCCGGGATCGGCGGCGCCCTGTTCCTGATCCCCGGGGTGGTCGCGGCCCTGATGCTGTCGGCCTTCTGGGGCGTCACCGGGCACGTGGGCCGGCTGGAGAATGTGGTGCTCAGCCACGCCATCGTCCTGCTGGGCATTCCGCTCTCCCTGCTGATGGTCGGCTTTCGCACCATCGACCAGGCCCAGGTGGAGGCCGCCTACACCATGGGGGCCCGGGATTCCGACGCCTTCCGCATGGTCGTGCGGCCAGCCATGACGCCCTATATCCTCTGCGCCTTGGTTTTCGTCTTTGTACTGAGCATCAATGAATATCTGATCGCCTATATGGTGGCCGGCTTCACGGTCCAGACCCTGCCGATCAAGATTTTCGCCAATATGCGGCAGGGCTATGAGCCCACCATGTGCGTGGCCGCGGTGATCTTCATGGTGATGGGCTTCTCGGCCTTCGCCCTTATGTCCAAGGTCGCCGATCTGCCCCGCCTGATGGGCCGCACACGTCCCCTGGAGGATTGAAAGCCATGAGCGCCAAGGTCCCGCCCGAAGTCACCGGCGTCTGGCGGCGCGAGCTGATCACTGCGCCGGGCGGCTATCGCGACGACAGCACCCGGGTGTTCTGGGTGCAGGCCGACAGCTGGTACGGGGATATCCGCCTGAGGATCGACATCCCCCGCAGGGCCGGCGCTACGGGCTTCGCCGACTTCAGCGACGCCGAGCTGATCGAACTGGCCAAGGCCCAGGGCTTCGCTGGCCAGCTGACGGTGACGCCCGAGATGTGCGCCTGGCGGCGCGATCTCGATTACCAGCCGCCCGGCCCCATCCCTGACGAGGGGACCTGGCGGATTGAGGGCGACATCCTCATCGAGGGCGGAATCCACGCCGAGTACGAGGAGATCTGGCGGCTCGAGCCCCAGAGCCAGGGCCTGCGGGCCGCCTTTGGCCTCGGCGAGGCTCAGGGCCTGCTGGTCATCGCCGGCGACCACTTCCTGATGATGCAGGCGCGCAAGGCCCCCCTCCCGGCCGGGGACTCGCTGCCTGCATTGGTCGAGTCGGCGTTGGCCGCAGGCGACCGGGCCAGAGCCGTCGCCCTGCTGGACATGCCCATCTGCTATGGCCGCATCGGCCGGGACTGGCGGGTAGTCCATTCCACCCTGCCCTGGCTTGAGGACCGGCCCCTCTGGGCACGACCGCCGCATTTCGATTCCGAGGCCGGCCAGCTTCTGGACGGCGGTCCGACCCCCTGGACCCTCCTGGAGGTCCATGATCCTGACGAGGAACTGCCCGGCCTGTTCGCCCTGGCCACGGTCGCCGGTTCATCGCTATGAAGACGCCCCCGCCCGCCCGCCCGTCCATTCGCCAGGTCCGCCTTGTGTCCAACGCCCCGCGAAAAGCCGCCAACGCCGTAGCGGGCTCGCAGCTCGCCCGCATCGGGGTGAGCCTGCCTGGGCCTCTGCTGGCGCAGGTGGATGACATGGTCGCCGAGCGCGGCCTGCCGGGACGCTCGCAGCTGATCGCCGAACTGATCCGCCACGAGGTGGCAGATGTGGATCGCGACAGCGGCGAAGAGGTGCGCGCCGGCACCATCACCCTGATCTACCGCGCTGACAGCGGCCGGGTGCGCCACGCCCTGGCCCGGGTCCAGAGCGACTTCGTCAAGGAGGTGATCTCCTCCCAGCATGTCTTTCTGGAGGACGATCAGTCCCTGGAGGTGCTGCTGGTCCAGGGCTCCGGCGAGCGCCTTCAGCAGCTTTGCGACCGCCTTCGCGGGGTCCGCGCCGTTCAGCAGTTGAAGCTGGTGACCACCACCTCGCTGCTGCCGCCGCTTCACGCCCATGGCGGCGTCGAAGACGACGAGAGCGCCGCCCCGCGCCGCGCCGTTCGCTAAGGCGCCAGTTCGCCCCGCGCCCGCCGGGCCTTCAGATAGGCGAAGGTCAGGGCCGTCTGGGCGAACAGATGCTCGCCTGAGACCAGTCGGCCATATCGCGCCGGCCGTTCGGGGCTGATGAAGCGGGGATCGGGCTCGACCACTGTGTCGAAGTCGCAGGTGGCGAAGAAGGGGAAGCTGTAGCGCTCCTGCGCCACCTTGCGCACCCGGTGGCTGGTGGCGGTGAACACGCCATTGGTCCAGGCCTCCAGCATGTCGCCGATATTGATCACATAGCAGCCTGGCCTCGGTGGGGCGTCGATCCACTGGCCCGCGCCATTGCGCACCTCCAGCCCCGGCGCCGTGCCCCGCAGGATGGTGAAGAACTCATAGTCGGTGTGGGCGCCGATCCCCTCCCGATCCTCGGCTGTGGGATCATAGGGATAGTGGATCATCCGCAACTGGCTGGGCGGGCGCCGCCGGTGAGGTTCGAAGTGGTCCTCCGGCAGGTCCAGCGCCAGGGCGAAGCCGCGGAACAGCCGCCGGGCCAACTCGGAAACCGCCGCGTAATAGGCGCTTGCCGCCTCGCGAAAGCCCGGCTGGTCCGGCCAGAGGTTGGCGCCCAGCATCGGCGCCTCGGCCGCGGCGCCCGGCAGGTCGAGATTGAGGTCGTAGGCCTCCTTGCGATCGATGGTCCCGCCGGGAAACACCTCCTCGCCCTCCGGCACATAGCCGCTGTGGTTCTCCGACTTCCCGATATAGCTCGCCATCTTGGCGTCCATCGGCTGGGCGAAGAAGGTCTTGGCCGCAGCCAGGACGTCTTCGAAGAGCCGTTCGTCCAAGCCGTGACCGGACACGTACAAAAACCCCACCTCGCGGGCGGCGGCGCCCATCTGCTCGGCGACGGCGCGGCGCATGGCCAGGTCCGGAGACCCCAAGCCCGTGATGTCGATCACCGGAATGCTGTCGAAGTCCGCGTCCATTCCCGCCTCCTGCCCGCCGACTGGCTTCCCGAGCGTGATTACGTTCTTTGAATTTCGTAATACCGTCGGAGGCGCAAGCCTGACCTTGAACTCCCCGGTCGACTGCCCGAGAAAGTGGCGCCGAAGGCAATCGGCGCCTGGGATTCAGGCGTCAGCGCGCCCGTAAAATCCCTCCGGTTCAAGGTCATTGGAATATTACGAATTCTTCTGAATGTAATACTGAAAGGGACGCGCCACGGCGGCGTGACCACGGATGGAAGGGGAGTCCGAATGAAGTGGGTCAACGGATTACGCGCCTTGGCGATTGCGGCCGCAGGCAGCCTGGCGCTGGCGGCTTGCGGCCAGAACGCCGAGGAAACGGCCAAGGGGCCGGACGCGGTGCAAGAATACACCATCGGCTGGACCATCTATGCCGGCTGGATGCCCTGGCCCTATGCCGAACAGGCCGGCATCGTGAAGAAGTGGTCGGACAAGTACGGCGTCAACATCAAGCTCGTTCAGGTGAACGACTATGTGGAATCCCTGAACCAGTACACGGCCGGCACCCTGGACGGGGTGACCTCGACCAATATGGACGCCCTGACCATTCCCGCCGCCGCGGGCAAGGACACCACGGTGGTGATCGTCGGCGACTATTCCAACGGCAATGACGGCATCATCCTGAAGAACGGCTCGACCCTGGCCGACATCCGCGGCCGCTCGGTCAACCTCGTGGAGAACTCGGTTTCGCACTATCTGCTGGCCCGCGGGCTGGAGAGCGCGGGCCTGGCCATGACCGACGTCTCGGTGGTCAACACGTCGGACGCCGACATGGTGGCGGCCTTCACCGCCCCGCAGACCACGGCCGTCGTGCCCTGGAACCCGCAGCTCGCCGAGATCAAGAAGCAACCCGGCGCGGTGGAAGTGTTCAACTCCACGGAAATCCCCGGCGAGATCCTCGACATGATGATCGTCTCCACCGAGGTGCTGGCGGCCAATCCGAACCTCGGCAAGGCCCTGGCCGGCATCTGGTACGAGACCATGGCCCTGATGAGCGCCGACACGCCCGAAGGCCAGGCCGCCCGCGAGGCCATGGCCCAGATCTCGGGCACCGACCTCGCCGGCTATGAAGGTCAGCTTGAAACCACCTTCATGTACTACACGCCCCAGGCGGCGCTGGCGGCCATGACGGGACCGGAAATCGTGGCGGCCAATGACAAGGTCCGTCAGTTCAGCTTCCAGGCCGGCCTGTTCGGTCAGGGCGCTCGCTCGGTGGACGATATCGGCATCGGCTTCCCCGGAGACAGGATCCTGGGCAATGCTGACAACGTCACGCTGCGCTTCGATCCGACCTATACCCAGATGGCGGTGGACGGCGCCCTCTAGGCCGGACCACCCTTAAGAGCCTTGCGTAACCGCGTACCCCTGATCGAGGTGACCGCCCTATGCGCCGATTGCTGAATGCTAGGCCGCGTGGCGGCGGTCGCCTCCTTCTGGGCCTGCTGCCCATCGCGATCCTGGTCCTGCTGTATCTGGTGGCCTCCGAGGCCCGGCATGCGGAAAATCCCCGCGACAAGATCCTGCCGACCCCGGCCGCCATGGCGCAGTCCATGGAGATCATGGCGCTGCAGAAGGATCCCCGCACCGGCGAGATTCCCCTGGTGGCTGACACCCGGGCCAGCCTGACCCGACTGGGGATCGCCGTCGGCGCTGCGGCCGCCACCACCCTGGTCCTCGGCCTTTCGATCGGCCTGTTGCCCTATGCGCGAGCGGGACTGGGCCCCCTGGTGGCCACCATATCGGTGATCCCACCGATCGCCGTCCTGCCCATATTGTTCATCGTCTTCGGCCTCGGCGAGACCGCCAAGATCGTGCTGATCTTCGTCGGCATCACGCCCTTCATGGTTCGCGACCTCGCCTCCCACGTGGCCGCCATCCCCGAGGAACAGATCGTCAAGGCCCAGACTCTCGGCGCCTCCACCTGGCTGGTGGCCCTGCAGGTCGCCCTGCCCCAGGCCATGCCGCGGCTGATCGACAGCGTACGCTTCTCGCTGGGCCCGGCCTGGGTGTTCCTGATCTCGGCCGAAGCCATCGCCTCGAATGTCGGCCTCGGCTACCGCATCTTCCTCGTTCGTCGTTACCTGGCCATGGACATCATCCTGCCCTACGTCGCCTGGATCTCGCTGCTGGCGGTGATCATCGATCTGGCCCTGCTGACGTGGAGCCGCACGGCCTTCCGCTGGGCGCACGCGCCGGGGGGCCGCCGATGACCCCGGCCCTGTCGTTCCGCAACGTCTGGGTCGAGTACGGCGACCATGTGGTGCTGGAAAAGGTCAGCCTGGACGTCGCGCCTGGCGCCTTCGTCTCCATCGTCGGGCCCTCCGGCGCCGGCAAGAGCACTTTTCTGCGCCTGGCGCTGGGTCAGGAGGCGCCCAGCCGTGGGGAGATCCTGCTGGACGGGGCGCCCATTCCGGCCGAGCCCGGCCCCGACCGCGGCGTGGTCTTCCAGCGCTATTCGGTCTTTCCGCACATGACCGTGCTGCAGAACGTGATGTTCGGCGCCCGCTGCGACCAGGCGCCCTTCACCGGCCTGCTCACCGGCGCGGCGCGCCGCCAGGCCAAGGCCGAAGCTGAGGCGATCCTGCAGCAGGTGGGTCTTTCGGCCTCGCTCAAGGCCTTCCCGAGGGCGTTGTCAGGCGGCATGCAGCAGCGCCTGGCCATCGCTCAGGCCCTGATCACCAAGCCGCGCATCCTGTTGTTGGACGAGCCCTTCGGCGCGCTGGATCCGGGCGTGCGCCTGGACATGCACGAGTTGATCACCGGCCTCTGGCGCGAGCACGGCCTGACCATCCTGATGGTCACCCACGACATCAAGGAGGCCTTCAAGCTGGGCACCCGGGTGATCGCCGTGGACAAGCGCCGGCATGATCCCCACGCGCCGCACCGCTATGGCTCGACGGCGGTCTACGACTTCCCGCTGGACGACAAGCTGAAGACCGCGATCCCCAGGGAGATCGCGGCCCTGGCCGGCGCGGCGGAAGCCTGAGTCAGGCCAGGCTGGCGATATAGGCGCGCCAGCCGCCCAGATGGGTGATGTCCGTGGCGCCGGTCAGGGCCCGGGGCTCGGCGACAAAGCCCTTCACGGTCGTCCCGTCCTCCAGGCTCACCGTGCCGATGGCGAGCGGCGCCGGCACCTCGGCGGTGAAGCTGCCGAAGCCCGCCAGGTCCAGTTCGTACACCTCGACCTCGATGGCCGCGCCCTCGTCCTCGCCCACATGGATCAGGGCCGGCTTCGGCGGCGTGGTCTCGGCCATGGCGTAGAGCCTGTAGGCCGGCGCCGTGCGGGTGCGGGCCACCAGCCGCGCGTCGCGGGAGGTCAGCTGCCAGTGCAGCGGCATGCCGGCCAGGTGGGCGCCGACGACACTCAGTTTGACGGTCTGCGGCTTGCCGGTGATGTCGAGCTCAGGGGCGGCGGGCATGGGACGGATCTCCTCATAGCGACGGGCGAGGTCGAGCAGGGCGGCGTCGGCCCAGGCCGGACCGATCAGGGTGACGCCAAAGCCGGTGCCATTGTCCCGGTAGCCGGCGGGCACGGCGATGGCGCTCATGTCGAGCAGGTTCACGAAGTTGGTATAGAGGCCAAGATTGGCGTTCAGCGCGAAGGGCTCGGCCAGCACCTCGCTGATCCGGTAGATGGTCGGCGCCGTCGGCAGCAGCAGGACGTCGATGGTCTCCCACAGGGCCTGGGCTGCGCGGGCGTGGTCCTGCAGCGCGTAAAGGCCCTTGAAAGTCTCCAGGCCCGAGACGCCGAAGCCGGTCTGGACAATGGCCCGCACCACGGGGTGGACGGCGGCCGACCGGGTGCGCAGCAGGTCCTCGATGGCGGCGGTGCGCTCGGCCACCCACGGCCCGGCATAGAGCAGCTGGGCGGCCTCCAGCAGGGGGGCGATATCCACCTCCACCAGGGTCGCCCCGGTGGCCGCCAGGCGGGCGATGGCCTGGTCGTAGAACCGTTCCGACGCCGCATCGCCCAGATAGTTGAGCTGATCCAGACGCGGCACGCCCATCCGGTAGGCGGCGCCCAGGGCCGGCGCGGGCGGACCGGGCTGGCGTGAATATGGATCGGTGGGGTCAAACCCCGCGGCCACGGAGTCCACCAGGGCAGCATCAGCGGCGGTCGCGGTGAAGACGGTGATGCAGTCCAGGGACCGGCAGGCCGGGACCAGACCCGAGGTACTCCAGCTTCCCTTGGTGGGTTTCAGCCCCACCAGGCCGTTGAAGGCGGCCGGCACCCGGCCAGACCCTGCGGTGTCGGTGCCCAGCGCAAAGGCCACGAGGCCAGCCCCCACCGCCACGGCGCTGCCTGAACTGGAGCCGCCGCTCACATAGTCGCGGTTGAACACGCAGCCCGGAATTCCATAGGGCGTGCGGCTGCCCACCAAGCCGGTGGCGAACTGGTCGAGATTGGTCTTGCCCATCATCACCGCCCCGGCCGCCTGCAGGCGGGCGACCACGGTGGCGGTCTCCTCCGGGGCATAGGCATAGGCGGGGCAGGCCGCGGTGGTGGGCAGGCCGGCGACGTCGATATTGTCCTTCACCGCAAAGGGGACGCCAGCCAGGGGAAGGTCCTCGCCGGCGGTGATCCGCGCATCGACCGCCCGGGCGGCGGCCAGCACGTCCTCAGGCCTAGGACGTTCGATCCAGGCCTGGGGCTGGACGGCGTCATAGGCGGCGATCCGCGCCAGGCTATCGCGGACGACCTGCTCGGCGGTCTGGCGGCCTGACCGGACCTCGGCGGCGATGGCGGCGACAGACAGGCGGTCCATAGGCGGGCTCCGGCTCAGGCGGGTTCGATGGCGATCATCGGCGCGCCGGGCGCGATGGCCTGGCGTTCCTGGGCGTAGACCTGGCGGACAACCCCGGCGCTGGGGCTGGCCACGTCGCACTCGGTCTTCATGGCCTCGATGATGGCAATGATGGCGCCCTTCTCGACCCGGTCGCCGGGCTGGACCAGCATCTTCCAGACGCTGCCGCCCAGGGGCGCTTCGACCAGCTCGGCGCCGTCAGGGACTACGATTTCCGGCGCCTCGGCCACATCGTCGGCGGCGCTGGCCAGGGCCTCGACCCGGGCGAACTCGCCCCGGCGTTCCCACTCGGCGCGCTCGGCGTCGAAGGCGGCCTCGCGGGTGGTCTGGAAGGCCTCGATGCTGCCGGCGTTGTCAGCCAGGAAGCGGCGGTAGTCCGACAGGCGGAAGGTCTCCTGGTCGATGCGGATTTCCCGCCGCCCCAGCGGGAAGTCGCGACGCCACTCGGTCAGCTCCTCGTGGCTGACCGGGAAAAACCGGATCTGGTCGAAGAAGCGCAACAGCCAGGGCTTGCCCTCGGTGAAGGCGTTTGTCTGGCGATAGGTGTTCCACACCTGGATGGTGCGGCCAAACAGCTGATAGCCGCCCGGGCCCTCCATCCCATAGACGCACATATAGGCCCCGCCGATGCCCACCACATTGGGCGGCGTCCAGGTGCGGGCGGGGTTGTACTTGGTGGTCACCAGCCGGTGGCGGGGATCGATGGGGGTCGCCACCGGGGCGCCCAGATAGACGTCGCCCAGACCCATCACCAGATAGCGGGCGTCGAAGACGATGCGGTGGACATCGTCCTCGCTGGCGAGGCCGTTGATCCGCCGGATGAACTCGATGTTGTCCGGGCACCAGGGGGCGTCGTCCCGCACCGAGGCCATGTACTTGTCGATGGTCTCGTAGATGGCCGGGTCCTTCCACGAGAGCGGCAGGTGGACCACGCGGGAGGGGATTTCGAAATCGTCGAGACCGCCCAGCCGGTCCTCGGCGTCGGTCAGCGCGCGCAACAGCTCGGCCTGCGACAGGACGCGGCTGTCATAGTGAACCTGCAGCGACCGGATGCCCGGCGTGATGTCGATGACGCCGGGCAGAGCCATGGCCTTGAGCTCCAGCATCAGGGCGTGGATTCGCAGGCGCAGCTCGAGATCCAGGACGATGGGGCCGTACTCCACCAGCAGGTGGCGGTCCCCCTGGCGGCGATAGACGGCGCGGGGCCGGTGGCCTTCGGCCTCCATGACGCCGAGGATCGGGCTGTCGCTGGAGAGCACGGCGGGCGCAGGCGCCTGCGGCATGGCCGGCGGCGGGGCGCCGACGATCAGGGCGTCCTGCGCCTTCTCCGCCGCCACGGCCGCATCGTCGCTGACCACCTGGAAGGTCACCGTATCGCCCGGCGCCAGCTGGCCGACCTTCCACAGATCGGCCTGAATGATCACGAAGGGGCAGACAAACCCCCCCAGCGATGGCCCATCCGGCCCCAGGATGATCGGCATGTCGCCGGTGAAGTCCACCGCGCCGATGGCGTAGGCGTTGTCGTGGATGTTGGAGGGGTGCAGCCCCGCCTCACCCCCGTCGCGGCGCGCCCATTGCGGCTTCGGGCCGATCAGCCGCACGCCGGTGCGGTTGGAGTTGTAGTGCGCCTTCCACTGGGCGCTGGCGATCATCGCCACGTCGTCCTGGGTGAAGAAGTCCGGCGCGCCGTGGGGACCGGCCAGCACGCGCAGGCTCCAGGTCTTGGACAGCGACGGCCGCTGGTCCGGCTCCAGCAAGGCCCGCGGCGGCCCGACCAGGCCATCGCCGACCCGCAGGACGTCGCCGGCGGCCAGGGTGCGACCGGCATGGCCGCCGAACCCGCCCAGGGTGAAGCTCGACCGGCTGCCCAGATAGGCCGGCACGTCGATGCCGCCGCGGATCAGGAGATAGGCCCGGAGCCCCGCCCCCTTGACCCGTCCGAGCTTCAGGGTCTGGCCCGCGGCGATCTGGAACGGGACGTAGGGCTCGATCGGCGCCCCGTCGAGACTCGCCTCCAGAGCCGCGCCAGCCAGGCAGACCGAGGCGGTGCGGTTGAACAAGAGCGTGGGGCCAAGGGCGGTGATCTCCAGCCCCGCGGCGGTCTCCATATTGCCCAGCAGGCGGTTGCCCAGGCGGAAGGCCAGCGCGTCCATCGGACCCGAGGGCGGCACGCCCACGTCCCAATAGCCCTGCCGCCCGGGATAGTCCTGCACGGTGGTCGCCGGTCCACCGCTCAGCACACGGATCGTCTGCGGCTGGAAAGCGATGTCGGCCAGCGCCCGGGTCGAGACCTGGCCAGAAACAAAGGCCTCGCTGCGGGCCACCTGGCGCAGCCATTCCAGATTGGTCTCCAGCCCCGCCAGGCGCGTGTCATCCAGCGCCGTCTGCAGGGCCGCCACCGCCTGGTCGCGATCCGGCGCGGTGACGATCAGCTTGGCCAGCAGAGGATCGTAGAAGGCGCTGACCTCGGTCCCGTCCACCACCCAGGAGTCGGCGCGAACATCGTCGGGGAAGCGAACCTCGGTCAGGACGCCGGAGCTTGGCCGGTAGTCCTGGCCCGGGTCTTCGGCATAGAGCCTGGCCTGGATCGAAGCGCCGCGGGGGGCGGCTTCGAAGCCGCCCAGGAAACCATAGTCGCCGGCCGCGCCGCGGATCATCCAGGCCACCAGGTCGACGCCAGTGACCTGCTCGGTCACCCCATGCTCGACCTGCAGCCGGGTGTTCACCTCCAGGAAGAAGAAGTCGTCGCGCTCGGCGTCATAGAGAAACTCCACCGTGCCGGCCGAACGGTAACGGGCCGCCGAGGTCAGCCGCACGGCGGCTTCGATCAGGGCGGCGCGAGTGGCGGCCGGCAGGTGCGGGGCGGGCGTCTCCTCGATGACCTTCTGGTTGCGCCGCTGTAGCGAACAGTCCCGCTCGCCCAGAGCGACCACATTCCCCTGGCCATCGCCGAAGACCTGCACCTCGATGTGCCGGGCCTGGCGCACATAGCGCTCCAGGAAGACCCCGCCGTCCGAGAAGTTGCTGCCGGCCAGGCGGGTGACCGCAGCAAAGGCCTCGGCCACGGCGGCCTCGTCCTCGCAGACCCGCATGCCGATGCCGCCGCCGCCGGCGGTGGCCTTCAGGATCACTGGGAAGCCGATCGCCTTCGCCGCCTCGCTGGCAACGCTGGCGTCGGTCAGCAGATCGGTGCCTGGCGCGAGCGGCACGCCCTGGGCCTGGGCCAGGTCGCGGGCCGTGTGCTTCAGGCCAAAGGCGCGGATATTGTCCGGCGTCGGACCGATGAAGGCGATGCCGGCCGCCTCGCAGGCCTCGGCGAAGGCCACGTTCTCGCTGAGAAACCCATAGCCGGGATGGATGGCCTGGGCGCCCGTCGCCCGGGCCGCGGCCAGGATGGCCTCGACGTCAAGATAGGACTGGGCCGCCGGCGCCGGGCCGATCCGCACCGCCTCGTCGGCCTGGCTGACATGGAGCGAGCCGGCGTCGGCGTCGGAGAACACCGCCACCGAAGCCACGCCCATGTCCTTGAGCGTGCGCAGGATGCGGCAGGCGATGGCGCCGCGGTTGGCGACGAGTACCTTGGTGAACACTGAACTGGCCCTGCTCAGGCGGCGATGATCATGCGCACCGGCGTCGGATTGAAGCCGTTGCAGGGGTTGTTGATCTGCGGGCAGTTGGAGACCACCGCCACCAGATCCATCTCGGCGCGGATATCCACATAGAGACCCGGCGCCGAGATGCCGTCGACGATGCCGAGCGCCCCGTCAGACTCCACCGGCACGTTCATGAACCAGTTGATGTTCGAGACCATGTCGCGCTTGCCCCGCCGATGGCGGGCGTTGGCCTGCAGGAAGTTCTCGACGCAGGCGTGCTGGCCCTTGGTGTGGTGGCCATAGCGCAGGGTGTTGCTCTCGCAGGAGCAGGCCCCACCGATGGTGTCGTGATAGGCCACCGAGGTGCCCAGCACCGTCGCCATCGGGTTTCCCTCGTTGGACAGCAGCACTGAACCGGTCCGTAGGAAGATGTTGCCTTGAGCTGCGATGGTGTCCTGGGCGCTGTAGCGCTCGGCGTCGTCGGCAAGCGCATACATCAGGAAGTCCACGGCCTGGTTCCCCTCCAGGTCGATGATCCGCAGCACCTCGCCCTTGCGCACCACGTGATCCCAAGGGGCCAGGGCGGGCACGATCTCGTCGTGCAAGACGGGGCCAGGCAGTCCGGCCAGGGCTTGATCGGTCATGGCGGCGCCCCTCTAGCGACGGAAATAGTCTTCGACGTTCAGGAAGGCCCGCAGGCCCTCCGGCGTCGCGTTTCGGATGGGATCGTCCACGGCCGTCACCAGGCCGCGCCAGGCGCTGACCCGCAGCGGCGTGACGCTGTAGTCGGGCCGGGGGTCGCGAACGTGGGGGCAGTTGGCGAGCACCACGATCACGTCCATCTCGGCGCGCAAGGTCAGGGCGCGACCGGGGGGATAGGGACCCACCTGCGTCTCCACGGCGCCTTCGGGATCGATCTTCACCCCCTTGAACCAGTTGATGCAGGGGTGGATGTCCTTGCGGCCCAGACCAAACTTGGCGAGCGCCAGGGAGAAGCGGTCGCGGGCGTTGGGGTGGGGTCCCCAGTTGTCGCCGGCGCCATAGAGTCGCGCATTGGAGGCCGCATTGGACGCCCCGCAGAAGGCGTCGTGGGTCTCGGCGCCGTCCTCCAGCAGGCTCATCATCACCCGGCCCATGTCCGAGAGCAGCAGGCGGCCCTGGCCCAGATAGGCGTTCCACTGGACCTTGACGGTGTCGGCGACATTCAGCCGCTCGACGGGGTTCTCGGCGTTGAACAGCAGCATGGAGGCGCAGGCGTCTCCGGCCAGGTCCACGAGGCGCAGCCGCGCGCCGCGGTTCAGCCGCTTGGCGGCGTAGCCCCCGGCCCCGATCGTCTCTTCCCAGAGCATGTCTTGAGCCGCCACGCCGTTCGGGAGGTCGGTCGCCGCGCTCGGTGGCAAGGTCGGCATGGCCTCGACACGCGTAGCGCCTTGGGCGCGAGCATGGGCCTGGGCGCTTTTGGGATCGGCGGTGGACGAGGCGTTCATGCCGCGCCTCCGGCCTGGGCGGTCTTGCCCCCGCGACCGTGGGCGTGCAGCGGCGGCAGCAGGGCGCGGGTGGTGACGAGGCGGATCTGATGCACCCCGCGGATCCGGCGCAGTTCGTCACAAAGCATATGCAAGCGCTCCGAAGGCCCCTGGACCAGCAGCACCTCCAGGGACTGGTCGTCCTCCAGGAAGACGTGCTGGGAGGAGATGACCTCTTTCAGGAAAGACCCCTGCGCCTGGGCCAACGCCTGACGCACCCGGCCGCTCTCGGCCCGATAGATCAGGGTGATGGTGCCAGCCAGGATGGCGCCATCGCGGCCTTCGCTGTGCTCGGCCAGTTCGTGGCGAATCAGCTCGGCGATCATCTGCGAACGGCTGGGCAGGTCGCGCTCGGCCACCATCGCGTCGAGCTGGGCCAGGAGTTCGGCCGGCAGGCTGACGCTGAGGCGGGCGAGCTGGGAAATCGGTTCCACGGTCATGGGGCGATCTTGGCTCCGTTATTACGTTGGTCAATTTTCGTAATACCGAATGACGCGTCGGTCCAGGCCCCGCCTGAGACTTGGGCGCCCGACCCACTGAGGCGCCTATCGCGCGGGCGCCGGGCCAGACGGCCTCCCTGCGCCCAAGGAAGGCCGCCCACGGCCCTTGCCCAGCCGCCCTCTGGCGACCAGTCGGGCGAGAGTGATTGGCGCAGACCGATAACCTCCCTAACCTGCGCCGAACCGCCGCCTTAGCGCGGCACAGTTTCAAGAGAGTCGCATGACCGATTCGCCGCCGAGCCCCGTCGCCGAGGCGCCCGCCAAACGCACCCTGCTTCAACGCTGGTGGTTTGATGTCGTCCTGTGGAAGCGGATCCTGCTGGCCCTGGTCCTCGGCGTGATCGCCGGTCTGCTGCTCGGGGAACAGGCCAACGCCATCAAATGGATCGGCGATCTGTTCGTGCGGCTGATCCGCATGATCGTCGTGCCCCTGGTCTTCGTCTCCATCGTCGCCGGCGTGGCGGGCATGGGCGACCCCAAGCGGCTGGGCTCCATCGGCGCCAAGACCATCTTCCTCTACCTGCTGACCACCGCCATCGCCGTTGGCGTCGGCATGGTCATGGGCGCCGTGTTCGGTCCCGGTAAAGGCGTCACCTTCGAAGGCGTCACGCCCGAGGCGGTCGGCACAGCCCCGCCGGTCAGCGAACAGCTGCTCGGCATCGTGCCCCTGAACCCCATCCAGGCCCTGGCCAATGGCGATATCCTGGCGGTGATCTTCTTCTCATTCCTGGTGGGCGCAGCGATCCTGGCCGTCGGCGAAAAGGCCGACCCGATCCGCAAGCTGTTCGACTCTGGCGTGGATATCGTCCTCTACATCACCCGCCTGGTGATGGAGGTCGCCCCCTTCGGCGTCTTCGCCCTCATGGCCTGGGTGATGGGCACGGCGGGTCTGAGCGTCTTCTACAACATCTTCCTGCTGGCCGCGGCCCTGCTGGTCGGGTGCATCCTGCACATACTGGTCGTGCACGGGGGCATGCTGCGGCTGCTGGCCGGCCTGCCAATCTGGCCCTTCTTCCGCGATATTCCCGACGCGGTGATGGTGGCCTTCTCCACCTCGTCCAGCGCCGCGACCCTGCCGGTCTCCATGCGGGTGGCCGAGAAGAACCTCGGCGTCAGCCATACGGTGGCCTCCACCGCCCTGCCGCTGGGCACCACCGTCTCCATGGATGGCACGGCCCTCTATATCGGCCTGCTGGCCATGTTCACCGCCCAGGCGTTCGGCATCGAGCTGACGCTCACCCAGTACTTCCTGGCGGGCCTGACCACGATCCTGGTCTCCGTGGGCACAGCGCCCATTCCGTCGGCCTCGCTGTTCATGCTGGCCGCGGTGCTGACCACCATGGGCGTCTCGCCCGAGCAGACCGCCCTGGTCGTCGGCTTCGTCCTGCCCTTCGACCGCCTGCTCGACATGACCCGGACGGTCGCCAACAACACCTCCGACCTCGCCGTGGCGGTCACCGTCGCCAAGTGGGAGGGCGAACTGGACGAGGAGTCCTACCGCGCCAAGCCCGTCGAATGAGGCTTTACGCGCGCCAGGGCTTGCGGGCGGCGGGAGCATGGACGAACTAGAGCGTCATGCTGTCGCTCACGCCTGAACTCTTCCTGCTCGTCACCGGCGTGCTCCTGTTGACCACGGTCCTGGCCGGCACCTTGTCCAGCCGGTTCGGGGTCCCGGCCCTGATCGGCTTTCTGGCGCTGGGCATGCTGGCGGGTTCCGACGGACCCGGCGGCATCGGCTTCGCCGACTATCAGGTGGCCCAGACCATCGGCGTGGCCTGCCTGATCTTCATCCTCTTCTCCGGGGGGCTCGACACCCCCTGGAAGGCGGTCCGGCCCGTCCTGACGCCCGCCCTGGTCCTGGCCACGGTGGGGGTGGTGATCAGCGCCGGCATCGTCAGCCTGACGGCCATCCTGCTGCTGGACTTCAGCCTCCTGCAGGGCTTCCTGCTGGGCAGCGTGGTGGCCTCCACCGACGCCGCCGCCGTCTTCGCAGTCCTGCGCAACCAGGAGACCAAGATCCGCGAGGACGTGCTGGCCCTGATCGAGTTGGAGAGCGGCTCCAACGATCCCATGGCCATCTTCCTGGTCGGGGTCGCCCTGGCCCTGATCGCCGTGCCCTCGACGCCGCTGCTGACCTTCGTGCCGGACTTCCTGCTGCAGATGATCCTCGGCGCCGCCATCGGCCTGGCCATCGGCTACGGGTTCACCATTATCCTCACCCGCGCCAAGCTTCGCCAGGGCGGTCTCTTCCTGGTGGTTTCGGTGGCCGCGGCCCTCCTGGCCTTCGGCCTGGCCGGCGTGCTGACGGGAAGTGGGTTCCTCGCCGCCTATGTGGCCGGCGTCCTGGCCGGCAACCGCGACTATCCTGGCCGCCGCGCGGTGTCGCAATTTCAGGATGGCCTGGCGTGGCTGGCCCAGGTGGTGATGTTCCTGACCCTGGGCCTGGTGGTCTTCCCCCACCAGTTGCCCGGTGTCGCCCTCGACGGTCTGGCCATCACGGCCGTCCTGATGCTGGTGGCGCGGCCGGCCAGCGTCTTCATCAGCCTCGCCCCCTTCCGCCAGTTCGACTGGCGGACCAAGCTGTTCGTCTCATGGGCCGGCCTGCGCGGCGCGGTGCCCATCGTCCTGGCCACCTTCGGCATCGTGGCTGGAGTCGACGACGCCCAGGCGATGTTCAACATCGTCTTCTTCGTCGTTCTGGCCTCCAGCGTGATCCAGGGACCGACCATCGGCATGCTGGCCACACGGCTTGGCCTGGATCGCAAGACGCCCCCCAAGACGCCTCCAAAGGCCCCGCCCGCAGCCGCCCCGGCGGCCAAGGTCGAGGAGACGGCGGCATGAGCCGCCGCCGCGATCTCGCCGACCTGATCGCGCGAGCCCAGAACATCGTCGTCTTTACCGGCGCCGGCATCTCCACGGAGTCCGGAATCCCGGACTTCCGCAGCCCCGGCGGGGTGTGGAGCAAGATGAAGCCCATCTATTTCCAGGAGTTCGTGGCCAGCGAGGAAACCCGCCGCGAAGCCTGGACCCGCGCCTTCGCCGGCCGCGCCGGCTGGACCGGCCGCGAGCCGAACGCCGGCCACCATGCCGTGGCCCGCCTGGTGGCCAGGGGGAAGGTCAGCGCCGTCATCACGCAGAATGTCGATAATCTGCACCAGGCCTCGGGCGTGCCGGCCGAACGGATCATCGAGCTGCACGGCAACGCCAGCTACGCCGCCTGCCTGGCCTGTGGCCTCCGGCACGAACTGGCGCAGCTGAAGCACGAGTTCGAAGCCACCGGCGACATCCACACCTGCTACGAGTGCGGCGAGCTGGTGAAGACCGCCACCATCTCCTTCGGTCAGGCCATGCCTGAGGCGCCGATGAAGCGCGCCACGGCGGCGGCTCTGTCCTGCGACCTCTTCCTGGTGCTGGGCTCGTCGCTGGTGGTCTATCCGGCGGCGGAGTTTCCTCTGCTCGCCAAGCGCCGCGGCGCGGCCCTGGCCATCGTCAACCGCGAGCCGACCGACCAGGACGAGGCGGCCGACCTCGTCGTCCATGACGAGATCGGACCGACCCTCAGCGAGATCGTCCCCGTCGACAGCTAAGCCGGCTCAGACCGCGGCGCTGGGCCGGCCCTTCACCCGCTCGAACCATGCCGGCAGCCATTTGGCGTCGGCCGGCAGAGGCTGGCCGACCTGGTTTCCGAAGGCCAGGAAGCAGAACAGCAGGATGTCGGCCAGGCTGAAGCGATCGCCGCAGACGAAGTCGCGCCCCTCCATCAGCCCATCGAGCCAGAGGATCTTGTCCTTGGCGATCGCCTTCAGATCCTCGGCCGCCTCGGCCCGCACCAGGCGGAAGCGGCTCTCGAACAGCGGGCGGCCCTCGGCGGCGCGGAAACCGCTGGTCAGGGGCTCGACGATGTTGAGGTCGATCCGGCGGGTCCACGTGCGGGTCTCGGCCCGCTGCTCCGGCGTCGCGCCGATCAGCACCGGCTGGGGGGCGATCTCCTCCAGATATTCGCAGATGGCGGTGATCTCGCAGACGACGGTCCCATCATCCAGCTCCAGCGCCGGCATCTGGCCGGCCACATTGACCTTCTGGGCGTAAGGCGGCTGACGGTTCTCCCCCTTCATCAGGTCCACCTGCTGTTGCGGGATATCCAGGCCCTTCTCGGCCATGAACATGCGCACCACGTGCGGATTGGGCCCGACGGAATTGTAGAACTTCATGACGGCGTCTCCCTCGCTCTCGTTGGCGCGGAGTTGACGGGATTCACCTCGGGTCAGGTCAAGCCTGTTCGGGGCAGGGGGTCGCCGGATCATCGTCGGCGCAGGCCTCGTCCATGCGCGCATAGTGATCGCCCCGGTCGATGGCCTCCAGGGTCGGCGCAGGCTCGGGCCGGGCCCGCGTGGTGACCTCGCCGCCCTCGGTGAGGGTGCGGTGGACTGGGCATTTCTCGGCGATCTCGAGGATCTTGGCGGTCTGATCGGCGTCGAGCTCGCCTTCGAGGCCAATCTCGCGGACGAACCGGTCCTTGGTCGTCGCCGTGCGCGCCTCATGGGTGACCTCGACGCTGATCTTGGCGAGCGGCCAGCCCTTGCGGTCGGCATAGAGCCGGCAGGTCATGGCCGTGCAGGCGCCGAGCGCCGCGCCCAGCAGGTCGTAAGGACTTGGCCCCGAATCCAGGCCGCCCACATCGACGGGCTCGTCGGCCAGGAACCGTATCGGGCCGGCCTGGACGGCCACCTGGAACTTGCCGAGCCCCGTCTCCTCCACCCTCACCGCTTCGCGCGAGACCTCCGCAGCAGGTTCCGGCGCGGTGAGATAGCGGGCCGCCCAGGCGGCGATGACGGCGGCGGCATAGTCGGAGTCCGCCGTAGCGCTCAGCAGGTGGTCGGCGTCGTCCAGGGAGATGAAGCTCTTGGGGTGGCGGGCGGCCACGAAGATCTCGGTGGCGTTGTCGATGCCCACCACCTCGTCCCGCGGCGCATGCAGGATCAGCAGGGCGCGCTTGAGGTGGGCGATCCGCTGGGTCTGGTCCTGCTCGGCCAGGTCGGCGATGAAGCCTGCGCCCAGTTCGAACTTGCGGCCGGCGATCTCCACGGGAACCGGCCCCTCGATCTCGCCCGACGCCTCTGCGCCTTCGATATGGCGCAGCACGTGCTCGGCCGAGGCCGGCGCATTGACCACGGCCACGGCGCGCACGGTGGGGCATTGGCCAGCGGCGGCCAGGACTGCCGCGCCGCCGAAGCTGTGGCCGACCAGCACCTGCACCTCATGGCCCGCGGCGTTCATCGCCTCGACGGCGCTCACCACATCGGCGACGTCGCTGGACAGGCCAGCGCCAAAATCCCCCTCGCTCTCGCCCAGGCCGGTGAAGTCGAAGCGCAGCACGCCGAAGCCCTTGTCCGCCAGGGCGCGACTGATCCGGACCGCGGCGTGCGAGCGCTTGTCGCAGGTGAAGCAGTGGGCGAACACCACATAGGCCCGCGGCGGCGAGACGCCCGTCTCCAGCACCCCCGAGAGACGACGCCCGGCTGCATTCTCGAAATCGAATCTCGCACCGGGCATGGGGTCTCCTTTGCGCGCGAATCCGGCGCTTCATGGGCGATCGACGGCGGCCCGCCGGGAGCTTGGCCAGATGACCAAGATCTGACGGTCGTTCCGCCGCCGGACGTTCTCTAGCCGCCGAGCTGGTCCACCAGATACTCGGCCGAGGACACGCGGAATTCGCCGGGCTCCTCGATGTTCAACGACTTCACCACGCCATCCTCGACGATCATGGAATAGCGCTGCGAGCGTTCGCCCATGCCGAACTTGGCGGCGTCCATGGTGAGACCCACCGCGCGGGTGAAGTCGCCGCTGCCGTCGGCCAGCATCATGATGTCGTCGCCCACGGACTGGGACTCGCCCCACGCCTTCATGACGAAGGCGTCGTTGACCGACAGGCAGGCGATCACGTCGACGCCCTGGCCCTTGAGCGTCTCGGCCTTATCCACATAGCCCGGCAGGTGGCGCGCCGAGCAGGTGGGGGTGAAGGCGCCGGGCACGGCGAACAGGGCGACCTTCTTGCCCTTGAACACATCGTCGACGGAGACCGGCTTGGGGCCGTCCAGGGTGGCTTGGGTGAGGGTGACTGCGGGCAGCTTGTCGCCGACTTTGATGGTCATGGCCGTGCTCCTGAAAGATCGCCGGAATGGGCGCTGGCTCAGCACATAACGCTTTGACCGATCCCTTCAACCTCGGGGGCGGCCAATGCGTCTTGAAAGCGCCGCGTTACACCTCAAACTATAGGTCATGGCCCATATTGACCCCGACGCCGGCCCGCACGGCGGCTACCTCTCCGGACAGCTGCTGATCGCCATGCCTGGCATTGGTGATCCAAGGTTCGAGCGCGCCGTCGTGCTGGTCTGCGCCCACGATGACGAACACGCCATGGGCCTGACCGTCAATCGGCCGGTGGACGGCCTGATGCTGGCCGATCTTCTGGAGCGCCTGGAGATCGAAGCGGCCTCGAAATCCGCGCCCGGTCTCGATGAGCCTATCCTGATCGGGGGCCCGGTGGAGCGCGAGCGGGGTTTTGTCCTTCATACGTCGGACTATCACAGCGAAAGCAGCCTTCCGGTCGGCGAGGGCCTGGCCCTGACCGCCACCCGCGAAGTGCTGGAGGTCCTGGCGCTCGGTCAGGGTCCCCGCCGCAGCGTCATGGCGCTCGGCTATGCCGGCTGGGGCGCCGGCCAGCTGGAGCAGGAGTTGCGCGACAATGTCTGGCTGACCTGTTCGGCTGACGAAGTCCTGCTGTTCGGCGACGACCACGACCACAAATGGTCCCAGGCCCTGGCCAAGCTGGGGGTGGATCCGGGCCTGCTGTCGGCCGCGGCGGGTCAGGCCTAAGCCTAGCCGCGCGCCTTCACCGGCGCGGCGCCGTCCACATAGCTTTCATTGAGATAGACCTCGGCCTCCTGCGCCGAGAGTGCCGGCGCATAGCCGAAGCCCTGGCCGTAGTCGCAACCCAGCGCCAGCAGCTGGCGGGCCATGCCGGCGTTCTCCACGCCCTCGGCGACGACCTCCAGATCCAGATCCTGGCCGAGCTTGACCACGGACGAGACGATCTTGGCCGAGCCGGCGTCGGTGGCCATGGTGCGCACGAAATAGCGGTCGATCTTCAGCGTGTCGAAGGGCAGCCGGGTCAGATAGGACAGCGACGAGAAGCCGGTGCCGAAATCGTCCAGGGCCAGGGCGGCGCCGGCCTGACGCAGGCTGCGCAGGATGACCGCGGCCCGGTCGGGATCGCGCATGACGTCGCTTTCGGTGACCTCCAGCTTCAGGGCGCCCGGCGGCAGGCCGGTGTCGCGCAGAATCTGGATGACGTCGGGAATGAGGTCGGGACGGTCGATCTCGCCGGTGGACAGGTTCACCGCCACGGTCAGCTCGCCTGAGGCCCTGTGGGTGTTGCGCCAGGTGGCCAGCTGGCCAGCGGCTTCCCGCATCATGTGGGCGCCGAGCGCGCTCATCAGCCCCATCTCTTCGCAGAGCGGCAGGAACTGGTCGGGCGCCAGCAGGCCGCGCCGCGGATGGCGCCAGCGCACCAGGGCCTCGAAGCCCGAGAGCGCGCCGGTCGAAAGGCGTACGATCGGCTGGTAGTACGGCATCAGCTCGCCACGCCCGATGGCGCCGCGCAAATCCCCCTCCAGGGCCAGGCGCGACAGGCCGTCGCTCTCCAGGCTTCGGCCATAGGCCGCCGCCCCGCCCCGGCCGCCTGTCTTGGCCGCCTCGACAGCGAGCTCGGCCCGGCGCAGCAGTTCGGCCGCCTCGGGCGCCTCATCGCCGCCCTTGGCCCGCACAGCACCCACCGACAGCGTCGGATGGATATCGAAGCCCGCCACCCGAAGGGGCCGCTCGAGGGCATGACGAAGAATCTCGCTGGTGGGCACGTCGCCCACCGGCGCCAGCACCCCGAATTCATCTTCACCGACGCGGGACAGCAGCACGCCAGGTCGGAAGGCCGCAGCCAGGCGCGAGCCCAGGGCCGCCAGCACCAGGTCGGCGCGCTCATGCCCCAGGGCCTCGTTCAGCCGGCGCAGGCGATCGAGATCGGCCACCACCAGCTCATAGTCGCCGGGGTGCTGCAGATGCTCCCGGGCGCGCAGGATGAAGCTCTTGCGGTCTAGCAGGCCAGTGAGATTGTCGAGGTCCGAGGCGGCGAACTTGGTCTCGGCGGCGACGACGCCTGCGGCGCGGACGCCTTCCTCAAGCCAGACGCCCCGCCAGATGCAGACCCCGCCGCCGCGCATGCGCAGGCGTACGGCGATCTCCGAGCCCGGCTCCTGCACCCGCAGGACGTCGTCCGCGCGGGCCCGATCCTGCGGCAGGGCCAGGGCGCGCATGGCCGCCGACGAGCACTCTGGGGCCAGGGGGCCGAGGCCAAGGGCGCGCGAAGCTCCGGTGAAGCGAAGCTGATCGCGCTCCGGCTCCCAATGCCACAGGGCCACATCGGCCGCGCCCAGCGCTTCCAGTGTGGTGGTGGCGTCCCAGATCCAACGGTCGCTCGGCATGGCCTCTCGAGGCCGGCGATCACCGGCTAAACAGAAACAGCGTCCCCCGACCGGTCGCGCCCACTGCGTGGGGAGACCTGTCCGAACAGGACATGATCTCGCCAAACGCCGTTAATTTTCAGATAAGCCTTGGCGAACCCTTCCTCCTGGAAGCCCGCCTTGGCGAGCAATCGGCGCGAAGCCTCGTTGTGTGGCAGGCAGGCCGCCTCCAGGCGATGGAGCCCCAGCGTGTCGAAGGCGAAGCCATTGAGAGCCCGGGCCGCCGACAGGGTCAGGCCTCGCCGGGCATAGGCATGACCGCACCAGTAGCCCACCGTCCCCATCTGGGCGACGCCCCGTCGGATGTTGGACAGGGTGATCCCGCCGCTCAGCGCGCCGTCGGATTCCTGAAAGACGAAGAAGCTAAAGGCCACGCCAGCCTCGCGATCGCGGGCATAGGCCGACAGGCGGCGACGAAAGGCCACACGGGTCAGGTCATCGGCCGGCCAGGTGGGCTCCCAGGGCTGGAGAAAGGCCCGTGACGCCGCCCGAAGCTCGCGCCACTCCGCATAGTCGGTCGCCCGCGGCGGGCGCAGCAGCACGCCGTCCCCCGCCACCCGCAATCCGCCTTCAGAGGCGATCCAGTCCAACAAAGCCATTCTGGAATTGCGGCCATGAAATGGCGGCCCGTCAAGCGGGGCCGGCCAAGAAGACGCGCGAATTGGGTCAGGCCCGGGCGAACAGGGCCCTGGTGAAGGCCTCGGCCGCCGGGCCGGCCTGGCGCGGTCCCAGCACCGAGACCGCCGCGCGGCCGCTGGCGCACATGGCCGCGCCAAGCCGCGCGAGATCGGCCGGGGTCACCGCTTCGATGCCCGCGGCGATCTCGGAGGGTGGAATGAGCCGATCGAACAGCAGGAGTTGGGCGGCGGTCTGTTCGGCCCGAGCCAGGGGCGACTCTCGCATCATGAACATGGCGCCCTTGAGCTGGGCCTTAGCGCGGGCCAGTTCGGCCTCGCCCACGCTCTCACCGAGGCCCGCGATCTCGCCGGCCGCCACCTTGGCCAGCTCGACGGCGTCCTTGGCGGCGCACCCGGCGAAGACGCCAAGCACCCCCTGGTCGGCATAGGTCTCGCTATAGGCGTCCACGGCATAGGCCAGGCCGCGCTTTTCCCGGGCTTCCTGGAACAGGCGCGAAGCCATGCCGCCGCCGAGGATTTCGGCGAACAGGCGCAGGGCGAAGTAGTCGGGATCGCCCACGCCGACGCTCGGCAGCAGGAAGACCAGATTGGCCTGCTCCAGCGCCTTGACGCTGACCGCCTGACCGCCGGTGAAGAAGGCCGGCGGCGCGATCGAGGGGCCGGCGGCCGGAGACCTGGCGGCGCCGAAGTCCCGCTCGGCCAGGGCCAGCAGGGCGGCTTCGTCCACGGCGCCGGCGGCGCTGACCACCAGGAACTGGGGGTCATAGAGGCTGGCGCGCCAGTCCGACAGGCTGGCTGGATCGGCGCTGGCGATCGAGCCAGTCGTGCCCAGGATCGAGCGGCCCAGGGGCTGATCGGCATAGGCGGCGGCCTGCGCCATTTCGAACACCAGATCGTCGGGCGTGTCGGCCGCCTCGGCGATTTCCTGGCCGACCACCTGCTTTTCCCGGGCGAGGTCGCCTGCGTCCATGCGCGGCGCCAGGACCAGATCGGCCAGCACCGCCGAACCCAGGTCCAACCCGCCGGCCAGGCAACGCACCTGGAAGCTGGTGCGCTCATAGCCGGTGGCGGCGTTGATCTGCCCGCCCTGGGCCTCGATGGCCTCGACGATCTCCATGGCCGACCGGTCGCCGGCGCCCTTGAAGACCATGTGCTCCAACAGGTGCGACCAGCCCGATCGGGCCGCATCTTCATACCGCGCGCCCCGGCCGGCCACGACACAGAGGGCCGTCGTCTCAAGTCCCGGGATCGGGTCACAGACGACCCGCACGCCATTGGTCAGGCGATGGACCGACGCCAAGCCCTAGCTCTCGGCGAAGGCGCGGACGCAGGCCTTGATGGCCTCGGCGTCGGCGGGCAGCCGGTCGAACCGCTCGGGCCGCGCCGCCAGGCTCTGGGTCCAGCGCGGCAGGTCCGGCGTCACCGATGTGGCCGCAGCGACTGCCTCGGGGAACTTGGCCGCATGGGCGGTGGACAGCACGATGATAGGGCCGGGCAGATCCCGGGCTTGGCGCAGGGCGGCGACGCCCACGGCGGTATGCGGATCGATCAGTTCGCCGGTCTCGTTCAGCGTTGCCAGCATGGTGCGGGCGGTCTCGTCCTCGCTCACGGCGACGCCGGTGAACAGCTCGCCCATGAAGGTCTGGGCCGCCGGCGGGATGTCGATATGACCCGCCTCGCCAAAGGCGGTGAAGGCGCGCGCGGTCTCCACAGCCTCACGGCGCACGGCCTCGAAATAGAGCCGCTCGAAGTTGGAGGCCGACTGGATGTCCATGGCCGGGCTCTGGGTGGCCATCACCTCGCCGCGGGCATAGCGGCCGTCGGTGAAGGCGCGGGCCAGAATGTCGTTGGAATTGGTCGCCACCACGATGCGCTCGATGGGCAGGCCCATCTGGCGCGCGACGAAGCCGGCGAAGGCGTCGCCGAAATTGCCCGAAGGCACGCAATACGAGATGGCCCGCTCCGGGGCGCCCACGGCGACTGCGGTGGTGAAGTAGTAGACGCTCTGGGCCACGATCCGGGCGAAGTTGATCGAGTTGACGCCGGTGAGATCGACGGCCTGGCGCAGGCTCTGGTCCTGGAAGGCCGCCTTCACGATGGCCTGGCAGTCGTCGAAGGTGCCCTGGACGGCGACGCAGCGGACATTGTCCTCGGTCGCCGTGGTCATGAACCGGCGCTGGACCTCCGAGATCCGGCCCTCGGGGAACAGGGCGCAGACCCGCACATGGGCCCGGCCGCGGAAGGCCTCGACGGCCGCGCCGCCGGTGTCGCCCGAGGTGGCGCAGAGGATGGTCTGCACCCGGTTCTGACCCGCCAGGACGTGCTCATAGAGGCGGGCCAGCAGCTGCATGGCCACGTCCTTGAAGGCCAGGCTCGGCCCATGGAACAGTTCGGCCAGGAAGGCGTCCGGGGCGATCTGCACCAGGGGCACGACGGCGGCGTGGGCGAAGGTGGCGTAGGCCTCCTCGCACATGGCGTTCACCGCATCGCGGGAGATTTCCTCACCGGCGAAGCGCGCCAGAACCTCGGCGGCCACATGGGCGTAGGGCTTTCCGCGGAAGGCGGCGATCTCGGCTTGCGTAAAGCTCGGCCAGGTCTCGGGCACATAGAGCCCGCCGTCGGGGGCGAGCCCGGCCAGGACCGCGTCTACGAAGCCGACCGCCGGGGCCTGGCCCCGGGTGGAGACATACCGCATCAACTCTTCCATCTACGCCAGAGCATGGCGGCATAGACGGCGATAAGGGCGCCCGCAAGGCCGAACCAGGTCAGGGCGTATTCCAGATGGCGGTTGGCGATCTCGCCGGGAAGCGGCGTCGGGTCCAGGTCCGGGAAGTCGGGATTGCTGGAGGTCTCGGCCAGCAGGAAGACCGGGGCCGGCGCTTCGGCGCCCAGGGCCTTGGCCATGGCCGGCACGTCGCTGCCGTACCACAGGTTCTGGGCCGGTTGGTTGTCCGGGGTGACGAAGTTGGGGGCGTCGGGCTCCCGGAGCAGACCGACCACCTCGACCGGCGTCGCGCCGCGCTGTGGGGTCACCGGCGGGCGGGCCGCGACGGTGTCGGGCACGAAGCCCCGATCCACCAGCACGCTGCGATAGGCGCCGCCCTCAACCGGGCAGGCGGAGAACAGCCTCTGGCCAGCCTGGCCGTTCTTGAGGCCGTAGAGCTGCAGAAAGGGGGCGGTGTCGAGCCCTGGGCAGATGAGGCGCACCCGGTAGAAGCCCACATCCTGCCCCTGCCCTGCCCGGGCCAGGATTTCGCCGGCCGGGACCGGCTCGGCGGTGGAGCGGGCCTCGATCTGGGCCAGCAGGTCGGACTTCCAGCCCAGTCGTTGAAGCTGCCAGGTCCCCAGGGCGATCAGGATGGCCAGGGCGACCAGAACCACCAGGGTCAGGCCGATGGGCAGGCGGCGCGTGGCGGCGGTCTCAGTCATCGGATCGGGCTTGGGACGCCCGGTTGGCGATCTGGGCGGCGAGCATCACGCCCTTCATGGGGCGCAGCAGGCCCACCGAGACGATCACCGTCAGCGGCAGCCAGAGCAGAAGGTGAAGCCAGATCGGCGGCGTGAAGGCCAGCTCCACATAGAGGGCGGCGAACGCGATGATGAAGCCGGCGATGAGAATGACGAAGACCGCCGGACCATCGCCCGAATCGGCCTTCGCCAGGTCATAGCCGCAGGCCTCGCACCGGGGCGCGACCTTCAGGAAGCCGTCGAAGAGGTGGCCCTCTCCGCAGTTCGGGCACCGACCAGCGAGACCCGAGAGAAGCGGATTGGGCCGCGTCATCGGCTAGTGCCCGCCAGCCCCGCCAAACACCACGTAGATGAAGGCGAACAGGAAGAGCCAGACCACGTCGACGAAGTGCCAGTACCAGGCGGCCGCCTCGAAGCCGAAATGCTTCTCCGGGGTGAAGCCGCCGCGCATCAGCCGCATCAGGCAGATCAGCAGGAAGATGGTGCCAACCAGAACGTGGAAGCCATGGAAGCCCGTGGCCATGAAGAAGGACGAGCCATAGAGCCCCGAGTTCATCGCGTTCTCGGAGAAGAAATAGTCGTGCGAGAGGATGTGGTGATACTCGTAGAACTGCACCAGGCTGAAGATCACGCCCAGGATCACCGTCAGGATCAGCGCATATTTGGCGCCCTTGCGGTCGCCCTGCTGCAGCGCGTGGTGCGCCCAGGTAACCGTGGTGCCCGAGAGCAGCAGGGTCAGGGTGTTGACCAGGGGCAGGTTCCAGGCCGGCACGGTCTGGATCCCGGCCGGCGGCCATGTGGCCCAGGCCTGGCGGACTTCCTCGATGCTGGAAAGGGTGCGGTGCTCATGGAAGAGCGCCATTTCGAAGAAGATCCAGAACCAGGCGACGAAGAACATCACTTCGGAGGCGATGAACAGGATCATGCCGTATCGAAGGCCGATGGAGACCACCGGGGTATGATCGCCGGCGTTGGCTTCCTTGGTGACGTCGATCCACCAGGCGGTCGCCACCAGCATGATCAGGACAAAGCCCGCGGCGAACAGCCACCAGGTGCCCGCGGGCAGGCCAAAGAGGCCTTTCCACCAGGTCACCAGGCCCACGGCCATGATCGTGGCGCCCAGCGAGGCCAACAAGGGCCACGGGCTGGGATTCACCAGGTGGTAGTCGTGCTTGACGCCTGCTTGGGCCATCTCGGTCCTAACCCCTCATAATCGCGTACCGTCGGCCCGGCTGCTCTCCGCCGACGGGTGGTCTGAATGGTGCTATAGCCCCGCCCCTTGCGATCCGCCAAGAGCCGAAGCGGCCAGGTCCGTAGGGGCGTGCGTACGCGCCTCCGCCTGGGCGTCCTCGCTGGACGGATAGAAGGTGTAGGACAGGGTGATTTCGGCCTTGTTCCGGGTCTCGAAGTCCTCGGCGTATTCGGGATCGACGAAGTAGACCATCGGGAATTTGATGGTCTCGCCAGGGGCGATCGTCTGGTCCGAAAAGCAGAAGCATTCCAGCTTGCGGAAGTAGGCGCCGGCGGCCTCCGGCACGACGTTGTAGACCGCCCGGCCGGTGACCGGCGCATCGCCGTTGTTGGTGACGTCGAAGAAGGCCAGGCCCGTCTCGCCGATCTTCAGGGTCTGCGAGACCTGCTCGGACCGGAAGGTCCAGGGCAGGTTGCGGACATTGGTGTCGAACCGGATGTTCAGGGTCCGATCCAGTACGCGGGTGGGCGCCGCCTCAGCCCGGCTGACGGTCCCGTCAAAGCCCGTGATCTGACAGAAGGCGCGATAGAGCGGCACCGAGGCGTAGGCCAGGCCGACCATGCCGGCGAACACGCCGACGCAGATCAGGCCCAGCCGGGCGTTGCGGCGATTGCGGTCGGGGTTCGGTTCAGAGGGGGCGGTCAAGGATATTGGCTCCCAATCGAACGACGGTGACGAGGAAGACGAGAATAGCGAAGCTCACCAGGCCCAGGGCGAGGGCGATGTTGCGTCCCCGTTTGGCCTTGTGGACGTCCTGGGCCGGGACCGGCGCCTGGTCCGGCGCTTCTGGCGGGCTCTGAGGTTCGCTCATCATGCCGCTCCAGGAATCAGGTTCATGAAGGCCGGTGCGCCGATCAGCGCCTCGACCAGCAGGGTCGCGAACATGAGACTGAGATAGAGGATCGAAAAGGCGAACAGGTTGCGGGCGTCCTTCGCCCCGGCGCGGACGTCATAGAGGCGGCCGTCCACACGAGGGTCGGGGCTGTCGCCGGCTTTGCTGCGCAGCACCCGCCAGGCGAGGATCAGGAACACCGCGCCGCCCAGGCCGGCCACCGCCAGATAGGCGGACCCGCCCAGGCCGGTGAAGGCCGGAACCAGGCAGAGGGGGACGAACAGCAGGCTGTAGATGAAGATCTGCCGCCGGGTGGAGGCCGAGCCTGCGACCACGGGCATCATCGGCACGCCGGCCTTCTCGTAGTCTTCGCTGGTGTAGAGCGACAGGGCCCAGAAGTGCGGCGGGGTCCACATGAAGATGATGGCGCACAGCAGCCAGGCGTTGAGCGGGGTTTCGCCCGCCGCGGCCGCCCAGCCGATCACCGGCGGCAGGGCGCCGGCCAGGCCACCGATGACGATGTTCTGGGCGGTCGAGCGCTTGAGCCACATCGTATAGACGACGGCGTAGAAGAAAATGGTGAAGGCCAGCAGGCCCGCGGCGAGCCAGTTGACCGCCACGCCCATGAACATCACCGACAGCAGCGACAGCACCACGCCCATGGAGAGGGCTTCGGCGCCCTGCACGCGCCCCGCCGGCACGGGCCGACCGCGGGTGCGCCGCATGAGGGCGTCGATGTCGGCGTCGTACCACATGTTGAGGGCGGCCGAGGCGCCGGCCCCGATGGCGATGCAAAGGATCGCGACGGCGCCCAGCAGGGGGTGAATGGGCGCGCCGGCGCAGATCAGGCCCGTGGCGCCGGTGAACACCACCAGGGACATCACCCGCGGCTTGAGCAGCTGCACATAGTCCTGCCAACGGGCGGGCTGGGCGGTCACGGGGATGGCGGGCGTCATGGTCGCCAAGACATACTCCTAATCAGGCCCGCGACAACGAAGAAGGGCGCGGTTCGGCTGTGACCGATCCGCGCCCCTGTCTCGTCCGGGCCGTCCGGTCAGTGGTGGCTGTCGCCCTTGATGACCGGCGGTTCGTTGAACTGGTGGAACGGCGGCGGCGAAGGCAGCGTCCATTCCAGGGTCGTGGCGCCTTCGCCCCACGGATTGGCTTCGGCCTTACGGCGAACGATGGCGGCTTCCAGCAGGATCAGCAGGAAGACCACGACGCCGACCGCAGTGATCGCGTAGCCCACCGACGAGATGTGGTTCCAGTAGGTGTAGGCCTCCGGATAATCCACATAGCGGCGGGGCATGCCCTGCAGGCCCAGGAAGTGCTGCGGGAAGAAGATCAGGTTCACGCCCACGAACGTGATCCAGAAGTGCAGCACGCCGGCCCACTCGCGGTACTTCACGCCGAAGATTTTCTCGAACCAGTAGTAGAAGCCCGCGAAGATGGCGAACACCGCGCCCAGGCTGAGCACGTAGTGGAAGTGGGCCACGACGTAATAGGTGTCGTGCAGGCTGTAGTCGATGCCGGCATTGGCCAGGACCACGCCGGTGACGCCGCCCACGGTGAACAGGAAGATGAAGCCGATCGCCCAGAGCATCGGGGTGCGGAACTCGAGCGAGCCTCCCCACATCGTCGCGATCCAGGAGCAGATCTTGAGGCCCGGCGGCACCGCGATGACCATCGTCGCGGCCACGAAGTAGGCGCGCAGATTGATGTTCATGCCGACGGTGTACATGTGGTGGGCCCACACGACGAAGCCGACGAAGCCGATGGCCACCATGGCGTAGGCCATGGCGAGATAACCAAAGACCGGCTTGCGCGAGAAGGTCGACACGATGTGGCTGATGATGCCGAAGCCCGGCAGGATCAGGATGTACACCTCGGGGTGACCGAAGAACCAGAACAGGTGCTGGAACATCACCGGGTCGCCGCCGCCGGCGGCGTTGAAGAAGCTGGTGCCGAAGTTACGGTCGGTCAGCAGCATGGTGATGGCGCCCGCCAGAACCGGCAGGGACAGCAGCAGCAGGAAGGCGGTGATCAGCACCGACCAGGCGAACAGCGGCATCCGATGCAGGGTCATGCCCGGCGCGCGCATGTTGAAGATGGTGGTGATGAAGTTGATCGCGCCCAGGATCGAGCTGGCGCCCGCCACGTGCAGCGACAGGATGGCCAGGTCCATGGACGGGCCAGTGTGGCCGAGCGTCGAGAGCGGCGGATAGATGGTCCAGCCGCCGCCGAAGCCGCGGCCCGGGCCGCCATCGACGAACATGGACAACAGCAGCAGCACCCAGGCGGCCACCAGCAGCCAGAACGAGATGTTGTTCATCCGCGGGAAGGCCATGTCCGGCGCGCCGATCATGATCGGAACGAACCAGTTGCCGAACCCGCCGATCATGGCCGGCATGACCATGAAGAAGATCATGACCAGGGCGTGGGCCGTGACGACCACGTTGTAGCCGTGGTGGTTGGCGTCGATCCAGCCGAGCTGGTCGAGCCAGGAGCCCTGAACAAAGATTTGCACGCCCGGCTCGGCCAGTTCCCAGCGGATCAGGCCGGAAAGGGCGCCGCCCACGATGCCCGCCATGATGGCGAACAGCAGGTACAGGGTGCCGATGTCCTTATGGTTGGTGGACAGGAACCAGCGGGTGAAAAAGCCCGGCTTGTGGTCGTGGTCGTCGTGACCGTGTGCGGCGGCGTGAGCCATCTTACTCTACCCCTGGGTCAGTTCGCGGCCGCTGCGGCAGCAGGCGCAGCGGTCTCTTGCGGCGCAACGGCCGCCTCATCGGATTCACCTTCGACAGCCGCGGCGTCGACGCCGGCCTCGTCGATGGTGGGCGCAGTGGCCTCGGCCTCGGTGGTGGCGGCCAGGCCTGCGGGGTTGCCGCCCTTGCTGGCGACCCAGGCGTCGAACTCGGCCTGGCTCACGACCCGGATCTCGATGGGCATGAAGGCGTGGTCCACGCCGCACAGCTCCGAGCACTGGCCGTAATAGACGCCTTCCTTCTCGGCGGTGAACCAGGTCTCGTTCACGCGGCCGGGGATGGCGTCGGTCTTCAGACCAAAGGCCGGGAGGGCGAAGGAGTGGATGACGTCGGCGGCGGTGACCAGCACCCGCACCGTCTTGCCCACCGGAACCACCATCGGCTGATTGGCGGCCAGCAGATAGGGCACGCCAGCGGCTTCGGCCTCATCCCGGGGCAGCATGTTGGAGATGAATTCGCCGACCTCGTGGTCGGGATACTCGTAGCCCCAGTACCACTGGTAGCCGACGGCCTTCACCGTCAGGTCCGGGCGAGGCATGTCGTTATAATTGAAGAGCAGCCGGAACGAGAAAATGGCGATGAAGACCAGGATCAGCACCGGCACCAGGGTCCAGATGACCTCGATGGTGGTGTTGTGGCTGAACTTGGCCGGCACCGGATTGGAGCGGGCGTTGTAACGCACGATCACCCAGACCAGCAGGCCTGCCACGAACAGGGTGATGATCGTGATGATCGGCATCAGAATGACGTCATGGAAGAAGATCGCGTCATGCTTCAGCGGCGCGGCGGCCGGCTGTAGCGCAATCCCCTTAGGCGTAGGCTGACCCATCAGGTCCTGGGCCAGCGCCTGGACACCCCAGAACGCCGTCATGGCGACCGCGACGGCGCCTGCCGCCCACGTCCGCATCCCCTGCAAGCTCGACTTCATGTCCCCTCGGTCTCTTTGGCCGGGCCGACCTCCCGCCGAATGCGTGGTCGCCGCCCCCCGACTGAAACGAGGCTTCTGCGGCGAAAGACGTTCGCCACTAGGCCCTCAGCGGGCGTGCATACGCGCTCTCCCCAGGCTTGCCAAGGCGCAACGCGGTCCTCGGTGCTCGTCCAGGGCGAACGTGAGCGAGGCCATATGACGCATCCCGCCCCGCCCAAGTTTGCATCGCGCGGGCGCCTGACCGTGACGCGGAGCCTTGGAGTCCCTATGTCTTGGGATCTGCTCGTTTTCGAGGTCGCCCATGAACGCCCACACCCCCGCGCCATCCATCCTGGACTCCTGCGGCGTCGCCCCCGAGCGCGCCCGCGAAATCCTGGGCGAGGCTCTGGCCGGCGCCGATGACGGCGAGATCTTCGCCGAGCGGTCGGAGAGCGAATCGTTCCTTTTCGACGATGGGCGGCTGAAATCGGCGGCCTACGATTCGACCGAAGGCTTCGGCCTGCGCGTCGTGGCCGGCGAGACCGCGGGCTACGCCCACTCCTCCGAAATTTCCGAGGCGGCCCTGCGTCGGGCCGGTCAATCGGCGGCACTCGCCAAGCGGGGTTATCAGGGCGTGGCCGCCGAAGGCCCGCGCTCGACCAATAGCCGCCTCTATGGGGAAGACGATCCCCTGGCCTCGCCCGATTTCGCCGCCAAGGTCGCTCTTCTTCAGGAGATCGACGCCTGGGCCCGGGCCCGTGACCCGCGCGTGGTGCAGGTCATGGCCAGCCTCAGCGGCGAGCGGCGGATCGTCGAGATCCTGCGGGCTGACGGCCGGCTGATCCGCGACGTCCGCCCCCTGTCGCGCATCAATATCCAGGTCACCGTCGAGAAGGACGGCCGACGCGAGGTGGGCTTTTCCGGCGCCGGCGGCCGCGCCGGCTTCGAAGGCTGGATCAGCCCCGAAGCCTGGCATGAGCAGGGCGAGGAGGCGTTGCGCCAGGCCCTGGTCAATCTGGAGGCTGTCGCCTGCCCGGCCGGTGAAATGGACGTGGTGCTGGGCCCCGGCTGGAACGGCGTGCTGCTGCACGAGGCCGTCGGCCACGGGCTGGAGGGCGACTTCAACCGCAAGGGCACCTCGGCCTTCTCGGGCAAGATCGGCCAGCGGGTGGCCGCCCCCGGCGTCACTGTGTTCGACGACGGCGCCCTGGCCGGCCGGCGGGGCTCGCTGACGGTGGACGACGAAGGCACGCCGACCGAGCGCACCGTGCTGATCGAGGACGGCATCCTCGTGGGCTACATGCACGACCGCATGAGCGCCCGGCTGATGGGCCACGCCGCCACCGGCAATGGCCGCCGCCAGTCCTACGCCCACCTGCCCATGCCGCGGATGACCAACACCGCCATGGAGGGCGGCTCGATCCCCCGCGAGGAGATGATCGCCTCGACGAAGCGCGGTCTCTATTGCGCCAACTTCGGCGGCGGCCAGGTGGACATCACCAATGGCAAGTTCGTCTTCCAGTGCACCGAGGCCTATCTGATCGAGGACGGCAGGATCACCTCGCCGGTCAAGGGCGCGACCCTGATCGGGGACGGCCCCTCGGCGCTCACCCGGGTGACCATGATCGGCGACGACTTCGGCTTCGATCCCGGCGTCGGCGTCTGTGGCAAGTCGGGCCAGAGCGTGCCGGTGGGCGTCGGTCAGCCCTCCCTGAAGATCACCGGCCTGACCGTGGGCGGCACCAGCCTCTAAGGTCCCAGAACGGCGATTGGCGAACCTGTCAGGGATTTAACTGGTCCTGACTGTCACGGCTGAGTCATCTGGCCTCCGGAGGAGAGACCCAGATGATCACCCGCGCCCTCGCCGCGTTCGCCGCGGCCTGTCCGCTGGCCTTGCCGGGCCAGGCCCTGGCCCAGACGCCAGAGCCCCTGGCCGAGGCCGCCCTTGCCGCCGCGGAGGGCCCCGGCGCGATCAGCTATCCTCCAGCCTTCTTCGCCGCCGCCAGACCGACCACGGCGCTGGAGATGATCGAGCGGCTGCCGGGCTTCGTTCTCGACGGCGGCGACAATGTGCGCGGCTTCGAAGGCGCAGCGGGCAATGTGCTGATCGACGGCCGGCGGCCGGCGTCAAAGTCCGACGATCTCGAAGAGATTCTCCGCCGCATTCCCGCCTCGCAGGTCGCCCGTATCGACCTGATCCGCGGCGGAGCGCCAGGCATCGACATGCAGGGCAAGTCGGTGCTGGCCAACCTGATCCGCACAGAGACCAGCGCCGTCCAGGGCCTGGTCGCCCTGGCCGGGCGCCATGTCTATGACGGGCGCAATCTCCTTGGCCTGCGGATCGAAGGATCGGGCCGCATGGGCCAGACCGCCTGGGAGGCGGGCTTTGTCGGCGGCCAGGGTCCCGACGATGGCGCCGGCGACGGTCCCCGGATCCGCACCGACGGGACCGGCCTGCCCCTGATCGCCAGCTTCGTCGACAGCGAGGGCACGGGCACGAACGGCGCGCTGACCGGCGCGGTGGAACGGCCCCTGGGCGGCGGCCAGTTTCGAGCCAATGGCCGGCTGTTTGTCGATCACTTCACCTATGACGAGCTCAATCTCGGGCCGGTCACGCGGGAAGTCAGCCGCGAGGTTTTCGACCTGACCGAGACCGAGCTGGGGGCGAGCTTCACACGGCCCCTGGGACCGCGCACCAGTCTTGAGGTGATCGGCCTGCGCCAGACCGCCGATGAGACCATCGAGTCGCAGTTCGACGATCCCACCTATCGCGGCCGCTTCGACCTGGAGAGCCAGACCACCGAGACCATCGGCCGCGGCGTCCTGCGCTGGCGCCAGACCGAAGCCCTGTCCTGGGAGATCGGCGCCGAAGGGGCGATCAACACCCTGGAAAGCGCCACGGCCTTCGCCGAAAACGGCGTCCCCGTGGCCTTGCCGGCAGCCAATGTGGAGGTGGAGGAGCGCCGCGGCGAGGCCTTCGCCAAGCTGGCCTGGCGGGCCAGCCCGCGGTTGACCCTGGATGGCGGGCTGCGGTTCGAGGCCTCGGACATCTCGTCCGAAGGCGACGTCGAGCTGGAAAAATCCCTGCAGTTCGCCAAGCCGCAGCTCAGCCTGACCTGGGCGCAGGACGAACACACCCAACTGCGGTTCCGGGTCGAGCGGACGGTGGGCCAGCTGGACTTCGACGACTTCGTCGCCTCGTCCTCGCTCAATACCGGGGTGCTCCTGGCCGGCAATCCCGATCTCGATCCCGCCCAGGAATGGATCGTCGAGGCTGCGGTGGAGCGGCGATTCTGGACCGGGGGCGCTCTGGTGGTCACCCTGCGCCGCGCCGAGATCATCGACGTGGCCGACCGGGCGCCGGTGCGCCTGGACGGCGGCAAGATCTATGACGCCCCGGCCAATATCGGCTCAGGCGTGCGCGAGGAGCTGGCCCTGACCCTGACCCTGCCCTTCGACCGGCTCGGTCTGAAGGGCGCCCAGCTGCGGGGCGAAGGAACCTGGCGCAACTCCGAGGTCGAGGATCCCACCACCGGGGAGTCCCGGGAAATCTCGGGTCTGCGGCCGGTGGAGTGGGAGGCCCACTTCACCCAGGACCTGCCGTCCATGTCCTCCACCTGGGGGATCGATGTGTTCGGCGGCTGGCGCGAGACCTACTACCGCTATGACGAGGTTTCGACGACCAAGCTGCGTCCGTTCGTCGTGCCCTATGTGGAGTGGAAGCCGCGGGCCGACATCGTCCTGCGGTTCGAAATTCCCAATGTCACCGAGCGGGGCCTGCGCCGTACGCGCACGGTCTATGCCGGCCCCCGCGACAGCGCCGACATCGCCTATGTGGACGACCGGCATATTGATTTCGGCCGCATGTACCGGGTCCGCATCAGCAAGACGCTGGGCGGCTGAGGGCGCGGCGGCGGCCTGAGCGGGCCGCCGCTTCACCACATTAGGCGTTGCGGTCGTCGCGCAGGGTCTGCGGGTTCACCGCCTGCCGTTCGCCGTCCAGGGTCGGCGCGATCGGCTCGGGCGAGAGACCGCCGCCGGCGCTGACCCCATGCGCCCAACCCTTGATGAAGAAGCTGAGCACGATGAACACGACGCCCGCGCCCAGGCCCCAGTAGCCGAGCATTCGGAACACCTCGACCGAGCTTTGCAGCGCTGCGGCCGGATCCAGCACCTGGCCGCCGACCGTTTCGGTGCCGGCCAGGCCGGCGATCCAGCCGCCCACATACTGGGCGATGGCGCTCGACAGGAACCAGACCGCCATCATGAACGACACCACCGACGCCAGCGAGAGCTTGGTGATCTCCGATAGGCCCACGGGAGACAGGAAGAGCTCGCCGGTGGTGTGCAGCAGATAGAGCAGGCCCAGCACCATCAGGGGCACGCGGAAGCTGGCGTCGGCGAGACCTGCGCTCCACACCACCACCATGAAGCCAAGGCCGGCCTGCAGCAGGCCAAGACCGAACTTCATGGTCGGATCGGGATCCATGCCGCGCCGGCCGAGGAAGGCCCAGAGGGCGGCGAAGATCGGCGCGAAGATCAGGATGAAGCCGGCGTTGAACGACTGCACCTGGGCTGCGGCGATGCCGGAGTTGATCCAGCCCCACCAGCTGCCAGTGTCGACGCCAGCAGCCGCCAGTTGTTCGGGGGTGCCCATCGGCATGCCCAGGAAGGTCGTCGCCTGGTTGGTGATGGCGAGATCCACATTGCGCGCCGCAAACAGGTTCAGCGAGGTGCCGGCCTGTTCGAACAGGGTCCAGAACACCACGGCGCCGAAGATCAGCACGGTGGCCAGCATCATCCGCTGGCGTTCGATCTTGGTCTGGCAGACCCGCAGGATCACATAGGCGATGATGACCAGCGAGGCGATGATCGCCAGGCTGAGCACCCATCCCACCACCGCGTTGCGCTGCACCAGCCACCAGACGACGCCGATGCAAGGGATGGTGGCCAGGTAGATCAGCCATTCGCGGTTCAGGGGCCCAAGGATCGGGGCCTTGAGCTTCTCGGGCTCCGGCGGCTCCCCATGGCCCTCCAGCAGCGGCTTGCCGAGGACGAAGACGACCCAGCCCAGGGCCATGCCGATGCCCGCCAGACCGAAGCCATAGCCCCAGCCGAAATGCTGGCCGAGCAGACCGCAGAGCACCGAGGCCCAGAAGGCGCCGAGATTGATCCCGTAGTAATAGAGGGTGAAGCCGGAATCCCGCCGGGGGTCCCCCTGCGGATAGAGCTGCCCGACGATGGTCGAGATGTTCGGCTTGAGGAAGCCCACCCCCAGGATGATCAGCGAGACGGCGAGATAGAAGATGTTGACCCCCACGGGGTCGGCCGTCTGAGCCATCTGGTAGCTGCCCGCCGGCAGGACCTGCGGCAGGGGCGCGGTGGCGGGCAGGTCGATGATCTGTAGCCCGCCGCCTGGGGCGGGGCCGAAGGCGTAGGGCTCGCCCTCCACCACCAGCCGGACCTGGCGGCCATCCATCCGGCCCTCTGCGGCGACCTCATAGGTCTGGCCGGCATAGGTCAGAACCTCGCGGGTGGGTTCGCCCTCGACCGCCATGGCCAGGTGGCCGGCCACCAGCAGCAGGGCGCCGAAGGCCACGGCCTTGCGGGTGCCCAGATAGCGGTCGGCCAGGATGCCCCCGATCAGGGGCAGCAGATAGACCAGCGAGGTGTAGGAGCCGTATTGGGCGTTGGCGACGTCGTCGTCGAACAGCAGGTGCTGGGTCAGGTAGAAGATCAGGATCGCCCGCATGCCGTAGTAGGAGAACCGCTCCCACATCTCGGCGAAGAACAGGACGATGAGACCCCGCGGATGGTTGCGCATCAGCTGGAGCAGCACCGGCAGTCCGGTGAGCAGCGTGATGAGCACGCCGAGCACGATGACGATGTTCATGAATCGACTTCCGCCTGATCTGCGTTGAGCCGGCCCCGCAGGCCTGCGCCGAGGTTCATTCGACCCGGGTGGCCCCGGAAAGCGGGGAGAAGATCACGCAGACTGCGCCAAGACAAGCAAGGCTCGTCCAACGTCACCGCCGATCGGCGCGATGGGGAGCCAACCAGCCGCATCAGGCGTTCCCCCTGAGTTCGAAGGAGAAGACCCCATGAGCGACGCCGGATCCAACCACGCCATCGAAATCGTCCCCGCCGCCGGGCGCATGCGGGTGGCGTTCGAAGACCACATCATCGCCGACAGTGACGATGTGCTGATCCTGCACGAGGGCCGGCTGGCGCCTGTGGCCTACTTCCCCAAGGACGATATCGAGATGGGCTATTTCGCGCGGACCGACCGCTCGACGCACTGTCCGTTCAAGGGAGACGCGGCCTATTACACGGTGACGGTCGTCGGCGAGGTTCTGGAGAACGTCGCCTGGACCTACGAGGACCCCCTGCCCGGCGCCACGCGCATCGATGGTCGCGTGGCCTTCTATGCCGACCGGATGAAGATCTATGCGGTGGGCGACGACGTCGCGCCCAACGATCATCACCGCGACGTGGACGCCGTCGTCCAGCACACCGACTCCGGCGGCGGCCAGAGCCAGAAGGACCACTGGGCGCCGAATGTCGAGACGCCCAAGGACTGACCCCCTCGCCTCAGAAGGCCAGGGTCTCGTAGGCCTTGGAGAGGTCGCCCTGCCAGGCGCCGCGATAGAGGTCGAGCATCCGCTCGGCCGGGGTCTTGCCGCTCGCGGCGATCTCGTCCAGGTCCGCCAGGTAGCCGGTCTCATCGACCAGCCCGCCGCTCAGGCGGTTGCGGGCCTTGAGCCCCTGGCGGGCGATGGCGAGGACGTCCTTGGCCACGTCCTGCACGGTCCGGCCGTCGATCTGCGCCTTCAGCCCTACCCTGGCCACCTGGCTGCGCAGGTCTTCGTGATGCTCGACAGACCACCCCTTGCAGAGGTCCCAGGCCGCATCGAGGGCGGGCTGGTCGTAGAGCAGGCCTGTCCACAGGGCCGGCAGAGCACATAGGCGGCTCCAGGGGCCAGCGTCGGCGCCGCGCATCTCCAGGTAATATTTGAGCCGCACCTCGGGGAAGATGGTGGTGACGTGGTCGGCCCAGTCCTTGATGGTCGGCCGCTCTCCGGGCAACTCGGGCAGCCGGCCCTCCATGAACTCGCGGAACGAGCGCCCGGCCACGTCGATGTAACGGCCCTCGCGCTTCACGAAGTACATCGGCACGTCGAGCGCATAGTTGGCGTAGGTCTCGAAACCGAAGCCATCCCTGAACACGAAGTCCAGCATGCCGGTGCGGTCGGGATCCACATCGGTCCAGACATTGGCCCGGGCCGACAGGAAGCCGTTGGGCTTGCCCTCGGTGAAGGGAGAATTGGCGAACAGGGCCGTGGCGATCGGCTGCAGGGCCAGGCTGGTCCGGAACTTCTTGACCATGTCGGCCTCGGACCCGAAGTCCAGGTTCACCTGCACGGTGCAGGTGCGGAACATCATGTCCAGGCCCATGCCGCCGACCTTCGGCATGTAGTTCCGCATGATCTTGTAGCGGCCCTTGGGCATCACCGGGATCTGGTCCCGCGTCCAGGTGGGCGTGAAGCCAAGGCCCAGGAACCCCAGGCCAAGTTCGTCGGCGACCGTCTTGACCTCGGAGAGGTGGCCGCCGGTCTCGTCGCAGATCTCGTGCAGGTCGCCGAGCGGCGCGCCCGAAAGTTCGAACTGGCCGCCGGGCTCCAGGCTGACATTGGCGCCGTTGCGCTCAAGGCCGATCAGGGTCTCGCCCTCGAACACGCCTTGCCAGCCAAACCGCATCAGGCCGGTCAGCAGGGCATGGATGCCGTTAGGCCCCTCGTAGGGGACCGGCGAATGGTCTGCGAGATAGAAGGGAAACTTCTCGTGCTCGGCGCCGATGCGCCAATCGGCCTTGGCTTTGGAGCCGTCGGCGAACCAGGCCACCAGGTCTTCGAACACCAAAGGACGCTGGTCGCAAATGACGTCGGCCATGTCTCTCTCCCCAGCCCGACAATATTCTCGCCACGGCCAAGGCCCGATAGCGGCGGCGATCTTTACGCCGTTCGCTGAAGTGGGCGCAACGACGGCGAAGCGCAATGGCCCCTATCGCGGCGTGACGCAATCACCCCAGTCGCCACAGACGCTTTGCCACAGGGTCAGCGCGCTGATGGCGGCGGTGTCGGCCCGCAGGATTCTTGGGCCAAGCGTGGCGGCGATCGCCTGGTCGAGCCCCCGCAGCCGGGCGCGTTCGGTCGGTGAAAAACCGCCTTCGGGGCCGATCAGGACGGCCCAGGGACCTGCGGGCTGGTCCTTCAGGGCCTGCAGCGCCGGGGGCGCGTCGCCAGCTTCATCGCAGAACAGCAGCCGTCGTGAAGGCTCCCAGGCATCCAACAGGTCGGCCAGTCGCGCCGGCGCTTCGATCTCCGGCAGGTCGATTCGGCCGGTCTGTTCGGCGGCCTCGACGGCGATGGCGTTGAGCCGCGGCAGGCGGATGTGATCGGGATTGGTCCGCTCGGTCACCACCAGGCGCACCCGCCGCACGCCGAGTTCGCAGGCCTTTTCAATGATCGTCTCCAGCCGCGCCCGCTTCACCGTGGCGACGATGAGATCGAGGTCGGGACCAAGGGTCTGCCCCCGGGTCTGGTCCTGCACCTCCAGGATCGCGCCACGTTTGCCGCTCTCGATGACCACCGCGCGCCATTCCCCCTGGCGGCCATTGAACACCAGCAGGGGATCGCCCGCGGCCCGGCGCATGACGGCGACCACATAGCGGCTCTGGTCGGGATTGAGGCCAAGCCTGGCGCCCGGCGCAAGATCGTGGGTGACGAACAGACGGATCATGAAGCGCCTTCTAGCGGGGGACGCCCCCGGCCGCATAGATCATGGCGTGACCCCCGGCGGCCAGCGTAGGGTTCGCCCATGAGCAAGTCCGACAAGACCGCCAAATCCGACGAGTCCTATGACGAGGCCCTGCCGCGCCTGCAACTCGCCCTGGTGAAGATGCAGCAGCAGGCCATGGCCAACGGCGAAAAGGTGCTGGTCATCCTCGAGGGCCGCGACGCCGCGGGCAAGGACGGAACAATCCAGCGGATCACCGAACACATGTCGGTCCGCGCCACCCGGGTGGTCGCCCTGCCAAAGCCGTCCGACGTGGAGCTCAGCCAATGGTATTTCCAGCGGTTCGTCAGCCATCTGCCGGCCGGCGGCCAGTTCGTGATCTTCAACCGCTCCTGGTACAATCGCGCCGGCGTCGAGCGGGTCATGGGCTTTTCCACCCCGGCCGACCAGGAGGACTTCCTACGGGAGGTTCCCCTGTTCGAAGAGATGCTGGTCGGATCGGGCATCCGCCTGGTGAAGATCTGGATGGACGTCACCAAGCCCGAACAGGCCGAGCGTCTGGCCGAACGCAAGGACGATCCGCTGAAGGTGCTGAAGTCGAGCCCGCTGGACGCCTTCGCCCAGCCGCGCTGGGACGACTACTCCGCAGCCCGTGACGAGATGCTGCGGCGCACCGACACGGTGCTGGCGCCCTGGGTCTGCGTGAAGGCCGATCACAAGAAGACCGCTCGACTCAACGTCATCCGCCATCTGGTGAACACGCTCGCGCCGGCCGACATCGCCAAGAGCGTGGAAGCGCCCGATCCCGATGTGCTCTTCCGTTTCGAGATCTCGGCGCTCACCGATGGTCGGCTTTGCGACTGACAGTTTTTTGTTGGCCTGCGCGCTCTCGGGACGGCTAGATTGCGCCTCAACACCTTTGGCGTGGAGCCCTCGCGTTCGTGTCCCAATCCGGTGAGAGCAAACCCACGGGTCACGGGAGCGATCGCGTCGCCTTTCTGCAGGCCGGCGGCGAAACCGGCGCTCTGATCGCGCAGCGGGACTGGTCGAAAAGCCCCATAGGTCCGATCGAAGATTGGCCGCAGAGCCTGCTGACGGCGCTCAGCATCGTCCTGCACTCCCCCACCCCAATCGTCATGCTCTGGGGGCCACAGGGCGTCATGCTCTACAACGACGCCTATTCGGTGTTCGCCGGCGCCCGCCATCCCGAGCTTCTGGGCAGCAATGTCCTGGAGGGCTGGCCCGAGGTCGCCGACTTCAACGCCCACGTCATGGAGGTGGGCCTGGCGGGCGGGTCGCTGTCCTACAGCAACCAGGAACTGGTGCTATACCGCCACGGCCGGGCCGAGAACGTGGTGATGAACCTCGACTATTCGCCGGTCTTCGACGAGGCCGGGGCGCCGGCTGGCGTCATCGCCGTCGTCGTGGAGACCACCGAACAGGTCCGCGCCGAAACCGCCCTCAAGGCTGAGCGCGACCGCGCCCGCAGCGTGCTGGAGGGCATGACCGACGGCTTCATGCTGCTGGCCCACGACTTCACCATCCTGGAGATCAACGCCGAGGGCGTCCGGGTGGACGGTCGCCCGCGGGAAGCGTTCATTGGCCAAAATCACTGGGAGGTGTGGCCAGACACCTACGAGATGACGCTGGGGCGGATCTACCGCCAGGCCATGAGCGAACGCACGGCCTTCGCCATCGAGAATCGCTACGTCTTCCCCGACGGGCGGGCGACCTGGCTCGATGTCCGCGGCAATCCTGTCGATGAGGGACTGGCCGTCTTCTTCCGCGATATCACCGAGCGCAAGCTGGCCGAAGAGCACCTGCGGCTGATGGTGCATGAGCTGAACCACAGGGTGAAGAACTCCCTGGCGACGGTGCAGGCCATTTCCGCCCAGACCCTGCGTGGCCGCGAGGTGCCTGTCGAGGTGCGTGAGGCTCTGACCTCGCGTCTGCTGGCCCTGGCCAAGGCCCACGACGTGCTGACCGACGCCCGGTGGGCCGGCGCCCGCCTGGAGGAGATCGCCGCGCAGGCCGCAGAACCCTATGGCGTCGAACGGTTCCGGATCGAGGGGCCGGGGGTGATCCTGCCGCCCCGCGCCGCCATCGCCATGGCCCTGGCCTTCCACGAACTGGCCACCAACGCCGCCAAGTATGGCGCGCTGAGCAACGAGTCCGGCGAAATCCAGCTGGGCTGGCGGCTGGAAGAGGCGGCTGACCCACCTAAGCTTCAGCTGAGTTGGCGCGAGCGCGGTGGCCCGCCGGTCATTCCGCCCACGCGAAAGGGCTTCGGCTCAAGGCTGATCCAACGCGGCCTGGCCGCCGAGTTTGTCGGTGAGGTGCGGATGGACTTCCCGCCCTCGGGCCTGGTCTGCGAGATGGAGGTCGCGCTGCCGCCGCCGGGGGCTGACGCCTGGGCCGACTGGCCCGAGCGCTGACCTGGCCGGCCAGCTTGCCCCCTGCCCCTCCGTCTCCTGAACACCTCAGCGCCGCCCAGGCCCGCCGCATCGCCCTGGGGGCGCAAGGCTTTGGGCGCGCTCGACCAATAGCCCCTGGACGCCGCCATCTGGTCGACGCCATGGCCCGGCTGGGCGTGGTTCAGATCGACTCGGTCAATGTGGTCTCCCGCACCCACTACCTGCCCTTCTTTTCTCGGCTCGGGGCTTATCCGCGGGAGGCTCTGGAAGGGCTGGCCTGGGGCAAGCGGCCGCAGTTCTTCGAATACTGGGCGCACGAGGCCTCCCTCCTGCCCCTGACAACCCAGCCTCTGCTGCGCTGGCGCATGGAGGACGCCCGGGAAGGGGTCGGCGTGTGGAAGGGGGTCGCCAGATTCCTGAGGGACCACCCGGCCCTGATGGAGCGCGCCCTGACGGCGGTGGCTGACCGCGGCCCGCTGTCGGCCTCGGAGCTCGAGCTGGGGGTCAAGGGCGCCGGCGGCTGGTGGGGTTGGAGCGAGGCCAAGCGGGCGGCTGAATGCCTGTTCTGGACCGGGCGCCTCACCACAGCCACGCGGCGGGCGACCTTCGAGCGGGTCTATGGCCTGCCCCATGAGGTCCTGCCGGCCGATATCCATGAGGCGCCTTCACCCACCCGCGAAGAGGCCCAACGGGGCCTGCTGAAGATCGCCGCCCAGGCGCAGGGGGTGGCCACCGAACGGGACCTGCGGGACTATTTCCGCATGGGGCCGGCCGAGACCCGGGCGCGGATCGCCGAGCTCGTGGAGGCCGGCGACCTCGTCCCTGTGACCGTGCGCGGCTGGGACCAGACCGCCTATCTCGACCCGGCCGCCCGTCGGCCCCGGCGGATCACCGGCGCAGCCCTGCTGTCGCCCTTCGACAACCTGATCTGGTTCCGGGAGCGGACAGAGCGCCTGTTCGGCGTGCGCGTGCGGCTTGAGATCTACACCCCGGCGGAAAAGCGCACCCACGGCTACTACGTCCTGCCCTTCCTGGAGGACGAGGCGATCACCGCCCGGGTGGACCTGAAGGCCGACCGCAAGGCCGGCCTGCTCCGCGTGATGGCGGCCCACGCCGAACCGGACGCTACGGCGGAGACGCCCGAGAGACTGACCACGGAGCTGCGCCTCATGGCAGGCTGGCTGGGCCTGACCGACGTGATGGTGGAGGCCCGCGGCGACCTTGCGCCAGCCCTGGAGGCCGCCCTCAGGCGTTGAGCGACTTCGGTCGCATCACCAGCCACGGCGTCGGGCCGAGCCGCCACTCCCAGACGGCGATCAGCTGGTCGAGGTGGTTGGAGGCCATGAGCCAGTCCGGCAGCGGCAGGGTCCGTCCGCCAAGGGCCAGCTGCGTGACATGATGGGTCGGCGCAAAACGCTCGGTCAGACGAGCGACGACGCCCGGCCGATAGACCTCATGGGCCTCGACGATGATGTGCGTGTGGGCCAGGGACGGGCTGAGGTCGGGGCGCAGCAGGTCGTCCTCGGCGCCCTCGACATCCATCAGCACCAGGCGACGCGGGCCGGCGAGGGCTTCGAAATCCTCCGGCCGCAAAGTCTCGCCGACGGTCACGCGGTCGCCGACGCCGTTCAGCGCCGCCATCTGGGCGCACGCGGCGCGCGCCTTGGGCTCGGTGTCGAAGGCGAGGATCTCGGCGTCCGGCGCCAGCAGGGCCATGCCGACGGCGTAGTAGCCCTCGGCGCACCCCACATCGATCACACAGTCCAAGCCTTCGGCCGCCAGGGCCACAAGGTACGGGTGGAGTTCGGCCTCGTAGGTCCCGAGTAGCCGGGGCGCCAGGGCGCCCTCGGTGGCGCCGGCCCCATAGGCCATGCCGACGAAGGGACCCTGGAGCACACGGCGTCCGTGGTGGGCCACAAACGCGTCCACGATCACAGAGGCGCGCCAGAGGGCCAGGACGCGGAGGGCCAGCGCCAGTTCGCGCGGCTCGGCCAGAGATGGGCCCCGATCGAGCCGTTCTCGCAGCCAGCGCACGACATTGTCGGCATAGTTCAAGGGAGCCCCGATCCTACTGAGCCCCACCCAACTTGACCGTGGCCTATTCGGCCCTCCGCGTCACGCTCAACCTAGCCGACGCCCTCCGTCACGGCGTGCAGGCGGGCATAGGCGCCGCCCTTGGCCACCAGTTCGGCGTGCCGGCCTTCCTCCACCACCCGGCCGCCTTCGAAGACCAGGATGCGGTCGGCCCCGCGGATGGTGGACAGGCGGTGGGCGATGACGATGGTCGTACGCCCCGCCATCAGCTCCTCCATGGCGCCCTGCACGTCCCGCTCGGTCTGCACGTCCAGGGACGAGGTGGCCTCGTCCAGGACCAGGATCGGCGCATCGGCGAGGAAGGCCCGCGCCAGGGCCACGCGCTGGCGCTCGCCGCCCGACAGCTTCACCCCGCGCTCGCCCACCAGGGTCTCGTACCCCTTGGGAAGGCGCATGATGAAGTCGTGCGCCCGGGCGCGACGGGCCGCCAGGGCCACCTCTTCCGGGCGGGCGTCGGGCCGCGCATAGGCGATGTTCTCCGCAATGGTGCGGTGGAACAGGGCGGGGTCCTGAGGCACCAGGGCGATGGCGCGGCGCAGGGAAGCCTGGCTGACCTTGGAGATATCCTGGCCGTCGATCAGGATGCGGCCAGACTGTACGTCGTAGAGCCGCTGCAGCAGCTTCACGAAGGTGGACTTCCCCGCCCCCGTCGCGCCGACCAGGGCGACCTTTTCCCCCGGCGCCACGATGAGGGTGAAGTTCTCATAGAGGGGCGAGGCCGCGGCCTTGTAGCCGAAGGTCACCCGGTCGAAGGCGATCTCGCCGCGCTCGCCGCGGAAGGTGGCCGCATCGGGCGCGTCGGCCACTTCGGGTGGGGTGACGGCGTAGCGGGCGACGTCCTCCACGTCGTCCAGGCCCTTCTGCATCATCCGGATGTTCTCGCCGAGATTGCGCAGATAGCCGCTCATCAGCATGAAGGCGGTGATGGCGAAGACCACGTCGCCGGCGGTGGCCTGGCCTTGCGACCATAGCCGCAGCAGCAGGCCCGTCAGGCCCGCCTGGAGGCCGACCAGCAACAGGTTGTGCCACAGCCAGACGTTCATGAATCGCGTCCAGGTGATCAGGGTCAGCCGCCGCCACAGGGCCGTGACGCCGCCGATCCGAGCCTCTTCGCGGGTCTCGGCCCCAAAGGCCTTCACCGTCGGGTTGGAGCCGATGGAGTCCGACAGGGCGCCGCCGATCCGCGAGTCCAGGGCCACCGACCTCAGGTTGGCCGGCCGCACATAGACCGTGGTCAGCCAGAGGTTGGAGACCAGGTAGAGGATCACGACGGCCAGGGAGAAGATCCCCACCAGGGGCCAGCGGGCGATCATCATCACCGACAGGCCGATCAGCACGATCAGGGCCGGTCCCAGCCACAGGATGACGGCGTCGGAGACCATGTCATAGCCCCACATACCCCGACTGAGCCGCCGCACGGTGGAGCCGGCGAAGGTGTTGGCGTGCCAGTCCGAGGAATAGGACTGGACCCGCTGGAAGCCCTCGTCGGTCATGTCCTTCATGTTGGCTGCGGCCATCGGATTCCAGAACCGGAAGGCGATGTTGCGCACCACGGTGAAGGCCAGGAAGACGCCGATGAAGATCGCCCAGGCCCGCCAGGCGAGGTCGGCCTGATCAGGACCTGCGGCCACGATGTCCATCAGCCGGCCCGCCGCCCAGGGCAGGGCGAGGTCGAAGCCGATGGCCACCAGGGTGAGCGTCACCGAGGTCCAGAACAGGACCGGCCGCCGCAGCCAGAAGGCGCCGATGAAGCCCAACACTTGGCGGTTCGAGAGGGTCCGCTCGGCCTGGTCGTCCGTATCGTCATAGTGGTCGGTCATGGTGTTCTCGTACTGGCGGTCATTCGGCGGCTTCGGAGACGGCGTGCAGGCGGGCATAGGCGCCGCCCCGGGCGAGCAGCTCTCCGTGGCGGCCCTCCTCGATGATGCGGCCCCGGTCGAAGACCAGGATCCGGTCGGCGCTGCGGATCGTCGACAGCCGGTGGGCGATCACGATCGTGGTGCGGCCGGACATCAGTTCCTCGGTGGCGGCCTGGACCTGGCGCTCGGTCTCCACGTCCAGGGACGAGGTGGCCTCGTCCAGAACGAGGATCGGGGCGTCGGCCAGGAAGGCCCGGGCGATGGCCACCCGCTGCCGCTCGCCGCCCGACAGCTTGACCCCGCGCTCGCCCACCAGGGTGTCGTACCCCTGCGGCAGGCGCGCGATGAAGTCGTGCGCCCGAGCCCGGCGGGCGGCCAGGGCCACCTCGTCCGGCGTGGCGTCCGGCCGCGCATAGGCGATGTTCTCGCCGATGCTGCGGTGGAACAGCGAGGGGTCCTGCGGCACCACGGCGATGGCCCGACGCAGGGAGCCCTGCGTCACATGGGCCACGTCCTGGCCGTCGATCAGGATGCGACCGCCGTCCAGGTCGTGCAGCCGCTGGAGCAGCTTGACGAAGGTCGACTTGCCCGAGCCCGTGGGACCCACGAGCGCGATCCGCTCGCCTGGCGCGATGGCCAGGCTGAAGTCCTGATAGAGCCGCTCCCCCTGGCTGGCGTAGCCGAAGCTCACCCGGTCGAAGGTGATCGCCCCTTCCAGCCCTTGAAAAGGTGGAGCGCCAGGCTTGTCGGCCAGCTGCGGGTCGGTGCGCATATAGACGGCCACGTCCAGCAGGTCGTCCAGACCCTTCTGCAACATGCGGGTGATCTCGCTGAAGTTCCGCATATAGCCGGCCATCAGCATGAAGGAGGTGATGGCGAAGGCGACATCGCCGGCCGTAGCCTCCCCTTGCGTCCAGGCCCACAGGATCAGCCCCGTCAGCCCGCCCTGCAAGATGACAAGCAGGACGTTCTGGCCCAGGCCCACCAGGTTGAACCGGTTCCAGGTGCGGATCACCGCCACCCGCCATTGCGCCACCGTGCCGGCGAACCTCTGGTCCTCGCGGGCCTCGGCCCCGAAGGCCTTGACCGTAGGGTTGGCGCCGATGGCGTCGGCGAGTGAGGCGCCGATCTGGGAGTCCAGGGCGTTGGACACCAGGTTGACCGGCCGCACGTAATAGGTGGCGGTCAGGACGTTATAGACCGCGAAGATGACGACCACGGTGGCGGTGAACAGGCCGGCCAGGGGCCAGCGCACGGTCATGGAGACCGCCAGGCCCGCCAGCACGATCAGGGTCGGCATGAGCATCAGCAGCAGGGCGTCGGACGCGCTGTCATAGCCCCACATGGCCCGCGACACCTTGCGCACCGTGGCCCCGGCATAGTTCGAACCGTGCCAGTCCGACGAGAAGGACTGCACCCGCTGGAAGCCCTGGGTCACGATCCGCTCCATGATCCGGGCGTAGAAGCCGTTCAGGATGCGGAAGCCCGTGGTGCGGACGCCGTAATAGACGACATAGAGCCCGGTCAGGAACGCCCAGGCCGTCCAGGCGGCCTCTGTCAGCCGGTCGGGCGAGGACACCGCATCCACCAGGGCGCCGGCGGCCCAGGGGATCGAGAGGTCGCAGGCGGTGCCCACCAGGAACAGGGAGGCGGCGGTGAAGAACCGCGGCTTGTCCACCATCCAGTGGCGCCACATGAAGCCGATCACCTGCATGTTGCCCAGGGGGCGGGTACGGGTGACGCCTTCGTCTTCGTCGAAGAATTCGCTGGTCATGGGAAAGGCCAAATATCTGGACCGCGGGCCAGGCGACCGGCGGCGATGGCGCAAGGCGCCAGGCGCGCCAAAGAGACGCGACGAGGGGCGGAATGCGGAGAGTGCCGGGAGCAGACGTCCCGGCGGATGCGGACGAACACGGGGAAATTCCTGAGGATGGGCGCCAAGGGAGACGCCGGCCCGGGAAGTTCCGCTCTGAGGTTGAGCTAGGTTCGGGTCGCGGCGACGCAGCGGTGGGGGTTCGGTGCAAACGGCATATTCATGCGAACCCTCCTGTCTGGTCGCGGGTGGTGGACGGCCGGAAGCTAGGCGGGGCGGGAATCGCAGTCAACCGCGCGTTGAACATCGTTTTGCCAACCGCTTTCACTGAGGCGCCGAAGACACGATCTGGTAGGAGAAGGGGCATGATCGCCCCCCTGCCTGATGCGGCCCCGACCAACTGGGTCGACCACCGCGCGCCCGCCGCCCTGAGACCCTGGCTGAAGCTCGGCCGTTTTGATCGGCCCACGGGAATCTGGCTGCTGATGCTGCCGGGCTGGCAAGGTCTGGCCCTGGCCGCCGCCATGAAAGGCGAGCTTCCCGACTGGCGCTGGCTGATCGCCTTCTTCGTCGGCGCGGCCCTGATGCGGGCGGCCGGCTGCGCCTATAACGACATCGTCGACCGGGATTTCGACGCCAAGGTCTCCCGCACCGCCGGCCGGCCGATTCCCTCGGGCCAGATCACCGTCCGCCAGGCCTGGGCCTTCGTCATCGGCTGCTGCCTCGTCTCGCTGGCCGTCCTGCTGGTCATGCCGCCCTTCGCCATCGCGCTGGGCGTCGGCTCCCTGGCGCTTGTGGCGGCCTATCCGTTCATGAAGCGGATCACCTGGTGGCCGCAGGCCTGGCTCGGCCTCACCTTCAACTGGGGCGCCCTCCTGGGCTTCGCCGCGGTGACCGGCGGGCTGCAGTGGCCGGCCCTGCTGCTCTATGCCGTCGGCATCTTCTGGACGCTCGGCTATGACACCATCTACGCCATCCAGGACCTGGAGGACGACGCCCTGGCCGGCGTGAAGTCGTCGGTCCGCCGGCTGGGCGCCTCCACCGCCAAGGGCGTGCTGGTCTTCTATATCGCAGCCTTTGTCCTGGCCCTTGCGACGGCCTGGGCCGCGGGGCTCGGCCCGCTCTTCCTGCCGCCAGCGGCGCTGTTTGGCCTGCACCTCTCCAACCAGGCGGCCAAGGTGCGGGTCGAGGATCCCGCAGGCGCCCTGGCGCTGTTCAAGTCGAACCCGGTGGCGGGGCTGGCGCTCTTTCTGGCGCTGGTGGCCGGCGGCTGGTCGGGGCCGCAGGGATTGTTCTGAGGCGACCATTACCTGCCGGGTCGTTGAACTGTGGACCTGGCCGCCGCACCCTTCGGCCTGATCGGCAAGCTGGGAGAGTCCGGCAGTGGCCCATGCGGCCACCTCGTCATCCGTGCGGCCCCTGGCCGACTTCCCGGCCATGCTGGGGCGCCTGCGCCGGGCGCGCGGGCTTTCCCAGCTCGGCCTCGCCCTGGCTGCGGAGGTTTCCCAGCGGCATGTTTCGTTCCTGGAGACCGGCCGCACACGGCCCTCGCGGGAAATGGTCGGCCGGCTCGCCGCCGCCCTCGACCTGGCGCTGAAGGACGAGAACGCCCTGCTGCTGGCCGCCGGCTTCGCCCCGGCCCACGGGGAGCACGCCTTCGGCGACGAGGCCGCGGCCATGGTCCGGCGGGTGACCGAACTGGCGCTGGCCGCCCACGCGCCCTTTCCCGCCTTCGCCGTGGATCGGGCCTGGCGGCCCCTGTCGGCAAACGGTCCGGCGCTCGCCCTCTTCGGCGCCCTGATCAGCGAGGGCGGGCTCGACCCGGCCGTCAGCCTCCTGCGCGCCGCGGCGACCAGCGAGGCCTTCAGAGGCGCCGTAGCCAACTGGTCGCAGCTTGCGCTTCATTTCCTCGCCCTGGCCGAGGCCGAGGCCTGGCGGGCGCCGCCCGGCCCCATGCGCGCCGAACTCGACGCCACCATCGCCGCCCTCTTGGCGCTGACGCCGGAGGGCGCGCGCCTGCACGCCGTTCAGCCCGTGGGTGCGGCCCTGATCATGCAGGTGCGCACGCCGGCCCTGTCGCTGGACCTCGTCTCCACCGTCGCCCAGTTCGGCGCGCCGCACGACACGGCCGCCGACGATCTGCGGATCGAGTTCTTCTACCCGGCCGATGCGGCCAGCGAGGCGGTGCTACGCCGCCTGGCCAAGAGCCTCGCCCAAACCTGACGCGGCGTCATTCTACCCCGGCGCCTGAAATCGTGGCATGATGGGTCATGGCCGTGGCGACCCGCATCGATCCCAAGACCCTGTTCACGCCCCAGGAATGGGCGAGCCTCTCCAACCGCTCGACCTGGAAGGGCCTGGCCCTGATCGCCCATGCCTGGGTAGTGATCCTGGCCGCCGCCGCCGTCGCGGTCATCTGGCCCCTGACCATTCCCCTGGCGGTGATGATCATCGGCGGCCGGCAATTGGGCCTGGCGATCATGATGCACGACGCCGCCCACGGCGCCCTGCACAAGAACCTCAAGGTCAATGACTGGGCCGGTGAATGGCTGACCGGCGGCGGCCTGCACCGCTACCGCCCCTATCACCTGACCCACCACAAGTTCGTGCAGCAGGCCGAGGACCCCGATCTCGTCCTCTCGGCGCCCTTCCCGATCACGCCCACCTCCCTGCGCCGCAAGATCGTCCGCGACCTGACCGGCCAGACCTGGTTCAAGCAGCGCTTCGGCCTGGTGCGCGGCCAGCTGGCCGCGCGCAAGGCGGGCGAGCCGCTGTGGCCGATCCTCAAAGCCGAGATCGTCCGCAAGCGTCGCCTGCTGATCGGGGCGGCCGTGACCATTGCGCTCACCGCGCCGTTCGGCCTGTGGTGGGCCTGGTTCGTCCTGTGGCTGCTGCCCCAGGCCACCTGGCTGCAGATGATCACCCGCCTGCGCAACATCGGCGAGCACGCCTGCGTGGCCAAGGACGAGCGCGACCCGTTCCGCTGCGCCCGCACCACCTATGCCGGCCCGATCGCGCGGGCCTTCGTCGCCCCCTATTGGGTGAACTATCACTGTGAGCACCACATCTTCATGCACCTGCCCTGCTACAGCCTGCCCAAGGCCCACCGGCTGCTGCTGAGCAAGGGTCTGGGGCCGCAGATGGAGATCCGCGGCAGCTATATGGAGGTGCTGCGCCTGGCCGCCTCCAAGCGCCCGCCTGCGACATTCGCCGCGGCCTGATCATTCCGCTTGCGCTGAGCCTGCTTCTTCGCCACTCGCCATCGGCGCAAGGTGCAGGAGAGCGGCGTGATCGAGCAGACCCCCGAGGGCCGCCGCGCCTTCATCCTGGCCAATACCCGCCAGCAGGCGCCGCCCCACACCCCTGAGCTCAGCCTCTATCTCGCCGATGAGGTCATGCCGATCTGGCGATTGACCGAAGAGGCCCTGGAAGAGATCGGCCTGCCGCCGCCCTTCTGGGCCTTCGCCTGGGCCGGCGGCCAGGCCCTGGCCCGCTACATCCTCGACAACCCCCAGATCGTGGCCGGGAAACGGGTGGTCGACTTCGCCACCGGCTCAGGGATCGTCGCTATCGCCGCGGCCAAGGCCGGCGCGTCCCACGTGCTGGCCGCCGACATCGACGCCTATTGCGGCGCGGCCCTGGCCCTGAACGCCCCGGCGAACGGCGTGGCCTGCGACTTCACCAGCCTCGACCTGCTGGACGCCCCGCCCCCGCCGGCCGACGTCTTTCTGGCCGGCGACATCTGCTACGAAAAGCCCCTGGCCGCCCGGGTCATGGCCTGGCTGGGAGAGGCCAGGGCCGCCGGCGCCACCGTCCTGATCGGCGACCCCGGCCGCAGCTACTTCCCCCGCGAAGGCCTGGTCAAACTCGCCGAATACCAGGTCGCCACCACGCGAGAGCTGGAGGACCAGGAGGTCAAGAAGACGGCGGTGTGGACCTTGCCGGGCTAGATCAGCTCTCCTAGAACAGAGGGGGAACTGGAGGGGCGTCATGAGGTTGGGATTGCGGCTGGCCTGGGCTTCTATGCTGCTGGGCGCCATTTGGGCTGGAAACGCCCTTGCAGCGCCCTTGCCGCTGCCGCCTTCCGTCGTGCCTGCGCCAATCGAGAACGCCGGCAGCGCGCGAATGCTAAAGCTTGACCGCCTGGCGTTTCGTCTGCGCGATGGGCAGGTCTGGGGCAAGAGTGGCACTTGGCTCTTCTGTGATGTGGCGCCTTTTCCGCTCTACTGGAAGGCGGAGGAGCAGGATTGGGACCTGTCTCGGTTCTCGGCGATCCTAAACGAGGAGGCCGCCCGTCTGGGCCTTCCGACAGGAGGCGACAACCTCTTTGAGGTCTCACAGCCGGCGGGAAGCCTCCTGCTGGGGGTGGCCGTCGACAATGTCGAGGCGCGTCTTTGCGTGTTCGATCCAGAAGGCGGACCCCAAAGCTTCCGGGGCGAGATGATCCTGACCATCGAGTGGCAGATCTACGACCCGTTGCAGCGCCGGCTGGTCTCCCGTGTAAAAACGCAAGCTGGATACCGACTTCACTCAGGGTACGAGGACGGTATCGACAGGCTGTTGCATGGCGCGTTTCGCGAGAACGCCGTCGCCTTGCTGGCGGACGACGATTTCCGACGATCGGTCGTCACGGACCCGGGCGCACCGTCGGCAGTCGCTCAGCAATGGCCGCCTTTGCGGCTGACCGCGGCCGGCGTGCAGCCGCAGCCCCCTGCCGCCGCCGCGCAATCGGCGGTCTCCGTTCTCTCGGACGCCGGCCATGGCAGTGGGTTCTTAGTGTCCGCGAACGGCGAGATCCTGACGAACGCGCACGTCGTTGGACGCTCGAAGTACGTCAAGGTTCGCTGGACCGATGGGACCGAGGCCCTGGGCGAGGTCGTTCGCAGCGATCCTCGCCGCGATGTGGCCCTGATCAAGATCGCCCCGCCTGAAGGCCGAGCGCCGCTGCGCCTGGACCTGAGCCCGCCGCAAGCTGGCGAGGACGTCTATGCGGTGGGCACGCCGCTGGATGAGGCCTTCGAGGGGACCATCACGCGGGGGATCGTCTCGGCCACCCGGTTGACCGAGGGCCTCCGGTTCATCCAGAGCGACGTGACGGTGAACCCAGGCAATAGCGGCGGCCCGCTCGTGAACAGCCGCGGCCAGGTCATCGCCATCACGGTGGCGAGCTTCCAGCCCGGCAGCACGCCAACCGGCATCAATCTGTTCATTCCGATCGCCGACGCCCTGACGGCGCTGAATATCCAGGTCGGGGACTAGCCTCACAAGCGGCTGTGGCGCCTATAGTGACGGCGCTGTTACATCTGATCTGGAGCCCGCCCATGCGTCGCCGCACCTTCCTGGCCGCCCTGCCCGCCGCGCTTCCGGGCGCCCTCTTCGCCAGCGGGGCTGCGGGACAAAGCCGGGAGGCGACGCCCAACCGCAACCGGCCCGACGTGGGCCCGGGCGACCGGATCGACGGGGCGACCTTCGCCAGTCGCAGCGCGGCCTGGGGGACCCACGGCGCGGCGGCCACGGCCCACCCCCTGGCGACGCTGGCGGCCATCGACGTCCTGCGGGCCGGCGGCTCGGCGGTGGATGCGGCCATCGCGGCCAATGCGGTGCTGGGCTATGCTGAGCCGATCGCGTGCGGCATCGGCGGCGACTGTTTCGTCATGCTTTGGGACCCGAAAACCAAAGAAGTCGTCGGCCTGAACGGCTCGGGCCGCAGCCCGCGGGGCCTGTCCCTGGAGACGGTGCGCGGCCGGGCCAAGAACGGCCTCATCCCCTCGCACGGCGCCATCTCGGTGAGCGTGCCCGGCGCGGTGGACGCCTGGTGGACCCTGCACGAACGCTACGGCAAGCTGCCCTGGAAGGACCTGTTCGCCCCGGCCATCGCCCACGCCAGCGAGGGCGCGCCGGTGAGCCAGAACGTCGCCTATTACCTTTCCCGCAGCTACGCCAACTTCACCGGCGGGACGCTCGGGATTGAGGAGGTCGACAACTTCAAGGCCGTCTGGGCGCCCGGCGGCGCGACGCCCCGCGAAGGCGAGATCTTCAAGAACCCGGCCCTGGCCCGCACCTACGGCCTGATCGCCGCGGGAGGCCGCGACGCCTTCTATGAGGGCGAGATCGCCCAGACCATCGAGCGCTATTTCCAACGCATCGGCGGTTGGATGACCAGGGCGGACCTCGCCGCCCACCGGGCCGAATGGACCAAGGCCTATTCCAGCAATTATCGCGGGGTGGATGTCTACAGCCTCGGCCCCAACAGCCAGGGCCTGGCCACCCTGCAGCAGCTCAACATCATGGAGCGGTTTGACATCCGCGACATGGGCTTCCAGTCGGCCGCCGCCATCCACCATGGGGCCGAGGCCAAGCGGCTCGCCTTCGAAGACCGCGCCCGTTACTACGCCGATCCGTCCTTCTATGACGTGCCGGCCGAGTGGCTGATCTCCAAGGCCTACGCCGCCGAGCGCGCGCGGCTGATCCGCCCCGACTCCATCCTGCAGACCGCCTATGCCGGCCAGGCGCCGACCCGGGGCGACACCACCTATTTCACCACCGCCGACGCCGACGGGATGATGGTCTCGATCATCCAATCCAACTATCGCGGCATGGGCTCAGGGCTGGCGCCGGACGGCCTGGGCTTCATGCTGCAGAACCGCGGCGAGATGTTCGCCCTGACCGATGGCCACCCCAATGTCTATGCGCCGGCCAAGCGGCCCTTCCAGACCATCATCCCGGGCTTTGCGGTGAAGGACGGGGCGCCGTGGCTTTCGTTCGGGGTCATGGGCGGCGACATGCAGCCCCAGGGCCAGGCCCAGATCATCTCCAACATGGTCGACTTCGACCTCTCCCTGCAGGAGGCCGGCGACAGCCCCCGCTGGCGTCACGGCGGCGGCACGGAGCCCACGGGCGAGGTCACGCCCGGAACCGGCCTGCTGCACCTGGAGAGCGGCGTGCCGGCGGCCACTCGACAGGCCCTGATCGATCTGGGCTGGAAGATCGGGGAAAGCGACGGCAGCTTCGGCGGCTATCAGGCCATCGAGCGCTGGCCCGGCCGCTACGGCGCGGCCACGGAAATGCGCAAGGATGGGGTGGCGCTCGCCTACTGACCTCGGAGGCTCCCATGACCGAAGCCGAGATGCGCGACATCATCCTCGCCTTCCCCGGCGCCGAGGACGGCACGTCCTATGGCTATCCGTCGTTCAAGGTGCGCGGCACGTTCTTCACGCGGCTGCGGGCCGAGGACGCCAGCCTCGTACTGAGCGATGTGGGCTTCGATGAGCGCGAGATGCTGATGGCGGCGGAGCCGGCCACCTTCCACCTGACGCCGCACTATCAGAACTATCCCACCGTGCTCGCCCGGATCGAGAGCCTCGATCCGGGGTCGCTGCACAGTCTATTGGAACGCCGCTGGCGCAAGCTCGCCACCAAGGCGATGGTCAAGGCCTACGAGGCGGCGCAGACGCCGGCTTAGCGAGCGGCGTAACGCTGGCCAAAGCCGACATCGGCGCGGGCCTGGGCCAAGGTCTCCTGGTAGCAGTCTGAGCGCGTCACGGTGCGCTTGAGCATCCGCACGCTGCCCTCATGACCGCCACAGGCGGCGAAGGCGGCCCGCTCCACCCGCCGCTCCAGACGCTGGGCGTCGTCGGCGTTGGCGGGGTTGAGGTTGGCGACATTGACGGTGGCCTGACCCGTCGTGGCGGGCGAAGCGAGGGCCGGAGTCGCGAGAAGCGCCGCGGCCAGCGCGGCTGGTAAAAGCTTGAACATGGTCGTCTCCCTAATGACAGACCCCACGGCGGCGGCTCTGACGGCCGCCCGGATTCCGTTGGGTCACTTGCGTAACATGGGGCGCAAATGGGGCCAGGGGAAGGCCTGGGCTCTCTGCCCCTGGGCGCGCAGCGCCAGGAAGACGGGACACGAAGGACACAAAGATGCGCAAAGAACACAAAGGAGGCGGCGGCCAAGTCTTCGTGTCCTTGGCTTCCTTCGTGTCCTTTGTGTCCCCTCTTTGACGGCGCCTGCGGCGCGCAACACGCCAAGGCTGGCGCCCCTAAAACTCGTCTTCGACCGCCGAGCGGAACTGTTCGAAGATTTCGGCGGCCCGCTGGTTGTTGTAGGGCTCGGGCTCGTCCTCGACCGTAGGCTCTGGCGCAGCGCCGCCATGGAGCCGGCCGGCCACCGCGCCGCCCTGGACGAGGATCAGTTCCTCCCCCGCCTCAAGGCCAGTGAGCAACTGGGCGATCTTGGGCGGCAGGTCGTCGAGGTCGAGGCGCTTCATGGGCGCCGAAGCTAGCGGCAAGCGCGCCCGGCGCAAAGGGTGACACCAGCCTCCCGCGGCCCTAAGTCCTGGGTGAGATCACGCTTGGAGGGCTCATGGCCTATCGGTCGCTGCGGGAATTCATCGCCAAGCTGGAAGCCGCCGGCGAACTGGTGCGGGTGACCGAGCCGGTCTCCACCGTCCTGGAGATGACCGAGATCCATCGCCGCCTGCTGCGCCAGGGCGGGCCAGCGGTATTGTTCGAGAACGTCATTCGCGCCGATGGCGAACGCTCGCCCATGCCCTGCCTGGTCAACCTGTTCGGCACGGTCAAGCGGGTGGCCATGGGCGTCACGCTCGAGGGCCGCGAACGCACGACGGCGGCCGACCTGCGCGAGGTAGGCGAGCTGCTGGCCTTCCTGCGCAGCCCCGAGCCACCGCGGGGGTTGAAGGACGCGCTGGACATGCTGCCGCTCGCCAAGACCGTCATGGCCATGCGGCCGGCCACGGTGAAGAAGGCGCCGGTGCAGGAAATCGTCTGGACCGGCGACCAGATCGACCTGACCAAGCTGCCCATCCAGACCTGTTGGCCGGGCGAGCCCGCACCCCTGATCACCTGGCCGCTGGTGGTCACCAAGGGGCCGTCCACCGAGCGGGAGGACGACTACAATCTCGGCATCTATCGCATGCAGGTGCTGGGCAAGGATCGCACCATCATGCGCTGGCTGGCCCACCGGGGCGGCGCCCAGCATCACCGGCGCTGGAAGGCGGCCGGCAAGCCCGAACCCTTGCCCGCCTGCGCCGTCCTGGGCGCCGATCCTGGCACCATACTGGCGGCGGTGACGCCGGTGCCCGAGACCCTGTCGGAATATCAGTTCGCCGGTTTGATGCGGGGCGCCAAGGCCGAGCTGGTGGCGGCCAAGACCGTGCCCCTGATGGTGCCGGCCGAGGCCGAGATCGTCATCGAGGGCCATGTCCTGCTGGACGAATACGCGGACGAAGGTCCGTACGGCGACCACACCGGCTATTACAATTCGGTCGAGAAGTTCCCGGTCTTCCAGGTCAGCGCCATCACCATGCGCCGGGACCCCATCTATCTGACCACCTTCACCGGCCGGCCGCCGGATGAGCCCAGCGTGCTCGGCGAGGCCCTGAATGAGGTCTTCATTCCCCTGCTGCGCCAGCAGTTCCCGGAGATCGTCGACTTCTGGCTGCCGCCGGAGGGCTGCTCCTACCGGATCGCCGTGGTTTCCATGAAGAAGGCCTATCCCGGTCACGCCAAGCGCGTGATGATGGGCGTCTGGAGCTATCTGCGGCAGTTCATGTACACCAAGTGGGTGATCGTCGTGGACGACGACATCGACGCCCGCGACTGGAAAGATGTCATGTGGGCGCTGTCGACCCGCATGGACCCCGCCCGGGACATCACCCTCGTCGAGGGCACCCCCATCGACTATCTCGACTTCGCCTCGCCCGAGAGCGGCCTGGGCTCCAAGATCGGCCTGGACGCCACCAACAAGTGGCCGCCCGAAACCCACCGCGAATGGGGCGAAAAGCTCGACATGGACGAAGCCACCGTCGCGCGCGTCACCGACCGCTGGGCGAGCCTGGGCCTCCCGCCCCTGAAGGGCTGAACGCCGCCAACCTTGCGCCGCAGGCGCCGTCAAAGAGGGGACACAAAGAACTCAAAGATAGCCAAGGACACGAAGAAGATGACGGCTGCACCTTTGTGTCCTTCGCGCGCCTTCGTGTTCTTTGTGTCCCCTTTTTTTTCACGCTGCGCGCGGGGATCAGGCCGCTGGTGGAGGCAGCCTTCGGGCTGCGACGATGGGCCAGAGGATGTTGAGGGCGAGGCCGGCCATGACCAGGGCCGCGGCCCCGACCTTCCAGAAGGGCATGGCCTCCCCCAGCAGCAGGGCCGAGGCGCCCATGCCGAAGACCGGCACCAGCAGGGCCATCGGCGTGACGGTCGCCGCCGGGTGCCGGGCCAGCAGCCAGCCCCAGGCGGCATAGCCGAACAGGGTGTTGCCCACCGACTGCCAAGCCACAGCCGTCCAGGCCGCCGGGCTCGCCGTCGCGAGCGCCGCGCGCACGGTCGGCCAGCCTTCCAGGATCAGGGACATCACCACCAGGGGCGGGACCGAGAACAGGCTCGCCCAGACCACATAGGCCAGCATGTTCACCCGGCCTCCCAGCTTGGCCACGTGGTTGCCGCCGGCCCAGCCCATGGCCGCCAGGATCACGAGCGCCAGGCCCAGCGGCGTGGTCGTCCGGTCCGAATGGGCGAGGATCACCCCGATTCCCGCGGTGGCCAGCACCAGGGCGGCGATCTGGAATAGCCTGATCCGCTCGCCCGTCGCGGCCATGGCCAGGCCGATGGTGAAGAAGACCTGCACCTGCACCACCAGCGAGGCGAGGCCCGGGGAGATCTGGCCGTTCATGGCGATGTAGAGCAGGCCGAACTGCCCGGCGCCGATCAGGACCCCATAGGCCGCCAGATGCCCCCAGGGGACCTTGGGCCGCGGCAGGAAGAAGACCGCTGGAAACAGGGCGAAGAAGAATCTGAGCGCCGCAAAGGCCAGCGGCGGCAGCTCTTCCAACCCATGCTTGATGACCACGAAGTTGGTCCCCCACACCGCCACCACCGCCAGAGCCAGCAGGAGGTGCGACAACGGCAGGGGGGCGACAGGCATCAGGCAGGGCCTTGGGAGACGGAACTGGCGCTCATGTGGCGCTTGGCGCCAGGCTTGTCCATGGCGGGTTCCGTTGATGTCGCAGGGCGGCCGATCCCCCCTTGCCCCCCGGGCGAATTCGCAGTCCAACTGCGTCCCGTGCGGGGGCGCACGGGGGACGACCATGAACCTGATCACGTCGGGACACGCCGCAGCGCTCTGGACGGGGCTGCATCTCTTTCTGCTGCTGGCCCTGTCGATGCTCGTCGTCCGCCAGCGGCAGCGCCACAAGGTGGCCTTCGGCGACGACGGCATTCCGGAGCTGGCCCAGGCCATCCGCGCCTTTGGCAATGCGACGGAATACATCCCGGCCGGCCTGATCGCCATCGGCGTCCTGGCCCTGGTGGAGGCCCCGCCCCTGGCGGTTCACATCTCGGGCCTGGTGTTGTTCATCGGCCGGGTGATGCACGCCGTCGGGCTGTCACAGAGCGGCGGCGCGTCGCTGCCGCGGGCGATCGGGGTCACCATGACCTGGATCTCCTACGTCTTCGCCGGCGTCGCCCTGCTGTTCTACGCGATCGTCTGAAGCTCAGCTCCCGCCGCGACGCCGCGACGGGAGCTTCGGAGCTACAGGTCAGGCCGCGCGGGCCAGGTCGAAGCGGTCGGCGTTCATCACCTTGGTCCAGGCCTTGATGAAGTCGTCAACGAACTTCCTGCCGGCGTCAGAGGCGGCATAGACCTCCGACAGGGCCCGCAGCTGCGAGTTGGAGCCGAAGACGAGATCGGTGCGGGTCGCCGTCCACTTCTCTTCATCGGTGTCGCGGAGGGTGCCGACGAAGACCTCGTCGCCGCGGTCGTCCACCTGCTTCCACGCCGTGCCCATGTCGAGCAGGTTGACGAAGAAGTCGTTGGTCAACTGACCCGGGCGATCGGTGAAGACCCCGTGGGCGGCGCCCCCGTGGTTGGCGCCCAGCACCCGCAGGCCGCCGACCAGGACCGTCATCTCCGGGGCGCTGAGGCCCAGCAGCTGCGCCCGGTCGATCAGCAGTTCCTCGGTCGGCACGCTGAACTTGACCTGCAGATAGTTGCGGAAGCCGTCGGCCTTGGGCTCGAGCACCTTGAAGTTTTCCACATCGGTCTGGTCGGCCGAGGCGTCGGTGCGTCCAGGGGTGAAGGGGACCGTGACCTCATGGCCGCCGTCCCGGGCCGCCTTCTCCACGGCTGCGGCGCCGCCCAGAACGATCAGGTCGGCGATGGACACCTTCTTGCCGCCGGCAGCTTGGGCATCGAAGTCGGCCTTGATCCCCTCCAGCACATGCAGCACCCGGGCCAGCTGGGCCGGCTGGTTGACCTCCCAGTCCTTCTGCGGCGCCAGGCGGATGCGCCCGCCATTGGCCCCGCCCCGATGATCGGAGCCGCGATAGGTCGCGGCCGAGGCCCAGGCGGTCTGCACCAGTTCAGCGACGGTGAGGCCCGAGTTCAGGATCTTGCCCTTCAGGGCGGCGACATCGGCCGCGTCGATCAGCGGATGGTCGACGGGCGGGATCGGATCCTGCCACAGCAGGTCTTCGGCCGGCACTTCGGGACCCAGGTAGCGGGACTTGGGACCCATGTCGCGGTGGCACAGCTTGAACCAGGCCCGCGCAAAGGCGTCGGCGAACTGGTCTGGATTGGCCCGGAACCGCTCGGAGATCTCCCGGTACTTCGGGTCCATCTTCATGGCCATGTCGGCGGTGGTCATCATGGTCGGCAGACGCTTGTCGGGGCTGTGGGCGCCCGGGGCCATGTCTTCCGGCTTCTGGTTGATCGGCTGCCACTGCTTGGCCCCGGCGGGGCTGCGCACCAGCTCGTAGTCATAGTCGAGCAGCATGTGGAAGTAGTTCATCGTCCACTGGATGGGGGTGGGCGTCCAGGCGCCCTCCAGGCCGCTGGTGATGGTGTGGTCGCCGACGCCGCTTTCGTGGCTGGAGGTCCAGCCCAGGCCCTGCTGGGCGATGTCGGAGCCTTCGGGCTCGGCGCCCACCTTGGAGGCGTCGCCGGCCCCGTGGCACTTGCCGAAGGTGTGGCCGCCGGCGGTCAGCGCAACGGTCTCCTCGTCATTCATCCCCATGCGGGCGAAGGTCTCGCGGATGTCGCGGCCCGACTGGATCGGATCGGGATTGCCGCCTGGACCCTCCGGATTGACGTAGATCAGGCCCATCTGGATGGCGGCCAGGGGGTCTTCCAGCGCCATCTGCTTGTCAGGCTGGATGCGGGTCTGGTTTTCCTCGTGGCCGACCCACTGCTCCTCGGTGCCCCAGTAGATGTCCTTCTCCGGCTCCCAGATGTCCTTGCGTCCGCCGCCAAAGCCGAAGACCGGGCCGCCCATGGACTCGATGGCCACATTGCCGGCCAGGATCATCAGGTCGGCCCAGGAAAGCTTGGCGCCGTACTTCTGCTTGATCGGCCACAGCAGGCGCCGCGCCTTGTCCAGGTTGGCGTTATCTGGCCAGCTGTTGAGCGGGGCGAAGCGCTGCGAGCCCGACGAAGAGCCGCCACGGCCATCGCCCGTCCGATAGGTGCCGGCGCTGTGCCAGGCCATGCGGATGAAGAAGGGGCCGTAATGGCCATAGTCGGCCGGCCACCAGGGCTGGCTGTCGGTCATCAGCGCGGTCAGGTCGCGCTTAACGGCGTCATAGTCCAGCGACAGGAAGGCCTTGGGGTAGTCGAAATCGTCCCCCATCGGGTCGCCGTTCAGGCCCTGCTGGTGGATAATCTCGATCGACAACTGGTTGGGCCACCAGTCGCGGTTGGTGCGGCCGAGCAGGGATCGGAGCGCTGCGGGCTCCTTCATCGGGCAGCCCAGCGGATCACCAGTGTTGGAGGCGTCGTCCATGGTCGTTCTCCCTCGCGTTTTAAGCGTTAGCGCAGCCTAGGCCCGGGGGCGGGGCATTGGAAAATCAATAAACTTGATGATCGCGCACGGGATTTTCTATCGGGCTGGACGAGGGCCGAGCCGGACCTGCGCGGCCTCACCCGGCTTGCTCGACAGCCTGAGGTTCGCCATATGGCAGGGATGGATCAAAACCTGCTCGCCGAGCTGATCGCCGCCGCCCGCAAGGCCGGCGCCGATGCGGCCGAGGCCGTCACCGCCGAACGCCAGTCCCTGTCGATCTCCGTCCGTGAGGGCGAGCTGGAAGAGGTGGAGCGCGAGGAGTCCCGCGACCTCGGCCTGCGGGTCTTTGTCGGCCAGCGTCAGGCGACGGTCTCGGGTTCGGATCTGTCGCCGCAAGCCCTGTCCAAGCTGGTCGATCGCGCCGTGGCCATGGCCCGCCTGGCGCCCGAAGATCCCTATGCCGGGTTCGCGCCGGCCGAGCGGCTGGCCCAGGGCCCGCACCTGGATCTCGACCTCTATGATCCGACCGAGCTTTCGCCCGAAACCCTGGAGGACCGCGCCCGCGCCGCCGAGGCCTCTGCGCGCGCCGTGAAGGGCGTGGTCAATTCCGATGGGGCCACGGCCGGCTGGTCCACCGCCAAATGGCTGATCGCCACCAGCCATGGCTTCGCAGGCTCCCATCAGGCGTCCGGCTTCTCTCTCGGCGCCTCGGCCATCGCCGGCGACGGCCAGTCCATGGAGACCGGCTATGACGGCCGCTCGGTGCGCTGGCATGAGGATCTGCCGGGTCCGGAGGGGATCGGGACTGAAGCTGGCCGCCGGGCCGCCGCACGCCTGGGCTCGCGCAAGATCGCCTCGACCACGGCGCCGGTGATCTTCGAGAACCGCCTGGCCATGTCGATCATCAGCCCCCTGATCGGCGCCATCTCCGGCCCCTCCATCGCCCGTGGCTCCTCCTTCCTGAAGGACAAGCTCGGCCAGCCGGTTTTCGCGCCTGGCGTGACCCTGACCGACGATCCCCACCGGCGCCGGGGCCTGGGCTCCAGCCCCTTCGACGACGAGGGCGTCGAGACCCGGGCCATGGACCTGATCGACAAGGGCGTGCTGACCACCTGGCTGCTCAATTCCAGCTCGGCCCGCCAGCTTGGCCTGGAGACCACCGGCCACGCCTCCCGCGGCCTGGCCGGGCCGCCGGGGGTCGGCGTCTCCAACCTGACCCTGCAGCCTGGCGCCGAGGATCAGGCGAGCCTGATGCGCAGCGCCGGCAAGGGGCTGCTGATCACCTCGATGTTTGGTCCGTCCCTGAACGGCAACACCGGCGACTGGTCGGTGGGCTGCTCAGGCTTCTGGTTCGAGGACGGCGAGCTCGCCTATCCGGTCAGCGAGATCACCGTGGCCGGCAATCTGATCGAGATGTACGCGCGTCTGGTCCCCGGCTCCGACCTGGAAATCCGCGGGGCGTCCAACGCGCCGTCCGTATTGATCGACGCCCTGGCGATCGCGGGGAAATGACCCCCAGCCCCGCCCCCAGCCCCGCTCAGGACCTGGAGCTTCTGGTGGCCGCCGCCATTGAGGCCGGAACCCTGGCCCTGGAGCTGCGGGCGCGGGGGCTCAAGATCGCGTGGAAGGAGGGCAATTCTCCGGTCACCAACGCCGATTTCGCCACCGACACTCTGTTGAAGACCACCCTTGGCCGGGCGCGCCCCGACTATGGCTGGCTGTCGGAGGAGACGGCCGACGATCTGGAGCGCTTGGATCGGCGGCGGGTCTTCGTGGTCGATCCCATCGACGGCACCCGGGCCTATATGAAGGACAAGCCCTGGTGGGTGATCTCTGCCGCCGTGGTCGAAGACGGCCAGCCGATCGCCGGCGTCGTCTATGCCCCGCAGGTGGGCGAGGTCTATACCGCCACCCGCGGCGGCGGGGCCAAGCTGAACGGCTCGCTGATCGTGCCGGCGCCCACCTTGCGCCTGGATGGCTGCGGCATGGTCGGCGACCAGCGGATGTTCGACCACCCATCCTGGCCAGAACCCTGGCCGGCCATGCGGGTGGAGTCGCGCAACTCGACGGCCTATCGCATGTGCCTGGTGGCCTCGGGGCAGTTCGACGCGGCCCTGGCCCTGGTGGCCAAGGCCGACTGGGACCTGGCCGCCGCCGACCTGGTGGCCCGGGAGGCCGGGGCCTATTGCGGCGACCATCTGGGCGGCGGCTTCGCCTATAATGGTCGAATTCCGTCCCAACGGAGTTTGTTATGCGCGGCGCCACGATTGGCCCCATTGATCATGGCGCGGGTCTCGCATATCGCCATACCAAACTGAGCCCTCTTTCGAGGAAGACATGCCCGAAAAACAGCTTTTGCATATCGTGATCGGCGGCGAACTCGAGGAAGTCGAGCAAGTTCGTTTCCGCGACCCTTCGAAGATCGACCTGGTCGGCGCCTATCCGACCTATGACGAAGCCCTGGCGGTCTGGCGCTCCAAGGCCCTGGCGACCGTCGATAACGCCCTGATGCGCTACTTCATCATCCACGCCCACAAGCTGCTCGACCCCCAGCTGGACGGCGAAAAGCCCGGCGGCTGAAACAGCCGAACGCCACAAGCTGACGGTTTGTCCGAAAACTGTCACCGGCTGCGGCGACAAGGTCGGTCTGGAAATCAACGTCACGGCGCCTTAGGCCTGTGGGCCAAACAGAGCTGGGCAGGCTCTGCCGGTGAGCTAGGAGAGACACGATGAAGACGCTTATTGGCCTCTGCGCCGCGGTCGCCCTGCTGGGCGGCGCCGGCAGCGCCCATGCGGCGCGGGACTATGTGTGGGCGGCGGGTTCTTCGACCGTCTTTCCCTTCGCCACCCGGGTCGCCGAGAACTACGGCCGAAAGACCGGCATGAAGGCCCCCAATGTCGAGTCGCTGGGGACCGGCGGCGGCATCAAGCTGTTCTGCAGCGGGGTCGGCGACAACTTCCCCGACATCGCCAACGCCTCGCGCCCCATGACCCAGCAGGAGTTCGACACCTGCCGCGCCAACGGGGTGAATGACATCGTCGAACTGAAGGTCGGCTATGACGGCATCGTCATCGCCGCCGACCGCGGCGCGCCGGACTATCAGTTCCGCCTGCCCCACCTCTATCTGGCGCTCGGCGCCAATGTGCTGCGCGGCGGCAAGTTCGTGCCCAACCCCTACACCAACTGGAACGAGATCGGCCCGGGCCTGCCGAACAACCGCATCCTGGTCTATGGGCCGCCGCCGACGTCGGGCACCCGCGACGCCTTCGTCGAGCTGGGGATCGAAGCCTCGGCTCTGACCTACCCCACCGCCCGGGCCCTGCGCGAACGGGATTCTGACGAATTCAAGCAGATGACCCACCCGCTGCGCCGGGAAGGCTGGATCGACTCCGGCGAAAACGACAACGCCATCGTCCAGACCCTGACCAAGACTCCGGGATCGCTGGGCGTGTTCGGCTACTCCTTCCTGGAAGAGAACGGCGACAAGGTGAAGGCCATGCCGATCGACGGCGTCGCGCCGACGGTCGCCACCATCGCCGAGGGAACCTACCCCCTGTCCCGCTCGATCTTCATCTATGTGAAGAAGGCCCATGTGGGGGTGACCCTCGGCCTGCAGGAATTCGTCACCGAATTCACCTCGGACGCCGCGGCGGGTCGGGGCGGCTATCTGCAGAGCCGCGGTCTGATCCCGTTGCTGCCCCCCGAGCATGAGGCTGTGAAGGCCGCCGCCCGCGCCATGACCTCCATGAGCCGGCCCGACTAAGGATCGATCGGCGGGACCTGGTCCCGCCGACGCCTCCATGCCCATGCAAGCCGATCTGAGCTGGCTGGTCGCCGCCGTGCTGCTCGGCCCGTTCGTCGGCAGTTTCCTCGGCCTGATGAGCCTGCGTCTGCCGGAGGGCAAGCCGGTCGCCCTGGCGCGCTCGGCCTGCCCCGCCTGCGCGCGGCCGCTGGGGCCGATCGATCTGGTCCCGATTCTCTCCTTCGCCGGCTTGCGAGGCCGGTGTCGCACCTGCGGCGCGCCGATCCCCCGCCGCTACCTGGCCCTGGAGCTGGCCTGCCCGGCGCTCGCCCTGTGGTCGATGCTGGCGCAGCCTTCGGCGGAGGGTTTTCTCGGCGCTCTGCTAGCCTGGCAACTGCTGCTTCTGGCCCTGCTCGACGCCGAGCACTTCTGGTTGCCGCGGATGCTGACCCTGCCGCTGATCGTCTCGGGCCTGGCTGTCGCCGCAGCCCAGGGCGTGCTGGCCAGCCATCTCCTGGGCGCAGGCCTTGGCTTCGCCGGCCTCAGTCTCCTGGCCCTGGCCTATCGGAGTTTCCGAGGGCGAGAGGGCCTGGGCGGCGGCGACGCCTGGCTCCTGGCCGGCGGCGGCGCCTGGTGCGGCGCCATCGCCCTGCCCAGCATCCTGCTCATCGGCGCGGCGTCGGGCCTGGTCTTCGTGTTGGTCCAGCGCCTGCGAGGCCGGGCGACCGCCGCCGATCAGCCCCTGCCCTTCGGCGTGTTCCTGGCGGCCGGCGTCTGGCTGACCTGGCTTTATGGGCCCCTAGGGCTGGCCTAGCCGCCCGACCAGCCGCCGTTGATAACCGTTCAAGGTCCGCTCATAGCCGGCCATCCCCAGGGCCGCCTCCACCTCGGGGCGGGTGGTGCGCAGGATCAGGTCCATCTGATAGCCGCCGTCGGCCCCGATCAGCAGGTCCGCCTGCACATCGACCCCTTCGGCCTGGCCGCGAAGCGGCAAGGCGAGCGAGGCGCCTGAGCAGGTCGGGTCGCCCACTAGGGCGAGCCCCGGAAGCTGCAGGCCGGCCAGGCCGATGTCCGCCAAGCACACCTGGCCATCCGCCCGCCGGCATTCCCCATCTCGAAGATCGAGGGACACATCGGCCATTCGCACCGTCCCGGAGAGGCCCGCGGCGGGCGCAAGCTGGCCAAGGGGCAAGGCGGCGTCCAGGTCGATCAGCTCGATCCCCCCGCGCCCCAACCGCGCGGCCCCGGTCGCGGCCTCGCCTTTGAAGCCGAGCCGCGGTCGGCCCGCCAGCAATGACAGGGGGCTGGTCCCCAACCGCACATCGCCGAGCCGCAAACCCCGATAGGCCGCGTCGGACAGGCGGCCGCGCCAGACCGTTCCCGAAACCTGGGCCGCGCTCAGACCCGCGCCCGCCGCGCGATCCCCCAGGGCGAGGCTTAACGGCGCCATGGCCAGGAGGACCAGGAGTGCGGCTACACCGAACACCGCGGCCAGGGCCGGCGCAGCGAGCGGCAGGTTTGGCGAAGCGGGCCTCATGGGGTCACCGGAAAGAAGGTGGCGTCCACATCCAGCTGGCCTATGTCGCCCTTCAACACCGTCAGGTGACGGGCGGCGATGGCGTGCTCGGCCTGCAGGAGGGCGATCCAGGGCATCACCGATGCGCTGGGTCCCATCACCACCGCCTGGACCCCGCCGTCCTCGCCAGCCTCGATCCGCACCACCTCCAGACCGGCCGCCGCGGCGGTGTCGGCCACCAGCTGCTCCACCGGCGCCGAGAGCGTGGGGGCAGGCGCAGCCTCGCCCAGGCGGGCGATCTCGGAGACGGCGGCGTTCACGACCGCCTCGTCGGCCAGGGCGCGGGCCAGGTGGTCCTCGGCGTCCCGCGCCGCGCCGCGCAGGGGCGAAGCCACACCGAACCACAGGATGAAGATCAGGAGCAGGCCGCCCAGGGCGCCCAGAAGAATCTGCTCGCGCCGGCTGCGCGTCGTCCACCAGTCCACCATCACCGTGCTCCCAGAATGACGTCGCTGATCACCCGGCCGCCCTCTTCCCGGGAGCCCTCGACCCGCACAGTGAGACCCGAGGCGTTCAGAGCCTGGGCCAGGCCTTCGCCATCGGAATAGGCCGCATGGCTGAGCGCAGCCCGGGCCGTGCCGTCAGGCATGATGATCAGGCTTTCGACCTGCACCTGATCCATCGGCTCGACGGCGAAGAACAACGTCGCGGCAAGGCCGCTGGCGCCGCCGCCAGACGCCAGGCTGAGCGCGTCCAATTGCGCCTGGGCCTGGGCGGCCGGATCGGTGACCGGCGTCCCTTGCGGCAGGATGGCGGCGACCTTGGCCTCGGCCCGGGCCTCGGCCTGACGGGCGCGCATGTGGTCGGCGCCGGCCTTGGCGCCCCAGAGGATCAGCGGGCTGATCAGCAGGGCCAGGGCCAGGGCCGCAGGCCTGACCAGGTCCCGGCGGCCCAGCGGCTCTCGCCGCGCCGGATCGAAATCGCCCTGCAGCAGATTGACGGCCGGGCTCACCGCCATGTCGGCCAGGGCGCGCTCCAGGCCCGGTCCCGCCAGCGCTTGGGCCGGGCGCTCGCCGACAATGGCCGCCACCAGGTCCGGCTCGCCGGTAAAGGCCAGCCGCTGGCCCCGCACGGCGGTCAGAGCGCCGAAGTCCGCTGTGACGATGACCGGCACGCCGTCGGGATCCTCGGGCGGCTCGGGCAGGGCCAGGCAGTCGGGAATGACCAGGTCAGGCGTCACGCCATGCAGGGCGGCGTGGTCGAGCCAGGCCTGCATCCGGGCCGTTGAGAGCGCGACGATCAGGCGATGGCCGTCGGCCTCGGGCGGCGACAGGGCCACATGGGCGCCCACGGCGCTGGTCATCTGATCTTCCAGCGACGCCAGGGCCGCCCCCCGGGCCTGAGCCTCAGAGGCCGCCTTGATCGGCGCCCAGCGCACCAGCACGTCGGCGCCGGGGATCACCAGCACGTTGCGCATCGGCGTCAGGGCCGAGGCCTCCTGCACGGGCAGGATGCCGCGCCCGACCACCGAGCCCAGCTCGTCGAGGATCAGATAGGTCGGCTCGGCGTCAGGCGCCGCGCCGGCGAGGACGATGCGGGTTCGGTTCATTCGTCGTATGTCCATCGGCGGGCGACCAGGCGGACCTGGCCGGCGGTGTCGACCTCGAACAGGCCGCTGGCGACCACCTCGGCGTCGAGATAGTCCACCTGGGTCTGCAGGGTGAAGTAATCGGTTTTGGCTTTGATCTGGCCGGGCTCGGCGACGCCAGCCTCCACTATGGCCGGCAGCTGCAGGAAGTCGGAGGCGCTCCAGCCGCCGGCTGGCCGCCCGACGATCAGCCGTTGGGCGAGTTCCGGGCTCACCGCCCCTTCCGTCAGCATGGTGATCAACACCGCCTTGTCCGGCGTCACGGTGTTCACATTGATCGGTGACAGCTCACTGGTTGGCAAGGCGCACACATAGGGCCGCAGGCGGGCATAGACCGCCGGCGTGAAGCCACGGATGGCCCGCAGCTCGCTGACCTCGGCCAGCAGGGTCCCGCCGGTCCGATAGGCGGGCGATCCGGCCAGATAGGCCTCATCCTCGGCGCCGCCGCTCTCGCGGACCCCGTCGCTGTCGATCCAGTCGGTCAGGGCCGCCCCCAGCATCTCAGCGTCGCGGGGCGCAAAGTTCAGCGCCGCGAGCAGGGCGTTGAACTGGGCGAGGCCGGTGTCGCGTCGGCTCAGCACATCGCCGGCCCCCTGAACGACGCTGTTCAGGTTGAAGCAGGCGGCGCCATCGGTGATGCGGCTCTGGATCAGGCCGTTCTCCACCGGGAAGCTGAAGGGCCGGTCATGCCAGCCGCCATCCAGGGTGACCCGGTCCGAGGCCCGCACCAGCTGGCCGATCTGGCCGGCCGCCAGGGTCTCGGCGCCCAGGGCGTACCAGCGGGCCTGGCCAACGGCCTCGGCGTTGGCGGCCCGACGTATCCCGAAGCGGATGTCGTCCAGCACCACGGCGGCGAGCGTCGCCAGCACGGCGACCAGCAGCAGCACCGTCAGCAGGGCGACGCCCCGCTCCGAGGGCTTGTCCAGACGCCGCCTCATGCGCCGCCATCCGGCAGCAGAACCAGCTGGGTCACCTCGCCGAAGGATTCCAGGTCCATCTGCAGACGAACCGCCTGCGGCAGGGGCCGATCGGCCGTGGGGGCCCAGGCCGGCGCCCAGGACCCACGGGCGTAGAAGGCGACGACCAGCCCCCTCACCCCGCGCAACAGCACCTGGGGCTCGCCCAAGGCCGCGCCGTCCAGGGCCGGGCGAGCGCGCCGCTCCAGGCGGTCTTCCACCAGGCGGTATTCGACATACTGCAGGGCCGCCCGCGGCGCGGCGTCGGGATTGTCCCAGCCGCGGCGGGTGAAGGCCAGCACCGGCGCCCCCGCGCTCTCGCCGCCGCTGAGGCTACGGCTGGGGGCGCCGCCGTCGGCGCGGGTACGGCGATCGGCGATCTGCTCCAGGTCGGTCTTGATCAGGGCGCGGGCGCTCTGCAGGGCGGCGATCTCGTCCATACGTTCGCGGACCACGGCGCGGTTGTCGGCGGCGAAGCCCAGCACGGCCACGCCGGCGGCCGAGAGCAGGCTGAAGACCAGCAGGGCCACCAGCATCTCCACCAGGGTGAAGCCCTTCATGCGCCCACCCGGAAGACGATGACCTCGGCCAGGGTTCGCGGCTCGCTGACGCCCCTGACCTGAATGTCGATCCGCAGCAGGCCCTGGTCTGCAGCCGCAGTGGTGCGACGCCAGACCCAGTCCTGGCCACCGAGCTGGACCTGACCCTCGGTGTCGCCCAGGGCCGGCGGCTCCGGCGAGATCAGGGCCTCGACGGCGGCGTTCTCCGCCACTATAGCCGCCAGGGTGCGGGTCTGGAGCAGCTGGGCGGTGCGGGTGTTTTCCCCCGCCAGGTTCAGGAGCGCGAGAACCACCAGGCTGAACACCGCCAGGGCGACCAGCAGCTCGATGAGCGTGAAGCCCTGGTCAGCCGGCCGGCGCATCGAGCCGCACCTCACCGGTTACGTCGACGCTGACCGTCATCTGCTGATCGGCCCGCGACAGGGTCACCTTGGCGGGCTCGGCCGAACCGGTGGGATCGAACCGCACGGCGTCGCGCCCCGGCGCGGCCTGAAGACGCGCAGATACGCCCGGCAGCCAGGCGTGGGCCTTGAAAGGCGCCGCCTCCAGCGGCTCCCACTGTCCCCGGCGCAGAACGCGGAAGTCATAGCCATCCGCAGCCAGTCGAACCTCCACGGCGCGGTTGGTCAGCAGGGATTCCTCGCGGGCGCGCACAAGGCGGCCAGCCAGGTTCTCGGCCTCTCGCCGCACCTCGCCCCGGCCATCCGGCGCGGTCATCACCACCGCGGCGCCCATCAGGCCCAGGATGACAAGCACCACCATCAGCTCCACCAGGGTGAAGCCGGCCTCAGCGCGGCGGCGCGTCCTGGGGACGGCCTCAGTTCCAGTTGCCGATGTCCGCATCCTCGCCTTCGCCGCCCTTGGCCCCGTCGGCGCCGAAGGAATAGACATCGAACCGGCCCCGCTCGCCGGGATAGGCGTACTGATAGGGATTGCCCCAGGGGTCCTCAGGCAGGCGGCGGATATAGCCGCCGTCCCGATAGCGATCGGCCCGGGGAACGCCGGCCGGAAGCTGGGTCAGGGCCGCCAGGCCCTGGCTGGTGGTGGGATAGGCCAGCATCTCCAGCCGATAGGTTTCGACCGCCTGTTCCAGGGTGGAGACATCGGCCTTGGCCTTCTCACGCATGGCGCGGTCCTGGCTGGGCAGGACGTTGATCATCACCACCGTGGCCAGCAGGCCGATGATGACCACCACCACCATCAGCTCCACCAGGGTGAAGCCGGCCTCGGAAGCTGGGCGGGGTCGCATGGGGCGTCGGGTCATGACGGGTCCTTCGAACGCGAAAACCTAGCCCAGGGCCAGGGTGTTGATCTGCAGGATGGGCAGCAGGATGGACAGGACGATGACCGCCACCAGCCCGCCCATGAGAATGATGATCGCCGGCTCCAGCAGGCTCAGCGCCACGGCGGTGAAGGTCGCGAACTCGCGCTCCATATACTCCGCCGCCCGGCCCAGCATCAGCTCGACCCGGCCGCTGTTCTCGCCGCTGGCGGTCATATAGACGAGCAAGGGCGGGAAAACCGCCACCTTGCGCATGGCCGAGGACAGGGCCCCGCCCTCGCGGATCATCTCGGCCATGTCGACGGTCGCCTGGCGCAGGACGTGATTGTGGATGGTGGGCGCGGTGATCTGCAGCCCCTCCAGGATCGGCAGACCGCTGGCGATCATGGTCGACAGCGTGCGGGCCAGTCGCGCCGCATGCAGGTCGCGGGTCAGTCGTCCCAGGATTGGCAGGCGCAGCATGAGCGCATCGGCCTTCATCCGGATGTCCGGCCGCCGCAGGGCGCGGGCCGCCCCGAAGCCGGCGACCACCAGCACCAGCAGCATGACCAGGCCATAGCTGCGGATCGCGTCCGAGGTCCCGATCACCAGGCGGGTCAGCAGCGGCAGGGTCTGGCCCATGGACTCGAACTGGTCGACCACCTTGGGCACCACGAAGGTCATCAGGGCCAGGACCACCAGCAGGGCGGTGACGGCCAGGACGGCCGGATAGATCAGCGCCGCAGTCACCTTGCTCTGGGCCTGCTGGTCACGCTCCAGCAGATCGGCCAGACGCTCCAGGATCGACGGCAGGGCGCCGGAGCCTTCGCCGGCCGCGACCATGGCCCGGTAGAGCGGTGGAAAGGCGCGGCCCTGGCGCGCCATGGCGTCCGAGAGGCGGTAGCCTTCCAGCACGCCGCCATGCACCCCCATCAGCGCATTGCGCACGGCGGGCTTCTCCGCCTGGACGGCGATCGTCCGCAAAGCTTCTTCCAGCGGCGCGACCGCGACCAGCGTTGCGAGCTGCCGGGTGGCGAGCGCCAGGGACCGGGCGTCCAGCCGCCCGCCGAACAGGCCTGCCGAGCCCGGCTTGGCCTTGCCCGGCGACAGGCGGATGGCGGCCAGGCGCCGACGTTCCAGAACCTCGCGCGCGGCGGTCTCGTCGGCGGCGGTCAGGTGGCCGGTGCGGGTGCGGCCGGCCAGGTCCAGGGCGACATAGTCAAAGCTGGCCATGACCGCCGCCTTCCTGGCGCGTGACCCGCATGGCCTCTTCCACGGTGGTCAGGCCCTCAAGGACGCAGGCGTGCGCCTCGGCCGAAAGGCTGCCGCCGCCTGAGGCCACGCCGGCCGCGGCGATGGTGGCCTCGTCGGCGTTCTCGCCGATCAGCCGGCGCACATGGCCGTCGATCCAGATGGCCTCATAGATGCCGATCCGACCCACATAGCCGGTCTGGCCGCAGTCGCCGCAGCCCTGGGCGCGGTACAGGATCTGACCCTGCGCCACCCCGGCCTGGCGGGCTGTCGCCTCATCGGCGGGCTCGGGCCGGCGACAGGTGGGGCAGAGCCGGCGGACCAGGCGCTGGGCCACGATCAGCCGCACGGTGGAGGCCAGCAGGAAGGGTTCGACCCCCATGTCGCGCAGCCGCGTCACCGCGCCTGCGGCGTCATTGGTGTGGACGGTCGACAGCACCAGGTGGCCGGTCAGGCTGGCCTGGACGGCGATCTGGGCGGTCTCCACGTCGCGGATTTCGCCGACCATGACCACGTCGGGGTCCTGGCGCAGGATGGCCCGCAGACCGGCGGCGAAGGTCATGCCGACCTTGGCGTTGACCTGGGTCTGGCCGACGCCGGGCACGGCGTACTCCACCGGGTCCTCGATGGTCAGGATGTTGCGGCTGGCGTCGTTGAGGAGGCTCAGGCCGGCATAGAGGCTGGTGGTCTTGCCCGAGCCCGTGGGGCCGGTGACCAGGATCACCCCATTGGGTTCGGCGAGCGCCCGCTGGAAGGCCGTCAGCACGGCAGGCCGCATGCCCAGCTCCGGCAGCGGAATGCCGGCCTGTTCCTGATCCAGGATGCGCATCACCACCCGCTCGCCGGCCCGGGACGGCAGGGTGGAGACCCGGACATCGAGGCTGCGACCGCCGAGCGCCAGGGAGATGCGGCCATCCTGGGGGGTGCGCCGCTCGGCGATGTCCAGGCGGGCCATGACCTTGATGCGGCTGACGATCAGCGGACTCAGCCGATGAGACAGGCTGAGCACCTCGCGCAGCACACCGTCGATCCGCAGCCGGATGATCAGCGCGGTCTCGAAGGGCTCCACATGCACGTCGGAGGCGCCGCGGCGGATGGCCTCGGCGATGACGCCATTGATCAGTCGGATGATCGGGGCGTCGTCCTGGCTGTCGAGCAGGTCGGCGGCGGCGGGAATGTCCTCGGCCAGGCTGTCGAGGCCGCCGGGCATGTCGAGATCGTCCGAGCCGCCGGCCGACAGGCCGTCATCGGCATAGGCCTCCGACAGGCGCCGCTCGAACTCGGCCCGCGGGAGGGTGTGGATCTTCAGGGCGCGACCCAGGGCGCGGCGGGCCTCCACCAGGGCCAGGGGATCGGCGCCGTCGCGCAAGGCCACATGGGCGACCTCGTCCATGCCCAGCAGCACCACGCCGTGCCGCTTGGCGAATCCGTAGGGCAGCAGGGGCGGACCGTCGGCCTCCATCTCAGAGCCCCGGCGGCGGAGGCGGCGGGGGCGGCAGGGCCGTGATGGGCTCGGCCTGCATGTAGTCGCGGACCAGGGCGTCGAGATTGCTCAGGCCGTCGGGGCTGCGGGCCAGCTCCCGGTCGCGGATATAGGCGTAGCGGGGCGCGGTCAGGGCCTGGGCGTCGGCGGCGCTTTCGATGATCGTCGGACGGATGAAGACCATCAGGTTGCGCTGCACGTTCTGGCGCGAGGTGGCCTTGAACAGATTCCCCACCACGGGGATGTCGCCCAGGATCGGCGTGCGCTCGACGGTGGTGCGTTCATTGCGGTCCAGCAGGCCGCCCAGGACAACGATGGCGCCGTCGTCCACCGCCACCGTGGTCTGGATGGAGCGCTTGTCGAGGATCAGCTCGTTATAGTCCTCGCTCACCGGCCCGGCGATGCTGGACACTTCCTGGCGCAGGAACAGGGTGATGGCGCCGCCGGCGTTGATCTGCGGCTTGACCTCCAGCTGGATGCCGACGTCCTGCCGCTGCACGGTGCGGAAGGGGTTGCTGTTGGAGTCGCCCAGCACCTCGCCGGTGGTGATCGGGATCTCCTGACCCACCAGGATGGTCGCCTCCTGGTTGTCCAGGGTCATCACCGAGGGGGTCGAGAGCAGGTTCGAGGTGGTGTCGTTCTTCACCGCATTGATGATGAAGCCGAACAGGGCGTCGCCGCTGCGCCCATAGCCGCCAGTGATCATGCCCCGTGCGCCCAGCAGGGAGTCCATCGCCGTCTGGCGCAGGGCGGCCAGGGCGGCGGAATCTTCCGGCAGGTTGGCTTCCCCCGCCGCGGCCCCGGCCAGGGCCAGGAGGTTTGGCGCGGCGTTGGAATAGTTGGTGGCCGAGAACGGAATGCTGGAGCCGTTGATCCCGGCCAGGGCGAACTGGACGCCCAGCTGCTGGGCGGCGTTGTCGGAGAGCTCCACCACCACGGCCTCGACCAGAACCTGGCGACGGCGGGTGTCGAGCTGGCGGATCACCTCGCCCAGCACCCGCTGGGTGTCGGGGTCGGCGGCGATGACGATGGCGTTGGCGCCGGGATAGCGAGCGATATTGGCGCGGCGTCCGCCCCCGCCCGCCGTGGCCGTCTGGTCTCCCGCCGCGGCCGTCTGCGTGGCCGAGGCGGCGTCATTTCCGCTCTGGGTCGGCGCCTGGCCCACCAGTTGTTGAAGCACGGGCACAAGCTGTTCGGCGTCGGCGTGCTGCAGGTTGATGACCCGCACGTCGCCGCTGGTCTCAGCCCGGCTGTCGAGATCACGCACCAAATCCAGGAGGGGGCGCACAGCCTCGGGCTCCCCGCGCAGGATCAGCGAATTGCTGCTCTCCACCACCACCAGCGACACGATGCCGTTGCGGGAGCCCGGATCGGCGCCCGGCGGATTGAGCACCTGGTTGACCACGCTGGCGATCTCTCGGGCCGAGCTGGAGCGCAGGGTGACGGTTTCGGTGAGCGTCCGGTCCTGATCCACCTGGCCCAGCAGGCTACGGATGCGGGTCAGGTTGTCGGCATAGTCGGCGACCACCAGCAGGTTCCCGCGCGGGCTGGGCATGATCACGCCCTGGCGGCCGATCAGGGGCTTCAGCGTCTCGGCGGCCGAGACGGCGTCGATATTCCGCAGCCGGAAGACCTGGGTGGAGAAGCCATATCCGCCCCCGCCGCTGAGGCTGGAGGGCTGGGCGGCCGCGCCCTCTTCGGGCGTGATGCGGTAGACCCCGGCCCCGGCCGGCACGGCGACCAGACCGTTGGCGCGCAGGGTCGACAGCATGACCTCGAACAGTTCGTTGCGCGACAGGGGCTCGTTGCTGCTGATGCTGACCTTCCCCTGGACGCGGGGGTCGATGATGAAGGTCTGGCCGGTGGCGCGGGCGACATCCTGGATGAAGACGCGGATGTCGGCGTCCTGGAGATTCAGGGTCTGCTGCTGGGCATAGGCGACAGGCGTCGGCCCAAGGCTCGCGCCAGAGGCCAGGAGGATGGCGAGGGCGATCAGTCTCTTCACGGGGCAGACATCCGCAGTCGAGTGTTCATGACCTGGCCGCCGCGCTCGTAGCTGAGGTCCACATGGGTGGCGGTGGCGAGAATCTGGGGCAGTTCGCTCATGCGCTCGCCATTGAGCTCCGAGCCGTCGATGGTGAGCAGAACGTCGCCGGGCTGGAGGCCCGCGCGGGCCAGGATGGCCGCGCCCTGAGCGCCCCGGGGCGTGACCGTGTACCCCGCCGAGCGGCCATCGCGCATCCGCGGCGCCAGGGCCAGGGCGGCCATGAGCTGAGCGCCTGTGTAGTCGGGCGCAGCTTCTGGGGTGGTCGCGGCCGACGAGGATTGAGGCGGCGGAACATAGGCGCCGCCGCTGGGCGTCGGAAAGCCGATCCGGCGGCGGTTGGCCCCCTGACGCACCACCACGTGATCGTCGGCGACCTCCACCAGCGTGATCCCGTCTGGCCCCTGCTCGCCAATGAAATAGAGGGTCTGGGCGCCGCCAGGCGGGCCGAGGATGGCCGAGGCGCTCGCCCCGCCGGTGCGGACCCCATAGAGCTGGAGATCCGAGCCCGCCGTCACCGGGGCGTCGGTGGGACCGCCGAGGCGGAAGAAGGGGTCGAACCGGGCGAGGATTTCGGTCTGGGCCGCCGCGCCGGCGCCGCTCGCCGGGGGGACGCCTAGCGGGCCCGAGGGCGGGGCGATGAGAATCCAGACCAGCCGCGCAGCCTGCACGGCGAGCAGCAGAACCAGGGCGATCTCCACCAGCCCCAGCAGGGTGCGGGGCTGCAAGGCGACGCCGTGACGAACGGCGGCAAGGTTCACAGGAGAATCTCCGAAGTCCCTGGGCGATGGTGGGGATGGGCCAGACGCCGCATGCCCGTCGGGGCCTTCATGTAAAGTTTTGATGACAGGTCCGTGACAGCGTCGGGATTTGATGACGCTTTGCCGCAGGTCCCTGGTCGATCAGGCGAAGGCGGCGCAAGGCCGCCTTCGCCCTGTCGTCAGAAGCGGGTCGAGAGGCTGATCGAGTAGCTGCGGCCAAGCTCGTAGTTGTTGAGGATCACCTTGTCGCCGCCCTGGGTCTGGAATTCGTCGAACTCCTCGCCCAGCAGGTTGCGGGCCTCAAGGCCGAGGGTGAATTCCGGACCCCAGATCTGGAACTTCTGGCGGAAGTTGAAGTCCAGGGTGACGCCGGGCTCCTGCAGGAAGTCCGCCGCGCCGGCCCCGCCGCGGGCGGTGGTCCGCTCGCTGGCATAGTTGGCCAGGAGGGTCGCCTGGGTGGCGCCGTCCAGGCTTTCGAAGCCGAACTGGATGTTGGCGATGTGCTCCGACGTGCCCTGGAGACGGCTGCCGTCGATCACGAAGTTCTCGGCCGGCGCCGGCTGGCCAAGCCCGGTGAGCGGGAAGACGAGGTCGCCATCGTCCACCTGCACCTCGGCCTTGGTCCAGGTGTAGTTGGCCCCGATCAGCCAGCGCTTGTCGTCGACCCAGTTCATGCCGAACTGGGGCTCGAAGAACTTCTTGAACTCGGCCTCGACACCGTAAAGCACAGCCTTGGGCGCGTTCAGGAAGGTCTGCTGCAGGCCGCCGCCGGTCTCGTTGACGATCGACTCGATCGGCTTGTCGATGTCCTTGTAGAAGGCGCCGATGGTGGCGAACTGCCCCCGCTCAAAGTAGCGCTCGTAACGGACGTCGAGGTTCAGGAGCTCGCTGTCGGTCAGGTACGGATTGCCGATGAAGGTGCGGTCCGATTCCGGGTCGAGATAGAGCTGCGGCGCCTGCTCGCGGAACTGCGGGCGGGCGATGGTCTTGGAGGCGCCAAACCGGAGCTGCTGATCCTCGGCGAAGTTCCAGGTCACCGTGGCGGCGGGCAGAACATAGTCGTTGTTCAGCTCGATCCCCAGCGGCTGGTTGGTGGAGAAGAGGTCCCGCGAGCGGACGAACTGCTCGCCTTCCTCATAGCGCACGCCCAGGCTGGCCCGCACCGCGGGCAGAACCTCACCCTCGGCCTGGAGATAGACCGCATTGGTGGTCAGCTTGGCGTCGTAAGCCGCCGCGCCTTCGGACCCGGTCACTTCGCGCAGGAACAGGGCGTTCGGACCGATATTGTAGTCCGAATAGAGGAAATCGACCCGCTGCTGCTGGAAGGCCAGCGAGGGGGTCTGGTCCATGGTGAAGCGGAAGGCCCGGGTGACGGAGTCGCGCTCGTTCTCATAATAGGCATAGCCGCCGGCGACCGTCAGATCGACGATCAGCGGATTGTCGAGACGGTAGCGGACATCGACGCCAGCGCCGTAGGCGGTGTCTTCCAGCTCGCTGAACCGGATGAAATTCGCGTCCGATTGGGGGTTATGATAGAAGGTGTCCCCGATCCGGCGATAGCGGATCTGCGTCTCATAGGGCGCATCGCGACGGGTCTGGGCGTAGGACCCGCGCCAGTCGATCTCCAGATCCCCGAAGGTGTGCTGGCCGGTCAGCTGGGTGTTGAACAGCTCGCGTTCGTACCAGGCGGTATAGTCGTCACGGATGAAGTTGCTGGAGAGCGTGCTCTCGCCTTCAACCGAGCGGGCTTCCTTGGTGACGTTCCGGACGTAGAAGTTGGTCCACTGGAACTTGTGATCGTCCAGGTCCAGCGCGATGCTGCCCAGGCCGTGCCATTCGACATCCATGTCGGTGGAGTTCGAGATCAGATCCTCGGTGATGGCCAGGCCGCCCAGGCTGACGACGCCGGCCTGCTGCACGGAACGCTTGGTCTCCCAGCCCCGGTCGTAGCCGCCGACGGCGATGACGCCCAGCGAACCCCAGTCATAGTTCCAGCGGCTGCCCGCCGACAGGCCGACGCTGCCATTGATCGGCACATCGTTCGTCGACTGCAGAAGGCGCACATTGGCGTTCTGGAAGCTGCGGCCCATGGTGGCCAGGGTGGCGGCGTCGAAATTGCTCTGGTCGATCCGCTTGCCCGTGGCGATCCCGGCGGCGATGGCCCCGGGAATGTCGCGCGTCCCGTCGTCGAAGCCGGTGAGATCGGATTCGCCGCCGAAATAGGTCAGACCTTGCTTGAGCGAGGTCTCGTCATTGACGCCCAGGCTGAAGCTGAGGGCCAGGAAGGGCTCGTCGGGCACGCCGACGGTGCGCAGGTCGATCACGCCGCCGCCGAATTCGCCCGGATAATTGGCCGAATAGGTCTTCTGGACGTTCACGCTGGCCAGGATGCCGCTGGGGAACAGGTCCAGCGGGACAACCCGCTGCAGCGGCTCGGGGCTGGGCAGGGGCGAGCCATTGAGCAGGGCCGAGGAGTAGCGCTCCCCAAGACCACGAACATAGACAAAACGACCGCCCACAACGCTGAGGCCGGTCAGGCGGGTCAGGGCCTCAGCGGCTGTGCCGTCGCCTTGGCGGACCAGGTCGTCGGCCGTAACGATGGACGCGACCTCAGCGGTTTCGCGCATCACCTCGGGGATGTAGCGGCCACGGACAACCAGTTCCTGAACCTCGGCCCCGTCAGAGGCGGCCTGGGCGGATACCACCGCCGGCGCCATCAGCGCCGTGGTGCAGAGAAGGAGGCCCGAGAGGGGGCGGAGCATATTCATGGAAGGTCGCCTTGATTGTCGACGGACGCGAAGAGAAAGGGGGCGACCCGAAGGCCGCCCCGTTCCGGCTCGATCAGCAGTTGCTTCCGCTGGCCAGACCGCAGGTCCAGCCCTGCCACCAGGTGTCGCTCGCATTGCGAACGGCGCCGACATAGTTGGTGGTGTCGAAGAAGGCGTAGATCGTCTTCGGGTCGGTGGCCGTCGCGGCGGTTTCATTGGCGCCGTTGACGAAGCCGTTCAGGGTCGAGGTGTGGTTGGCGTTGTTGTTGGTGCCGGCGGCGAACAGCGCCTGAGTGGCCGGACCGTCGACATCGCTGTCAGCGCGGAACGCAATGGCGCAGGAGAAGAGCACCGAGTCCCAACGGGGCGCAGCCGCCACGGTGGAGGGGGTGTCCACGTCCAGGCAGGCCGTGGCCGGGTTGGCCGACACGTGGATACCGTTGATGAAGCGGCCGCCAGTGCCGGTGTTCAGGATCTGAATGTCGCCGGCCCCCGACCGACCCGTGCCGATCACCGTGTAGTTGGCGATCTTGGGGATCGAGTTCAGCGAGGCCTGGACGCCGACCGAGCTCATTTCGAAGACCCGGTCGCCGCCGTTCGGACGCTGGCGAACGATCAGGTACTGAATGCCGCCGCGCCAGCCTTCATCGGTGTCGATGCTGTCGTCGTCGGCGCCGGTGATGACGACGTACTTCGCGTTGGCGGTGCCGCCGAAGAACTCCATGCCGTCGTCGGAGCCGTTGTGAACCTGGATGTATTCCAGGGTCGTGCCAGCGCCCACGCCGTTGAAGGTGATGCCGTTCAGCTCGCGGTTCGGCTGGATTTCGAAGCCGGCGTAGCGGACCTGGACGTAGCGAAGACGGCCGGAGTTGTCGTTCGGGCTGTTGCCGCCGTAGAGGGCGACGCCGCCTTCGAAGGTGGCCACGCAGTTGATGTTCGGCGGCGTCGTGCCGGCCGGGCAAGAGGCGATCGGGGCGCGGCCGGAGATGACGAGGCCGCCCCACTGGCCGATCGAGTCGGCGCCGGTCGTGCCTTGGATGTTCTGGAGGCTGGTGAAGATGATCGGATTGCTCGAGGTGCCCTCGGCGAAGATCTGCGAGCCGCGCTGGATGTTGATGTAGTCGAGGCCAGCCGAACCGAAGATGCGAACGCCCGGCTCGATGGTCAGGATGCCCTGCTGGGCGCCGGCCACCGGGTTCGCCGGATCGGCGCCGCGGTCATCGCCCACATCGGTGCGGCCGCTGATGGAGTAGATGGTGCCGGCCCGAGCCGGAACAACGAAGCTGCCGGTGATCTTGTTGGGCAGCCGGCAGTTGCGCAGGGTGTTGTTCAGGATGGTGCCGGCATCGGTGAACCCCGTCGGGCAATCGACCGCGGCCTGACCGCTGCCAGGATTGGTCGGGTTGGTCGGGTTCGTCGGATTGGTCGGCGTCGTCGGGGGGAAGGCGCCTTCGCCCGGCGAGGCGACATTGTCGGCGCCGCCGCCGCAGGCGGCCAGGGCCATGGCGCTGATCGACATGATCAGCAGGTTTCTGAGGTTGGTGGTGCCGGTCATCTTTATCTCCGCCGTGGCGATGAATTGCGCAGGCGCCGGCTTTCCCCAGATCCCACCTTGAGACCTGAACGCCCGCTTGCCCGATCGCCGTTCTAGGTAGGCTGCGTGACAGGTCGCGAACGGATGTGTGACAGTTCTGTGCAGGCTCAGGCCTGCGACATCTGGGCCACGGTCGGGGTCAAGATGTTGATCTTAAGGATATTTTTCCGCCCTCGAGCGCTTTGGCGGCGCGATTCGAGCATGTCGAAATCTGGGCGATCCACAGGGGAAGTCGAGATTTGTCGTCGCATACGCGACAATCTCAGTCCTCGTTGGGGATGTTGATCAGGGCGCCGCAGGCCTTGCAGTGGACCGCATCGGGGTCGTGTCGCATCAGGCCGCAGACCTGGCAGGTATGGCGCACCTTGTAGGGGCGGAACAGCGCCTGGGCGAACCTGACGAACAGGGTGATCCCGGAGATCATGATGACGATGGAGACCAGCCGGCCGGTGATTCCCGGCAGGATGATGTCGCCATAGCCCGTGGTCGTGAGCGATGTGACGGTGAAATATAGGGCGTCGATATAGCCGCTGACCCCACCCTCATCGCCCACATAGATGGTGTAGACGAAGCCCGTGGCCACGAAGACGAAGGTCACCAGGGTTGCGGCCGCCCGGATCACATCCTCCCAGCGGGTGTCGTCAAACCGGTGGCCCACGGTCTCCCAGAAGAAGTCGCTGTGAAACAGGGTCCAGATGCGCAGCACGCGCAGGAAGGCCAGGTTGATCAGGACGGTGGGGAACAGCAGCGTCAGCAGGACAAAGAGATCGATCATCACGATCGGCCGCCGGATCCAGGACTTCAGACTGCGCCAGGCCAGGGCCCGCGCGGTCATATCCACCGCCAGGATCGCGGCCACGGTCAGATCCAAGGGCAAGAAGGCCCGCGACTCCCGCAGGAACGGGGCGGCGATAAAGAAGGCGATCAGCGCCAGGTCCACGCCGATCACCGCCAGCCGGAACCGAACCGCGCCAGGGGATTCGCCGTGATAGAGCGAACGCAGGCGGGCGCGCAGCCGCCAAAGCGCGCGCTTGCGATCTGAAGGTTTGGCGTCCGACGCGGTCAAACGGTCCGCGCGTCTGTGCAGTTCGTCGTCAACGCTCTCGCCTTTCCCGCCTGACCATCACAGGTCTGTGAGGCGGCCCCATCCCTGGGCGCGCCCATGTTAGCTCTAACCGAGAGCCCCCTGCAGACTGAACCGATAATGCTCAGGGGCCTTAATAGATCGGCGGCCGCAGGTCGATCCAAAGGCGCAGCGCGCCCATTGGCCGCCACGACTCGACAAGACAGAACAGACAAGGAGCCCCCGCGTGGAGGTGAGCACGGCAAGCGAACAGGTCATTCTCGGTTTTCGCGAGAGCTGGAACGCTCTGCTGCGCCTTGGCCCCGGCGCGCTTGCCTTGAACATAGCCCTCTCCGCCCTGGTGATCCTAGCCGCCGTCGGGGCCGGCGTCCTGGTGCGGCGCCTGCTGAAGCGTGGCGTGCGCGCCATGCCCGGTCCCGCCGACGCCGAAAAGACCATCCGCACCCGGCGCGTGACCCAGGTGACCTGGGCGGCGTTCGAGACCGGTCTGGTCCTGGCCGCCTTTTTCGCCCTGGCCGCCATCTGGGGCTTTGACATCCTCGGCTGGCTGACGGCCGGACTGGGCCAGCGCGTGGTCGAGAGCGTCATCCGCATCGCCATCCTGGCCGTGGCCACCTTTGCGGCCGCCGAACTCGCCACCCTTCTGGTCAACCGCCTGCTGGCCCGCATGGCCGCGCGCAAGGAGGCCGGCGTACGACGCACGGCCCAGTTGAACACCATCGGGCCGCTGCTGCATGGGGTGGCCCGGGGCGTCATCATCATCATGGGCCTGATGATGATCCTGGCCGAGGTGGGCCTGGAGATCGGCCCCTTGCTGGCCGGCGCCGGCGTCATCGGCCTGGCCATCGGCTTTGGCGCCCAGACCCTGGTGAAGGACTTCCTGACCGGCATCTTCCTGATCTCGGAGGACATCGTCGCGGTCGGCGACGTGGTCGAGATCTCCGGCTCGAGCGGCGTCGTTGAGCAGATGACCATCCGCACGATCCGCCTGCGCGCCCTGGACGGCACGCTGCACGTGCTGCCCTATGGCGAGGCGCAGATCATCCACAACATGACCAAGGTGTTTTCCTATCACGTCATCGAGTTGGGCGTGTCCTACGAGTCCGACATCGACAAGGCCTTCGAGGTGATGGCGCAGGTGGTCGAGGAGATGCGGGCCGATCCCGACCTGTCGCCGCGCATTCTTGAGCCTCTGGAGGTGATGGACGTCAGCGAGCTGGCCGACAGCGGCGTGGTTCTGCGCGCCCGGATCAAGACGCCGCCGGGCGCCCAGTGGGGGGTCGGCCGCGCCTTCAACCGCAGGATCAAGGCCGCCTGGGACGCCGCCGGTGTGGAAATCCCCTATCCGCACATGCACCTTGTCATGCCGCAACTTGCGCCATCGACGCCGCAGCCGGACGACAACTCCACAGAGGCCAATGCCTGATGTCCCGTCTCGTCGTCATTTCAAATCGTGTCAGCCCCCCCAGCGATGTGGGCGGGGGCACCCAAGGGGGGCTGGCCATGGCCCTGGCCGCCGCCCTGCGGGAGCATTCCGGCATCTGGTTCGGATGGAGCGGCCAGACCACCGAGACCTATAGCGGCCAGGTCGGTGTCCAGCGCGCCGGCGGCGTCACCGTCGCCACCATGGATCTCGAGGAGCAGGACGTTCAGGAGTACTACAACGGCTACGCCAACAAGACCCTGTGGCCCCTGTTCCATCATCGGGTGGACCTGACCGCCTATGAACGCTCCTTTGGCGAGGGATATGCCCGGGTCAACGCCCGTTTCGCCGAGACCGTTCTGCCCCTGATCGAGGACGACGATTTCGTCTGGGTGCACGACTATCACCTGATCCCGCTGGCCCAGGAGCTTCGCCGGCTAGGGGTGAAGAACAGGATCGGCTTCTTCCTCCATATCCCCTGGCCCGCTCGCCACCTGATCACCACCCTGCCCCGGCATCCGCAGCTGGTGGAGGCTCTGTTCGCCTATGACCTGGTGGGCTTCCAGACCAACGATTCCCTGGAGGCCTTCGAGGACTATGTGCTGCACGAGGCGGGGGGTTCGGTCGGGCCAGACCACCGGCTCAGCGCCTTTGGCCGCACCGCAGACTTCGGGGCCTTTCCCATCGGCATGGACGTCGCGGAATTCACCGCCGCCTTGGAGCAGGACACCGCCAAGGCCGAATATGCCCGCATGCAGACCAGCATGCTGGATCGCCAGATGATCATCGGCGTCGACCGGCTGGACTATTCCAAGGGGCTGGAGGAGCGCTTCCTCGCCTACGAACAGTTCCTGCACGACAATCCGGGCCTGCACGAGAAGGTCTTTCTCCTGCAGATCGCCACCCCCAGCCGCGAGGATGTGGAGGCCTATCAGGAGATTCGCGGGCGCCTCGACGGGGTGTCGGGCCGGATCAACGGGGCCTTCTCCACTGTCGACTGGGTGCCGATCCGCTATGTGAACCGGGGCTATCGCCGCGATCAGCTGGCCGGGATCTATCGCGCGGCCAAGCTCGGCCTGGTGACGCCGCTGCGGGACGGCATGAACCTGGTGGCCAAGGAATATGTCGCCGCCCAGGACCCGGAGGATCCCGGCGTGCTGATCCTGTCGCGGTTCGCCGGCGCCGCCGAACAGATGGGCGAGGCCCTGATCGTCAATCCGTTCAGCCGCGAGGACGTCTCCGACGCCATCCTGCGGGGCTTGGCCATGCCGCTGGACGAGCGCCGGCGCCGGTGGGAGACCCTGATGGCCGACCTCAAGGCCACCGACGTATCGGCCTGGCGCGACGCCTTCGTCTCGGCCCTGATGACCGGCGAGCGCGCGACTTAGAAGGGGAACATCTTGGGGATCACCCAGACGGCCACCGCACCCGTGATGACGTTCAGCGGCAGGCCGACCCGGACGAAGTCCATATAGGTGTAGCCGCCGATCTGCTGGACGATGGCGTTGGTCTGATAGCCCACAGGCGTGGCGAAGGACGAGCTGGCCGCCATCATCACCGCCACCACGAAGGGCCGCGGGGAGACGCCGAGGTTCTCCGCCAGCCCGATGGCCAGGGGGGTGATCAGCACCGCGACGGCGGCGTTGGACATGATCTCGGTCAGGACGGAGGTGGCGATATAGATGATGGCCAGGGCGGCGATAGGCCCCAGCGGCTGGGTCCAGAGGGCCATCATGTTGGTGGCCTGGAAGGCCAGGCCCGTCTTGCCCAGGGCTTCGCCCACCACCAGCATGCCGCCGATCATCAGCAGCACCTGGGGCCTGAGCCCCGAATAGGCCTCGTCCGGCTTCATCACCTGCAAGGCCATCAACGCCATGGCCCCGACGAAGGCGACGACGGCGATGGACAAGCCCCCCGCCGCCGCGCCGAGCACGAAAGCGAAGACCGTCACGCTGATCAGGGCTGGCGCCAGCTTCAGGGGCGGGGCGATCTCCTCCAGGGCCGGGGTTGTCTCTGCGGCGTCGCTGTCATTGCCGGGCAGCAGGCGCGGCGCGACAAAGGCGAGATAGAGGGCGCCCACCGCCGCGACGCAGAGGCCGACGCCGGTGATCTCGAACAGGGTGAAGGGCGCCAGGTGCTGACGCCGCGCCATGTCGTCCACCAGCAGGTTGGTCGAGGTGCCGATCAGGGTGCAGGCGCCGCCCATGATCGAAGCGTAGGACAGGGGGATCAGCAGCCGCTTGGGCGAAATGCCCAGGCGCTTGGCCGAATCCTTGATGACCGGCGCGCCCAGGATCACCAGGGGCGTATTGTTCAGGAAGGCCGACAGCGTGCCGCACAAGGTGATGATGATCGGGGCCGAAGCCGCGCCCATGCGGTCGGTCATATTGGCCGCCGAGCGGATGATCACCCCCATGACCCCGGTCACATCCAGGGCCCTGGCGATGACGAACAGCGACGCCAGCGCCACCAGGGCCGGGCTCGCCAGGCCGCGCCCCAGATCCTCCAGCGACACCACCCCAAGGCCCAGCAGGGTCGCGGCCGCCGCCATGGCCGCTACGTCGGCGCGCACCCGGTCGCTCAGCAGGGCGACGACGACCGCGGCCAGGACAGCCAGGGTGGCGAGCTGTTCGAAATTCAAGGAGGACCTTTCCCGGGGTGCGGCGCCGCGTCCGCACCGTCCTGTGGCGCCGTTGACCTTGACTGATCCTAGAGACGGGCCGGGGTTCGGGGAAGGCCCAGCGCAGCTAGTCGGGCTTCACCGCCGCCTGCACCTCGATTTCCACCATCATGCCGGGCGCCACGAGGGCCGAGACCTGCGAGGTGATGCGCGCGGGTCGGTTGGGCTGTTCGGCGTTGGCGAAGAACTGGCGGTAGCCCTCCATCATGCCCGCAAAGTCCATGACGCCGTCCTTGGCCGGGTCGCCCACGAGCAGGACGCGCATCATCACTACGTCGCCCATGCTGGCGCCCTGGCCCTCCAGGATGTCCTTGATGCGGTTGAGGACGCCGATGGTCTGGGTCTTGGTGTCGCCGAACTCTCGCGGCGTCCCCTCGGGCGCGCCCTCGTTGGTCACCGGCGGGGTGATGCCGCTGACATAGATCATGTCGTAGCCGGCCGGCACCACGACGGCGCTGGCGATGGGCGAGGTCTCAGCGCCGATGCGCTTGATCTCGGCGGCGGCCGGGCTGGCGGCCAGGGCGGTAAGGGCGGCAGCCAGGAAAAGTGTGGTCGGGCGCATGGGCGTCTCCTTGATCTTGGTTTTCATTGAAGCCTGAAAGCGCCCTAGGACGCGAGAGCTGCGCTCTTCGTCTGGGCGGCGAGGGCCTTGATGGTGCGGTGCGCCGAGAGGACCGCACCTTCCTGCCAGCCCGGCATCTGGCTGAGATGGGCGCCGGTGAAGTGGAAGGGGCCGTCGGGCTGGTTGAGCAGGCGGTAGGCCGGCATGTCCATATGGCCTTCCTGTCCCCCATGCCCCTCCCAGTCGGGCCAGGGCCCCAGGTTGTGCGGGATCTTGCTCCAGTTGACCACCACGGGCTTGGCCAGATCCCCCTCATGGCCCGGATGCACCCGGCCGACCGCGGCGCGGGCGGTGGCGATCTGGGTCTCCATCGGCAGGTCGGCGAAGGCCTTGGCGCCCGGGCCAGACCCGTAGCAGGCCAGCAGCATGCCCCGCTCGGTGTGCAGGCCGTTGCTCGGGTACCAGATCAGCGAGGTGTCGCCGCCCACCCAGGAAATGCCGCCGAAAATCTGGGACGCTTCCCAGAACCGCGGGGCCTCGAAGCCGATCTTGTTGGAATAGGCGTTGGGCACGCTGGCCACGGCCGTCCTCACCGCAGGCGAGAAGTCCGACGGGATGGCGGCCAGGATGGACAAGGGGATGGTGATGATCGCGAAGTCGGCGGCCAGGGTCTGCTCGGCGCCGCCCGCCTGCCGATAGACCACCTGCACGCCCTGGCCGGTGCGGCCGATGTGGGTCACCAGGGCCTTGCGCAGGATGGGGCTGGTGATGGCCCGCTCGAAACCCGCCACGATCTGGTCCATGCCGCCCACCGGCTGGAACATGGTGGCCTGCATGTTGATGTTGTCCTCGAACAGGGTCGCCCGCAGCTGAGGATTGGCCAGGAGGTCGCGCAAGGGCACCGGCGGACGGCGCTGGCTGAACTGGTCGGCGGCGCCGGGCGCCTGGGCGAAGCCCGACCGTTCGGTGCCCTGGAAGCTCATATCCTCCGACAGGTCGCCATAGGCCCGCAGGAAGGGCAGCAGCTTCTCCTTGTCGGCGAGGGTCAGCTCGCCGTCCAGGGCGCCCTTGTTGATCGCCTTGGCCAGCAGTTCGGAGACATGGCCGCGGGTGTCGTTGATCCCCTGGCGCAGCTGGATCGGCTTGCCCCCGTGGGCGCTGTCACCCCACAGCAGGGCGCTGCGGCTGACATTGATCTCCACTTCGAGGGGCACGCCAAGCTTGCGGCAATAGGTGAGCAGGCCCTCATGGTGGCTGGGAATGCGGGCCGGCCCCGCATTCATATAGACGTCCTTCTCGAAGGAGACGGTCTGGTCCGCCTCGCCCACCATCTCCACCTTGTCGCCGCCACGCAGGGTCCAGTTGCGGCCGCCGATGCGCTCGCGCGCCTCCAGGATCGTGACGGAAAACCCGGCCCGCTCCAGCTCGTAGGCGCTGACCAGGCCGGCAATGCCCGCTCCCAGGATCACCACCCGACGCCCCTGTCCGAGATCGGGCGACAGGGTTGGCGCGGCCGCCGCAGCCGCCGCGTTCAGGCCCAGGGCGGTCATGGCGCCATAGGCCGCGCCCAACCCGCCCACGGCCCCCAGGCGATGCAGAAACAGCCGCCGACTGACACTCATGACCCGACCCCCAACCAACGCTCGTCGGAGCTAGAGCGTCGGCGCGCCGGCGGCTTGGCAAGCCACGAGCGCGCGCCACGGCGAAGGGGGTTGAAGACCGCGCGGAATGGCGGCGTTCAGAGCGCGGCTACGCCCGAATTCTTTGCACGCGCTCAGAGATTGAGCAGGGCGGGGTCGCCCCCCTGGGCGGCGATATTGACACTCAGAGCGCGCTCCACGGCATAGCGCGAAAGCGCATTGGGACCGCCGGCCTTAGGGCCTGTGCCCGACAGGCCCTCTCCGCCGAAGGGCTGGACGCCCACCACCGCCCCAGTCATGCCCCGGTTCACATAGGCGTTGCCCGCCGGGACCAGCTCGCAGATCCGCCGCGCAAAGGCTTCGATCCGTGAATGCACCCCCAGCGTGAGCCCGTAGTTCAAACCCGCCAGCTCCCGGGCCATCGCCTCGAGCTCGCCGGCCTCGTAGCGCACCACGTGGAGGATCGGGCCGAACACCTCGCGCTCCAGGAAGCTCGGCCTCGGAATCTCGGCCAGGACCGGCCCGAAGAAGGTCCCGCCGGCCGGCGCATCTAGCCGATGCAGGATCTTCGCCTCCCGGCCCAGGCGCTCGGCATGAGCCTCCAGGGCCTCGCGGGCCTCGGCGTCGATGACCGGGCCGACATCGGTGGCCGGATCGGCGGGGTCGCCAAGCACGAGGGCGTCCATCGCCCCGATCAGGCCCTCGATCAGGCCATCGGCGGTCTCAGCCGGCAGGAAGAGGATGCGAAGGGCCGAGCAGCGTTGGCCCGCAGAGCCGAAGGCCGAGAGCATGACGTCGTCGATCACCTGCTCTCGCAGGGCCGTGGTGTCCACGAACATGCCGTTCAGGCCGCCGGTCTCGGCGATGAAGGGCACGATAGCACCACGCCGCTCGGCCAAGGCGCGGTTGATCGCCCAGGCGGTCTCGGTCCCGCCGGTGAAGGCGACGCCGTCGCAACCCGGATGGGCCACAAGCGCCGCCCCGACCTCTGCGCCCGGCCCCGGCAACAAGGCGAGGAGTTCGGGCGGCAGGCCGGCGCGATAGAAGAGCCGCACCGCCTCGGCGGCGATCAGCGGGCTCTGTTCGGCCGGCTTGGCCAGCACGGCGTTGCCGGCGGCAAGCGCCGCGCAGATCTGGCCGGTGAAGATGGCCAGCGGGAAGTTCCACGGACTGATGGCCACAAACACGCCGCGGCCGCGCAGGGCCAGGGTGTTGGTCTCGCCGACTGGACCGTCCAGCACCTGCGGCGCGCCGAAGCGCGTCTCGGCCAGATGGGCGTAGTAGCGGCAGAAATCGACGGCCTCGCGCACCTCGGCGATCCCATCGGCCAGGGTCTTGCCGGCCTCGACCGCGCAGAGGGCGATCAACCGCTCGCGCTCGGTCTCCAAGGCCTCGCCCATGGCGCGGAGCACCTTGGCCCGGCCTGCGCCACCCAAGGCGTCCCAGGCCGGCTCGGCCTTGCGAGCCGCGGCGAAGGCGGCGTCGATGTCTGCGGCGCTCGCCGCCAGCACGTGACCGGCGAGCCGGCCATGATCTGTCGGGCTGTAGAGCGGTTGGGCGGGGCCGGCGCCTTCCAGCCGACCGGCGATGACGGGGCCTGCAGCGAGGGGCTTCAGGCTCCGGGCGGCGGCGGCGAGGCTCTCGGCCGTCTGGTCGACCGTCAGATCGGGTCCGTACGAATTGGTCCGGGCCGCGCCATAGATATCGGCCGGAGCCGGAATCTTCGGATGGCGTCCCGGCCCGCTCTGCGCAATCTGCGCCAGGGGGTCGGCGACCACCTTCTCCACCGGCACGCGCTCATCGAGCAGGGCGTGGACGAAGGAGGTGTTGGCGCCGTTCTCCAGAAGTCGGCGGACCAGATAGGGCAGCAGGTCCTCATGGCCGCCCACCGGCGCATAGGCGCGCAGGCGCAGCGGCGCCTCGGCTTCGGCCGCCGCATAGAGGGCCTCGCCCATGCCATGCAGGCGCTGAAACTCTATGGCCACGCCAGCGTCAGCGGCCATCTTCCGCACCGCGGCCAGCGAATGGGCGTTGTGGGTGGCGAACTGGGCGTAGAGGTGCGGGGCCGCGGCGATCAGGGCCTTGGCGCAGACCAGATAGGAAAGATCCGTGGCCGGCTTGGTGGAATAGACCGGATAGTCGGCGCGGCCATTGACCTGGGCGCGCTTGATCTCGGTGTCCCAATAGGCGCCCTTGACCAGCCGCACCATCAGGCGTCGGCCACTGTCCTTGGCCAGTTCCGCCAGGGCGGCGATCACTTGCGGGCAGCGCTTCTGATAGGCCTGGACGGCGAGGCCCAGACCCCGCCAGTCGTCAAGCTCCGGCTCCCGCGCCAGCCGGTCCAGCAGCTTCAGCGACAGGACCAGGCGATCGGCCTCTTCGGCGTCCAGCGTCAGGTTCAGGTCGTGGCTGGCGGCCAGGAGCGCCAACCGCTTCAGGCGCGGGTAGAGTTCATCCCAGACCCGCGCCGCATGGGTCGCCTCATAGCGCGGGGAGAGCGCCGAGAGCTTGACCGATATGCCATGGCCGGCCTCCGGCCCCTGGCCACGGCTGGCCTGGCCCACCGCCTCGATGGCCTGGGCGTAGGCGGCCTCGTAGCGGGCGGCGTCGGCGGCGGTGCGCGCGCCCTCCCCCAGCATGTCGAAGGAACAGAGATAGCCTTCGGCGCCGGCCCGCTTCAGGCCTGCCTCGATATTCCGTCCGAGCACGAACTGCTCGCCCATGATGCGGACAGCCTGGCCGACCGCGGCGCGGATCACCGGCTCGCCGAGCCGGCCCGTGAGGCGGCGCAGGAAACCTCCCAGATCGCGCTGGGCCTCGTCGTCCACCTCCACCAGCCGCCCGGTGAGCATCAGGCCCCAGGTCGAGGCGTTGACGAACAGGCTGTCGGACTTGCCGAGATGGGCGGCCCAATCGGCCGAGCCGATCTTCTCGGCGATCAACCGGTCGCGGCTGTCGTCGTCGGGGGTGCGCAACAGGGCCTCGGCCAGACACATCAGGGCCAGGCCTTCCCGGGTGCCGAGGCTGAACTCCTGAAGGAAGCTCTCGACGACCCCCTGGCGGTCGGCCTTGCGCCGGGCGTTGCGCACCAGAGCCTCGGCCTGACGGCGAATGACGGCCTGGTCGGCGGGGCCGAAAGGCGCCGCCGCCAGCAGGGCGCCGACGGCCGTGGGCTCATCGAGATACTTGTCGACGTCCAGCCTGTCCCAGTTCACCGCAACCTCCGCAAGGGCTTCCCCTTCGATGTAACGTTGCCACAGGCGAATGTGCTTCGTAAGTTTGGATATCCAGCCGAATTTTTGATCATTCGAGTGCGTCTTTGCCGAATTTTGACGAGACCGACCTGCGCATCCTGCGGCTGTTGCAGGCCGATGGGCGCATCACCAACCAGGCCCTGGCCGCGCGCTGCCATCTGTCGCCCGCCGCCTGCCATGAACGCGTGCGGCGGCTGCGAGAGGCTGGCGTCATTCAAGGCTATGCCGCCCTGCTCGATCCCAAGGCGATCGATCGGGGTCTGCTGATCTTTGTCGAGGTTCAGCTGGACCGCACCACCGGCGACCTGTTCGCCGAGTTCGCCGCCGCCGCCCGCGCGGCCCCGGAGATCCTGGAGTGCCACATGGTGGCCGGCGGCTTCGACTATCTGATCAAGGCCCGCGTCGCCGACATGGAGGCCTATCGCAGCTTCCTGGGCGAGGTGCTGGTGCAGATGCCCGGCGTCCGGGAGACCCGCACCTACGCCGTGCTGGAAGAAGTGAAGAACACCGTCCGCCTGCCGCTTTAGCGGCGGGCCGCTCAGCCCGTGGAGAGGATGGCGTGGCGCTCGCGCACCCGCCGCAGGCCATCGAGCACCGGCTCGGCGACGTCGCCGGACTCCGCGGGCAGATTGCGCAGCAGGCGCAGGGCCTGGATGTGCACGCCCACCCCATCCCGGTCGAGCTTGCCTGTGGTGCGCAGGCGGTCGAGCAGATCACAGAGGCTGTGGGCGGCGTTCTCAAGGGCGTCGAGCCCACAGAGGCTGGGCAGGCCGATCAGCCGGACGGCGGCCTCGTAGTGCTCCGCCAACAGGGCGTCTTCAAAGGTCTCGCCGTAGCGGCGGAAAATCGCCTCCACCTGCGCCAGGCCCGCATCCAGTTGCGGCCAGGCCTCGGCCTGGAGGCCGTCGAGATTGGCCTCGGCCTTCTCAACCGCGTCTGCCACGGTGAGGCCGCCGGGCTTTCGCAGCATGCTGGCCAGGGCGTATTTCGGGCGGTGAATGCGGACCGAGCTCACAGGGACACCTTCCGGGCGGCGAAAAGACCATCGACCTGGTCCTGGCTCATGTTCGGCTCCTGGGCGATGCCGACCTCGGCCGGCAGGTCATCGCGGCGGCGGGGCTTGCCGTCCGGCGGCCCCTCGTTCTTGTGGCGCCGATCCGGCCCCACATAGGCGTCGCACTCGATGAACGGCCGACTCTCGCGCGCGATCCACAGGATGCGCTCCAGCATGACCACAGGGGTCAGCGGCTTCTTGACGATATAGTGCGCCCCACAGTCGCGGGCCTTCTGCACCATGGACACCGGCGTGTGGGCGGCGGTGACCACCACGGGCGCGAAGCTGTTGGGCTCTCCCCCCTGCGTGCGCAGCCACGAGACGAACTCGTAGCCTTCGCCGGCGGGGGAAAGCGCATCGGCGATGATCAGGTCGACATTATTGTTCCGCACGACGTCCTGAGCATCCTCGACGGTATTGCAGCGGTGCAGGGACTTGGCGCCGAGGCCGGTGACGATCTGGACAAGGATATCCATGCCCATGCCGTTGGCCTCGAGCATCAGGATCGACGCCTTCTCCAGATTGAAGCGGCCGCGGGATGTGGGTTCGAGAGCCATCAGGCGCTCCAGAAGGAAGGCCAGCCGCTAGGGTGGCGACGGCAAGCTGAGCCCTTGGCTTCAACCCGGGTCCGAAGGGACACGGATAGTCGTTAAGAAACTCCTTCCGGCTTACTTAACTGCAGCGGGCATTTGGTCGCAGCACACGCGTCCAGCGGGGTGGTGACGCGCCGCGCGCCAGAATGTCGCAGACGCCTTCGGCCCTTATGAATCAAGGCCTGAACATTGGTATCCGACAGATTTCTAGGCGTTGAGTAACGCTTTATTCAGCGGTCAAGCCTGTTCTCTCACCAGAGTTAACGGGCGTGCCTCGGCGTTTCTCCGCCAACGCCCATCGAAGGCCAGTGTACGGGCCGAAACCTCTCGCCACGCCATCACGGCGCGGCGAACCGAAGACTGGGATGGCTGACGTGTCGCTCAACGACTGGAAGATTTCACACAAGCTCGCAGCGGGCTTCGCCCTCATGGTGCTGGTGATCGCCGGAACCGGCGCGGCCACCTTCTATAATATGGGCCGGCTGACGGCAGCGCGCGGCGAATACGCCACGTCGCAGGACGCCATCACCCTGGCGACCCAGGCTGGCTTCCTCCTGGCCCGTCAGGAAAACAGCTATCGCGGCTATCTCATCGGCCTCGACCCCTACTATCTCGAGCGCGCCGCGGCCCACCGGGCGAACTTCGGCAAGACCCTGGACAAACTCGAGGCCCTTCTGGCGACCAACACCGAAATGGTCGCCAAGATCGAGGCTGGCCGACTGGCCGCCGACGCCTGGTATGTTCAGGTCGTTGAGGGCGGCTCCGCCCTGGCCGCCAATCCCCTGACCTATCAGGACGCCACCGACATGATCGGCGCCGATGGCCTGGCCGACAGCCTCATGGGCGCCGCCGAAGAGCCGATCGACGAAATCACCCAGTACGAAGCCGAAGCTGTCGAGGCGTCCGGCGCACGGCTGACCGAGATCAACAATCACACCACCATCGTCATCTCCGCCGCCCTGGCCTTCTCCGCCCTGGCCGCTGTCTTCCTCGGCTGGATGCTGTCGCGGGCCATCGGCTCGCCCATCGCCGCCATGACCGGCGCCATGCGCCGTCTGGCCGAGGGCGACTCCTCGGTTGAGGTCCCGGCGCGCGGCCGCAAGGACGAGGTCGGCCTGATGGCCGAAGCCGTCCAGGTCTTCAAGGACGCGGCCATCGAAAAGGCCCGCCTGGAGAACCAGACCGACGAGCAGCGTCGGGCCACGGAAGCTGAACGCGCCCGCAACGAGGCCGACCGCGCCGCCGCCGCCGAGGAACAGGCCAAGGTCGTCGCCGGTCTCGCCTCCGGCCTGGATCACCTGGCCCGCGGCGACCTGACCTTCCGGATCAACGAGCCCTTCCCCACCGACTATCTGAAGCTGCGGGACGACTTCAACGCCGCCATCGGCCAGCTGCAGGAAGCCATGTCCGTGGTCGCGGTCAATGTCCGGGCCATGCGCTCGGGCGCCGGTGAAATCAGCCAGGCCGCCGATGATCTGTCGCGCCGCACAGAGCAGCAGGCCGCCAGCCTGGAAGAAACCGCCGCCGCGCTGGACGAGATCACCGCGACGGTCCGCAAGAGCGCCGAAGGCGCCAAGCAGGCCTCCACCGTCGTCGCCACCTCGCGCGGCGACGCCGAAAAGACCGGCCTGGTCGTGGGCGACGCCGTCGACGCCATGAGCGAGATCGAGAAGTCCTCCGAGCAGATCACCCAGATCATCGGCGTCATCGACGAAATCGCCTTCCAGACCAACCTGCTGGCCCTGAACGCCGGGGTCGAGGCCGCCCGGGCCGGCGACGCCGGCCGCGGCTTCGCCGTGGTCGCCTCCGAGGTCCGGGCCCTGGCCCAGCGCTCGGCGGACGCCGCCAAGGAGATCAAGGCCCTGATCAGCGCCTCGTCTCAGCAGGTGGCCCAAGGGGTTGGCCTGGTCGGCCAGACCGGCGAGGCGCTCAAGCGCATCGTCTCTCAAGTGACCGAGATCGACAGCCTGGTCTCGGAAATCGCGGCCTCGGCCCAGGAACAGGCCACCGGCCTGCACCAGGTCAACACCGCCGTGAACGAGATGGACCGGGTCACCCAGCAGAACGCGGCCATGGTCGAGGAAACCACCGCAGCCAGCCATTCGCTGGCCACGGAAGCCGAAAGCCTGTCGCAGAGCGTGGGCCGCTTCAACATCGGCGCCACCGGCGAGCCGGTTCGGACCCAGCCCGCGCCGCGGCCGGCGCCCAAGGCTTCGCGCGGCGAACACTTCGCCAACCGTCATACGCCGCAGATGAAAACCACGTCTCGCGAAGGTTCAGCCGCCCGCAAGCCGGAACCGGCCGCCGAGAGCGAGGGGTGGGAAGAGTTTTAAGAGTTTTCATCTTAACTCGACCTGATCATTCAGGGGGGAACAAACCTGATGTCTGAAACAGACACGAACGTCGCCGAGGTCAGTCTCTGCCCGGTGCTCGATCTCCAGGCCGCCGAACCGCTTCGCGCAGAGCTCATGGCTCTGCGCGGGCGCCCCCTGCAGGTGGACGCCTCTCAGGTCAGCCGGCTCGGCGGGCTCTGCCTGCAGGTCCTGCTGTCGGCGCGGATGAGCTGGGCGGAAGACGGATTGCCTCTTCGCATTGAGCAGGCCTCCGAAGGTTTTCTTGAACAACTGGCCGCCTTCGGCGCGCCGCAGATCGATTTCGAACCCGAAGGGGCAAGCCTGTGAACAAGACCGTTCTGACCATCGACGACTCTCGCACCATGCGTGAAATGCTGAACATGGCCCTGGTGCAGGCCGGATATCGCGTGATCCAGGCCGTCGACGGCGTGGAGGGCCTCGAGGTCCTGCGCGCTGAAGGCGCCGATGTGGTCATCACCGACATCAACATGCCGCGCATGGACGGCTTTGGCGTCATCGAAGGCGTGCGGGCCGATCCGGCCCACCGGGCGACCCCGATCCTCGTCCTGACCACCGAGAGCGATGCGACCAAGAAGGAGCGGGCTCGGGCCGCCGGGGCCACCGGCTGGATCGTCAAGCCGTTCAATCCGACCAAGCTGGTGGACGCCATTCGCCGCGTCGCCGCCTAGGCGCAAGCCAGCGCCGACCCAAGCCAGCCCTGACCGCGGAGCGACCCTGTGGACCCATTTGAGAGCATCAAGGCGACCTTCTTCCAGGAGTGCGACGAGCTGCTGACCGACATGGAGTCGGGGCTGCTCGCCATGGAAGCCGGCGACGATGATTCCGAGACCATCAATGCGGTCTTCCGGGCGGTCCACTCGGTGAAGGGCGGGGCCGGAGCCTTCGGTCTCGATGAACTGATCCGCTTCGCCCACATCTTCGAAACGGTCCTGGACGAAATGCGCTCGGACCGGCTGCACCTGACCGACGAGGTCGCCAAGGTTCTCCTGCGCGCCTCCGACGTGCTGGCCGACCACGTGGCCGCCGCCCGCAGCGGCGGATCGGTCGACGAGGGCCGCACCCTGGGCATGATCGCCGACCTGCAGGGCCTGATCGACCAGGAGCGCGCCGCCGAGCTTGGCCTTGACGGCGATGGCTCCGACGACGGGGCCGATGAGGATTTCGGCTTCGTGCCGATCGTCCTCAGCCTCGATGAACCCGCCGCCGACGCGCCCGAGGTGGATGTGGCCGCCCTGATGGCCGCCGCCACGGCGCCGGCCGGTGCGCCGCCGCAGGCCACAACGGCCGCCCCGGCCTGGCTCGTCACCTTCCGGCCCAAGGCCGAGATGTACGCCAAGGCCAACGAGACGGGCCTGGTGCTGCGCGAACTCGCGCGCCTGGGGGACGTCGAGGTCGTGGTCGATACGGCCGCCGTGCCGCCCCTGGACCAGCTTTCGGCCGAACAGGCCTATCTCTCCTGGACCATCCGTCTCCGGGGCGAGGCGACCGAATCCGACGTGCGGGAAGTCTTCGAATTCGTCGAGGACGACTGCGAGCTGATCATTTGCCGTGACGGTGAGCCCGAGGCCGCAAGCGCCGAGACGCCGACCGTCGACGATCCGGAAAGCGACGCCCCGGCGAGCGCCGTGGAGGCCGCCGCCGCCGCGCCCCTCGATCTTGAGGCGCTGCTGGCCCGTGTGCAGGGAGAGCCGGCGCCCGAAGCAGCGCCGCCGCCCGCAGCCATGCCGCAGCCCGTCCCCGAGCCCGCCCAGGCCGCCCCGAAGGCCGACCCGGCCAATATGGACGTGGCCGGTCTGATCGCCCTGGCCGAACAGGCGTCCCTGGACCATGTCCAGGCCGCCGCGCCTCCCGCCAAGACCGAACCCAAGCCGGACCCGAAGGCTGACGCCCGGGCCGAGCGGACCGCGGCCGCCGCCGGCGCCACAGCGGCGACCCCGACGATCCGTGTGGATCTCGACCGCGTCGATCGCCTGATCAACGCCGTGGGCGAGCTGGTCATCCAGCAGGCCATGCTGTCCCAACGGGTCTTCGAAAGCGGCCTGGCCCGCTCCTCCGACGTGGCCCTGGGTCTTGAGGACCTGGAACTGCTGACCCGGGAGATCCAGGACAGCGTCATGGCCATCCGCGCCCAGCCGGTGAAGTCGGTCTTCCAACGGATGCCGCGTCTGGTTCGCGAAGTGGCCGACATGGTGGGCAAGAAGGTCCGCCTGGTCATGGACGGCGAGAACACCGAGGTCGACAAGACCGTCATCGAACGCCTGTCCGACCCCATCACCCACATGCTGCGCAACGCCATCGACCACGGGCTGGAGACGCCTGAGGAGCGCGAGGCCGGCGGCAAGGCCATCGAAGGCACGGTCCGCCTGGCCGCCCTGCATCGCGGCGGCCGCATCGTCATCGAGGTCCAGGACGACGGCCGGGGCATCAATCGCCCCCGGGTTCGCGGCATCGCCGTGGCCAAGGGTCTGATCGCCGAGGACGCCGTGCTGTCGGACGACGAGATCGACAACCTGATCTTCCTGCCGGGCTTCTCCACCGCCGATGTGGTGTCCGACATCTCGGGCCGCGGCGTCGGCATGGATGTGGTCAAGCGCTCCATCCAGGCGCTGGGCGGGCGGATCTCCATCACCTCGGAGCCCAGCAAGGGCTCGAAATTCTCCATGAGCCTGCCCCTGACCCTGGCCGTCCTCGACGGCATGGTGGTCTCGGCGGCCGAGCAGACCCTGGTGGCGCCGCTCTCCAACATCGTCGAGAGCCTGACGCCCCGCGCCGAGGACGTTCACCTGGTGGGCGGCCGCGACGCGGTGATCCGCATCCGCGACACCTTCGTGCCCCTGATCGACGTGGGCATGGCGCTCGGCTTCCGCGATGAGCCTCTGCCGCCGGCCTCCGGCGTCGCCGTCCTGGTCGAGAGCGAAGGCGGCGGCAAGGCGGCCCTGCTGGTCGAGGCGATCCAGGGGCAGCGCCAGGTGGTCATCAAAAGCCTGGAAGCCAATTATCAGCACATCCACGGCGTCGCTGCGGCGACCATCCTTGGCGATGGCCGCGTGGCCCTGATCCTGGATGTGGACGCCTTGGTGACCACCTCCCGTCGCAAGGCTCCCCGTATCGAGAAGCGAATGGCGGTTTGACCATGACGGACACCATGACTGACACCGTGACTCCAGGCGTCGCCCAGCGGCGCGAACTCATCGCTTTCCGCATCGGCGACCAGGAATTCTGCGTCGACATCATGTCGGTGCGGGAAATCCGCGGCTGGGCGCCGGCCACCCCCCTGCCCCGCACCCCGTCCTTCGTGAAGGGCGTCATCAACCTGCGTGGCGCGGTCCTGCCGATCATCGATCTGGGCGCACGCCTGGGCCTGACCACGTCGGAGCCCACCGCCCGCCACGTCATCATGGTGGTCCATATCGGCGAGCGGACCATCGGCCTGCTGGTGGATGCGGTCTCCGACATCATCAATATGAGCGACGATCTGGTTCAGCCGACCCCCGATGTCGCCAGCGACCAGGTGAAGACCTTCGTCAAGGGCCTGTTCGCCCTCGAAGGCCGCATGGTCAGCCTCATCGCCCTGGACCGGGTTCTGCCCGAGACCGAAGCCGAGGCGGCATGACGCAGACCCCCGACTCCCGGCGCGGCGCAAAGAACGAAGGTCTGGTCGACGGCGAATTCCTGCTGACCACCGACGACTTCCGCAAGATCGCTCAGATCCTGCACGCCCATGCAGGGATCGCGCTCAACGAAGGCAAGGCCGCCCTGGTCTATTCGCGCCTGGCCAAGCGCCTGCGCACCCTTGGGCTGCACAGCTTCCGCGAATACTGCGCCCTGGTGGAGGACGCCGACAGCCTGGACGAGCGCCAGGCCATGATGGCGGCCCTGACCACCAATGTGACGCGCTTCTTCCGCGAGCCGCACCACTTCGATCACCTGCGCGACAAGGTGATGCCGGAACTGGCCGCCCGCGCGCGAGCCGGTGGTCGGGTGCGCATGTGGTCGGCCGCCTGCTCCAACGGCCAGGAGCCGTATTCCATGGCCATCACGCTGCTGTCGGTCCTGCCGGAAGCTGCGCGGCTGGATGTGAAGATCCTGGCCACCGACATCGACCCGAACATGGTCGCTGAAGGCAAGGTCGGCTGCTACCGCGAGGACGCGGTCTCCCCCGTGCCGCTGGAGCTGCGCCGGCGCTGGTTCGAGAAGGTTCCCGCCGCCGACGGCCGCATCTGGTCGGTGTCGCCGGAACTGCGCGACCTGGTGGCCTTCCGCGAATTGAACCTCATCGGCGACTGGCCCATGCGCGGGCGTTTCGACGTGATCTTCTGCCGCAATGTGGTGATCTATTTCGACGAACCGACCCAGGAGCGCATCTGGAGCCGCTTCGTCCCGGCCATGGCGCCGGGCGCCACGCTCTATATTGGGCACTCCGAGCGGGTCTCCGGCCCTGCTGTGGCGACCCTGGAGACCGCAGGCCTCACCACCTATCAGCTGAGGGCCGCCAGATGACAGTTCGTGTACTGATTGTCGACGACTCCGCCACGATGCGCAGCCTCATCGCGGCCACGCTGCGCCAGGACCCCGAGATCGAGGTGCTGGGCTTCGCCAACGATCCCCTGGAGGCCCGTGAGGCGATCAAGCGGTTGAATCCCGACGTGATCACCCTCGACGTCGAGATGCCGCACATGAACGGTCTCGACTTCCTCGAGAAGATCATGCGGCTGCGCCCGATGCCCGTGGTCATGGTCTCCACCCTGACTCAGGCCGGCGCCGAGGCGACCCTGACGGCCATGGAGCTCGGGGCTGTCGATTGCGTCGGCAAGCCCGGCGCGGGCCATACCGCCGTCGAAGCCTTCGCCGATCTCGCCGAGAAGGTGAAGGCCGCCGCCCGCGCCCGGGTGCGCCCCTTCGTCGGGCACGTCACCAAGGTGGAGGACACGCGGTCCTACAGGGCTGACGACATCATCGTGGCCATCGGCTCGTCCACCGGCGGGGTCGAGGCGCTCATGACCATTCTTTCGGCCTTCCCGGCCACCTGCCCGCCCACCGTGATCACCCAGCACATGCCGGCCACCTTCACCCGCTCCTTCGCCGAGCGGCTGGACCGGGTGTCCGGCGCCAAGGTGGCCGAGGCCTGGGACGGCGCCCGGCTCGCCCCTGGCCATGTCTATCTGGCGCCCGGCGGCGAAGCTCATCTTGAGGTGTCGGGAACCACCCACCTGTCCTGCCGCCTGCGTGCGGACGGCCCCGTCAGCGGCCATCGTCCTTCGGTCGATGTGCTGTTTGAATCCGTCGCCCGTCTGAACCGCCCCGCCCTTGGGGTCATCCTGACCGGCATGGGCCGAGATGGCGCCCAGGGCCTCTTGTCCATGCGCCAGGCTGGGGCCCGCACCCTGGGCCAGGACGAGTCCAGTTGCGTCGTCTACGGCATGCCCCGCGCGGCCTACGAGATCGGCGCGGTGGAAAAGCAATCGCCGCTTGCTCGCATGAGCTCGGCCATCCTTGGAATATGCGCGGCCGCCGAACCGCAAAGGAGCGCCTGATGCCCGCCCCCGGAGCCATCAAGACCTTGATCGCCGATGATCAGCAGTCCATGCGCTCGCTGATCCGCACCAGCCTGAACGCCTTGGGCATCAACCAGACGCGGGAGGCCGCCGATGGCGAGGACGCCCTGCGCCTGCTGCTGGCCCAGCCGGTCAATCTGGTGATCACCGACTTCAACATGCCCAAGCTCGACGGGCTTGGCCTCCTGCGGGCCATCCGCGCCCATGGGCCGATCTCCAAGACCGCGGTCATCATGCTGACCGGCCGCGCCGACCGCGAGCTGGTGCAGCGGGCGGTCCAGTTCGGCGTGAACAACTATCTGGTCAAACCCTTCACGACCCAGATCCTGAAGGAAAAGATCGAAGCCGTTTTCGGACCCCTCGAATGATTGTTGAGAACATCTCGAACCGGCCCGGACGGCGAGTTCACGTGGTGCAGGGCGAGCACTATGTGACCGACGATCCCGAAATCACCCTGACCACCATCCTGGGCAGCTGCGTGGCGGTCTGCCTGTGGGATCCTCAGCGGGGCGTCGGCGGGATGAATCACTTCCTGCTGCCCGAGGGCAAGGCCGAGGGCGCCAATGAGGGCCGCCGCTACGGCGCCTTCGCCATGGAGCTCTTGATCAACGAGCTGCTGCGCATGGGCGCGCGGCGCGAGAACATGCAGGCCAAGCTGTTCGGCGGAGCGCGCATGTTCAGCGGTCTTTCGGACGTCGGCGCCTCCAACGCCGCCTTCGCCGAGCGCTTCCTGCGGGACGAAGGGATTCCGGTGGTCGGCACTAGCCTGGGCGGCTTTGGCGCCCGGCGTATCCAGTTCTGGCCGGTCAGCGGCCGGGCCCAGCAGAAGACCGTCACCGACACCAACGAACTCAAGGAAGTCGCCAAGCCGCGCGCCCCTGCGCCGCTGCCGGTGGCCGAAGGCGCGGTGGAGCTGTTCTGATGCGCCCAGCCCAGGTCGCCGCCCTCGCTCCTCCGGTCCTCGCCGCCCTGGCGGCGGAGCTGGACCACGCCGGAGAGCTGTGCGCGCGCCTGGAGGATCTGGTCACCCGCCTGGCGGCCGCCGTCGAAGGCGAACCGCGGGCCCTGGCGCTCAGCGAGGCCCAGACCCTCGATGTCCTGACCCAGCACCTGGCGGCCCTGTCGGTCTTCACCCGGGGCCTGTCAGGCGAACTGACCAGCGCCCGCACGGTGGACCCTGACGTGGTCCTGGCCCAGGTGCCCCTGAGCGACTTGGCCGGCCGGCTTCGCGCCTGCCTTTATAGCGCCACCCTGATCCCGCCCCCCAAGGACAATGGATCGGGCGACCTTGACCTGTTCTGAGGCCGCCCAGCCATGAGCCTTCATCCCGACATCCGGATGAACCTGGCGCGGTCCAACGTCCTGCTGATTGACGACAATGCGCAGGCCCTGGACGTGCTCGCCTCGATCTTCCGCGGCTTTGGCGTCCTTCGGCAGGTCAAGTGTGGTTCGGCCGCCGAGGCTCAGACCATCCTGCGCAGCCGGGAGATCGACCTGATCGTCTGCGACACGGTCATGCCCGACATGGACGGCTACGAGTTCGTGCGCTGGCTGCGCCGGGAGGGGCCGGAAGAGGCGCGTTTTTCCCCGGTCATCATGCTGACGGGTCACGCGGCGCGGAGCACCGTCGAGAGCAGCCGCGACTGCGGCGCCAATTTCATCGTCTCCAAGCCCTTCACGCCGGAGGTCCTGCTGCAGCGGATCTATTGGGTGGCGAAGGACGAACGGGCCATGGTGCGGAGCGACACCTATGTCGGCCCCGACCGCCGGTTCCGCAATATCGGCCCGCCCCTGGGGGTCAAGGGCCGCCGCAAGGACGACCTGTCCACCCATGTGGGCGCGGCCAAGGATCCGAACATGGATCAGGACGAAATCGACATGTTGCTTAAGCCACAAAAGGCCGCCCTATGAGCGAGGCTGAAGTCTTCAAGGTCAGGAACCGCCTGGCCCAGCACGTCACCGAGCCCGGCGGCATGACCGCCGGCATGGCCAACAGCCGCGCCGGGCGCGAGCTGGCGGCCCAGCAGGGCCGCTCCTATGAGGCCATCGGGGAAACCCTCGAGACCCTGGAATGGCTGTGCGACACCCGCGATGCGCCGATGGATTCGGTCTATGACCTCTCGACCCAGGTCCTCGATATCGCCGGTCTGTTCGACGACAAGCAGCTCTGCCGCGCGGCCTACAGCCTGTGCGAACTGGCCGACAAGCTGCGCACCCGCGACGAGGCGGACTGGGCTTCGATCAAGCTCCACGTCAACGGCATGCGGCTGATCTGGAATACCGAGGCGGCGGGGCGCGACAATCTCAACGCCATGGTCGAAGGCCTCTGGGCCCTGACCGATCGCCTTCGCGTGGATGACGCCGGCGGCGAGGCGACGCCCGCCGACTGACGAGAACGCCGCCCCCGAAGCGCAAGGCTCCAGGGGCGGGTCTCAGGCCGATCAGGCCTCGTTGGAGAAGATCACCGTGCCCGAGGCGGCGAACATGCCGCCCACCCCGTGGCAGACGCTGATCTTGGCGCCATCCACCTGGGCCGGCGCAATGCCGCGCATCTGACGAACGCTCTCCTGCAGGGCGTACATGCCGTACATCCCTGAGTGCATGTAGGAGAGGCCGCCGCCATTGGTGTTCAGCGGCAGCTTGCCGCCGATGGCGGTGTTGCGCTCATTGATGAAGTGCTTGGCCTCGCCCGGCTTGCAGAAGCCGAGGTCTTCCAGGCCGTAGAGCGGCAGATGGGCGAAGGCGTCGTAGATCATCAGGTGATCGACGTCGGCATGGCTGATGCCGGCCTCGTCAAAGGCCTTCTTGCCCGAGACCCGGAAGGCCTTGGACGAGGTGAAGTCCTCCATCTGGCTGACCATCGGGGTCTCGACGCTCTCGCCCGTGCCCAGCACATAGACCGGCTTCTGCGGGAAGTCCTTGGCCCGCTCGGCGCTGGTCAGGATGAGCGCGCCGCCGCCGTCGGTGACCAGGCAGCACATCAGCTTGCGGAACGGCCAGGCGATCATGTCGGAGTTGAGCACGTCGTCGACCGTGATCGGGTCCTTGTAGGAGGCGCGGGGGTTCTTGGCCGCCCACTCCCGCTGGATCACCGCCACATTGGCCAGGTCTTCCTCGGTCACCCCATAGGTCTTCATGTAGCGAAGCACCGGGATGGTGAACATGGTCGGGGGAGCCGTAACGCCATAGGGCATCTCGAACTGGCCCATGAGGCTGGAGGCTGCGCGGCCGAAGCCGCCGACACCCACCCGCGAACGGCCGGATTCGCCATGGGTGATCAGGACGGTGTTGCACAGCCCTTCGTTGATCGCCGCGGCCGCATGGCGGACGTGCAGCATGAAGGAACAGCCGCCGACGCTGGTGCCGTCGGCATAGGTGGGCGTGATCCCCAGATACTGGGCGAGCTCCACCGGCGAGATGCCGGCGCAGGCCACGCCGTCGATATCGGTGGGCTTCAGGCCGGCGTCGGCCATGGCGTTGAGGGCGGCGTCGGCGTGCAGGCCGATCACGGACACGTCCGGAATCTTGCCCATCTTGGTGGTTTCAGCGGCGCCTACGACCGCGACAGATTTCTGCTTCATGGTCGCCTTACCCCTTGGCCGGCTGGAAGAACGGCAGCGTGATGGTGTCGCTCATCTTCTCGAAGACGACCTCGAGAGGCATGTCGAGCACCAGGGCCTCGGGCGTCTGGGGGCAGCCGACGATGTTGGTCATCATCCGCGGGCCTTCTTCGAGCTGCACCACGGCGATGGCGTAGGGCTCGGTCCCCATGTCCGGGCGGGGGCGATGATTGATGACGTAGGAATGCAGGGTGGCGCGGCCGCTGGCCTTGAAGACCTCGACATTGCGCGAGCCGGTCTTGGGCGCGAAGGGGCGCGGGGGGAAATAGGCTTCACCGGTCTCCTTGCAACGCTGGAGCAGCAGCTCCCCGTTGCGGGTCCCGTCCCAGAAATGCTGGGTCTCCGGAGTCGGCTCCGGCAAAATGCGAGGCGGCATACGTCTCCATCCCTCAAAAATGTTTTCAAAAATCCCGGCCTGTTCCGGCCGAGCGGGCGCCAGAAAAGACGAGTGCGGCCCGCTTGTCGACCAGCTTAGAGCCTTGAGCGCGTTTCGTCCGATAACCGGGTCCCACTTATCAGGACAGGCTCTAGATCGGAGAGCCTGAAAGACGTCGCCGCTCGGCGCCCGCCACGAGCTCGCCCCAGACCTCGGCCTCCAGGGCCTTGGCCTCGGCGTCGTCGCGGCGTTCGAGCTCGGCGTGCAGGGCGATCAGGGCGACCCGCAGCTCGGCGTTGGCGCTCTGTAAGGCGCTCAGGCGAAGGCTCGTATCGCGACCCCCGGCCAGCTCCACCAGCCAGCGGCGGCGCGCATTGTCCTGGCTGAGCCGGGCGCCGGACCCCAGCAGGGTGCGCAGGGCGACGTTTTCCTGGACGAGGATTTCGGCCGCGCCGTCCCACATCTCGGCGGCCAAACCCAGCAGCATGGCCGAGAGGCCAAGCTCCCCGGCCCGCTGGGCGGCGGGGATCTGTGGCGCGGCGTTACGGGCGACGCGGCCCGCCAGATCGGCGAGCACCTGGGAGACATCGGGTTTCATAGGCGTCCCATCACATGCAGGGCGGCGCGGTCCTGGGCGTTGATCAGGGCCCAGGCCGGATAGACCAGGATCGGGTCGCGGTTGGCGCCGTCCATCCAGGCCCGGGCGCTGGAGACCCAGATGGCCTGGCCCTTCACGCAGGCGAACAGCTCCCACCACTTCAGCGCGGCAGGATCGACGCGCAGGCCGCTGGCCCTTTCCCAGGCGACGATGGCGCTCTCGCGCGGCAGCAGCCCGCCGGGCATGCCCTGACCGAAATACCAGACCGGATTGAAGCTCCAGCCCAGGTCCTCCAGCGGATCGCCCAGGTGGCACATCTCCCAGTCCAGCACCCCGTGGACGCCGCCCTGGTCGTCATAGAGGAAGTTGCCGGTGCGATAGTCGCCGTGCACCACGCCGACCTTCTGGGCCGGCGGCGGCGGATTGGCCCGCAGGTGGCGGATAGCCGCGCGGATGATCGGCAGGGGCTCGCTCTCGTCGGCGTCGAGCACCCCTTCCCAATGATCCAGTTCGCGCCGCCAGCAGTCCTCGGCGGCGACCGCAGGCAGGGTGTCGCTCAACTGAACCGCCGCCGCGTCGGCCGCGGCGATCTGGCCGAGGATTTCCCATTTCCGGGCGCCCAGGACCGCATGGGTCTCCAGATAGGGCGACGCCCACAGGGCGCCGGGTCCCGCCTGGAATCCGGCGATCTCCTCGGCCACGAAGAACGGGCTGCCCAGCGCGTCGCTTCCCTCCTCCAGCCACAGCATCTCGGGCACCGGCACGCCCGTGCCGTGAAACGCCCGATAGGCCTCGAACTCCACGCGGCGTTCGGTGTCGATCAGACTGTCGGCCGGGTCCCGGCGCAGGATCAGCCCGCGACGACGCGGCGCGCCGTCCGCCTCGGTCCACGACAGGGTGAAGCGATAGGTCTGGCGCGAGGCGCCGCCGGTGATGCGGGCGACCTCGGTAATCGCCACGTCACGGGCCTGCGGCATCTGGCCGGCGATATAGCCGGCCAGCCGCGTGGTCAGTTCAGCCTCCTCCATGGCTAGTGCATGCGGAAGCGGATGGGCAGGGTCTTGGGTCCGTTGACGAAGATGGCCTGGGACATCTTCGGTTCGCCGGCCAGCTCCAGGGACTCGAGCCGGGGAATCAGCTCCTCCCAGAGGATGCGCATCTCCATCTTGGCCAGGTGCTGGCCCAGGCACAGGTGCGCCCCATAGCCGAAGGCCAGGTGGCGGTTGGGCTTGCGATCGACGCGGAAGGCCTGGGGATCGTCGAACACCGCCTCGTCCCGGTTGCCCGAGGCGTAGCAGAGCATCAGCCAGTCCTGGGCCGCCAGGTCGCGGCCGGCCATGTGGGTCGGCTCGGCGACGGTGCGCATGAAGGTCTTCACCGGGGTCGTCCAGCGGATGGATTCGTCCACCAGGCCGGCGATCAGCGAGGGATCGGCCTTGAGTTTGGCCAGTTCGGCCGGGTTCTCGGCCAGGCCCCAGATGGCCCCGCCGGTGGAGGACGAGGTGGTGTCATGGCCGGCCGTGGCGACGATGATGTAGTAGCTCATCGCCTCGAATTCCGAGATCGGCTGGCCGTCGATCATGCTGTTGGCGATGACGCTGGAGAGGTCGTCGGTGGGGTTGGCGCGGCGGTCGGCCGATAGCTTGCGGAAATATTCGAAGAAGTCGGTGATGACGCCGGGCGTCAGCTTCTTGCCGGGATCGACGTCCTCCTTGCGGGCCAGTTCCGGGTCGGCGGCGCCGAACAGTTCCTGGGTCAGCATCAGCATCCGCGGCTCGTCCTCCCGCGGCACGCCCATGATCTCCATCACCACACGCAACGGATAATGCAGGGCCACTTCGCGGACGAAGTCGCACTGTCCGCCGGTGGCGGCCATCTGGTCGACGGCGGCCCTGGCGACGCCGCGGATGCGATCCTCCATGGCCCGCAGGTTCTGCGGCATGAACCACGCCTGGGTCAGCGCCCGGTACTTGTGGTGGTCAGGGGCGTCCATGTGGATCAGGGTGCGCAGCAGGTGCGGGCTGCCCCCGGTCATCTCGCGGATCTTGGCGTCGGTCTCCTGGTTGACGATGGTGGGCGACTTGTCACCGTTCAGGAACAGGGCGTTCTGGCGGCTGATCTCCAGGATGTCCGCATGCCGGGTCGCCACCCAGAAGGGCTCGAAACCCTTGGGCTCAGCGCGCCCGAAGGCGTTGTTGGCCCTCAGCCAGGCATAGGTTTCGTGAATACGCCCGTCCGCATAGGCCGCGGGATCGACGAGAATTTGCGCATGTTCGTCTGGTATGCGCGTCGCTGTTTCAGTCATGATCGCCCTGGACGGTATGCTTACGCGACGGAATGCTTACCTAGCGGCAGCAATTTCATTCCCCGACGTCAGCAGCCCGACACCTCCCTTGCTTTGTTCTATTTGGACAATTGATACTGCGAGCCTGAGCGCCGTCGCAATACCGACAATCAAATGGACGTAAGAAAGAGCGCCAGGAGGAGGACGCCATGCTGACCAAGGCCGACGATTTTCCCATCCATCAGACGGCCGAGCCGGTCGCCTATGCGGGGACCGACCGCAACTTCTACGACCGCTACTTTTTCAACGGCTACAGCCCCGATGGAGGGACGTATTTCGCCGTCGCCTTCGGCGTCTATCCGCACCTGAACATCGCCGACGCCCATTTCAGCGTCATCCGCGACGGGACGCAGCACTGCCTGCACGCCTCGCGGGTCCTGCATTCCGAGCGGCTGGACCTCAGCGTGGGTCCGATCTCGATCGAGGTGATCGAGCCGCTGCAGACGCTGAAGGTGACGGTGAAGGACGGCGAGGGCCTGGCGGCCGAGATCACCTTCACCGGCCGGGCCTTTCCCATCGAGGAGCCGCGGTTTACCCGCCGCAACGGGCCGCGGGCCTTCATAGACTATACCCGCATGACCCAGAACGTACGCTGCGAGGGCTGGATCGAGGTGGACGGCGAGCGGCGCGACCTTCCGGCCGGCACGGTCGGCTCCCGCGACCGCTCCTGGGGGGTGCGGCCGGTGGGCGCGCCAGATCCGCAGCCGCCGGTCCCCATGACCATGACCGGCTTCTTCTGGCAGTGGACCCCGCTGAACTTCGCCGACCGCAGCATCTTCTTCCACGTCAACGCCGATCCGGACGGCGCGGCCTGGAACACCCGCGCGGTGGTCCTGCTGGACGGCGCAGCCCAAGGCGGCGGCCAGCACACCGAGGCCGCCTGCATGACCGGCGTCGAACTGATCCCCGGCACCCGCCACGCCAAGGGCGGGGTGCTGGAGATTCCCATCGACGGGGGCGTAGCCAAGGTGAGCTTCGAGCCCTTCCTCACCTTCCTCATGCGCGGCATCGGTTATTCCGGCGCCTGGCGACACGGGGCCTATAAGGGCGAACTGGTGGTCGAGCGCGAGGATATCGACCTGGCGGCCGCCGACATGGGCGCGCCCGAGCACGTCCACATCCAGGCCCTGTCGCGGGTGCGGCTGACCTGGCCGGGCGAGGCCGAACAGAGCGGCCTGGGGGTCTTCGAACAGCTCATCGCCGGCCCCTATCGCCCCTATGGCCTGGGATGAGTCCTTGCCAACGGGGGCTCTTGCTGGTCGGGTCGACGGCGAGCCCCTGAGGACCCTGCGCCATGCGACGGATGCTGTCCCTGATGTTCGGCGCCACGCCGGCGCCCCGGCCGGCGGGTCAGCCCCCTGATCCGCCGTCGGGTCGGTCCTCGCCCCCTCCGGCGTCGGGGCCGGCAAGCGAGGGGGTCGAGCGGACCTGGACCTCCACCGACGGGCTCGAACTCTCAGCCCGGGACTATGCGCCGGCCGCGGGCCCGGCCCGCCTGCCGGTCATCTGCCTGCACGGCCTGACGCGCAACAGCCGCGACTTCGACGGCGTCGCGCCCGCCATGGCCGCCGCCGGCCGCCGGGTCCTGGCCCTGGATGTGCGCGGCCGGGGTCGCTCGGCCCACGACCCCAACCCGTCCAACTACAACCCCGCCGTCTATGCCGGCGACGTGGCGGCCCTGATGACCGAGGCCGGAATCGCCAGGGGGATATTCCTGGGCACCTCCATGGGCGGCTTGATCGCCATGACGCTGGCCACCCTGCGCCCGGACCTGATCGCCGGCGCCATCCTCAACGATATCGGACCCGAGATCGCCACCGAGGGCCTGACCCGCATCGGGAGCTATGTGGGCGCCGCCGAGCCCGCCGCCTCCTGGGCCGAAGCCGCCCAGCGGTCGAGGGCCGTGAACGGCGTCGCCCTGCCGAACCTGAGCGACGCGGGCTGGATGACCTTCGCCCGCCGCACCTGGCGCGAGATCGAGCCAGGCAGGATCGTTCCCGACTACGACCCCGCCATCGCCCAGGCCTTCGCCGGCGCGCCGGCCGGATCGACCCAGTCCAGCCCCGACCTCTGGCCGCTGTTCATGGCCCTGGCGATGAACCGGCCCCTGCTGCTGATCCGCGGGGGCCAGTCCGACCTGCTGACCACCGGAACCGCTGGGCGGATGCAAGCCCTGGCCCCACAGATGCGCCGCCTGGATATCGACGGCGTCGGCCATGCCCCGACCCTGGACGAGCCGGAGGCCCGCAGCGCCATTCTCGACTTCCTGAAGACCGCCCCCTGAAGAGCACCTCTTGAGGGCATCGCCTGACGGCTCCGGCGATCAGGCTTGCCTTATGCGGCGCGCAATTGGCACTATCGGCGGATTGCACCGAAGGGGGCCGCGGATTTTTCAACGCCGGCCCAATTTTTGAGAGATTGAGACTTTGACGATTTTGGCTCAGGCGGCGAACGCCTCGCCGTCGATGGATTCGGATTCATTCGCCTCGGTCGACGCCCTCGTGGAGGGCCTGGCCAGCGTCGGCTATATCGCCTCGCGCCGGATCGCCACGGCGCTCTACATGTCGGTCCACCTGCAGAAGCCGATCCTGGTGGAAGGGGTCGCCGGCGTCGGCAAGACCGAGCTGGCGCTGTCGACCGCCACCCTGCTCGGCCTGCCGCTGATCCGCATGCAGTGCTATGAGGGCCTGGACGAGTCCAAGGCCCTGTACGAGTGGAAGTACGGCAAGCAGCTCCTCTACACCCAGATCCTCAAGGACCGCATGGGCGCCGAACTGGCCGACGCGGCCGGCATGGACGAGGCCATGGAGCGCCTGCACGGCATGGGCGACATGTTCTTCTCCGAGCCCTTCCTGGAGCCCCGGCCCCTGATGAAGGCTCTGCGAGAGGATGACGGCTGCGTGCTGCTGATCGACGAGATCGACAAGTCCGACGAGGCGTTCGAGGCCTTCCTGCTGGAAGTGCTGTCGGCCTACCAGGCCTCGGTGCCCGAGCTCGGCGTGATCAAGGCCAAGACCCCGCCCATCGTCTTCCTGACCTCGAACAATGTCCGCGACCTGGGCGACGCGCTCAAGCGCCGCTGCCTGCACCTGCACATCCCCCTGCCCGAGGCGAGCCTGGAGCGGCGGATCGTCGCCAGCCGGGTGCCGAACATCGAGGAACGCCTGACCCACCAGCTGGTCGGCTTCGTGCACGCCCTGCGCGAGATGGACCTGCGCAAGTCGCCCTCGATCTCCGAGACCGTCGACTGGGCCCGGGCGCTGATCCTGATGCATGCCGACAGCCTGGACGCGGCCATGGTGCGCGACACTCTGAACGTGATCCTGAAGTATGAGCAGGACATCCAGATGGTCGAGCCGCAGGTCAGCGAACTGCTGCGGACGGCCCAGACGACTCCTTAAGGCGCCGCCATGCAGCACCAGATGGAGGACTTCATCCGCGCCCTGCGGGCCGCCGATGTGCGGGTCTCGCCGGTGGAGTCCATCGACGCCCACGAGGCCGTGGCCCGCATCGGCTATGCCGACCGCGAGCTGCTGAAGGACGCCCTGTGCGCCACCCTGGCCAAGAGCGAGGACGAGGTGCGCCGGTTCGACCGGGCCTTCGACGCCTTCTTCGCCCGGGACCCGTTCGACTTCGCCACGCCGCCCCCGCCGCCGGAAGGCGGTGAGGCCGCGCCGCCTGAGGCGAAGCTGGAGGATGTGTCCGAAGAGGCCGCCGGCTCCGAGCTGGCCCAGATCATCCTGGCCGGCGATTCGACCGCGCTCACCCAGGCCATGGAGCGCGCCGCCCAGGCCGCCCAGGTCTCGGAGATCCGTCTGTCGACCCAGAAGAGCCGGCTGACCCGGCGACTGCTGGACGAGATGGGCGTAGCCGAGATCGAGAAGATCATCAGCCAGGCCCGCAGGCTCGAAGGCGAAGGCGGCGCCGCCCTGGCCGACCGGCTGGAGGCCGGCCGCAAGGCCGTGGCGGCCGAGGCCCAGCGCTATGTCCAGCGCCAGCACGATCTCTATGCCGCCGAGAGCGGCCGCCAGCTGCGCGAGGAGCTTCTGGCCCGCAAGGCGTTGAACGCCGAGGGCGGCATCGATCCGGTCGATCTGCAGGTGATGCAGGCCCTGGTGCGCAAGATGGCCAAGCGCCTGGCCGACCGATACTCCCGCCGCCGCAACCGGGCCCGCAAGGGGCACCTGGATGTCCGCCGGACGCTGCGCCAGTCGATGGCCTATGGCGGCGTGCCGTTCAACGTCGTCTGGAAGACCGAGCGGGTCGACAAGCCCAAGATCATCGCCATCTGCGACGTCTCCAAGTCGGTGGCCGCGGCCGCCCAGTTCCTGCTGACCTTCCTCTACAGCCTCAATGAGGTGGTCGACCGGATGGACGCCTACGCCTTTTCCGGCCGCATGATCCCGGTGAACCAGATCCTGGACGAGCACGGGGTGGACAAGGCGATCCTAGAGGTCCTGAAGCTGATCGGCTTCCAGCAGACCGACTATGGCCGCGCCCTGCAGGATTTCGCCGAGAACCATCTCGACAAGCTCGACCGCCACACCACGGTGATCTTCCTAGGCGACGCCCGGTCCAACTATGCCGATCCGCGCCTGGACATCATGCGCACCATCCACGAGCGGTCGCGCTCGGTGATCTGGCTGAACCCGGAGCCCGAGAGCTACTGGAATCAGGGCGACAGCGTGATGAACCGCTACCTGCCCTTCTGCCACCTGGCCAAGACCTGCAACACGCTCGACCAGCTCGAACGCATCATCGAAGACGTCCTGCGCCAGTACGTCCCGCACTGAGGGGGCGGTCAGGTGCGGCGTGGGCAGGTGAGCGATTGAGATTCGGCTGTCGGTCAACCAGCCGGGTAGGTACGCATCAGGCGCTACGATTTCTCACTGGCCAAGCCCCGCCGCCTAAGAAGCGCATGTGTTAAGCGACTGAGTCATTCCCCCCATCCGCCGACGCGGGTAATTGCCTCCTCAAGCTGCATCAGCAGCGGGCGGCGGTAGGCAATGGTCTTATCCTGCGGCCTAATAAGAGCCACGAGGTCGGCGCGGCTCACTCGGACTTTGTTTATCCCACGGATGAAGTCGTTGCGCCAAAGCCACGCCAGAAGATCCGCCGACTGTAGGGGGACTATCTTTGTCTTCTCGACGAAGGTGTGACTCCCGTACGCGAAGCGCCGACGTGCTTCTGCGTCCTGGAACACCTCGTGCATAATCCGGTTTGCTTCACGTTGATCTCGGTGGCCTGCCTCGAAGAAGTAGGCGATCTCACCTCGGAAATTGGTACGCTTCCGCCAGTCGCTAACTGCAGCAAGGCAGCCCCGCAGGCAGAATGAGTATGCCCCGCCGATGCTTGGCTTCGGGGTGATAATCTCGTTGTACTCTCGCTCATCTACGGTGACCGAAAAGCCGAACACCGCGCAGTCATGGATCGTGGCAATCAACTGCTTCTCGATCGCGATGCGCTTCGGCTTGTCCATGTGGTCAAACGGGTGATTGCCGGGCGCGAAGTCCACCATGTGGAAGAAGGGAATTTTCTCCCGCTTCAGGACTTTCCCCCACTCCCTTGTGAAGCGGTTTGCTCCTGCTTTCAGGAAGAGATATCCGGCCACGCACATGACAGGTGACCCGTCGTGGGTCCCGCTCTCATCAATGTAGACCTCTGCAAACGCCGCCACAGCACCCCGCCCGGAGACACGACAAAAGGAGAATGCGCAGCGATTGGCTGTCAGATCAGATAAGCCGCCTACCCCGCCACCAACTCCCCCGCCTTCAGCGGCAAGCTCCGCACCCGCTTGCCCGTCGCCGCGAAGATGGCGTTGGTCACAGCCGGGACCACGGGCGGCAGGGCCGGTTCGCCGAGGCCCGTGGGCGGGTTGTCGGACTTGATGAAGTGGGTCTCGATCACCGGGGCGGCGTCGATGCGCAGCAGGGGGAAGGTGTCGAAATTGCTCTGCTCGACCTGGCCGTCCTTGATGGTGATCTCGCCGAACATCTCCGAGATGCCGTCGATCACCGAGCCTTCGATCTGGTTGAGCGCGCCCAGGGGGTTGATGATCTGGCGGCCCACATCGGCGGCGACCCAGACCTTGTGGACCGTAACCGCGCCGTCGTCGGCCACCGAAACCTCGGCGACCTCGGCGAAATAGCCCAGGTGGCTGTAGTGGAAGGCGATGCCCTTGCCCCGGCGCGCCGGCAGGGCGCCGCCCCAGCCGGACTTTTCCGCCGCCAGTCGCACGACGGCGGCCATGCGGGCCGCATCATAGCCCGAGCGGGCGTCGTCGCCGACGAGACCTTGATCGCCCAGCAGGCGCAGGCGCATCTCCACCGGATCGATCCCGCCGGCATGGGCCAGTTCGTCGATGAAGGACTGCACCACAAAGGCGATGGCGTTGCTGCCCGGCGCCCTGAGCGGACCCGTGGGCACGCCGAGCGGCATCATCGAGACGTCGAGCCTGTAGTTGTCGATGAAGCGGGCGGGGAATTCGGTCGGCGCCATGCCGGCGCTGCGGGCGGTGGCTTCGCCCTCGCCGAAGGTGACGAAGTGGTTGGCCCAGGCGGTGACGTTGCCTGAGGCGTCGATCCCGCCGCGGAAGTGGTGGAAGCCCGCCGGACGGTAGAAGTCGTGGCGCATGTCGTCTTCGCGGGTCCAGACCAGCTTGACCGGCGCCCCGATCTCCTTGGCGATCCAGGCGGCCTCGGCCATGTAGTCGTTCATCAGCCGCCGGCCAAAGCCGCCGCCCGACCGGGTCATGTGGACGATGACGTTTTCCGGCGCGAGGCCCAGCGTCTTGGCGACGATCTGGCGGCCGGGCTCGGGCAGCTGGGTCGGGGCCCAGATCTCCATCTTGCCGTCATGGAAGTGGGCCGTGCAGTTCTGCGGCTCCAACGTCGCGTGGGACAGGAAGGGATAGAAGTAGTCGGCCTCCACCGTCTTGGCCGAACTGGCCAGCGCGGCCTCCACGTCGCCGTCACTGCGCAGGCTCTTGCCAGCCTTGGCTTCGACCAGGCTGCGGGCCTGTCCCGCATAGCCCTGGCTGGACTGGCTGGAGGTCGCATGCTCCGCCCACTGAACATTTAGCGCTTTGCGGCCCTTGTTGGCGGCCCACCAGCTGTCGGCGACCACGGCCACGCCGGGCAGCAGGCCGTCGAACTCGGTCCCGCCCTCGACCACGAAGGCCCGACGCACGCCTTTGACCGCTTGGGCTGCGGCCAGGTCGGCGCTGGCCACCTTGGCGCCAAACACCGGGGCCTTGGCGTAGGCGGCGTACAGCATGCCCGGCAGGCGCATATCGATGCCGAACAGGGGCTGGCCGGTGACGATGGCGGCGGTGTCCACCTGGGGGATGGGTTGGCCGATGATGCGATAGGCGCTCGCATCCTTCAGCGGCACGCTGGACAGCTCCGGCGCGGTCAGGCCTGCGGCCTTGGCGGCGAGGGACCCATAGGGCGCCCGGCGGCCGCTGGCGGCATGGACGACGACGCCCGGCTCGGTGGTCAGGCTGGACGCCTCGACGCCCCAATCAGCGGCGGCGGCGGCCAGCAGCATGGCCCGGCCGGCAGCGCCCACCTGGCGCAACTGGTCCCAGTGCAGGGGCGTGGCCATGCTGCCGCCGGCGAACTGCCGGCCATAGGCGACCGGGTCGTTGTCGGCCTGGACGGTGCGGACATTGGCCCAGTCCACGTCCAGCTCCTCGGCGATCAGCATGGGCAGGGAGGTCTTGATCCCCTGGCCGATCTCCGGGTTCTTGGAGACGATGGTGACGATGCCGTCCGTGGCGATCTGCACATAGGCGTTCAGCGCCGTCGGCGTGTCAGCCGCCACGCCCTTGCCGCCGAGGCTGAAGGCCAGGACCAGGCCGCCCGCGCCGCCGCCGGCCAGGACGGCCCGGCGGGAGGGGGAGAAGCCTTCGGCGATGTTCGAGATGATGCCCATGGTCCTCAGGCCTCCTGGCCGGCGGCGCGCTTGATCGCGGCGCGGATGCGCACATAGGTGGCGCAGCGGCAGATGTTTCCGGCCATGGCCGCGTCGATATCGGCGTCGCTGGGCGAGGGATTTTCCGCCAGCAGGGCGGTGGCCGACATGATCTGGCCCGGCTGGCAGTAGCCGCACTGGGCCACGTCCAGCTCGCTCCAGGCCTGCTGAACGCGGCGGCCGACCTCAAGACCGGCCGCGCCTTCGATGGTGGTGATCTGGGCGGCGCCGATGGCCTCGACGGGCGTCACGCAGGCGCGGATCGGCGCGCCGTCGGCATGGACCGTACAGGCGCCGCACTGGGCGATCCCGCAGCCGTACTTGGTCCCCACGAGGCCCAACGTATCGCGCAGCACCCAAAGGAGCGGCGTATCGGCCTCCACGTCGGCGGTCATCGCCTTGCCGTTGACGTTGAGCTCGTAGGCCATGCCCCGTCCCCTTGTTCTCGTTTCCTCAGATACCGAGAGTACGGGGTGCGCAGGGGCGGTGTAAACGCCTGTTCGAGCGCCGCGTCAGAGCTGCGGGATCTGAATGACGGCGTCCGGCAGCTCGTTGGGATTGTCGTTCGGGTCGGCCGGGAAATGCTCGGCCAGGATATCGCCCACCTGGGTGACGGCCGCCGCCAGGCCGTCGCCGGGCCGCCCGGCCTTGGCCTCGGAGACCAGGGTGGCGATGGCGTCGTCCCAGCGCTTCTGATCCACCACGGCGGCGATGCCCTCATCGGCGATCAGCTCGGCGGCGTGTTCGGCCAGGGAGATGAAGATCAGCACACCGGTGCGCTCGCGGGTCTGGTGCAGGTTGCGGGCCAGGAACAGTTCCTGGGCATGGCACCGCGTGCGATCCAGCTTGACGCTGCGCGGCGTCATGAACCGACGGACCGGCTCCAGCGAGCCCACCGCCGCGACCAGGATGAACAGCACCGCCTGCAGGACCAGGGTCGCGGTCAGCGCGCCACGCACCGCCATCTCGGCCGCCGCGCCGGCCTGGGCTGCGGTCCAGGGCGCAAAGGCGTCGGGGACCGAAACCTGCACCCCGGCCAACAGCAGGATGGCGGGCGCCGCCAGCGCCGTCAGGCCCGCCCACAGGAACGGGGTCTCGCGATAGTCGGAGGATTCCTCGGCGATGACGCAATAGAGCTCGCCGCGGGTGCGGGTCTCGGCGGCGCGGACGGCCGCCTTGACCTTCTGGGTGTCCTGATCGCTTAGCATCTCACCAGCTCCCCGAGGATCCGCCGCCGCCGAAACCGCCGCCGCCGCCCGAGAAGCCGCCGCCGCCAAACCCGCCGCCCCCGCCGAAACCACCACCGCCGCCGCCCCCGCGACCGCCGCTGCTGGAGAGCAGCAGGGGCAGGAGCCACCAGAGGCTGCTCCCCCGACCCCGCCGTCCGCGGCCTCGCCCGAAGGCGCCCATGAAGCCGCCGATGATCCAGAGCACGATGAACAGGACGAAGATGATCGGCGCGATCAGGCCCTCTTCGGCTTGGGGCTGTTCGGCCGCCGCCGCGGCCCGGGCCATGGCCTCGTCTTCCGGCAGGGCCAGCTGATCGATGATGGCCTGGGTCCCGGCGATCACGCCCTCTTCCATGGCGCCGTCGCGAAACTGCGGCAGGACCACGGCCTGGAGGATGGTGGAGGACAGGGCGTCGGTGAGGATCGGCTCCAGACCATAGCCCACCTCGATGCGGACCTTGCGCTGGTTGGGGGCGACGATGAACAGGGCGCCGGAATCGGTCTCGGCGTCGCCGATCCCCCAATGACGGCCGAGCTGATAGCCGTAGTCCTCGATCTCATAGCCCTGAAGATCGGCCAGGGTGACCACCACCAGCTGGCGGCCGGTGGAAGTTTCCAGCGCAGCCAGTTGCTGGGTCAGCTGCGCCTCGGTCTGGGCCGACAGCATGTTCGCGCCATCGACCACGCGTCCGGTCAGCGCCGGAAAGCTGGGCGCGGTCTGGGCGTGTCCCGTCCCGGCCAACGCCAGGACGAGACCAAAGGCCAGGGCGCAGAGCGCGCCAAGCGACTTCATTGGGCCGGCGCGGGCTCAGCGGCAGGGGCCGGCGCCGGAAGCGGCGCGGGCGCGGGAACCGGAGGCTGCGCGGCCGGCGCCGCCGGCTGTTCGAAGGTCACCGTCGGCGCGGTCTGCGCCGAGGCCGACGCCTCGAAGGTCTGCATGGGCTCGGCCCAGCCATGGACCGTGTTGGCCCAGATGGCGCCCGGGAAGGTGCGGATCTCGGTGTTGTAGTCGCGCACCGCCTCATTGTAGTCGCGCCGGGCGATGGCGATACGGTTTTCAGTGCCTTCGAGCTGGCTCTGAAGGGCCAGGAAGTTCTGGTTGGACTTCAGCTCCGGATAGCGCTCCTGAATCATCATCAGCCGGCCCAGCACGCCCGACAGCTGGTTCTGCGCCTCGGCGAACCGCTGGAACTGCTCAGGGTCGGTGACGGTGTCGGCGTTGACCTGGACCTGGGTGGCCGAGGCCCGCGCCTCGGTGACGGCCACCAGGACCTCACGCTCCTGGGCGGCGAAGCCCTGGACGGTGGAGACCAGGTTAGGGATCAGGTCCGAGCGGCGCTGATACTGGTTCTGCACCTCGGCCCAGGCGGCCTTGGCGCGCTCGTCCTTGGTGGGAATGGTGTTGATGCCGCAGCCGGCGAGCGCCAGCGGGACGGCGATCAGGACGGCGACGCGGGCGAGGCGGGCGAACAGTCGGGTCAAGGCGGGCGCTCCAAAGCGGTGATGGCGCAGTTTCGCCGCGAATGTGGGCTGCGCCTTGATCCTGCGCAATGGGCGTCGCACGCCTCAGGCGCTGAGCGCCTCCTCGACCTGGGCCAGCCGGTCCTTGCCGAAGAACATCTCCTCGCCCACGAAGAAGGTAGGAACGCCGAATGCGCCCCGGGCGGCCGCGGCTTCCGTCCCGGCCAGCAGCTCGGCCTTGACGTCGGGGTCTTGCGTCGCCTCCAGCAGGCCGCGGGCGTCGAGGCCGGCGGCGGAGAGGACTTCGGCCACCACGGTCGGATCATCCATCTTGCGTCCGTCCTCCCACATGGCCGCCAGGACGGCCTCGATATAGGGGGTTTCGACGCCGGCCCGCCGGGCGGCGACCAGGCCGCGCATGATCAGCAGGGTGTTGACCGGAAAGTGCGGGTTCATCTGGAAGGCCGAGAGCCCATGGCGGGCGACGAACCGCCGGGTCTCCAGGTTTTCATAGGCGAGCTTGCCCTTCACCTCGGCGAAGGCCTGCACCGGCGACTGATTGCCCGTCAGCTTGAAGAGGCCGCCCAGCAGGACCGGCCGCACAGCCAGGTCGGCGCCGGTGCGGGCCAGGATCGGCGGCAGAGCGCGCCAGGACAGGTAGGCGTTGGGACTGCCGAAATCGAACAGGAATTCCAGGGTGGCGGCCATAGGGGCTCTCTCCTTGCTCACCAGCTCTCCGACCACGGACGAAGATCGAGTTCATGGGTCCAGGCCGACCGCGCCTGGCGGTGCAGGGCCACATAGGTGGCGGCGATGTCGGCGGGCTTGAGGATGGAGTCCTCGGCCAGACGCTTTTCGATGTCGGGCATGTTGCTACGGCTGAACACGCCGTCGATGGCGCCGTCCACCACGATGTGGACCACGTGGATCCCTTGCGGCCCCAGTTCGCGGGCCAGGCTCTGGGCGACCGCGCGCAGGCCGTGCTTGGCCGCGGCGAAGGCGGCGAACCCGTCGCGCCCGCGCACCGAGGCCGTGGCGCCGGTGAACAGGATCGTCCCGCGCCGCCTTGGCGACATCACCCGGGCCGCCTCGCGGCCGGTGAGGAAGCCCGCGAAGCAAGCCATCTCCCAGACCTTGGTGAAGACCCGGCTGGTGGTTTCCAGGATCGGAAAACGCACATTGGCCCCGATGTTGAACACCACCACCTCGATCGGTCCGACCTCGGTCTCGATGCGGTCGAACAGGGCGGCCATCTCGGCCTCGTCCCGGGCGTCGACGCCATAGGCGCGGGCCTCGCCGCCAGCGGCGATGATCTCGTCGGCCAGGCTCTGGAGCTGGTCGCCGTTGCGGGGCCGCCGCGTGACGCAGGCCACCAGGCCCTCGGCGGCGAAGGCTTTGGCGATCGCCCCGCCGACCCCATCCCCGGCGCCGATGACCACGCAGGCGCCTCTCGGTTGATCGACCATGAGCTACTCCGTTCTGAATTCGAACTCAGGTTCGTATTGAATTTGAACGGAGTCAATCGCATCATTGACGGGCAGCAGGAGGCGCTTCGATGAGATGGGATGATCTGGCCCGCGAGCCCTGTTCGGTGGCGCGGTCCCTAGCGGTGATCGGCGACCGCTGGACCCTGATGATCCTGCGCGACGTCTTCTTAGGCGTCCGCCGGTTCGAGGCGTTCCAGGCGAGACTGGGCATTTCCCGCAGCATCGTCACCGAGCGGCTGAACACCCTGGTGGCCGAGGGCGTGCTGGAACGCCGCCCCTATCAGGACCGCCCCGTCCGCCACGAATACCGCCTGACCACCAAGGGCCTGGACCTGCATCCTGTGATCATGGCCCTCGTCGACTGGGGCGACCGCCACTATGCCGGCGCTGATGGCCCGCCGATCCTGCGTCGACACAAGGGCTGCGGTTGCGACTTCCACGCCATCCAGGTCTGCTCCGAATGCGGCGACCCCGTCACCGCCCGCGACGTGGAGGCCAGGCCAGGCCTGGCGCCGGACCGATAGACGCAGGCTAGACCGATGATCGCCCTCGACCACATCGCCATCTGGACCGACCAGAGAGATGAGCTGCTGCGGATCATCGCCAAGGCCACCCATCTGGGGATTGTCGACGGCTACGCGCCTGGCGGGACGCTCGTGGCCCGCGGCGTTCGGTTCGCCAATGGGCCATTCCTCGATGTCCATCAGGTCGGGCCAGGGCCAGATGGCGTCCGTCCCTATCACCGGCTGCTTGGCCTGAACGGCGACATCGACCAGATCGAACGCCAAGTCACAGCCGTCGGCCTGCGCGCCAAGGCGGCCCGCCGGGCCGATGCGGCGCAGCCAGAACTTGAGGCGCCCTGGGACCTGCTGTCGTTCCGAAAAGGACAGGGGCTGGCCTCCCAGATGTTTGTGATCGCCTACCACCCTGGCGCCCCCAGCCCGCCGGACTTCGCAAGTCCGCTCTACGATCCCACAGCGCCAGGGGCAGGCGCGGCCATCCTCTCCCGCGTCTGGCTTCCCGAGGCTGACCTGGAAGCGGCCCGTGGAGTTCTCGCGGCCTTGGGGACCCAGCCCCTCGGCCCTGTGCGATCTCATCTACCGCCCTATGAAGGCGCGGGGTTCGACCTGGGCTCAACCCAGTTGATCCTCGCGACTCCCTGGGGACCGCCGCAGGCGATACGGCTGGACATCCGCGCCGCGCACGACGGGGCGAACGTGGTCTCGCCCTGCCCTGAGGTGACAGTCGTCCTCAACGACGGCCTTGGTTCCTAAACCCCTTCAAGCCGGGGAAGGAAGGGTCAGCCGCTGAGCTGTTCCAGCATTGCGGCGCGCGCAATGTCCTTGGGGCGGCCGAACAGGCGGCAGATCTCGATGAGTTCTTCCCGGTCAGGCAGGGGCAGGGGGTGGGGCGCCCAGGCCACCAGGGTCCGGGTCCTGGGCGAGACCCGCCGCCATCCCTCTGCGGTCCGGACCTCCAGGCCCGACATGATCTCGATACGCAGGTCGTCTGTCTGCGCCTTGGCGAAATAGGCCGAACGAAACCGCTCGCCAGCGCCCTCGATGCGGGCGGCCCCGAGACGGGCGGCCAGTCGTTCGGCGTCAGCCTGTCCGAGCAGGAGGTCCACGTCCTCCGCCTCGATGTCCGCAGCTCCCATCAGCCTCATGGCGGCGCTGCCGAAGATCCACCAGGGCCCATCAAGTCCGCCCGCCGCCAGCGACAGGCGATCCAGCGTTCGGACCAGGGGCGCGGGCAGGTCGAGCGGCGCGATCATGTCCGGGTCGCGAACTCCGCGTCGCCGGTGGCGGCCACCTGGGCGTCGTCGAAGGAGGCGTGGGCCGAGGTGTAGAGCCGTGAATAGAGGCCCTCATTGGCCATCAGAACCTCATGCGGCCCCTGCTCCAGGATGTGGCCCTGCTGCAGGACGATGATCTTGTCGGCGTCGCGGATCGTGGCCAGGCGGTGGGCGATGACGATGCAGGTCCGGCCCGCGAACAGCACCTTCAACGCCTTCTGGATCGCCTGTTCGGTGAAGGAGTCGATGTTGGCCGTGGCCTCGTCGAGGATCAGGATCTGCGGGTCGGCCACCAGCGCCCGGGCGAAGGACAGCAACTGCCGCTGGCCCAGCGAGATATTGCGGCCCCGCTGGCCGAGCTGGGTGTCGTAGCCCTCGGGCAGGCGCATGATGAAGTCATGGGCCGAGACCGACTTGGCCGCCGCGATCACGTCCTCGCGGGTGGCGCCTTCGGTGTTGTAGCGGATGTTCTCCTCGATGGTGCCGCTGAACAGGAAGGGCTCCTGCAGCACCATGCCGATGTTGCGGCCGAGCGACTCCAGCGTCACGTCGCGCACGTCGCGGCCGCCGATCAGCACCTGGCCCTTGTCCACCTCATAGAAGCGGTGGGCCAGCGCGATGATGCTGGTCTTGCCTGAGCCCGTGGGGCCGACCAGGGCCACCACCTGGCGGGGCTTCACCTCGAAGCTCACATTGTGCAGCACTGGCCGGGCCGGGTCATAGCCGAAGGTGACATTGCGGAATTCGACCGTCGGCTCGAAGTCGGCCAGGGGTTCGGCGTCCGGCTTGTCGACGATCGTCACCGGGACATCGAGCACTTCGAAGATGCGATGCCCCGCGGCCATGGCCCGCTGCATGATGGTGTACTGCATGGACAGCATGCGGACGGGGTCGAAGAACCGCTGCACATAGAAGATGAAGGCGACCATGACGCCGACGTCGAGGCGGCCCCCGAGCACGGCGTTGCCACCGACGACGATGACGATGCCCATGGCGAGGCCGGTCAGAACGTCCACCGTCGGGACCATCACCTGGGTCATGGCCGCCGAGTTGTTCTGGGCGTTCATGTTCTCCCGGGCCTTCTCCGAATAGAGCTCGAAGTTCATCGCCTCGCGACGGCTCTCCTGGACGGTTCGAACCCCCTGGATGTTCTCGGCGAGCGCGCTGTTGGCCGTGGACGAGGCGTCGCGGGCCTCACGGAAGGTCTTCTTGGAAAAGGGCAGCCAGATGGCCCGGACGACGATCAGGGCCGGGATCACCGTCAGGGTCAGCAAGCCCAGTTGCAGGTCCATGCTGAGCAGGGCGACCGTGATGCCGATCAGGAGCGCGATGTCGCCCACAGCCCCGGTCGTGCTCTCGAGGAACTCCTGCAGGGCGTTCACGTCCCCCTGAAGCCGGGCCATGATTCGGCCCACATGGGTCTTGTCCATGAAGGACAGGGACACGTCCTGGAAGTGGCTGAACATGGAGCGGCGGACGTCGAAGATGACCCGCTGGGCCAACCGCGAACTCATCCACTGTTCCAGGAAGAAGGCCCCGGCGTTCAGGATCACCACGCCGACGAAGATGGCGATGATCTGATCCAGCCGCGCATTGTCGCCGCCGCCGACCGCGGCGTTCACCGCCTGGCCGATCATATAGGGGATGGCGATGGCTGTGGCCGCGGAGATCAGCACGGAGATTTGCGCGCCGATGACGAAGGCCTTGTGCGGCTTCAGATAGTGGACGAACCGCCCCAGGACCTTGGGGTTGATCGAGGCGAAGATCTCCTCGGCGTCATCGCTGCCCAGCGTGGCCCGGGGCCGGCGGGGCGTCTGCGAGGCGACGTCGGTCCCGCGATCGAAGACGAAATCGCTCATGCCCGCACCCCTTGGATCTGGTTGGCGACCACTTCGGGATCGGCCGTCGGCTCCGGCGGAAGGTCTTCGGACAGCCCCACATGATCGGCGCGGGTCTGGAGGGCGTAGAGGTCGGCATAGACGCCGCCGGCCGCCACCAGGCTGCGGTGGTCGCCTCGCTCCACCACGCGGCCCTCATCCAGCACGATGATCTGGTCGGCGTGCATCAGGGACGAAAGCCGGTGGGCGATGATCACGGTCGCCTTGGCCTTGGTGGCGCTGGCCAGGGCGTCGCGGACCTTGCGCTCGGTGACCGCGTCGATGGCGGCGGTGGAGTCGTCGAAGATCATGACGCCGGGCCCCGGCACCACGCCGCGGGCGATGGACATCCGCTGGCGCTGGCCGCCGGACAGGGCCACGCCCCGCTCGCCCACCCGGGTCGTGTATCCCGTGGGAAGGCCCGCGATATAGTCGTGCAGCTGGGCGGTGCGGGCGGCGCCGACGATGCGGTCCTCCTCGGCCCAGGGATCGGCATAGGCGACATTGTTGGTCACGGTGGTGTCGAACAGGAAGGCCTCCTGCTGCACCAGGCCGACATATTCCCGCAGCGAGGCCAGGCTGACCTCGCGGATGTCCTGGCCGTCGATGGTGATACGGCCGCCGGTCACGTCGTAGAAGCGGGGGATCAGGTTGGCGATGGTCGACTTGCCGCTGCCCGGCGCGCCGACGACGCCCAGGGTCTGGCCCGGCCGGACCTCGAAGCTGACATCGCTCAGAACCGGGCGGCCCTCGTCATAGGAAAAGTCCACATGCTCGAAGCGCAAGATTCCTTGCGTCGGCGCGAGCGGCCGGGCGCCCGGCGCGTCGGCGATCTCGGGCTCCAGGTCCAGGACCTCGAACACCCGGCCGCCGGACGAGGTGGCCCGCGCGGCGGAGGCGAAGATCATGGCGATCTGCCGGATCGGCGCCTGCAGCAGAGTCATATAGGCGAGGAATTCGGTGAGCCGGCCGACCGACATGGCGCCGGCGATCACCTGGTGGCCGCCGTACCAGAGCAGCAGGGCCATGGAGCCGTAGTAGCTCAGCGTCATGGCGGTGATCGCCCGGAAGCGCAGGGTGATGCGCTTGAACGAATATTGCAGGGCGTTGTCGGCGGCGACGTCGAACTTGCCCATCTCGAAGGCCTTGGCCGAGAAGGCGCGCACCACCCGGATGCCCTGGAGGTTCTCCTCCATGGTCAGCGTCAGCACCGACATGAGCTGCTGGACCCGCAACCAGGTCACCCGCAGCATGATCCCCATCCGCGCCAGCACCCAGCTGGCGAACGGCACGAAGGCCAGGGCCAGGAAGGCCATGGTCACGTCGGTCGAGAACATCATGAAGGCCGAGACCGACAGCAGCATGACCAGCGTCAGGGTCTGCATCATGCCGCCCTGGATGAAGGCCCGCGTCCCCTCCAGGTCCAACATGCCCCGGGTCACCAGGTCGCCGGAGTGAATCTTGTCGTGGAAGCCGAAGGACAGGCGCTGGAGCTGCTGGAAAAAGGACAGCCGCAGGTCGTAGGCCACCTTCTGGCTGACCTTTTCGGCCACATAGCCGCCATAGCCGGTCAGCAGTCCGCGCAGGCTCGCGGCGCCGAGAACAAGAAGAGCCGTGCTGACCAGGGCGCGCTGCACATCCTCGGTGCTGGCGGCTTCACTGGCGAGCAGCAGATGGGCCTGGTCCACCGCCTGGCCGAACAGGCGCGGCAGGGTGAGGCTGAACAGGGCTGCGCCGATGGAGCAGCCGACGGCCAGGGCGACCAGGCCTGGATAGCGCAGGGCCAACCCCATGATTCTGCGCAGCACCCGGGGCATAGCCGAGACGTCAATCGACACAGAATCCGCCGCCGCATCCCTGGGGGAGGGGCGTGAATCACTCATCTGAAAATGTCCAATCTTGATATGACGCCATCATGCGGCGCCACCAGGGGTCGCGCCACCATCTTTTGACGCGCCCGCCAAATAGTCAGCCTACGTGACATCCACCCCCATGCGGGCGGCCAGACAGGGCAGACAAGTTGGCGTCAGGCCGCCAGGGGTCTGGCCTGTGGCGTCAGGGTGACGGGGTTCTGCGGCGCCTGGGGCCTTGGCCGGATCCGCTCGCCCTTCAGCCAGATCTTCAGGGCCTCCCAGTGGATCGCGCCCATGACGCCCAGCGTCATCCAGGGGTGGGCGAGCCAGGCGGCCAGCAGATGGCGGTCTTCCAGGGGCCGGGACTGGCCCACGAAACTGGCCGACAACAGAGGTCCCCCGGCGTCGGCCACGTCGATGCTCACCGCCAGTCCGCCCGGACCCGGCGGGCGGACCTTGAAGGCGTAGGTCAGGTCCATGTCCATGAAGGGCGAGACGAAGAACACCTTGTCGGCGGTCTGGCGCACGACGCCGCCTGGCCCGTCATCCGCCACGGGGATCAGATAGCTGTGGCGGTCGCCGAACGTGTTGTTGACCTCATAGAGGATCGCGCAGAGCGCCCCGTCCGGCCGATGGCAGAAATAGACGCTCAGCGGGTTGAACACTCCGCCCAGCACCCGCGGCATGCAAAGCAGACGCACCGCCCCGCCGGCCTCAACGCCCGCCTCGGCCAGATGCCGTTCCACCTGCATTTTCAGCGGAGTGTCGGAACCATCCCCATGGTCGCGGGTCTGGAAACTGGTCAGGCCAGGCGCATCGAAGCCGAACAGACGGAGGCCCCGGGCCAGCGCCGGACCTTCATCCAGGTCCAGCAGCAACATGAAGATGCGATAGCGCAGGGCGTGCGCCCGTGGGCGCGTCCGTCGGTGAGCGACGAGGCCGGGATAGAGGGCGCTGGCGCGCTGGCTCACGCGGCGGCCTCGGCCAGGGCGCCGGGAGCCTGAGTCGCCACGTGGATGCGTCCGGACTCGTCCTTCACCGACCAGGGCCGGCGCACGCCGCCCAATTGCTCGGCCACGGCCAGGCCCGACTGCAGGCCGTCCTCATGGAAGCCATGCCCGAAGTAGGAGCCGCAGAACCAGGTCCGCTTCACGCCTTGCAGACCCCAGAGCTCCTGCTGGGCGGCGATCGCCCCGCCATCGAACAGGGGATGGTCATAGACATCGGTGCGGATCACCGCGTCGGCCGCGATCTCCCGGGTCGGGTTGAGGGTGACGAACAGTTCCGGCTTGGCCGGCAGGCTCTGAAGCCGGTTCATCCAATAGGTGACGCAGCCCTCCTGTGGGGCGTTGCGGCGGCCGATGTGGTTCCAGCTGGTCCAGGCCGCCCGGCGGCGCGGCATCAGGGCCGGATCGGTGTGCAGCACCGCCAGGTTGCGGGTGTAGCGGAAGGCCGATAGGAGCCGCGTCTCCTCCGCCGTGGGATCCTCCAGCAGGGCCAGGGCCTGATCGCCGTGGGTGGCGATCACCACCTCGTCGAAGCGCTCCACCTGACCGCTCGCCAGGCGGATATCGACCCCGCCGGCCTCGCGCCGCACGCCGGTGACCCGCACGCCCGTGCGCACCTCGCCCCGGAAGGCGTCCACCAGCTTCCCGACATAGGCGCGGCTGCCGCCCTCGACCGTCCGCCAGAGGCCGCGGCCGAACACCTGCATCATGCCGTGGTTCTGGAAGAAGCGGATCAGGGCCGCGGCCGGATATTCCCGGATCGCCGCGAGCGGCGTCGACCAGATGGCCGCCGCCTGGGGCAGCAGGTGGTCGTCGCGGAAGGCCTGGCAGTAGCCCTTCTGCTTCAGATAGTCGTCCAGGCTGGTCAGGGGCGAGTCCAGCTCGGCCAGATCCTTGGGCCCGTTGCGGTAGAAGCGGGTGACGTCCCGCAGCATGCCCCAGTAGCGGGCGCTGAAGAAGTTGCGTTTCTGGGCGAAGAGCGAACCGGACGAGTACTCGAACGCCCCGTCATCCAGGGAGACGCTGAGCGCCATGTCGGCGTCGATGCTGGGCGTCTCCAGATGCTTCAGCAGGGCGGTGAAGTTCGGATAGTTGTCCTCGTTGAAGACGATGAAGCCGGTATCGACCGGGATCACGCCTTCGGGGCCGCCGGGCGCCTCCACCGTGTGGGCGTGGCCGCCGACGCGGCCGTCGCCTTCGAACAGGGTCACCTCGTGGCGAGAGCTCAGGAGCCAGGCGGCGGAAAGTCCGGAAACGCCGCCCCCCACAACGGCGATACGCAACGGCCTGGAAGTGCTCTCTACGCCCACGGGAACTCCAATCTCTCGTCGGTGACGCCACGGTGCGTCCCGGCGAGAGGCGATACGGCGCGAATGCGCCATCGGATGCAGCCGGAACGGCGCATCCGAACCTCCGCCTTGCGCGTAATCAAGGGAAGGTTTGGCTTGAGGGTTCCGCTTCTACCCCCGGGCCCGAACCCCCGTAGCCAGGAGCATCGCCCGTGAGTTTCATCAGTTCGACCGTCCAGGCCTTCGAGGGCGCGCCCATCCCCGATATCATGCGCCGGGCGGCGATCGAACTGCTGGTGGCCAACGCCCGTCGGCAACTGGGTCAGTCCGGGCCGGACGCTGAAACCGCCTTCGCCCAGGAAATGGCCCAGCGGCCCATCGCCGAGCACGCCGCCGCAGCCAACGACCAACACTACGAACTGCCGGCCGCCTTCTTCGAGAAGGTCCTTGGACCGCAGCTAAAGTATTCCTCCTGCCTCTATGGCCGCGGCGTCGAGGACCTGGCGGCGGCCGAGGAGAACGCCCTGTCCGAAACCGCCGAGCATGCGGGACTGGCCGATGGCCAGGAGATTCTGGAGCTGGGCTGCGGCTGGGGCTCCCTCACCCTCTGGATGGCCCGCGCCCTGCCGAACGCCAGGATCACGGCGGTGTCGAATTCCGCCAGCCAGGGGGAATTCATTCGCGGCCGGGCCGCCGCCCTTGGCCTGACCAACATCACGGTGCTGACCGCCGACATGAACGTCTTTGAGGCCCCTGGCCGATTCGACCGCGTCGTCTCGGTGGAGATGTTCGAGCACATGGCCAACTGGCGCGCCCTGCTGACCCGGGTGCGGGGCTGGCTGAAGCCGGACGGCCGGGCCTTCATCCACGTCTTCACCCACCGGACCACGCCCTATCGTTTCGATGTCGAGGACGAGGCCGACTGGATCGCCCAGCACTTCTTCTCCGGCGGCGTGATGCCGAGCCACGGGCTGATGGCCCAGTTTCCCGACCTGTTCGAGGTCGAGGCCGACTGGCGCTGGTCGGGCCAGCACTATGAGCGCACGGCCCTCCACTGGCTGGAGAGCTTCGACCGCCATGACGCCGCCCTGCGCGAAGTGCTCGCCGAGGTCTATGGGGATGCGGCGCCCCTGTGGCGCCGCCGCTGGCGGCTGTTCTTCCTGGCCACGGCCGGCCTGTTCGGCCACCGGGACGGGCAGGAATGGGGCGTCAGCCACTATCGCCTGAAACCCTCGGCCTGAAGGATAAGACCATGCTGAAATACGTCATCGGCTATCTGGGCACGGGCCTGGCCTTCGCCCTCATCGACGCGGTCTGGCTGACCACGGCGGGACCAAAGCTCTATCGACCGACCCTTAATGCGGTGCTGGCCGACCAGTTTTCCCTGCCGCCGGCCATTGCCTTCTATCTGATCTACATCGCCGGGATCATGATCCTGGCGGTCAGCCCGGCGGTGCGCGACGGCGTCTGGACCCAGGCGCTGACCACCGGCGCCATCCTCGGCTTCCTCTGCTACGCCACCTACGACCTGACCAATCAGGCGACCCTGAAGGTCTGGGCGACCCACATCACGCTCGCCGACATCGCCTGGGGCACGGTGCTGACCGGCGCCTCGGCCACCGCCGGCTACTTCGTCACCCGCTGGGCCGAGCGCACCTTCTAGGCCCTGACGCATCTCCCCTCGCCCGCTCAATCCGGCCCAAGTTCGGATCGGGCGGGCGTTGTCGTTGCGGAATTCCGCTGTCATTGTGAGCGCCGATGACGGTTCGGCGGGCGGGCAGGCATATTGCGTCTGCGCCCCTCCGGTGAACGGCCGTCCGCAACGATAATCAGATGCGACCTGCGTCCCGAAGCTTCGGACAGCAGGCGCCGGGAGGAATTTGATGGAAGATTTGAAAGAGCGCGTCGGCCTGGAAGAACGCCTGGATCAGGCGGCGATCAACGGCATGACCATGGCCGTCTGGGCCGATGTCCAGCCCGACAAGCCCGCGGTCATCGACCCCTACGGCCGGACGCGGACCTTCGCCGAGGTCAACGCCAACGCCAATCGGCTGGCCCGCCTCTTCCGTCAGCACGGCGTGAAGCCCGGCGACAGCCTGGCCCTGGTCTGCTCCAACCGCGCTGAATTCATTGAAGTCCTGGCCGCCACCATGCGGGCGGGCGTCCGCATCACGCCGGTCAACTGGCACCTGAACGCCGACGAAATCGCCTACATCATCAACGATTGCGAAGCCAAGGTGCTGGTCGGCGACGCCCGCGTGGCGGTGATGGCCGAGGCCGCCGGCAACTGCCCTAACGCCACCCTGAAGCTGTCGGTCGGCGGCGCCATCGACGGCTTTGTCGAGTATGACGCGGCCCTGGCCGATCTGGACGGCTCCGACATCGAAGACCCCGTCCTGGGCAACCAGATGATGTACACCTCGGGCACCACCGGTCGGCCGAAGGGCGTCTTCCGCCCCGTCGCCGCGGTCACGCCTGCGAGCATCCTGGCCGGCCGCGGCTACGACGACACCTCGATCCAGCTCTGCGCAGGCCCGGCCTATCACGCCGCCCCGCTGGCCTTCGATGTCCGCGCCGCCATGGGCACGGGCTCGACCCTGATCTTCATGGACAAGTGGGATTCAGAACAGGTCCTGCGCACCATCAGCGAGCAGAAGGTCACCCACCTGCACATGGTGCCGATCATGTTCCAGCGCCTGCTGGATCTGCCGGCCGAGGTGAAGGCCAAATACCCCGTCGACCACGTCCGCTACATCGTCCACGGCGCGGCGCCCTGCCCGCCCGAGGTCAAGCAGGCCATGATCGAGTGGTTCGGCCCGGTGCTCAGCGAGTACTATGCCGGCTCCGAAGGCGGCGCAGGCTTCACCATCAATTCCGAGGAGTGGCTGAAAAAGCCCGGCTCCGTCGGCAAGCGCCCGGCCATGCTGCAGGTCCGCATCATCGACGAACAGGGCAATGACTGCCCCAACGGCGTGCCCGGCACCATCTATCACCAGCTGCCCCCCGGCGGCGGCTTCCAGTACTACAAGGACGAAGCCAAGACCCAGGCCTCCCGGGTCGGCGACTTCTTCACCATGGGCGACGTCGGCTATTTCGATGAGGACGACTACCTCTTCCTCACCGGGCGCAGCGCCGAGACCATCATCTCGGGCGGCGTGAACATCTACCCGCAGGAAATCGACAACGAGCTGATCAAGCACCCGGCCGTCGCCGACTCCTCCACCGTCGGCATCCCGCACGCCGAATGGGGCGAGCAGGTGAAGGCGGTCATCATGCTCAATGAAGGCTACGAGCCCAGCGACGACCTGGCCCACGAAATCCTCGACTTCGCCCGCAAGGCCCTGCCCGGCTTCAAGGTCCCGCGCAGCCTGGACTTCGTCACCGAGCTGCCCCGCAGCGAAGCCGGCAAGATCCAGCGCAACAAGGTCCGCGCCCCCTATTGGGAAGGCCGCGCCCGGCAGATCTGATCGCAAGGCCAAGCCGCGCCGGACCGCGCCGGCGCGGCGAAACCTTGCGAAAACATCCGTGTTTGGCGTGACCTCGGGGGCCGTGGCATGTACCGCCGCCTAAAGACCCGCGAGTAACGCCATGCCGATTCCGTTCATTGACCTGCAGGCCCAGCGCAAGCGCCTCGGCGAACCGCTGGAAGCCGCCATCCTCGAGGTGGTGCGCTCGGGCGCCTATGTCATGGGACCGCAGGTCACAGCTTTCGAGGCGGCCCTCGGCGAATTCGGCCAGGCGCCGCATGTGCTGTCCTGCGGCTCGGGCACCGAGGCGCTGATCCTGCCGCTGATGGCCTGGGGGATTGGCCCCGGGGACGCGGTCTTCTGCCCCTCGTTCACCTTTGCGGCCACCGCTGAGGTCGTGCCCCTGGTGGGCGCCTCGCCGGTCTTCGTCGACATCCTGCCCGACACCTACAATATGGACGCCGCCCACCTGGACGCGGCCATCGCCGCGGTGAAGGCCGAAGGCCAGCTGACGCCCAAGGCGGTGATCGCTGTCGACCTGTTCGGCCAGCCCGCCGACTATCCGGCGATCAGCGCGGTCTGCCGCAAGCACGGCCTGAAGCTGATCGCCGATTCCGCGCAAGGCTTCGGCTGCACCCTGAATGGCCATCACCCGCTGCATTGGGCCGATGTGGCCACCACCAGCTTCTTCCCGGCCAAGCCGCTGGGCTGCTACGGCGACGGCGGGGCGGTTCTCTGCAAGGACGCGCGCCTGCACGACCTTTTGGTCTCTCTGCGCGTGCACGGCCAGGCGGTGAAGTCCGACCTCGAGGGCCGCACCTTCGACCACGATCCCAAGTATCTGAACATGCGGATCGGCATGAACGCGCGGATGGACACGGTCCAGGCCGCCGTCCTGCTGCAGAAGCTCTCCATATTCGCCGACGAGATCGAGGCGCGGAACCGCGTGGCCGACCGCTACGCCCAGGGCCTCTCCGACGTGGTGCGCACACCCCCGGTGATCGACGGCGGCGTCTCGGTCTGGGCGCAGTACACCATCGAGACCGACGACCGCGACGGTCTGGCCGCGTATCTGAAGGCCGCCGAAATCCCCACCGCGGTCTATTATCCGATCCCGATCCACAAGCAGGGGGTCTATTCCGGCTATCCTGTGGGGCCGGGCGGCTTGCCGGCGACGATGGCGGCGGCCGAGCGGGTCATCAGCCTGCCCATGCACCCCTATCTGGAGGCCGACGTGCAGGATCAGATCATCGCCGCGGTCCGCGCCTTCGCTGGTCGCAACGCATGAGCGGACCCGCCCTGGACGGAGACCGTCCGAGCCCGGACCAGATGGCCGCCGCCTTCGAGGCCCGCGCAGACTCGCGGGACCTGATCATCGGCGTCATCGGCCTCGGCTATGTGGGCCTGCCCCTGGCTGAGGGCTTCATCGGCAAGGGGTTCCGGGTTCTGGCCTATGACCCGGACGCCGCCAAGGTCGCGGCCCTGCAGGCCGGGCGCAGCTATATCAAGCACATCTCCGACGGCCGGGTCGCGGCCATGGGCGCCACCGGACGGCTGGAGGCCACCACCGATGAGGCGCGCCTGGCCGCCGCCGACGCCCTGCTGATGTGCGTGCCCACCCCGCTGAACGTCCACCGGGAGCCGGACCTTTCCTATGTGGCCGACTGTGCGAAGACGATTTCGCGGCATCTGCGCCGGGGTCAGCTGGTGGTGCTGGAATCCACCACCTATCCCGGCACCAGCGAGGAACTGATCCGACCGATCCTGGAGGCCGCCACCGGCCTGAAATCGGGGACCGACTTCGCCATCGCCTACAGCCCCGAGCGGGAAGATCCCGGCAATATCGACTTCGGGGCCACCACAATCCCCAAGGTGGTCGGGGCCGACACCGAGGCCGAACGTCGGATGGCCATCGCCGTCTATTCGCCGCTGACCCAGGTAGTGCCGGTCAGCGACCTGAAGACCGCCGAGGCGGTCAAGCTGACCGAGAACATCTTCCGCCTGGTCAATATCGCCCTGGTCAACGAGCTCAAGGTCGTCTTCGAGAGCATGGACATCGACATCTGGGAGGTGATCGATGCGGCCAAGACCAAGCCCTTCGGCTACATGCCCTTCTACCCGGGGCCGGGACTGGGCGGGCACTGCATCGCCATCGACCCCTTCTACCTGACCTGGAAGGCCCGCGCCCACGGCGAGGCGACTCGCTTCATCGAACTGGCCGGCGACGTGGTCGCCGCCCTGCCGCGCCGGGTCGTGGAGGCGGTGTCCGAGGCCCTGTCCAGCCGCGAGGGCAAGGCGGTACGCGGCGCCCGCATCCTGGTCGTCGGGCTGGCGTACAAGAAGAATGTCGACGACATGCGCGAGAGTCCCTCGCTGCATGTGATCCGCCTGCTGCGCGAGCGCGGCGCCCTGGTCGACTATTACGACCCGCACATTCCGGTCGTGCACGATAACGGCGAGCACCCGGAGGTGGCCGGCATGGCCTCCATCGGCTGGGACGAGGCCGACCTGGCGACCTATGACTGCGCCGTCATCTGCACCGACCACGACATGGTGGACTACGCCGCCCTGACGACGGCCGTCCCCCTGGTCATCGACACCCGCAACGCCGTCGGCCGCCTAGCCCCGGACATGGCCGGCCTAGTCCGCAAGGCCTGAGGAAGAGCCATTACCCCATTCGTCACCCTCGGCTTGACCCGAGGGTCCATGCACACCACGGCCAATCCCGTGTCATGAATGGTCGGATCAAGCCCGACCATGACGGTAGAAAGAGCCCCTACTTGAACCAGCAGAGCTGTTCGGTAGTGGCCAGCAGCACGCCGTCGCGGGACCAGAGCGCCCCGTGCTGATCGAAGAAGCCGCTCTCGAACCGGCGCCCCTTGGCCTCGCCCAGGATGAAGTCGCCGCCCACCGCCTCCAGCTCCGCCGGGGTGGCGTGGAAATAGACGCTCATGCTCACCGTCGAGGCCGGCCGCCGCTCGGCGCTGCGATAGAAGATCCGCGGGGCGAAGACGTCGGCCAAGCCCGCCAGCAGCACATAGTCCAGCGGCCTCGACTGATGGTCGCGCATCCAGTTGCGGGTCAGGCTGTCGGGGTTCTCCTGCAGCGGCGCCGAACCCTGGACGGCGCGCTGCTCGAACATGGCGGTGAAGAAACCCGGGCGGGTGGGGATGCTCTCGATATCCTCTGGCGCCTTCACGCCCTCGGGGAAGCTCGCCTCATGGGTGGAAAAGGTCTCCCGCCGCTGGCCGAGCGTCACCATGGCCATGGCCACCGGGGCGCCGTTCTGGATGAGCTCGGAGGTCCAGAATTCCACCGACTTGCCCTGCCGGGCCGGCCGGGTGGAGAGCTGCAGCGGGCTGTCGTCCAGGCCGCCCATCAGATTGACCGTCAGGCCCACCGGCGTGCCCCCGTGGTCGCTTTCGGCCAGCACGGCCTTCAGCAGCAGGGCGGCGGTCCATCCGCCCCAGGGGCCGATCATGTTCCAGTAGCGCTTGTCGATCCGCGAATCCCACAGGCGCGGGCCGGCGGGGCTCAGGGGCAGGGATTCGTCGAAATCGTACAGGCGCACGTGCGCGGCGTCGTCCACGGGCAATTCCTCGAATGAATGCGGGCGCGGCGGGGAGGCCGCGATCAATGGGCCGCTTCTAGAAAAGGCGCCGTAGGGGAAGGCTAGCGATCGGACGCCCAACGCCCGGAACGAAAGAGAGCGCAGCCAAGGCCACGCTCTCCTCCATCAGGATGAGGCCGGTACTCCCCCAAGCCCGGCTACGTCACAGCAAGGGATGCGACGCTCCTAACAGGCTTTTTCCCGGTAGAGGCCCAGCAAGTGGTTCATGCGCTGCTGCTGGGGCGAGACGGTGGGCGCGGCGACCTCGCCGCCGGCGGCGACGGCCTGGCCTACAGCCTGGGAGCTGGAGTCGGCCACCGCGCTCAGCGCCTGGGCGGCGAAGGGGCTGAAGGCCCCACCCACCATGCCGCGGGCCAGCCCGTAACGGGCTGCGCCGCCCAGGACGCCGCTGGCCAGGCCGCCGGCCATGCCCCGGCCCTGCTTGGCGCGCTGGGCCTCCTTGGCGGCTTCGGCCTGCTCGGCCATCAGCTGGGCGTTCAGCGTATTGGCCTCAGCCCCGATCTGCTCGCAGCTCATGGCCCGGTCGCCGGGACGCAGCACCTGGTAGACGCTGGGGTCGACCATCGGCGCAGCCGGCAGGACGGCGGGCGCGGCGACAGGCGGCAGGCTTTCGGCCGGCGCCGGCGGCAGGGTGGCGACGTCCGGGGTCTGGGCGACCGCGGCACCGGCGGCCAGCGCCAGGGCGGCCGTGGCGCAGATCAAGCGCTTCATGGTTCAGGTCTCCATAGGACAGAAGGTGGCGGGAAAGATCATTGGCCGCGCGCCTTGCGAATCTCGGCCACCAGGGCGGCGTTGAAGCCCTGGATGGCGGCGCGGCTGAGGGCGGCGTAGCGCTTGGGCGAGACCTCGGCGTCGTAGACGAGGCTCTGGCGATAGATCGAACCGAAGCCGACGCTGACCAGGGCGTTATGGGTGGCGATGGAGTCCGACCGGTCGGCGGTCTGGGCCAGGATGCCGAAGGGCTGTGGGGTGAAGGCGCCCTTGGTGGTGAACCAGCCGGGCATGGCGCCGCCGCTGTTGTTCCCCCAGACGAAATCCACCTGCGACTTCGGATTGATCCCGAAGCGGAGCTCGGCGTCCACCGAGGCCGAGCCGCTGTAGGTGCGCCGGCCCGTGCTCTCCATGTCGATATAGTCGATGAGCAGGCGCGGTGAGATGATGATGGCGTCCAGGTCGCGACTGGCGCGGCCGAACCGCATCAGCGCCCCCGACGCCGCCACTGCGCCCATTCCGGTCTCGAAGGCGTGTCCCTTGATCGGCGGCAGGTGGCGAGGGCCATAGACGACCCAGGCCTTGGTGGCGCGGCTGTCGATGATTCCCTGGCCGCCCACAGGCGCCTCATATCGGGCGAGGCCCTGCATCTGCTCAGACGCCTGTTGGGCCGCCGGATCGACCACCTCGAACCCGGCCGCCTCGAGCTGGCGCACCAGGTCGGCATAGGCCTCGTCGGCCAGGTCGCGGGCCATCTCGTCGGTCACGCCGATCAGACGGGTGGCGATCTGGGTCCGCCGCTGGCTGGTGTCGAGGCCAGCCCCGCCACCAAAGGCGCTGGCGCTGGCGCCCTGGACGAAGGCCAGGGTGTAGCCCGGAATGGCGATCTTCGGCCGGTTGGCCAGATAGCGGGTGGATTGGCCCTGCAGCGCCACCGGCAGGGGCGGCGCCGTGGCCGGCATCATGTCGAGCTGGGCCAGGCTGACCTGGCCGCCGGATTCGGCGCCGACATAGGAGCGTCCCACCGCGCCGCTGACCGAGGTCGAGCCGGTGCGTCCCGACGAGGCGTCCTGGGCGGGCGTCGTCCCCGGCGGCGGGGTGTAGAGAGCGCCGAAAGGATCGGACTGACTCGCGGCCGGGCCGCCGAACGGCATTGCCAGAAGGCCGGCGAAACAGAGGGCGCTCAGGCCCGGGGGGCGGCGGCGGAACGCGCGGCGCATGGGGGAATGGCCTTGGGGTCAGTGGAACGAGGCGTGTCGCCCCTTTCCTGCGCCCTGCGGCGGGGCGTCGCATGATCCAAACGGACTAGGCATGGCGCGGGCCGTGCGTCCGGCGCCTTGCGAACGCCGCCTCGTCATGGGAAGGCTTGGCGTCAAACGTTTGTTTTAAGTCATTAGGGAGACGGCCATGAAGGCTGCGGTCTATTACGAGAACGGTGGTCCCGAGGTCCTGAAATATGAGGAAATCCCGGACCCGGCCTGCCACCCCAAGGGGGTGATCATCCGTGTGGAAGCCATCGCCATCGAGGGCGGCGACACGCTGAACCGCTGGCGCGGCCCGCTGATGACCAACCCGCACGTGGTCGGCTATCAAGCCGCCGGCGAGATCATCGAGATCGGCGAGCAGGTCACCAATGTGAAGGTCGGCCAGAAGGTCGCGACCGTGAACAACTGGGGCAGCCACGCCGAGCTGCGCTCGGTTCCCGCGCGCAACTGCTGGCCCGTTCCCGACGGCTTCGACCTGCGCAAGGCCGCCGCGATCCCCGTCACCTTCGGCACGGCCCATGACTGCCTGTTCGAGTTCGGCCGCATGAAGAAGGGCGAAACCGTCCTGGTGCAGGCCGGCGCGTCCGGCGTCGGCGTCGCCGCCATCCAGCTGGCCAAGCGGGCCGGCGCGGGCCTCATCCTGGCCACGGCCTCGTCGGACGAGCGGCTGGAGAAGCTCAAGCGCCTCGGCCTCGACCACGGCATCAACTACACCCGCGACGACGTGGTGAAGGAGGTCAAGCGCCTGACCGACAACAAGGGCGTCGACGTGGTCGTCGATTCCGTCGGCGGCTCGACCCTGCAGGGCTCGATCAATTCGCTGGCCTATCGCGGCCGGGTCTCGATGGTCGGCGCAGCCGGCCGCGAGCCCATGGTGGTCGACGTGGGCACGATGATGGGCGGCAACCGCGCCCTGTCCGGCGTCTTCCTGGGCGCCGAGATCGGCACCGACCGAGTGCATAACAACATCCAGCAACTGATCGAGGACGCCGCCCGCGGCGAACTGGAAGTGATCATCGACAAGGAATTCCCCCTGTCGGACGCCGCCGGCGCTCACGCCTATATCGAGAGCCGCCAGGCTGTCGGCCGGGTGGTGCTGGTCCCCTGATCGCCCCATGATCGGACGGCGCGGGCCTGGCCTGCGCCGTCCACATTCCCTTTCTCAGACCGGGAGGCCGCCATGCCCCGCGCCGCCGTCAATGGCATCGAGATCGAGTACGAGACCTTCGGACCGGGCGATGCGCCGGCCGTCCTGCTGATCAACGGCCTGGGGTCGCAGATGACCCGCTGGCCCGTTCCCTTCTGCGACAAGCTGGTCGCCCGCGGCTACCGGGCCATCCGGTTCGACAACCGCGATGTGGGCCGCTCCACCTGGTTTCAGTCCGGCGACCGCTACACCCTGTCGGACATGGCCGCCGACGCCGCGGGCCTGCTGGATCACCTGAAGATCGACAAGGCGCACATCGTCGGCGTCTCTATGGGCGGCATGATCGCCCAGACCTTCGCCATCGAGCACCCTGACCGGGCCCTGTCGCTGACCTCGATCATGTCGGCCACCGGCGCCCCCGGCAGCATGGACTCCACGCCCGAGGCCGCCGCCGTGCTCACCCAGGTCGCCCCCGATCCGACCGTCGATGAAGAGGCCTTCGTCGCCCATGGCATGAAGAACGCCCGGACCATCGGCAGCCCCGCCTATCCCTGGACCGACGAAGCCCTGCGCGAACGCGTGCTGTCGGAAATGCGCCGGGCCTATAATCCCAAGGGCGTGCAGCGCCAGCGCGGCGCCATCGGCGCCAGCGGCGATCGCACCGAGAAGCTGGCGAAGCTGGACATCCCCACCGTCGTCCTGCACGGCGAGGTCGACCCCCTGATCCCCAAGGCCGGCGGCGAGGCCACCGCCCGGGCGATCCCGGGCGCGGAGCTGCGCATCATTCCGGGCATGGGCCATGACCTGCCCGAAGCCCTCTACGACACCATTATCGACGCCATTGTCGCCGCCGCCGACCGGGCGCGCTGAGCCCTTTTCGCAGGAGAATTTCATGGGACGTCTCGCAGGCTTTTCGGCCGTGGTCACCGGCGCGGCCAGCGGCATCGGCCGGGCCAGCGCCCTGCTTTTCGCCAAGGAGGGCGCCCGGGTCGTCTGCGTCGACCGGGCTGACGCGGTTGAAGAGACCGCCGCCTCCATCCAGGCCCATGGCGGCCAGGCGGTGGCCATGACCGGCGACGCGGGCGACGAGGCCTTCGTGGTCTCCTACATCCAGCGGGCGGTGGATGAGTTTGGCGGCCTGGACGCGGTCTACGCCAATGCCGGGATCACCGGCGGGCCGACGCCCTTCTTCGAGCTGACGCCGGAAATCTGGACCGAAGTGCTGCGAATCAACCTGATCGGCCCCTTCCTGGCCATCAAGCACGCCAGCAAGGTGATGATCCCCAAGGGCAAGGGCTCCATCGTCTGCACCGCTTCGGTGGCCGGCATCCGGTCGGGCGCGGGCCCGGCCTCCTATTCGGCCTCCAAGGCCGGCGTCATCAACCTGGCGACCACCGCGGCCAACGAACTCTATGGCACGGGCGTGCGGGTCAACGCCGTCTGCCCCGGCCTGATCGAGACCGGCATGACGCAGAGCGTGTTCGACTACGCCCGGTCCCGCGGCAGCGAGGACAGGATCGGCCAGCTCAATCCGCTGAAGCGCGCCGGCGTCCCCGACGAAATCGCCCACATGGCCCTGTTCCTGGCCAGCGACGAGGCCTCCTATGTGAACGGCCAGGCCATCGCCGTCGACGGCGGCCTGTCGTCGTCGCACCCCGTCGGCAAGCGCGGCGGGCCCCGATAGGTGCCATCCTCAATGGGGCGCGAGGGTTTTGCCTTGCGCCCCGGCGAGCGCTAGAAGCGGCGCTCCATCGCTTCTAGACCAGACCAAGACCTCCAGGACCGCCCATGGCCGGACATTCAAAGTTCAAGAACATCATGCACCGCAAGGGCCGCGCCGATGCGGTGCGGTCCAAGCTGTTCTCCAAGCTCAGCCGCGAGATCACCGTGGCCGCCAAGTCGGGCATGCCCGATCCGGCGATGAACTCCCGCCTGCGCCTGGCCGTGGCCAACGCCAAGGCCGAGTCCATGCCCAAGGACAATATCGACCGGGCGATCAAGAAGGCGTCCGGCGCCGACGCCGAGGCCTATGAGGAAATCCGCTATGAGGGCTTTGGCCCCGGCGGGGTGGGCCTGATCGTCGAGGCCCTGACCGATAATCGCAATCGGGCGGCGGCCAATGTGCGGGCCATCTTCTCCAAGAACGGCGGCAATCTGGGGGAGACGGGCGCCGTCTCCTTCATGTTCGACCGGGTGGGCCAGATCGTCTATCCGGCCAGCGTCGGCTCGGAAGACAAGATCATGGAAGCCGCCATCGAGGCCGGCGCCGAGGACGTGGAGTCCGACGAGGACACCCATACCATCTACACCGCCTTCGAAGACCTCTCCGACGTAGCCCAGACCCTGGAAGCCGCGCTGGGCGAACCCAAGTCCACCGCCATCGCCTGGCGGCCTAAGACCCTGACGCCGGTGGAGGGCGAACCGGTCGCCACGCTGATGAAGCTGATCGACGCCCTGGAGGACGATGACGACGTCCAGAACGTCTATGGCAACTACGACATCTCCGACGAGGATCTCGAGACCTACGCCGGCTGAGCCTGCCGCCAAAAAAACTGACACAGGCGACAGGCGCGGGCCTCAGGTGCTAGAAGCCGCGCCCTCATGACCCTGCGCATCTGGATCGAAACCAATCATCAGGCCCCCTACCGCACCGGCGGCTGGGCCTGGCTCCGTCAGAACGGCAAGGCGATTTCCGGCGCCGCCGGCGGCGATCGGGACCTGGACGCCGAAGGATTCTGCGTCCGCGCCCTGCAGGCGGCCCTGATCGACCTGCCCGCCGACGAGGGCGTCGCCCTGCACCTCTCAGACCCCCTGCTGATCGAGGGCGTCCGCACCATGTCGGCCAGGCGAGCGGCCGGCTGGAAGGACGAATCCGGCGCAGCTGACCCGGAGGCGGAAGGCTGGGAAGTGATCGCCCAGGCGCTCGCGGGCCGGACGCTCAGCCTCGTCCGCACCCAGCCCGCCGACGCGCGCACGCCGGCCGGTTTTGCGGCGGCCTGGGCGGAGCTCGCCCGGGACAAGGCCAAGACCAAGGGGACGTTCAAGAACCCGATCCCCCGCCCGAACCTGACCAAGATCCGCGGCCTGTAGGGGGAGCTTAAAGCCCCCTTAACCCTGCGGCGGGCTAATCGGCCGGTAGGAACAATCCCCGAACACGCCTATAGAGAGCCCATGGCCGCCGTGCGAATCCTTGGACTGGACCCCGGCCTCCGCCGCACCGGCTGGGGGGTGATCACCATCGAGGGCGCACGCCTGGCCCATGTGGCCCACGGGGTCATCGCGCCCAAGGACTCCCTGCCTTTTTCCGAACGCCTGCTGGTCCTGTTCGAGGCCATCAGCGCCATTGTCGCCGACCACGGCCCCGATGAGGCGGCGGTGGAGGAGACCTTCATGAACAACAACGCCGCGTCCGCTCTGAAGCTCGGCCACGCCCGCGCCATGGCCCTGGTGGCGCCGGCCCGGGCTGGCCTGCCGGTCGCCGAATATGCCGCCACCGTGGTCAAGAAGGCGGTGGTGGGCACCGGCAGCGCCGACAAGGACCAGGTGGCCTTCATGATCGCCCGGCTGCTGCCGGCGGCCAGCGGCGTCACCGCCGACGCCGCCGACGCCCTGGCCGTGGCCATCGCCCATGCGCACGCCCGCACGGCGCGCAGCCTGGCCGCCCCCCCGCGCACGAGGCGGGTGGCGTGATGATCGGCCGGCTGCGGGGAACAGTCGCCGAGATCGGCGAAGAGGACGCCCTGATCGACGTGCTTGGCGTCGGCTATGTGGTCCGTTGCGGCGCCCGCACCCTCTCGCGCCTGCCGCCGGTCGGCGAAGAGGCGGTGCTGCACATCGAGACCCAGTGGAGCGAGCAGGCGGGCATGCGCCTCTATGGCTTCCTGACGCGGGACGAACGCCGCACCTTCCTGATCCTCAAGGAGATTCAGGGGGTCGGTCCCAAGGCCGCGCTCGCCGTGCTGGACGTCCTGCCCCCGGCCGAACTGGCCGCCGCGGCCGGGCGCCAGGACAAGGCCGCCATCGCCCGCGCGCAAGGGGTGGGTCCCAAGCTCGCCCTGCGCATCGCCACCGAGCTGAAGGACAAGCCCCTCACCGACCTGCCGATCAGCGCCTTTGCGCCGGGCGCAGGCGCGGCCGAACCAGCGCCCGCGCCCTCGGCCTCGGGCGAGGCCGTCGCGGCCATGATGGGTCTCGGCGTCGCTGAGCCCCAGGCCCGGCGCCTGGTCGAGGCCGCCGCCGCGCGCCTGGGCGAGGAGGCGCAAGCGGCCGCCCTGATCAAGGCCGCCCTGCAGGAGCTTGGCCGATGAGCCGGCTGGTCAGCGGCGAGGCCGCCCCGGCCGAGGGCACCGACCGGGCCTATCGCCCCCAGACGCTCGCGGAATTCGTCGGCCAGGAGCAGTCCAAGGCCAATCTGCGCATTTTCATCCAGGCCGCCCGGGATCGCGGCGACACCCTGGATCACGTCCTGCTGTTTGGTCCGCCGGGGCTCGGCAAGACGACGCTGGCCCAGATCATCGCCCGGGAGATGGGGGTGAACTTCCGCGCCACCTCGGGTCCGGTCCTGGCCAAGGCCGGGGACCTTGCCGCCATCCTGACAAATCTGGAGGCCGGCGACGTCCTCTTCATCGACGAGATCCACCGCCTGGCGGCCAATGTTGAGGAGATCCTCTATCCCGCCATGGAGGACCACGTCCTGGACCTGATCATCGGCGAGGGTCCCTCGGCCCGGTCGATCCGCATCGATCTCGCGCCCTTCACCCTGGTCGCGGCGACGACGCGGGCCGGCCTCTTGGCCACGCCACTGCGCGACCGTTTCGGCATCCCCGTCCGCCTGGAATTCTACACGCCGGCCGAGCTCATCAAGGTGCTGGCCCATGCGGCGGGCAAGATGGGCGTCAGCCTGACCAAGGACGGCGCAGCCGAGATCGCCGCCCGGGCCCGGGGCACGCCCAGGGTCGCTGGCCGCCTGCTGCGCCGGGTGCGCGACTTCGCCGCCGCCGAGGGCGCGGTCGCCATCGACAAGGGCGCGGCCGGCCGCGGGCTGGCGCGACTTGAGGTGGACGAGGTGGGACTGGACTCCCTCGACCGCCGCTATCTGCGCGCCCTGATCGACAACTATGGCGGCGGGCCGGCCGGGGTGGAGACCCTGGCCTACGCCAGCGCCGAGGCCCGCGACGCCGTCGAGGATGTGATCGAGCCCTATCTGATGCAGCAGGGCTTCATCCAGCGCACGCCCCGGGGCCGGGTGGCCTGCGCCAAGGCCTATGCGCACCTCGGCCTGACGCCGCCGCCCCAGCCGCCGGGCGCCGGCCAACCGACCCTGTTCGACGAGTAAGACGGAGGCCCGACGCGATGACGCCCGCCCAAGGCGAACCCTCCGCCGGCTGGATCGAAGGCCGCGAACACGTCCTGCCGGTGCGGATCTATTACGAGGACACCGACTTCACCGGCGTCGTCTATCACGGCAATTATCTGCGCTACTTCGAGCGCGGACGGTCCGACTTCCTGCGGCTGGCCGGCGTGCGCCACGCCGAGCTGCTGGACCAGGAGACGCCGGCGGCCTTCACCATCGTGCGCATGGAGCTCGACTTCAAAGCCCCGGCCCGGATCGACGACGCCCTGCAGGTGCGCACCACCTATGACCGGGTGAAGGGACCGCGGCTGTTCATCAGCCAGAGGATCGTCCGCGGCGAGACCCTGATCGCCCAGGCCGCGGTTCTGGCCGCCTGCATCGGCCTGGATGGCCGGCCCCGCAAGCCGCCACCCGGCATGGCGGCTGCGCTGGAGCCCTATTTCGCCCCCGACGCGGCAGGATCCGGCGTCGCATAACGCGCGTATAAGTGACGGGGTGGGTCTGCTGATTCACCTTGTCGGCAAACGATTCGAAGCGATCAGCCATTCTGGGCGTTAGGCAGGGTTCGGTAAGGTTATTGCTGTTCCACTGGCGCGCGTAGGGACGTGATCGTCATGGATCGGCGCCTTAAGTTCGCCACCGCCACGTTCCAAGCCAACCCTAGGGCGCAGTCCCGCCCTCGCCAACGGAGCCCAGACCGCATGGACCCCGCCGCTTCCGCCACCTTGACGGCTGACAGCTTTTCCATGGTCGCGCTGTTCATGCGCGCCGACTGGATCATCAAGGCCGTGATGATCGGCCTGGGCCTCGCCTCCCTGTTCTCCTGGGCGGTGATCATCGACAAGCTGCTGCGGTTCAGCGCCCTCAATCGGCATGCCGACGCGTTCGAGGACCAGGTCTCTTCGGGCCGGTCCCTCGAGGAAATCGCCAACGAAGCCGGCGAGCGCCCCCGCCACGCCCTGCCCCGCATGCTGCAGGCCGCCCTTCGCGAATGGCGCGAGGCCCGCACCAAGGGTCTTTCCAGCGACACCCAGGCCGGCTTCCTGATCCAGCGGATCGACCGGGTGCAGGACGCCATCATCGCCCGCGAAGCCTCCCGGGTTGAGGAGGGTCTGCCCCTCCTGGCCATCGTGGCGACGGCCTCGCCCTTCGTCGGGCTGTTCGGCACCGTCTGGGGGATCATGGACGCCTTCCAGGCCATCGCCATCCAGCAGAACACCAACCTGACCGTGGTGGCGCCCGCCATCGCCGAGGCCCTGTTCGCCACCGCCATCGGCCTGGCCGCCGCGATTCCGGCCTATATCGCCTACAACAAGTTCTCCTCCGACGCCGCCCGCTATTCCGGACGCCTGGAAGGCTTCGCCGACGACCTGGCCACCGCGATCCAGCGGCGGCTGAGCGACCGGGCCTGAGTCCCCATGGCGCTCTCCTCCCACGACGCCTATTCGGCCGGCGGCGGCCGACGCAGACGGCGGTCCAGCCGCCGCGGCGCCCTGTCGGAAATCAACGTCACGCCCCTGGTGGACGTGATGCTGGTGCTGCTCATCGTGTTCATGATCTCGGCGCCTCTGCTGACAGTCGGGGTTCCCCTCGAACTGCCCAAGACCGAGGCCAGCGCCATACCCGATCAGTCCGAACCCCTGACCGTCTCGGTGCGCGCGGACGGCGCGGTGTTCATCGACGAGGAGGAGACGCCCTTCGAAAGCCTGTCGCCGCGGCTGGTCGCCATGGCCGACGGCTCGACGGAGCGCCCCATCTATGTCCGCGCCGACGGGCGGGCCTCCTACGCCACCGTCGCCCAGGTAATGGCCGCCCTGGCCAGCTCGGGCTTCACCTCCATCAACCTGCTCACCGAAACCGGCGGCCCCTCTTCGGGCGCGGATCAGACGGCGCGCTGAGGCCAGCTCATGCGCGATGAGCGGTCGAATCTCAGCTCAGCCCTCATAATCTCGGCGATCCTGCACGTCGCCGTGGTTGGCGTAGCCCTGATTCCCTGGCCTTGGGCGCGCGAATTGACCGTCGGGGCGGTGGTCCCGATCAAGGTCGTGAGCTCGATCCCTGACAATCCTCGCCCCGCCGTTCAGGGGCCCGAAGATCAGGCCGCCCAGACCGAGGCGCCAGAGCCCGACGCGCCCCTGGATGCGCCGGCGGCCGCCCCTGAGCCACAACCTGAACCCCAGCCCGCGCCGGCCCCCCAGCCTGCGCCTCAACCGCAACCCGCGCCCAAGGCTCCGCCGCCGAAGCCTGCGCCAACGCCGAAACCTGCGCCGACCCCGACGCCAAAACCCGCGCCCGCGCCGACGCCGAAACCTGCGCCAGCGCCCACGCCTGCGCCGCCTCAGCCCGCCCCCAAGCCCGCACCCAAGGCTGCGGCGCCGGCCAAGAAAGACAGCGGTCTGGATCTGGACGCCCTGGCCGACAGCCTGAAGGGGTCGCGCAGTTCCGCCGCCAAGGGGACCAGCCGCCCGGAGACCGCGACCCAGCCCCGTTCCACCACCGGCAGCGGCATCTCGGGCGCAGCCATGTCGGGTCTGTCCGAGGAACTCCAGCGCCGCTGGAACCCCAACTGCGAGGTCGAGGCCGCGCGCAATGTCCGCGTCCGCGTCACCTTCCGCCTGGGCAGCGACGGCCGCGTGGTCGGCGATGTGCGGGCCGGCGGACAGGAAACCTCATCGGACCCCGTCGTCCGCGCCGCCGCCGAGCGCGCCATTCGCGCGGTCTATAGCGCCGCCCCCTTCACCACCCTGCCCCGCGAGTTCTACGGTGATCAGATCGCCGTGAGCTTCAACGCCGCCCAGGCGTGCGCCGACAACTAAGGAGCATTCGAGCCCATGCGTCTAAGGACCCTGTTCGTCGCCCTGACGGCGGCCCTGCTGTCGGCGGCGACGCTGGCCAGCCCAGCCCGCGCCCAGATTGAGGTGGACGTCAACCGCGGCGACATCCAGCCGTTGCCCGTCGCCGTGCCGGCCTTCACCGGCGAGCGCGGCGCCGAGATCGCCCAGGTGATCACCAGCAATCTCGAGCGCTCGGGCCTGTTCCGCCCGATCGACCCGGCCGCCTTCATCGAGCGTGACCTCGATATCCGCTACCAGCCGCGCTTCGCCGAGTGGAAAACGATCAACGCCCAGGGCCTGGTCAATGGCGAGGTGACGGTGGACGCCACCGGCCGCCTGACCGTGAACTTCCGCCTGTGGGACGTCTTCTCCGAACAGCAGCTCCTGGGCATGCAGTTCACCTCGACCTCGGAAAACTGGCGCCGCGTGGCGCACAAGATCTCCGACGCCGTCTATGAGCGGCTGACCGGGGAAAAGGGCTATTTCGACACCCGGGTGGTGTTTGTCGCCGAGAGCGGCGGCCGGGTGGACCGGGTCAAGCGCCTGGCGATCATGGATCAGGACGGCGCCAATCCCAGCTATCTGACCGATGGCTCCTATATCGTCATGACGCCCCGGTTCTCCTCCACCAGCCAGGAGATCACCTATATGGCCCTGCGGCCGGATGGGTCGTCGATCTACCTGTTCAACCTGGAAACCGGCCGTCGGGAAGCGCTCGGAAACTTCAGCGGCATGGTGTTCGCGCCGCGCTTCTCCCACGACGGCAGCAAGGTGGCCTTCTCGGTCGAACGGGGCGGCAACACCGACGTCCACGTGATGGACCTGCGCAGCCGCTCCACCAGCCGCCTGACCAGCGACCCGTCGATCGACACCTCGCCGTCCTTCTCGCCGGACGGGGCGCGGATCACCTTCAACTCCGACCGGGGCGGCTCGCCGCAGATCTACGTGATGAACGCCGACGGATCAGGCGCCATGCGGGTGTCCCGCGGCGGCGGGCGCTACATGACCCCGGTCTGGAGTCCCACGGGGGAATTTATCGCCTTCACCAAGCAGGCCGGCGGCCAGTTCCACATCGGCGTCATGCGGCCGGACGGCTCGGGTGAGCGCCTTCTCACCACCAGCTATCTGGATGAAGGCCCCACCTGGGCGCCCAATGGCAGAGTTTTGATGTTCTCGCGTGAAACGCCTGGCGGACCTTCGCGTTTGTGGAGCGTTGACGTCACAGGTCGCGTCGTCCGGCCGGCGCCCTACCCGCAATCCGGGTCGGACCCCGCATGGTCGCCGCTGCTCAACTAATAAGTGAAGGCAGGAGAAGGTTTTTGAAGTTGTTGGCCTAGCTTGACTTCGGCATGTACAAACAGCTTCTCACCGTGACACTGGCGCCGGGCGCGCCGCGTATTATAACTTCTTTATAAGGAAAGACTGCGTGATGACGACCAGCACCATGACCAAGCGCGCCGCCAAGTTTGCGATCATCGCGCTTGCCGCCGCCTCTCTGACCGCTTGCGCCTCGCGGCCCAAGCCGGAAGCTGTCGGCCCGACGCCGCCCCCGCCGCCGCCGCCGGCCAGCCAGCCGGGCACGCCGCCCCCGCCGGTGAGCCAGGGCGCCCTGCCCGGCACGCAGCAAGACTTCGTCATCAATGTCGGCGACCGCGTCTACTTCGACTTCGACTCCTATTCGGTCCGCGGCGACGCCGCCCAGATCCTGGAAGCCCAGGCCGCCTGGCTGAACCGCTACCCCGCGGTGATGATCCGTATCGAAGGCAATGCCGACGAACGCGGCACCCGCGAATACAACCTCGCCCTGGGCGCCCGCCGCGCCAACGCCGTGCGTGACTTCCTGGTCGCCCGTGGCGTCTCGTCGAGCCGCATCAACACCGTGTCCTACGGCAAGGAACGCCCGATCGATCCGGGCACGAGCGAGGACGCCTACCAGCGCAACCGGAACGCCCACACGGCGATCACCTCGGGCGCCAACTAAGACCTGAGCTGAACCTGACCTAGCGGAGGGGACCCATACGGGTCCCCTCTTTGCTGTCGGCCGTCCCTGGCCCTTGGCGCCACGGGCCGGGTTGGCCCATGGTGGCGCCAGCGCCGCAATTTCGGCCCTTCGTCCTCATAGATGATCTGACCATGACGCTTCGCAGCCGCTTCGCTCTGCCCGCCGCCCTGGCGCTGTCTCTGATGACCCTGGGGCCCGCCTTCTCACCGCCCGCCTTGGCGCAGACCTCGATGAGCGATCCCCTGGACGCTCGGGACGCTCGGCGGGTCGAGCGCATGGAGCAGGTGGTGCGCGAACTGCGCGCCATCGTCTTTCAGGGACGCGACACCGGCCGGCCCGTGGTCGTCCAGCCCGCCGAGACAGACTACCGCCTCGCCGACCTTGATCGCCGGCTGAGCGATCTGGAAGCGGTGCTGACCCGCATCAATGGTCAGATCGAGACCAGCAGCTTCGAGCTACGCCAGGCGACCGAACGCAATGCGGCCCTTGAGGCCCAGCTGACGGCCCTGACCGAACGGATCGCTACGCTTGAGGCCTATACGGGCGCTCCGGTGGGCGGCGGCGGTGGCGGCGGCACGCCGCCCGGCTTCGGAGCTACGCCCGCGCCCGGCGCAAGCGCCGGCGGCGGTGGCGGCCCTCAGGCCGACTTCGACCGCGCCCGCGGCCTGATGCTCAGCGGCGACTATGACGCCGCCGAGGCGGCGTTCGAGGGCTTCACCGCCAACCACGGCGGATCGAATCTGGCGGCGGAAGCCAACTATTGGCTGGGCAAGACCCTGGTGGTTCGCGGCGCCGATGGCGAGGCGGCCAGCGCCTTCATCGCCGCCATTCGCGGTTGGCCGACGACGGCCTGGGCGCCGGACGCCGTCCTGGAGCTGTCCCGCTCGCTGATCGCGCTGGAGCGCAATCCCGAGGCCTGCCAGACCCTGGGCGAACTCTCCCGCCGCTATCCCAACGCCGCCCCGTCCATCAAGTCGCGGGCGACCGCGGCCCGGACCCAGGCGCGGTGCGGCTAGCCCAGACGCCTTTTGCGGTCGAAGGCCCCCCGGGCCAGGCGGCCCTGAGCCATCATCTGCGTCGCGACAGTTCGGCCCCCCTGGCGGTGGCCTATTCCGGCGGTGGCGACAGTCTGGCCCTGCTGCTGAGCGTCCAGGCCTGGGCGCAGACCCATGGCCGGCAGGTGATAGCTCTCCACGTCGACCACCGGCTGCAGGCAGCGTCGAGCGCCTGGGCCGATCACTGCGCCGCCGTCGCCGCACGGCTGGGCGTGGCCTTCCAGCATCTCGTCTGGACCGGTCCCAAACCCGAGACCGGCCTCCCCGCCGCCGCCCGCGCGGCCCGTCACCGTCTGCTGGCCCAGGCCGCACGCGACCTCGGCGCCCGGGTGCTCCTGCTCGGCCATACCCTTGATGATGTCGAGGAGAGCCGCCTGATGCGGTCGCAGGGCGCCTCTGCGCCCGAGCCCAGGACCTGGGCGCCCAGCCCCGCCTGGCCAGTGGGCCGCGGCCTCTTCGTGCTTCGGCCCCTGCTGGGCGAGCGCAGAGCGGCCCTGCGCGCCTATCTCTCCCACCAGCCCCACGCCTGGATCGAAGATCCGGCCAACGAAAATCTCGCCTATGCGCGGACGCGGGCAAGGGTCGCCCTGGCCGAAGGCGGGGTGCGAGATCTGCCCCCCCCGCGCCAGGCCGACATCCGCGCGCTCGTCGCCGCCGCCCATATTCATCCGCTGGGCGCGGTGAGTTGGCCTCGGGACGTTCTGGCCGCCCAGCCGGACGCCATCGCCGTGCGAGCCCTCTCCATCGCCTGCCTGTGCGCGGCCGGCTCTGTCCGACCACCGCGAACCACGGCGCTCGCGCGTCTGCTGGCGCGGATGAGGACAGCTGAGGTGTTCACGGCCACCCTGGCCGGCGCTCGGATCGAAGCCGGCGCGCAAAGCGTCATGATTGTGCGTGAGGCCGGCGAGGCGGCTCGGGGCGGTCTGATCGAGCAGGCGCTGACGCCGGGACCTGCCCAGGTCTGGGACGGCCGGTTCGAGATCGTGACGTCCCGCCAGGGCCTGCGGATCCGCGCCCTCGCGGGGCTAGCCGCCCAACTGGCGCCAGCGGAGCATAGGGCCCTCGCCGCCCTGCCCCCCAGCCTGCGCCCCACCCTGCCTGCCGTGGTCGATGAGGCCGGGCAGGTCGCCTGCGCCGTCCTTCAGCCCATGGGCGGCGTCGAGATTCGCAGCCTGGTCACCGGACGCCTCCGGGCCGCCGCCGGCCTGGTCGCCCAGGAACCTGCCGCCTAGAGCGACTTGAGGATGCCTTCGACCATCTTCTTGGCGTCGCCGAACAGCATCATGGTGTTGTCGCGGAAGAAGAGCTCGTTATCGACCCCGGCATAGCCCGAGCTCATGCCCCGCTTCACGAACAGCACGGTGCGGGCCTTTTCCACGTCCAGGATCGGCATACCGTAGATGGCCGAGGTCGGATCGGTCTTGGCCGCTGGATTGGTCACGTCGTTGGCCCCGATGACGAAGGCCACGTCGGCGGTGGAGAACTCCGAATTGATGTCCTCCAGCTCGAAGACCTCGTCATAGGAGACCTGGGCCTCGGCCAGCAGCACGTTCATGTGGCCGGGCATGCGGCCGGCCACCGGGTGGATGGCGTACTTCACGTCGACGCCCTCGGCCTTCAGCACGTCGCCCATTTCACGCAGGGCGTGCTGGGCCTGGGAGACGGCCATGCCGTAGCCCGGCACGATGATCACCTTGCTGGCGTTCTTCATGATGAAGGCGGCGTCCTCGGCCGAGCCCTGCTTGACCGGCCGGGTCTCGACCTGACCGCCGCCTCCGGCCGCAGAGTCGTCAGCGCCGAAGCCGCCCAGGATCACCGAGACGAACGAGCGGTTCATGCCCTTGCACATGATGTAGGACAGGATCGCCCCCGACGAGCCCACCAGGGCGCCGGTGATGATCAGGGTGGTGTTCTCGAGCGTGAAGCCCAGCGCCGCGGCCGCCCAGCCGGAATACGAGTTCAGCATCGAGACGACGACGGGCATGTCGGCGCCGCCGATGGGGATGATCAGGGTGATCCCGATCAGCAGGGCCAGGGCGAAGATCGCCCAGAAGGCCCAGACCGCCGCGCCGCCGCTCAACACCAGCACGACCACCAGGGCGACGATCGCCCCGGCGATGGCCAGGTTCAGCAGGTGGCGGGCCGGCAGCAGGATCGGCGCGCCGGACATGTTGCCGTTCAACTTGGCGAAAGCGATCACCGAGCCGGTGAAGGTCACAGCCCCGATGGCCAGCCCCAGGGACAGCTCGATCAGCGAGATCAGGTGGATCTCGCCGGTGACGCCGATGCCATAGGCCTCGGGCGTATAGATGGCCGCCACCGCCACCAGACAGGCGGCCAGACCCACCAGGCTGTGGAAGGCCGCCACCAGCTGGGGCATTGAGGTCATCGGCACCTTTCGCGCGATCACCGCGCCGACGCCGCCGCCGATGGCCACGCCGCCGACGATCAGGGCCAGGGTCAGGGCGTCCAGCGCCCCTTGACCCAGCAGGGTGGCCATGGCGGTGCCGACCGCGATGGCCATGCCGATCATGCCGTTGCGGTTGCCCGCCCGGCTGGTCTCGGGACTCGAAAGGCCCCGCAGCGCCAGGATGAAGAGCACCCCGGAGACGAGGTAGAGAATGGCCGCGAGATTGGCGTTCATGATCGTGCCCCCTAAGGCCGGCTCTACTTCTGCTTCTTCTTGTACATGGCGAGCATGCGCTGGGTGACCAGGAAGCCCCCGAAGATGTTCACCGCCGCCAGCGCTGCGGCCAGGGCGCCCGCGCCCTTGGAGATCATCACGCTGCCGCTCAAGGCTGCGCCCTCGGCCCCGTGGGCGGCGGCGGCCAGCAGGGCGCCGACGATGATTACCGAGGAGATGGCGTTGGTCACCGCCATCAGAGGCGTGTGCAGGGCCGGCGTCACGCTCCACACCACGTAATAGCCCACGAAGATGGCGAGCACGAAGATCGCCAGGCGGAAGACGGTGGGATCGACAGATTCCATAGGGATCGTCCTCTCTCTATCGGGATCAGCTGGCCAGGGCGGGGTGAACCACGGCGCCGCCTCGGGTCACCAGGGCCGCCTTGAGGATTTCGTCCTCGAAGTCCGGGGCGAAGGCGCCTTCCTTGTCGAGGAACAGGCCGGCGAAGGCGAACAGGTTGCGAGCATAGAGGGCCGAGGCGTCGGCGGCGATGCGGCCCGGCAGATTGGCGTAGCCGACGATCTTCACCCCACCGGTCTCCACGACCTGACCCGCCACGGAGCCCTCGACATTGCCGCCCTGCTCGACGGCCAGGTCGACGATGACCGAGCCTGGGCGCATGGAGGCCACCTGGGCGGCGCTGACCAGTCGCGGCGCCGGCCGGCCCGGGATCAGGGCGGTGGTGATCACCATGTCCTGCTTGCGGATGTGTTCGGAGACCAGGGCCGCCTGCTTGGCCTGGTATTCGGCGCTCATTTCCTTGGCGTAGCCGGCGGCGGTTTCGGCGGCCTTGAACTCCTCGTCTTCGACGGCGACGAACTTGGCGCCGAGGCTTTCGACCTGTTCCTTGGCCGCAGGACGCACATCGGTGGCCGTGACCACCGCGCCCAGACGCCGCGCCGTGGCGATGGCCTGCAGGCCTGCGACGCCCGCCCCCATCACAAAGACCTTGGCGGCGGCGACGGTGCCGGCCGCCGTCATCATCATCGGCATGACCTTGCCATAGGCGTTGGCCGCCTCCAGCACCGCGCGATAGCCGGCCAGATTGGCCTGGGAGGACAGCACGTCCATCACCTGGGCCCGGGTGATCCGCGGCACGAATTCCATCGAAAAGGCGCTGAGCCCCTTGGCCGCCAGGTCGTTCAGGGTCGCCTTGTCCTGGTGGGGATTGAGCATGCCGACCACCAGGGCCTCGGCCTTCAGGCCGGCGATCTCCTCAGGCGTCGGCCCGCGGACCTTGAACAGGATGTCGGCCTTGGACAGGGCCGCGGCCAGATCGGGCGCGATCTGCGCGCCGGCCGTCTCGTAGTCGCCGTCGGGATAGGAGGAGGTCGCCCCGGCGCCGGCCTCGATCACCACGCCGAAGCCGGCGGCGATCAGTTTCTTGACCGTGTCGGGCGTGGCGGCGACGCGGGTCTCCCCGTCGCGACGTTCCTTAGTGACGGCGATGACGGCCATGCCTCAAATCCCCCGGGTCGGTAAAGCCGGCGGACCTTAGGGACGTCACGGGGGCCTTGTCCAGACGTCGATCAGCGATCTTCAAACGCGCGTTTGAATTCCCGCGATGGATTTTGGGCATGCGAAAGCCCACGCAGGCTGCTCGCCTGCGCGGCGCTCGATCTTGGGAAGCGTGGCTAGTGCGCCGCGTCCGGCTTGTCGCGCAGCAGCACGACGCCGATCACGGTCAGGACAACGGCGCTGATCAGGCCGGCGAAGAAGCCGCCCGGCGTGCAGAACCACACCGTAAACAGCAGCAGCGCGGCGGCGATCGCCAGGGAGCCCCACTTGGTCATGCCCATGAACAGGTTGTAGGTGGCCACCTGCTCCTGGATTTCCATTTCGCCGCGGTGATAGTCGGAAGCCTGTTCGCCCATGGCGGCCGGGTCTCTCTCTTACGGAACCAGTTCGACAGCGGTGCTACACGAGAGCGCGCGCCGGCTCAAGATGGCCAGACGGCCAACAAGGCGCGCAGGGCCGCGATCAGGGCGAGCGGCTGGTCCACCATGACGTGGTGGTTGGAGTCCGGGATCGCGATCTCGATCATGTCCTTGGGCAGGGGATTGGCCCGGCCGTCATGGCGGCGCGCGATCACCGGCGAGAGTTCGCCATAGATGTGGGCGATCGGAACCTCGACCTTGGGCGGCCCTTCGGTGACCAGGGCGTTCATGGCGCTGCGGTCCAGCTTGTTCCACATGGCCGGGTCGAACATCCAGGTCCAGCCCTCGCCCGAGCCATCCTCCAGCGGCGCACGCTTCAGCGAGCGGCGGGCGATGAAGTCGGCGACGAACAGGTGGCCCGGCGCCTGGGGCGGCATGAAGCGGAAGCGGGCGAGCGCGGCCTCCAGGGTCGGATAGACCCGCTTGGGCCGGTCGGTGGTGGGGATGTTGCGCACCTGCTCCATGCGGCGCGCCATCTCCTCCTGCTCGCGCGGGGGCGGGCCGCCGAAGCCGGTGTCCACCAGGATGGCCGCATGCATCCGCTCCGGATAGCGGCTGGCGGCGTAGAACACCTGCGAGCCGCCGAAGGAGTGGCCGATATAGATGGGCTTGCGACCACCGTCATAGAGACCGGTGGCCTTCGCCACCGCCTCGGCGTCTTCGGCGAAGTCCTGGAAGGCGTAGGTTTCCCGCCAGTCCGAGGCGCCCATGCCAGCCAGGGACATGGATGCGACCCTGTAGTGCTCGGCCAGATAGGGGGCGATGAAGCTCCACCAGTCGGCGTGGGCGCTGTTGCCATGCACCAGCAGCAGGCCGGGCTTGCCCACTTCGCCCCAGGTAAGCACCTCGATCTGGCTGCCCATGGAGATGACGAAGCTGCGCTCCGGCGTCTTGGCGATGGCCGCCTCGAACCAGGCCGGAGCCGGTGGCTTCTCGCCCTTGAAGGGCAGAAGCGGGGCCTGGACCTCCGGCGGCAGTTCGCCGGGCTTGGTCTGGATGGGCCGGTCGTCGTCGAACTCGGCGGTGGCCACGGCCGGCGGCGTCTTGGTCTGGTCGGTCATGGGATCAGGCCCTCTGCGCCTGGCGGTCGCCGGGCTTGCGCTTGATGTGGCGCATCCCCTTGAACACCCCGGTGCCGGTCATCAGGGTGCGCTCGCCGCACCAGATCCTGCCGCGAACCGTGAAGATGTCGTCCTGTTCGGAGATGATCTCGCTGCCGCCCTCGACCCAGTCGCCCATCTGGGCGCCGGAAAGGAAGTCGGTGGTCAGGCGCACCGTGACCCAGCCGATCTCCCGCTGGTTGGAGATCACCCGACCCCAGGCCATGTCGGCGAAGCTCATCAGCATGCCGCCGTGGCAGTTGTTCATGCCGTTGGCGTGATGCTCCTCCACCCGGAAGGCCATGATCTCGTTATTGGCCTCGTCCCGCTTTGAATAGAAGGGGCCGACCGTGCGGCCAAAGCCGCGCTGCCAGAGGTTGATCACATAGCCGTCCGGTACGACGGCGGTCTGGACGGGGGTCAGATCATCGGACATGCCCTGCTGACTAACGCCCGTTTGAAAAATGACAAGGCTTGAGGCGAGATTAGCCTCGTCTACTCCGTTCAGGGCGCCAGGGTGCGAGCCTCAAGCTCAGCCTCGCCCGAAAGCGTCACAGTCCGGGCGTCCGATTGTAGGGTGACGGCCACCACGCCCCCGGCGATCCGCCAGCCGGGCGCGGTCACGTCATAGGCCGCCAGCAGCCGTGGATCGGCGGTGATCTCCACCTCCCGCCGCTCGCCAGGCGCCAGGGCGACCCGCGTCCAGCCGATGAGCCGCAAGCCAGGCTGGGCGTCCGCGCCTTTGACCCGCGCATAGAGCTGAGGTGTGTCCACCCCGGCGCGATCGCCGACATTGGCCACGGTGAACCGAGCTCGCACCGTCGCCCCGCCCTCAAGGCTCAGGTTCTCGTGGACGAAGCGCGTATAGGAAAGCCCGAAGCCGAAGGGGAACAGCGGCTGCGTCTGCTGGCGGTCGAACCAGCGATAGCCGACGGCCGCGCCTTCGGGATGGGGCACGGAGAAGCGCCCCTTGTGCTGCTGCACGCCAGGATAGGAGGTCGGGATGGTGGCGCCCTCCACTGGGGGGCCAAAGATCATGCCGGGGATCTCGGGCCTGACCAGATCGTCGGCGGACCTGGGGAAGCTGATCGGCAAGCGCCCCGAAGGCTCGGCCTCGCCAAACAGCAGGCGGGCTATGGCTTCGCCGCCGCGAGCGCCCGGATACCAGGCCTGCAGGACCGCCGCGGCGTCATCAAGCCAGGGCATGATCACTGGGCCGCCAGTCTCCAGCACGACCAAGGTCTTTTCGTTGGCCGAGGCGACCGCGGCGATCAGGGTGTGCTGGTCGCCCGGCAGAGCCAGGGTCGGCAGATCCTCGGCCTCGGTTGTCCATTGCTCGGCGAAGATCACGGCGACGTCTGCGTCTGCGGCGATAGCCATGGCTGCGGCCAGGTCGCGGCCGTCGGCGTAGGTCACCTGGGCGGCGCGCTGGCCAATGGCGGCCAGGGGCGAGGACGGGTGGTAGGTGATGCGCGAGAATGCCGAGGACGGGCCGATGGTCACTGGGATCTCCAGGGCAGGTCCCCCGACCGGGATCACCTGGGACGAGCCGCCCCCCGACAGCACCCCCACATCGGCATGGCCGCCGATCACCGCCACCTTCAGGCCGGGCGCCAGGGGGAGCAGGCCCTGGTTCCTGAGCAGGACGAGGCCGGCCTCGGCGGCGGCCTGGGCCACCTGCGCGTGGGCCTCGTAGTCGATCTCTTCGCGCTCGACCAGGCGGTCGAAAACGCCGTGGGCGATCAGGCTGCGCAGGATGCGGCGGACCATGTCGGTCAGTCGCTCGAAGGGAACCTCGCCCTCCTGCACGGCGGTCTTCAGCAGTTCGCCGAAATAGACCTGCTTATCCAGCTGCTCGCCGGACTCCTGGTCGAGGCCGCCCAGGGCCGCCTTGGCCGTCGAGTGGCAGCCGCCCCAGTCGGACATCACCCAGCCGGGATAGGCCCAGTCGCCCTTCAGCACCCTGTTCAGCAGGAAGTCGTTCTCGCCGCACCAGTCGCCGCCCAGGCGGTTATAGGCGCTCATCACCGAGCCGGGCTGGCCCCGCTCGATGCCGATCTGGAAGGCCAGAAGGTCGCTTTCGCGCAAGGCCCCCTCGTCGATCTGCACATCGACCACGTGGCGGCAGGTCTCCTGGTCGTTGATCGCGAAGTGCTTGATCGTACAGACGATGTCGTTGGACTGGGCGCCGGCGATGGCCTCGCCCACCAGCACGCCGGCCAGCAACGGGTCTTCGCCGAGATATTCGAAGTTCCGGCCGCAGCGGGGGTCCCGCGCCAGGTTCACCCCGCCGCCGAGCAGAATATTGAACCCCTTGGCCCGGGCCTCGGCCCCGACCATGGCGCCGGCCCGGCGAGCCAGATCGGGGTCCCAGCTAGACGCCAGCGCCAGGCCCGACGGCAGGGCGGTGGCGCCGTCGCCCTCGCGCACCTTGCGGGGATTGGCCACGCCCAGGCTGGCGTCGGTGGCGTTCTGGGGCGGAATCCCCAGCCGCGCGACGCCGGGCACATAGCCGGCGCCGCGGGCCGCATCGGCCGGAACCTCGTCCAGCAGGTTGGGCATCGGGCCATGAACCAGGGCGATCATCTCGTCCAGGCTCAGCTCGGCGATCAGCAGATCGGCCCGCTCATCGTGAGAGCGGCCGGCGTCCATCCACGGCCGGGTGTCGGCTTGGCTCATCTTCAGGTTCCTCCCCACGCGCGGGTCTTCCCGTCGCGCCGCACACCGCCCAGGACGAAGGTCAGCCGACCTCAGACCAGGGCTTCGAACTCGTCCACCAGCCGCTCCATCTGGGTCATGCCCGCGGCCCAGAAGGCCTTTTCTCGCGGGTTGAGCCCGAAGGGCGCCAGCGCCTCGACATAGGTCTTGGAGCCGCCGGCGGCGAGCAGGTCCTCATAGAGGGGCGCAAAGCCCTGCGGATCCTCGCGGCGCTTCTCCATCAGGCCGCGCACCAGCAGATCGCCGAAGGCGTAGGCGTAGACATAGAAGGGGGCGTGGGCGAAGTGGCTGACATAGGCCCAGTAGTGCTCGTAGCCGGCATTGAGCTTGATGGCCGGGCCCAGGCTTTCGCCCATCACCTCCATCCAGATGGCCGAGATCTCCTCGTTGGACACCTCGCCCTGCTGGCGGGCGGCGTGGAAGGCGGTCTCGAACTTGTGGAAGGCGATCTGCCGGACCACCGTGTTCAACCCATCCTCGATCTTGCCGGCCAGCAGGCCGCGGCGCTCCTCGTCGGTGGCGCCAGCCATCAGGCGCTCGAACACCAGGCCTTCGCCGAAGATCGAGGCGGTCTCGGCGAGCGTCAGGGGCGTGTCGGCCAGCAGGGTGCCGAGCGGCGCGCACAGGGTCTGGTGCACCGCATGGCCAAGCTCATGGGCCAGGGTGAGCACATCGCGGCGCTCGCCCATATAGTTCATGAACACGAACGGGTGCCGGTCGGCGCTGACCGGGTGCGAATAGGCGCCCGACTGCTTGCCGGCCCGCGGCCGGGCGTCGATCCAGGGCTGGGTGAAGAAGGTCTGGGCGGTGTCGGCGAACCGGGGCGCGAGCGCCTGGAAGGACTCCAGCACCATCTCCTGGGCTTGCGGCCAAGTGTAGGTCCGCGGCGCCGCCGCATCCAGGGGGGCATTGCGGTCCCAGTAGTCCAGGGTCTTGCGGCCCATGACCTTGGCCTTCAGGGCGTAGTAGCGATGGCTGACCGCGGGATAGGCCTCGGTCACCGCCTCCACCAGGGCTTCGACCGCATCGGCGTCCACCTCATTGGCCATGTGGCGCGAGGCGGCCGGCTGCGGATATCTCCGCCAGCGATCTTCCACCTGCTTCTCATAGGCCAGGGTGTTGAGGCAAAGCGCCAGCGTCGAGGTGCGCTCCTCCAGGGCCTTAGCTAGGCCCTGGGCCGCCTGCTTGCGCCGGGCGCCGTCGGGGTCGGACAGCCGGTTCAGGGTCTCGGGGAGGGTCAGGGTCTCGGAGCCGACCTTGGCGGTCAGCTTGGCCAGGGTCTCGTCGAACAGGCGCATCCAGTTGGCGACGCCCGGCCCCCGGTCGATCATCAGCCGTTCGAGGTCGGCGCTGAGCTCGTGCGGTCGCGACAGGCGCACCCGCCGCAGCCAGGGCCGCCAGCGCTGGGCCGGGGCATGCGCGGCCAGGGCCGCGTCCAGCTCGGCCTCGTCCAGCTCATTGATCTCCAGGGTGAAGAACAGGGTCTCGGCGCCGATCTGGGCGGCCTTGCCCCGGAAGTCGGCCTCGAACTTCGACCAGGCCGGATTGTCCCGCGCCGTGCTGGCCGACAGGGAGGCGTAGGCGCCGACCCCGTAGAGGGCGTTGGTCCCCACCTCATAAAGGGCGATGGTCTCATCCAGCCGACGGCCCAGGGTCTCGGGCTCGCCCCGGGCGGCGACCAGCTGGCCCTTATAGGCCAGCAGATCGGCGGCGGCCTTGCGGGCCTTGTCCAGGTCGGCCTCGATCTGCGGATCGTCGCGACCGGCATAGAGGTCGTCGAGGCGCCATTCGGGCAGGGTGTCGGTCTTCAGGGGTGCGTTCATGGGAGCGATCTAAGCACGCCCTGGCTCAGCCGCCACCTCCTCTTGGCCGACTCTTGGCCGAAGAATCTAAAGGCGCGTCGTCGCCAGCAGGATCGAGGTCTCGGTGGCGGCGATGCCGGGGATGCGGCGGATCTCGTCGAGGGCCGCGCTGAAGGCGGCCAGGCTGTCGGTGTCCAGCTCGGCCACCAGGTCCCAGCGGCCGTTGGTGGTGTGGACCGCCACCACCTCGGCGAAGCCCTGCAAGGCGCGCACCACCCGGGGACTGCTCTCGCCTTCCACCGAGATGGTCATGACCGCCCGGACCCTGTGAGCCTCCACATCGGGGCGGGTGCGGACGGTGAAGCCCTGGATCACCCCGCGCTGACGCATCCTGTCGATGCGGTTCTGGACCGTGCCGCGGGAGACCTTCAGGCGCTCGGACAGGCTCGCCACCGATGCGCGGGCGTCGGCGCGCAGAAGGGCCAGGAGCTGGCGGTCGGTCTCATCCATGTTGTCAGATCGTCGCCTTAGGCTGTCAAATCGGCAGAACTGCCCGCATATCCTACAAGTCCTGCGCCTTTTCGCTAGCGCCGCCGTGTCCCACCCTTTGTCGCACCCACGACATTCTGAGGGAGGCGCGCATGGCGACCCCGCACTATCTGATGACCGATCCGGCCCATTTCGAGGTCTGCTACCAGATCAATCCCTGGATGGACCCTGCGGTCTGGCAGGCCGACGCCGGCGCCCGCGCCCGGGCCGCCGCAGCCTCGGCCGAGCTGCGTCAGGCCATTGAAACCGCTGGCGGCGTGGTGGAGATGATCCCCGCCGAGGCCGGCCTGCCCGACCTCGTCTTCCCCGCCAACGCCGCCACCGTCCTGGACGGCCGCGCCCTGATGGCCCGCTTCGCCCACCCCGAGCGTCGCGGCGAAGAGGCGCCCTTCCTGGCCGCCTTCCAGGCCCTGCGCGACCGCGGCGTGCTGCGCGAGGTGGCCGAACTGCCGCCGGGCGTAGTGCATGAGGGGGCCGGCGACGCCCTTTGGGACGCCGCCCGCGGTTGGTTCTGGGGCGGCCACGGCCAGCGCTCGACCCTGGCGGGCCTTGAGGCCCATGCGGACTTCTTCGGCCAGGAGGTGGTAGCCCTCGAGCTCGCCACCCCGCACTTCTATCACCTCGACACCTGCATGCGCCCGCTGGACGGCGGCCACATCCTCTACTACCCGCCGGCCTTCACCGATCAGGCCCTGAGGACCCTGCGCGACCGGGTCGCCCCCGACCTGTTGATCGAGGCTGACAAGGCCGCGGCCGAGGCGCTCTGCGTCAATGCGGTGAACCTCGGCGAGACCGTGATCATGGCCAAGGCGCCGCCGTCCCTGCGCGCAGCCCTGGAAGCCCGGGGCTATCGCCTGGTCGAGGTCGATCTCTCCCCCTTCATCATGTCCGGCGGCGCGGCCTTCTGCATGAGCCTGCGCCTGGACCTCACCTCCCAACCCCATGCCGCGCTCGCGGCCGCCGAATGAGGCCTTCCATGACCGACCACGCCGTTCTCGACCGCCCCGCCCTGTCGACCCCGCAGGACTATATCGCCGCCGAGGCGCGGCTGGGCGCGCGCAACTACAAGCCGCTGGACGTGGTGCTGAGCCGCGGCGAGGGGGTCTATGTCTGGGACGTCGAGGGCAAGCGCTACCTGGACGGGCTCTCGGCCTATTCGGCGGTCAATCAGGGCCATTGCCATCCGAAGATCCTGGCGGCGATGACCGAGCAGGCCGGCAAGCTGACCCTGACCAGCCGCGCCTTCCGCAACGACCAGCTGGCCCTCTTCTATGAGGAGATCTGCGCCCTGACCGGCTCGCACCGGGCCCTGCCGATGAACTCGGGCGCCGAGGCCGTCGAAAGCGCCCTGAAGGTGGCCCGCAAGTGGGGCTATGAGGTCAAGGGCGTGCCGGCCGGCCAGGCCGAGATCATCGTCTGTTCGGAAAACTTCCACGGCCGGACCCTGGCCATCGTCGGCTTTTCCACCGATGAGCAGGCCCGCGGCGGCTTTGGCCCGTTTGCGCCAGGCTTCAAGGTCGTGCCCTTCGGCGACGCCGCGGCCCTGGAGGCGGCCATCACCCCCAACACCGTCGCCTTCCTGGTCGAGCCGATCCAGGGCGAGGCGGGCGTCATCATCCCGCCGGCCGACTATCTGAAAACCGCCCGCGAGCTCTGCACCCGCCACAACGTCGTGCTGATCCTGGACGAGATCCAGACGGGCCTGGGCCGCACCGGCAAGCTGCTAGCCGAGGAACACGAAGGGGTCGAGGCCGACCTCACCCTGGTAGGCAAGGCGCTGTCGGGCGGCTTCTATCCGGTCTCGGCCGTGCTTTCGAACGACGCGGTCCTGGGCGTGCTGAAGCCCGGCGAGCATGGCTCCACCTTTGGCGGCAATCCGCTGGCCTGTGCGGTGGCCCGCGCCGCGCTGAAGGTGCTGGTGGAGGAAGACATGATCGGCAACGCCCAGCGCGTCGGCGATCGCCTGCAGGCCTCCCTGGCCAGCATCCGCCACGACGCCATCAAGCAGGTTCGCGGCCGCGGCCTGATGCTGGCTGTCGAGCTGCACGCCGAGGCGGGCGGCGCCCGGCGGGTCTGCGAGAACCTCCAGCGGCGCGGCCTGCTGTGCAAGGAGACCCACGACCACACCATCCGGATCGCCCCGCCCCTGGTGCTGAGCCCCGATCAGGCCGACTGGATCGCCGAACAGTTCGAGGCCGCCCTGAAGGACTGAGAGACCCTGCAGACCTGCGTCAGAGGGCCGCGGCGTTAACCCCTGACTCAGGTCTGCGAAACCCCGCCTTTACCGGCGACCTGTATCAATCCGTGACAGTGAGCCCCGCCCGAAGAGGTGGGCGTCCGGTACAGGTGGTGTCTTCAAATGACCAAAACGGTCCTTGTCGTCGATGATGATCCGACCCAGCGCAGGCTGATCCAGGCCGTGCTGGAGCGCGAAGGCTTCGCCGTGGCGCACGCCGAGTCCGGCGACGCCGCCATCGAGCACCTGATGGCCGGCGCCAAGGTCGACCTGATCCTGCTGGACCTGGTCATGCCCCGATTGTCGGGTCAGGACGCCCTGAAGGAGATGCGCGCCCGCAACTTCCACCAGCCGGTGATCGTGGTCACCGCGCAAGGCAGCATCGACACCGTGGTCCTGGCCATGCAGGCCGGCGCCTGCGACTTCTTCGTCAAGCCGGCCAGTCCCGAGCGGATCATGGTCTCGATCCGCAACGCGCTCTCCATGGGCGACCTGCGGGGCGAGGTGGACCGCCTGAAGAAGCACAAGACCGGGCGCTTCACCTTCGCCGACATGGTCGGCGGCTCCGCCCCCATGACGCTGGTCAAGCGGATGGGCGAGCGGGCGGCCAAGTCGACCATTCCCATCCTGATCACCGGCGAAAGCGGCGTCGGCAAGGAGGTCATCGCCCGCGCCCTGCATGGCTCGTCCGACCGGTCGGGCAAGGCCTTCGTCGCCGTCAACTGCGGCGCCCTGCCCGAGAACCTGGTGGAATCCATCCTGTTCGGCCACGAGAAGGGCAGCTTCACCGGCGCCACCGACAAGCACCTGGGCAAGTTCCAGGAGGCCAATGGCGGCACCCTGTTCCTGGACGAGGTGGGCGAACTGCCGCTCGACATGCAGGTCAAGCTGCTGCGCGCCCTGCAGGAGAGCGAGATCGACCCCGTCGGGTCAAAGCGCTCGGTGAAGGTCGATGTGCGCATCGTCTCGGCCACCAATCGCGACCTGTCTCTCGCCGTGGCCGAGGGCCGGTTCCGCGAGGACCTCTTCTATCGCCTCAACGTCTTCCCCATCGAGGCCCCGGCCCTGCGCGCGCGCAAGGACGACATCCCGGCCCTGGTCGAGCACTTCATCCGCCGCTTCAATGTGGAGGAGGGCAAGAAGGTGGTCGGCTGCGCGCCCGAGACCCTGCAGCACCTGCTGGCCTTCGACTGGCCGGGCAATGTCCGCCAGCTGGAGAACGCCGTCTACCGGGCCATCGTCCTCTCGGACTCGCCCTATCTGCAACCCTTCGACTTCCCGGCCATCTCCGGGATCGTGGCGCCGCCCCCCGAGGCCGTCGCCACCGCCCCGACCCCGGTCGCCCAAGGCTCGGCCTCGCCCCCCATTTCGCCGGACGCCGCCCGCGAGCTGATGGCCGAACTGCCCAAGGACGCCCCGGTGCGGATCCTGGACGAGCGCGGCCACCTGCGCACGCTGGAGGACATCGAGCGCGACCTGATCCAGCTGGCCATCGAAATCTATGCCGGCCACATGAGCGAGGTCGCCCGACGCTTGGGGATCGGCCGCTCCACCCTCTACCGCAAGGTCCGCGAGCAGGGCCTGGACGGGGTGATCGGCGGGGCCGACGACAGCGAGACCGAAGCGGCCTGAGGCGGGTCTTCCCTTCGCGCGTCAGCGCTATGAAAGTAGGGACACAAAGGACACGAAGGAGGCGCGAAGGGCACGAAGAGGCCTTTGTGTCCTTCGCCTTCTTTGTGTCCTTTGTGTCCCCTTTTTAGCTGCGCCTGCGGCGCCTAAGACCTCGGAACCTAATCGTCAGTCTCGCGCGGTTTGCGGCCGAAGCTCCGCCTGACCATGGGCTTTTTCTCGCCCTTGGCCTTGGCCGAGATCTCCTTGAGCTTGCGGTGCTGCAGGGCCGACAGGGCCTGGCCGGGCGCGCCCTTTTCGGGGTCGCCGAAGGCCCGGCCATAGGTGTTCACCCGCTCCTCCACCGAGCCCAGGAACTCGCCCTCCCATTCGGAGAGCTCGACGCCGGTGCGCGCAGCCTCACGCCGAGCGCGCTTGAGCGCGTTCAGCGCGGCCCGCTTGGCCTGGGCCCTGGGGTCTGGAGGAGCCTTGCGCTTCAAATCTCTCCGAGCGCCGAGAGATAGAGGTCGAGGATGGCCTCTTCCTCCTGCCGCTTGGCGCGGTCCTGTTTGCGCAGGCGGACCACCTTGCGCAGCACCTTGACGTCGAAGCCGTTGCCCTTGGCCTCGGCGAAGACTTCCTTGATCTGCTCGGCGATCTCGGACTTTTCCACCTCCAGGCGCTCGATGCGCTCGATGATGCTCTTCAGCTGCCCCTGGGCGGTGGTGTTGAGGATGTCGATATGGGCGCTGTCGTCAGCCATGGGAAAAGCGTCTTCCGAGTCGAGGGGATTGAAGCGGCGGACCCTACCTCGCATCGGCGTCGAACGAAATCCGTCTGGAGGTCGAAGGCGAACCTACCCTAGGCTCAACCGTTGCCTTGTTCGGAATGACAGGAGCCCTCCGATGACCGACGCCGCCAAGCCCCGCCCCACCCAGGCCGACGCCGAGGCGGCTGTGCGGACGCTGATCGAATGGGCCGGGGACGATCCCGACCGCGAGGGCCTGCTGGAGACGCCGGGCCGGGTCACCCGTTCCTATCGCGAGCTGTTCGCCGGCTATGAGACCGATCCGCGGGAGTATCTGGAGCGCACCTTCGAGGAGGTTGGCGGCTATGACGAGATGGTCGTGCTGCGCGACATCCGGGTGGTCAGCTTCTGCGAGCATCACATGCTGCCGGTGATCGGCCGGGCCCATGTGGGCTATCTGCCCACCAACCGGGTGGTCGGCATCTCCAAGCTCGCCCGGGTCGTCCACGGCTTCGCCCGCCGGCTGCAGATTCAGGAGAAGCTCACCGCCGAGATCGCCGGCGCCATCCAGGACATCCTGCGGCCCAAGGGGGTGGGCGTACTGATCGAGGCCGAGCATGCCTGCATGACCATGCGCGGGGTGAACACGCCAGGCTCGACCCTGACCACCTCGACCCTGCTGGGCGAACTTCGCGACGACCCCCGCACCCGCCAGGAATTCCTGGAGCTGGTCCGCGGGCGGTGAGGCGCTGCGCGCAGCGCGACGAGATGAACCACGAAGGACACAAAGCACACGAAGGCTCAGCACCGCTGCCCATTTGTGGTCTTCGTGTCCTTTGCGGTTGAACAGGACGGCGCCTGCGGCGCGCCAGGCCTTTAGAGCAGGCCGTGGGCCTCGAGCGCGGGGCGCAAGGCCGCCGGGTCGGTGAAGTGGTGGGTGTTGAGGCCGAAGGCCCTGGCCGCGGCGATGTTGGCCGCACTGTCGTCGACGAACAGGATGTCGGCCGGCGCATGGCCGAACCGTTCGCAGGCGATGGCGTAGATGCGCGGATCAGGCTTGATCAGCTTCTCTTCGGCCGACACCACATAGCCCTCCAGCCGCGCGAAGGCCGGGCTCATGGCGATGACCCCGTCGAACACCTCGTGGGACATGTTGGTCAGGCCAAACTGCGGCACGCCGGCCACGTGCAGGGCCTCGATGGCGGCCTCGGTCTCGGGGATCGTTCCGGAGAACATCTCCCACCACCGCTCTTCCCAGGCGCGGATCTCGGGCTCGTATTCCGGGAAGCGCTCGACCAGGGCCTTGCGGTTGTCTTCGAAGGTGACGCCCAGGTCGTGGTTCACATGCCAGATCATGGTGCAGACATGCGAAAGGAACCGGTCCAGTTCGGCCGGTTCCTGAAAAATCTTCGCATAGAGCGTGCGTGGGTCCCAGCGGACCACGACATTGCCGATATCCCAGAGGACCGCCTTGGCCATCTCCGGGAACCGGCGCGCTTAGCCTTGCTTGGCTTTGAAGCGCGGGTCCGTCTTGTTGATGACGTAGACCACGCCCTTGCGGCGAACGAGCTTGCAGTCGCGGTGACGCGTCTTCAGCGACTTCAGCGAGCTTCTGACCTTCATGAGCTTGTCTTCACGCGTCGCCGCGCGCCGTCCTTCAGAGGGTTACAAACAGAGCCGGCGCATATACGGGCCGGGGCCTTGGGAGTCAACGGGCCGAGGCCCAAAAGGCGACCGGCTACGCGCCTGGTCTGGCTTGCGGCCACGGCCCAAAGGCGCGAGGCTCCCACCCATAAGAAATTAAGTCATGGGAGGACCATTCATTATGTCTGCGACCATTAATCCGAACGGAACCCTGAAGGGCAAGGTGGCCCTGGTCACTGGCGCCAGCCGCGGCATCGGCGAGGCCATCGCCGCGCGTCTGGCCATGGAGGGCGCCAAGGTCGTCGTCTCGGCCCGCACCGCACAGGAGGGGGAGAGCCGCCTGCCCGGGACGCTGGCCCACACGGTCGAGCGCCTGAAAGCCGCCGGCGCCGAGGCCGTCCTGGTCAAGGCCGACCTCGCCCAGGCGTCTGAGCGCGAGCGGCTGGTGGAGGAGGCCGAGGCCGCCTTCGGCCCCATCGACATCCTGATCAACAACGCCGCCATCACCTATTTCATGCCGGTCCAGGACTTCACCGAAAAGCGCTTCAAGCTGATGATGGAGGTGCAGGTCTATGCGCCC
>NZ_JAUXVZ010000067.1 GCF_030680185.1 Phenylobacterium sp.
CGCCTCAGGCCAACGACGGCCCTACCGGCTTGCGCCGGCGCGGAATCCCTATTCGGTCTTGCTCCTGGCGGGGCTTGCCGTGCCGTCGACGTCGCCGCCAACGCGGTGCGCTCTTACCGCACCCTTTCACCCTTACCTCTCATGAAGAGAGGCGGTTTGCTTTCTGTGGCGCTTTCCCTGGGGTCGCCCCCGGCGGGCGTTACCCGCCGCCATGTCGTCGTGGAGCCCGGACTTTCCTCGACCGCCGAAGCGGCCGCGGCCGCCCAGCCGTCTGATCCGCGGCGATCAGTGGGCGCAGGGTCGCCCGCGGTCAAGGGTGTCAATCGGTGGGAATACGTCCCATTCGCCGCGCGACAGGGTGATCGGCGAGCGCAGCCGCCACCCGAGCCCGCTCGTCGGCCGGCTTGTTCTGCGAAAGCTTGAACGTGCCTTCCAGGCGATGGGGCCGCAGCCGGAAGCCCTGGATGCCAGCCAGCATCGCCTCGAAACGACCGGGCGACATCTTGTGTCGCGTCCAGGGGGCCTTCGGCGCCAACCTCGCCTCCTCCTGGGCCGACAGATCGTCCAGCAGGGCCACAAGCCCCACCTCGTCGAGGGAGGCGACCTCTCCCTCCGCCTCGACGCTGAGATAGTTCCAGGTCGGGACCTGGTCGGCCGCCGCATACCAGTCGGGGCTCACATAGGCGTCCGGCCCCTGAGACACCGCCAGCGCCACAGCGCCGCGCGCGAAAGCCGCCGTCAGGGCGTTGTTGCGCGAAAGGTGGAAGTCCAGCGCGATCCCCTCCCCGTCCGTGCGCGGGATGACGGGCGTATGGGCCACGCGATGGCCTGCCTCACAAACAGCGAACACCGCCATGAGGGGATGGGCGGCGAGGTGCGCCAAGATCGCCTCGGTATCCCCCACCCGGAAGGGCGCGGCCGGATGCATCAGGCCTGGGCCCGCAGGAGGGCGATCAGCCGGGCGCGGGTCTCGCCGTCGGCGATCCCATCCACCTGATGGGGTCGCCAATGGCGCTGGAAGGCGCTGACAACGGTGGTGGTGGCGCTGTCGAACTGTCCGGACGGCGGGCACTCATAGCCCAGCCGCGTCAGGCCAGCCTGGAAGGCGAACACGCCTGCCCCTTCGGCGCCCTCCGCCAAGGGCGCGCCGGGGGCGGGATCGGGCTCCACCCACAGGCCGTGGCCAGCCTGCGCCAAGGTCTTCCAGGGAAAGAGCTCGCCAGGATCGATCTTGCGGGCCGGGGCCACGTCGGAATGGGCGATGATGTCGCCGTCGGCGATCATCCAGCGGGTGCGGATGTCGGCGGTCAGCGCGATGACCGCAGCGATCTGGGCGTCCGGAAAGGGTCGATAGCCGAACTCGTGGCCCGGATTGACGATCTCGATCCCGATTGAGCGGCCATTGATGTCGCGCTCGCCCTTCCAGAACGAGACGCCGGCATGCCAGGCCCGGCGTTCCTCGGCCACCAGGGTGAAGATACGGCCGTCTTCTTCCACCACATAGTGGGAGCTGACCTTGGCCTCGGGATCGCGCAGGCGGGCGATGGCGGCCTCGCCGCTTTCCATGCCCGTATAGTGCATGACAACGATGTCCGGCGGGCCGGGACGTTCATTGAAGTTGGGCGACGGGGCGGGAATGATGTCCATGGCCCTATTCGGCGCGATTTCGCCAGGCGAGCAAGAGGGGGGCGACCTGATTGGGCCGGAGCGCGATGATCAGCACCCCGGCCAGGGCCACCGCCGTGCCGATGGCCATCTTCGGCCCGAACGGATCGCTCATGATCAGCACGCCGAGCGCGATGGTGGCCAGGGGCGTCATCAGGGTCAGCGGCGAGATCAGGTTGGCCTCATAACGCTGGATCAGGCCGTAATAGGCGGTGTGGGCGGCGACCGAGACGACGACGGCGGAAAACACCACCGCGGCGATGAACGGCCAGCCCGCGGCCTCGGCCGCAGGGATCGACGCGGGCTCCAGGAAGAAGGACAGCGCCGCCAGCGGCCAGAAGGAGGCGAAGCCCACCCAGGCCTGGAACTGCAGGGGCCGGACGCCGCCCATCTGCTTCATCATCACCGCGCCCAGCGACCCCAGGAAGGCGGCGGCGACCACGAACAGCAGGCCGGTCGAGACCACGAAGCCGCCCGGATCCCACATGACCGTGAGCGCGCCGGCCAGGGTCAGGGAAATGCCGATGCCGCGGCGCCAGCGCACGCGCTCGCCCAGCATCACCATGGAGAGCAGGGTCGTGATCGGCACGCCCAGCTGGATGACCACCGCGGCGGCCGAGGCCGTGGCGGTCTGCAGGCCGATGAACAGTAATGCGAAATTGCCGCCGCCCATCAGCAGGGCCACCACCAGCAGCCGCCAGCGCGGACGAGGCATGGGAAAGAGCCACGGCAGGGTGATCAGCGCCACCAGGGCGAAGCGCACGGCGGCATAGAACAGCGGCGGCACCGCCAGATCGGCCACCACGAATTTCGAGATGATGTTGTTGGTCGCCCAGACCAGACAGACGAGGACGATCAGAGCGAAGTCGCGCAGGGCCATGGCTGGGCCTTAAGCCCGCTTCCCAGGCGCAAGGCAAGGCGAATGCGCGCCGCCCGGACGCGAACCGGGCGGCGCGGTCGATTCAGTCTCAGGCCGCCTTGCCGAAGGACAGGGCCTCATAGCGGGCCAGGTGGTGATCGGTGGAGCCGAAGACCCCCTCGATCATGGTCGCGCGCTTGAAGTAGTGGCCGATGGCCATCTCGTCGGTGATCGCCATGCCGCCATGCAGTTGGACGGCGTTCTGGCCGACGAAGCGGCAGGCCTTGCCGATCTGCACCTTGGCCGCCGAGACGGCCTGGGCCCGCGCGTTCGCCTCTTCCGAAAGCCGGATCGTGGCCATGTAGGTCATCGAGATCGACTGTTCGAGCTGGATGAACATGTCGACCATCCGGTGCTGCAGCACCTGGAACGACGAGATCGGGACCCCGAACTGCTTGCGGGTGCGGGTGTACTCCACCGTGCCTTCCTGCAGGCGGCGCAGCACGCCGCAGGCCTCGGCGCAGGTCGCGGCGATCGCCTCGTCCATCACCTTCTCGACCAGGGGCAGGCCATGGCCCTCCGCGCCGATCAGGGCGTCGACGCCGACGGAGACGTTTTCGAAGGTCACTTCCGAGGCCCGTTGGCCATCCACCGTGGGGTAGTCCCGGGTGGTCACGCCCTTGGCGTTCTTGTCCACCAGGAAGACCGAGACGCCCTGGGCGTCGCGCTGGCCGCCGCCGGTGCGGGCGGTGACGATCAGGTGGGTGGCCCAGGGCGCGCCGATGACGACCGCCTTCTGGCCGTTGATCACATAGCCCGAGCCGTCCTTGACCGCGGTGGTCTTGAGGTCCTGCCAGGTGTAGCGGGCCTGGGGCTCGGCATAGGCGAAGGCGAAGATGGCGTCGCCGGCGATGATCTTCTCGATCAGGTCCGGGGCCCCGCCATGACCGGAATGCTTGAGGAAGCCGCCGCCGATCACCACCGTCCCCATATAGGGCTCGACGACCAGGGCTTTGCCGAACTCCTCCATGACGACCATGTTGTCCACCGGGCCGCCGCCGAGGCCGCCCAGCTCTTCGGAGAAGGGCGCGCCGAGAATGCCGAGCTCCTCGGCGAAGGCCTTCCAGACCTCCGGCCGCCAGCCGGCCTCGCTGCGGATCGCCGCCCGGCGGGCGTCGAAGGCGTAGTTGTCAGCCAGATAGCTCGCGACCGTGTCGCGCAGCATCGACTGTTCGTCTGTGAAGCTGAAGTCCATGGAGAAATCTCCTTATCAGAGCCCCTCCCCCTTGCGGGGAGGGGTTGGGGCG
>NZ_JAUXVZ010000015.1 GCF_030680185.1 Phenylobacterium sp.
TCAGATCACCCTTGCCAGCACACATGGCGCACCTCAGCGCGCCAACACATCTGCCGCGGGGTGGAGCAGCCCGGTAGCTCGTCAGGCTCATAACCTGAAGGTCACAGGTTCAAATCCTGTCCCCGCACCCAAACATCCAGACAACGCCCGCATGGCCAAAAGCCCCGCGGGCGTTTTCGCGTTCAACACACGCCCACCCCGCTAAGCCACCACCGCCCACGCCACCAACACTATGGCGATCAGCCCGGCGCTGAGGGCCGCCATCCTGAGTCAGCTGTCTCCGGCGGCGGCCTCGGCGGCGCTGGCGCGAGCGGGGGCGGGCGTGGTCCAGGCATTAAGCATCTGGACACGTTCGTCGGCGGTGGGCGCGCGGAGGACGATGCGGCCGATCCGGCTTTCGTCCACGGTCAGGAAGTCGATCGCCATGGGCCGCGCGTCGCCGCCTTCGGCGGCAATGTCGAGCCCCATGGTCCAGCGGCCCGGCGTTAGGCCATTATAGCAGCAGAACCGCTTGGGTTCGGCCAGCGCCATGACATCGACCGACTCGGCCCGCGACACCATGGAGTCGCCCAGGAAGCCATAGGCTTCGTCCTGGGAGACGATCTGCAATGAGTCGGCGAACTTGGCGCTGGATCCCGCCGGCAAGGCGCCGTCGCCCTTCAAGGCCAGGCCGATATGGCGCATGTCGAGGATGGAGAGGGGATTGGGCGGAACGATCGGGCCACGGACCGTCCGTCCCATCAGTTTGAGCTGCGCGCGCTGATCGCCATTGAAGCACCGGTTCTGGGTCAGCGCCGTGGCCGTGGGGCCGCTGACCAGCTGGGCGGCGTCCTCAAGAGCCTCAAAGATCAGCAGGTCGGCATCGACCGGCACGAGCCGCCAGGTCTCGATCGCTGCGGTGGAAAAGGCCTGACAGCGCTGCGTGATGCTGGTGGCCGTCGCCGAGGCGGCCTGCATATCGGAGCGCAACTGGCCATATTCCGGCTGCGCGCCGAACAGGCGCGGACCCGTCGCGGTGGCGACGCCCTGGACATTGCGCATCTTGGTGGCTGTGGCGACCTGTTCGAGCTTCAGACTGGCGGCGTCGGCCCTTGGCGCCGGCAGCAGCATGGAGGGAATGAGCTCGGCCGTCACCGTCAGGGTCGCAAGCTTGACCCCCGGATTGCGTTCGTCGCGGATGTCGAAGACCAGCCCCCTTCGCCCGCCGGCGGCCGGCGAAATCCCGAGACTGTCATCCTTGAAGCGGCGGGTATCCCGTCCATCTGGATCCACCAGCCAGTCAATCTGCTGATCGATCTCCTGCGCCTTCTGGGTCAGGACCGCATTGGACACATTGGCCAGGATCTGATCGCCGGTCACCGTGCCGTAGATCGACGCCACGCGACCGAGGATCTGCTCCATGAAGACGATCCTGGTGTCCGAGACGCTGTCGAAGGCGATGGTCGGGGTGAGCGCCGTGGCGCCGTCGACGCGAACCCAGGCAGTATAGACCTCCTGTTTGACATTATAGGTCCTGGTGTTGCCGTCGGCTCCGGGCGCGGGAAGCTCCATGGCCAGCATCGGCGTGGTCGGCAGCAGCTCCACCGCGCCCGCCTTGGCGGCAACCGAGATCAGGATTCCGCGCGACTGGGGCCGGAAGCGGCGGAAAAAGCTGTCCCGCCTGGACAGGGCGCCTGTCAGTTCCGGCGCGGCGGCGAAGACGAACTTCAGTCTCCCATAGGCGATCTGCGGCGACACCGGAGCGCCGGCCCATGTCTGCTCGCTGAGCTGGACGAAGTCCGTGAGTTTGACGACCCCCGGGGCGGTGACGGGGCAGGAGAGGTCCCGTCGCTTGCACTCGTTGCGGAGAAAGCCCCTAGGGTGGGCGCAGACGCATTCGGCCGGGGTGCGAAGCCTTTCCTCCGGATCGCCCGGAGGCGGCGTCTGGCCCGCGGCGGTGGCGGCCCAAAATCCCCATGCCAACGCCGCCGTTGCGGCCAGGACGCGCAAACTCCCCATAGTCTCCCCCCTTGGGACGCCGTTTTTGAGAATCCGGTGTTAGATGAAAGCACAGCTTTCTGCGTCTGTCCCGAGCATTCCGCCGCTGCGCCCGCTGGGGTTGAACCTCACGGGGCCCGGCCTCGTCCCCGCGCCGGCGGCCGACAGGGCAGGGGCGCCCAGGAAAGTGGCGCCGCTGGCCTCGAACGCCGTCGCCTCGGGCGCCGGACGCCGCGCCGCCGGGACCGGCCTATAGGCGTCTGGCTCAGACCCGCATTGATGTATGACAATCATACGGAAATGATGTGGAGGGCGTTGTGCTATGGCGAGCTTGTTCAGAACCTTGGCCAGAGGCGTCGCCCTGGCCTGCGCCGTGGCCGCCGGCCCCAGCCTCGCCCAGGCGCCAGGCCCGGCGCCGACGCCGAAGACCACCGCCATCCACGCCGGCCGCCTGATCGATGGCCTCTCGGCGCGGCTGCAGAGCAAGGTCACCATCCTCATCCAGGATGACCGGATCACGGCGGTGGAGGGTGGCTTCGTCTCGCCGCCGGGCGCCGAGGTGATCGACCTGTCGAACGCCACCGTGCTGCCGGGCCTGATCGATGGCCACACCCATGTGACCTCCCTGCGGCGTACGGGCAACGGCATCGCCAAGAGCGTGACCTATTCCCCGCTGGACATGGCCCTGGCCGCCACGGTGAACGCCGAGGCCATCCTGCGCTCGGGCGTCACCACGGTGCGCGACCTGGGCGGCAACTACGGGACCGACATCGCCCTGAAAAAGGCGATCGAACTTGGCGAGGTGGCTGGCCCGCGCATGTGGGTGGCCGGCGAAGCCATTGGTCCGACCGGAGGCCACACCGACTGGAGCCACGGCTATGCCGAGGATATCTCCCGCCGCGACTGGGGGGCGGGCCTGGCCGATGGGCCCGACGCCGTCACCCGCCTGGCGCGCACCCAGCACAAGCTCGGCGTCAACATCATCAAGATCATGCCCAGCGGCGGCGTGGTCAGCCAGGGCGACGACCCCAAGGCGCAGTTGATGACCGAGGCCGAGATCAGGGCCGCCATCGACGCTGCTCACGCCATGGGCATGAAGGTCGCCGCCCACGGCCATGGCAAGGAAGCCATCGACATCGCCGTGCGCCTGGGTGCGTCGTCGATCGAACACGGCACCTATGCCGATGATGAGAGCTGGCGGCTGATGAAGGCCAATGGGACCTATTTCGTGCCGACCCTTCTGACCACCCAGCGACTCTATGAGCTGGCGCAACGGGCGCCTGAGACTCTCAATCCCTCGACCGTGGCCAAGGTCCTGGCCATGGGGCCGAGCCTGACGAAGCTGACCAAGGCTCACCGCGCCGGGGTGAAGATCGCGTTCGGCAGCGACACGGGCCTGGGCGAAAACCTGCAGGAGGCCGCCCTGATGGTCGAGGCCGGCATGACGCCGGCCGAGGTGATCCTGGCCGCGACGGCCAACGCCGCCGACCTGATCGGCTCCAGCGAGATCGGCGCCGTGCAGGCCGGCCGCTATGCCGACATCGTGGCCGTGGCCGGCGATCCCTTGAGCGACATCACTGAGCTTGAGCGCGTCCAGTTCGTGATGAAGGGCGGGGTGGTCTACAAGGCCGGCGGCGAGAACATCTACGTGCCGATGGTGAACCCATGACCGCGGTCTCTCTCGCCGAAACCGGCGAGCCCGGCGCCGCGAGGCCGACCATCCGGGGCTGGCTGATCGTCGCGGTCTCCCTGGTGGGGATCTCGGCCGGGCCGGCGGCCTTCGGGATCGCCTCGCTTGGCCTGTTCATCGGGACCTTCGAGCAGCAGTTCGGCTGGGGCCGGGCGGAGATGAGCGCGGCGGCGTCCCTGATGATGCTGTGTTCGGCGGTGTCCATGCCCGTCGTCGGGCGGCTGGTGGACAGGTTCGGCGCGCGCCGCGTGCTGATCCCCTCCCTGGCGATCCTGGCGGCCTGCATGCTGGCCCTGACCCAGGTCAGTCAGCTCTGGCACTTCATGGCTATCTACGTGGCCATGGGCACGGTGGCGGCCGGTTCCAACAGCGTCGCCTATATGCGGGTCCTGGCGACCTGGTTCGACAAGTCCCGGGGCCTCGCCATCGGCATCGCCGGCAGCGGCACGGGCCTCGGCTTCGCCTATGTCCCCCTGGTGGGCCAGGGGGCGATTTCGCAGTTCGGCTGGCAGGGCGGCTATGTGGCGCTGGGCCTGCTGCTGCTCTGCGTGGCCCTGCCCATGGTGGTCTTCCTGCTGCAGGAACAGCCCGGCGCGCCGGCCGGGGAGGGCGCCGATGCGCCGCCGGCCTCGGCCCTCGGCGATACGCTGAAGCAGGCCATGGCCAAGCGCGACTTCTGGATGCTGATCGCCATCTTCGTGGTCCTGGCCTTCGTGCTTTACGGCCTGATCCCGCACATGGTCCCCCTGCTCGGCGACCGGGGCATGAGCCCCGAGGCCGCCGCCGGCGTGGCCTCGATCTTCGGCCTGGCCACCTTTGGCGGGCGGATTCTGATCGGCTTCCTGCTGGACAAGTTCGACGCCCGGCACATCGGCCTGGTGTTCTTCAGCCTCTCGGCCGTGGGTCTGGCCCTGCTGTGGGCGCCGCTGCCGGCCTGGGCGATGATCTTCCCGGCCCTGTTGCTGGGGGGCAGCCTGGGGGCCGAGGTGGACATGCTGGCCTATCTGGCCAGCCGCTATTTCGGCCTGAAGTGCTTCGCCCAGATCTTCGGCGTCCTGTTCGGGGCCGTCATGATCGCCATGGGGCTTGGTCCGGTGGCCTTCGGCTTCGTCTTCGACATGACCGGCTCCTACCAGGCCATGCTGGCCGTGGGCGCGGGGCTCTGCCTGGTGGCCTCCAGCCTCGTTCTGACCCTGCGCCCCTATCAGGAGCGCCGCCGCGGCGGCCCGGTCTCGGTGACGTGAGCTTTCCTTGCGCGGCTCTCCCCGGTCGTCGCAAAGAAAAGGAAGGGCCCGCGCCATCCCCTGGCGCGGGCCCTTTGTCGTTCCAGTTGTGAGGGCTGTGATCAGGCCGCGGCGTAGTCGGCCGTATCGCCCTCGATCTGCACCCTGAAGCCCGAGCGTTCGTGCGGGAAATAGTCCCAGATCGCCAGATGCTGGGTGCAGCGGTTGTCCCAGAAGGCCACCGCATGGGGCGTCCAGCGGAAGCGCACCTGGAAGTAGGCGTTCTCCGCGTGCTTGAAGAGGTACTGCAGGATGGCCTCGCTCTCGTCCTGCGGCACGTCGTTGATATGGCTGGTGAAGCCGCGGTTGACGAACAACAGCTTGCGCCCCGTCGCCGGGTGGGTGCGGATCACAGGGTGGACGGCGACCGGATACTTGCCGTCAGGATCGAAGCGGCCGAAGGCCAGCTTGCCGTCATGGGTGGCGGTGAGGTTTTCCAGATAGGCCTTCATCGGCGCCGACAGGGCGTCATAGGCCGCATACATGCTGGAAAAGGCCGTATCGCCGCCCATCGGCGGCAGGGTGTGGAGATAGAGCACGCTGCCCATGGGCGGGACCGGCAGGCACGACATGTCGGTGTGCCACTCCTCGCCGGCCACATGCTTGGAGGTGGCGTCGGCGTGCAGCTTGCGCACCTCCGGATGGTCGGGCAGGCCCTTCAGGGCGTGGATCTGCAACTCGCCGAAATACTGGCCGACCCGTTTCAGCGAAGCCGGATCCAGGGGCTGGTCCCGGAAAAAGATCACGCCGTGGTCGTGAAGGGCCTGACGCACCTCGGCGACCTGTTCGTCGCTCAGGGGTTGGGTCAGGTCGACGCCGGAGATCTCGGCGCCGATGGTGGGGGTAAGCGGCTGGGCCTGGAGGGTCCTGTACGACATTGAAATCCCATTGATCGAAACATGGTGCGTGGAGCGATGCGCCATCTGATGGGACAGCCGCCTCCGCTTCAAGACTATTGTATACAGTATCCCGTATTTCCTGTCAGGCGCCCGTCGTTGGGGCGCCGTTGCGGCGGGCGCGTCTATGGCCTAGTCGAGGGACCTCGATCTTGCGTCACTTGAGGGAATCCAGCGCCTTGCCGGGAAGTTCGCGAGCCGTCGCCCCCACCGAGCGCCTGCGTGACCAGGTCTATCGGCGCATGCGCGAAGAGCTGCAGTCGGGCCTGCTGGAGCCCGGCGCGCGGCTGGTGGAGCTGCAACTGGCCAAGGCCTATGGCGTCTCCCGCACGCCGGTGCGCGAAGTGCTGCTGCAACTGGCCCGCGAGGGCCTGCTCACCCCGCAGGAGCGGGGCTATCTGGTGCCCGTGGACACCCAGAAGGACGTGGTCGACCGGCTGGAGGTCCGCCGCCTGCTGGACGCCCGCATCGCCCGCCATGCGGCCCTGGAGGCCACCGAGGGCGAGATCGCCGCCCTGCGCAAGACCCTGGAGCGCCAGCGGGCCGCTCACGAGGCCGGCCGCGCCCGTGTCTTCGTCGAGCGCAACACCGAGTTCCGCAGCGCCCTGCGCGAGGCCTGCCGCAACGCGCTGCTGCGGCGCTGTGCGGCCATGGTGGACGACGTCTTCCAGACCATGCGCGGGCGCCTGCACGAGACCGCCGCCAACCGCGAGCTGACCCTGCTCTGTGACGGCCGCATCCTCCAGGCCCTGGAGCAGCGCGACCCCGACGCCGCCGAGGCCGCCGTCGAGGCCTTCATCGACGCCCTCCTGGCCCACTTCGAAGCCGACCCGCCAAGGGTTTAGGGGGCGCTCAGAGCCGCCGCGCGAGCCAGACCGAACGTCCCCCGCACTCGGGATCCTCGGGCGTAAACCGGACCACCTCGAATCCGTGCTCCGCCAGGAGGGATCTGTATTCCGCCGGATCAAGGCTGGCGTGATAGAGGGGTTCGCCCTGGAAGACGCCGATCGCTTCGCCGTGGGCCGGGCCGCTGTTGAACATCAGGGCTGCGTTGGGTCCGCAGTGGCGCCGAAACACATCGAACATGCGCCGCTGTTCGTCGTGAGCCAGGTGGAACAGGCTGTCCCAGGCGAGCACGCCGTCAAAGGTCTGATCAATCTCGGTGAGGCGCATGTCCCCGACGCGCCAGGTGTGCTCGGGAAAGGCCGCTTTACAGACCGCGATCAGGTCCGCTGACCCATCGACGCCGGTCACCGCGCAACCCTGCGCGATGAGGCGGCGCGCGATCGGACTGCCAGACCCACAGCCGAGATCCAGCACGCGACGGCCGTCCGGCAGCACCGCCAGAAACCGATCGAGCCAGACGCCTTCGGTCAGCCGGTCGCCGCGGTTGCGCACCCAGGCCGCAGCGTGGCGCTGGTAGAGGTCGATCACATCGCGCGTGCTGCTGCTCATCGCTGCAGCCTAGCGCGGAGCGTCGGCCGCCTTCATGACAGGCCGCGCCCTTTAAGCCTCCCGGGCGCGGGCCATGTCGAGGGCGACGTCGACGATCATGTCTTCCTGGCCGCCGACCATGCGGCGGCGGCCGAGCTCGATGAGGATGGCGCGGGTGTCTAGGCCGTAGGTTTCGGCGGCCTTTTCGGCGTGGCGCAGGAAGCTGGAATAGACCCCGGCATAGCCCAGGCTGAGCGTCTCGCGGTCGACCCGGACGGGGCGGTCCTGGATCGGACGGACTAGGTCCTCGGCCGCATCCATCAGCTTGAAGAGGTCGCAGCCATGGTCCCAGCCATAGACGTCGGCTGCGGCGATGAAGACTTCCAGGGGCGCATTGCCGGCGCCGGCGCCCATGCCGGCCAGCGACGCGTCCACGCGGATGGCCCCGTTCTGGACCGCGGCGATGGAGTTGGCGACACCCAGCGACAGGTTGTGGTGGGCGTGAATGCCGCGCTCGGTCTCAGGCTTCAGCACCGCGTCATAGGCCTGCAGCCGGTCGGCGACCCCTTCCATGGTGAGCGCCCCACCGGAATCGGTGACATAGACGCAGTGTGCGCCGTAACTCTCCATCAGCAGGGCTTGGCTCGCCAGGACGTCGGGGGCGCTCATATGGCTCATCATCAGGAAGCCAGAGACGTCCATGCCGAGGCTGCGGGCGGCCTCGATATGCTGGCGCGAGACGTCGGCCTCGGTGCAGTGGGTGGCCACCCGCACCGAGCGGACGCCCAGCTCATAGGCGCGCTTCAGGTCATGCACCGTGCCGATGCCGGGCAGGAGCAGGGTGGTCAGGACGGCGTGCTCCAGCACCTCGCCGACGGCCTCGATCCAGGCCCAGTCGGTGCAGGCGCCGAAGCCGTAGTTGAAGGACGAACCCGACAGGCCGTCACCATGGGAGACCTCGATGGCGTCCACCCGGGCCTCATCCAGGGCGCGGGCGATGGCTCGGACCTGATCCAGGCCATACTGGTGGCGGATGGCGTGCATGCCGTCGCGCAGGGTCACGTCCTGGACGTAGAGCTTGCGGGCGGGGGCGAAGGCGGGGGCAGGGGCGCTCATGCGGAAACTCCTGCGCCGCGGCGTTCGACGATGCGCTCGGCGGTGCGCAGGGCCGCCGAGGTCATGATGTCCAGATTGCCCGCATAGGCCGGCAGGTAGTGGGCCGCGCCCTCCACCTCCAGGAAGACGCTGACCTTCAGGCCGGCGAAGGCCTCGTCCATTTCCGGGATCAGCAGGCGGGCGTTGTCGGTGATGGGCTCGAACTGCACCGCCTGTTTCAGGCGATAGCCGGGCACATAGGTCTGCACCTCGGCGACCATCGCAAGGATCGAGGCCTCGATGGCGGCCGGGTCGCCGCCTTCGCAGAGACAATAGACCGTGTCGCGCATGATCAGCGGCGGCTCGGCGGGATTGAGCACGATGATCGCCTTGCCGCGCCGCGCGCCGCCCACCTGTTCGATGGCCCGCGAGGTGGTCTCGGTGAACTCGTCGATATTGGCCCGCGTCCCGGGGCCGGCGGATTTGGACGCGATGGAGGCGACGATCTCGCCATAGATGACGGGCGAGACGCGGTTGACCGCCGCGACGATGGGGATGGTCGCCTGGCCGCCGCAGGTCACCATGTTCAGGTTCGGCTGGTCGAGATTGGCCTCGCCGTTCACCGGCGGGATCACATAGGGGCCGATGGCCGCCGGCGTCAGGTCGATCACCGTCTTGCCATGGGCGCGCAGCACCTCGTCGTGCCGCTGGTGAGCGCCGGCCGAGGTGGCGTCGAAGACGATCTGGATGTCCTGGAATTCCGGCATGGCCACCAGGCCGTCGATGCCGCCCGCGGTGGTGGCCACGCCCATGCGCTGGGCCCGCTGCAGACCGTCGGACGCCGGGTCCACGCCGACCATCGCGCCCATGGCCAGGGTCTTGGACAGGCGCATGATCTTGATCATCAGGTCCGACCCGATGTTGCCCGAGCCAAGGATGGCGACCTTGACCGGCGAGGATGGGGACTCCACGGCGCTGCTCCTGTTCGCAAGCGCCGAAGCGCCCTCTAATCAGGTGGCAATCTTGTCATACAATATTATAAGTCAAGGGCGCGCAGGGGAGTTTCAGAATGGCGAGTGACAAACGCATCGCATTGATCGGCCTCGGAGCGATCGGGCACGAAATCATCGCCACAGCCGGGCGCCTGGGCGAGGCCGACAGCCTCTGTGGCGTACTCGTCCGCCCTGGCCGCGAGGCTGTGGGAGCGCCGGGCGTCCACGATGTTGCAGCCCTGCTGGCCACTGCGCCGGACGTGGTGCTGGAGTGCGCCGGCCATGGAGCGGTGAGCGCGTTCGGCGCTGAAATCCTGGCCGCCGGCGTCGATCTGGTGGTCTCTTCGGTGGGCGCCTTGACCGATACCGACCTGGCGCGGCGCCTGCTGGCCGCCGAGGCGGCCGGGGGCGGGCGGCTGCTGATTCCGGCCGGTGCGGTGGCGGGCCTGGATGGCCTCGTCGCCGCCAGCCTCGCAGGGCTAAACGCCGTGACCTACGACTCTTACAAGCCGCCCCACGCCTGGCGCGGGACGCCGGCCGAACAGGCCATCGACCTGAACGATCCGGCCGACGAACAGGTCTTCTTCGAAGGCACGGCCCGGGAGGCGGCGGCCGCCTATCCCAAGAACGCCAATGTCTCGGTGGCTGTCTCGCTGGCGGGGCTTGGGCTCGACCGTACGCGGGTGCGGCTGATCTCGTCGCGCAAGGTGACCGATCCCCTGGGCGTCATCACCGCCGAGGGCGATTTCGGCCGCTTCCTGTTCGAGATCTTCGCCGTGGCGGCGCCGGACAACCCCAAGACCTCGGCTTTGACGGCCCACAGCCTGCTGCAATGTGCGCGTCTGGGGATCGGCTTGCCGGCGTCGCGGCTTAAGGCGGGCTTGTTTCCTGAGCCCTGACTGGGCCAAATCCACGGTAGGGTTGTCGGACACGGAATCGCAACGCGGCGAACCACAGGGCCGCGTGACAAGGGGCTGATTTGGAATACGAAGATCTGAGGATTGTCGATACGCCGTCGCTGGTGCGCGACCACGCGATCTCGAAGCTCCGCAACGCCATCAGCTCTGGCCTCTATCCCCCCGGCGCGCGCCTGGTGGAGCGGGAACTGTGCGAGGCCCTGGGCGTCAGCCGGACCTCGGTGCGCGAGGCGCTGCGCCAGCTGCAGTCGGAAAACCTGGTCGAGGTGGGCCGTCGGCGGAGCATCAATGTGGCGGTGATCACCGCCCAGGACGCCGCCGACATCTACATGATCCGGGAAATGCTGGAGACCCAGGCCATCCGGCGCTTCGTCGCCCTGTCCGACGAGGCCGAGCGCAAGGCCCTGGCTGCGGTGCACAAGCGGCTGGTCAAGGCGCTCAGCAAGAACGACATGCCCCAACTCTCGGCCATCGCCAGCGAGTTCTATGAACGGGTCCTGATCGGGGCCAAGAGCCGGGTCATCTATGAGGTCGCCCGGCCGCTGCTGGCGCGGGTCAACTATCTCCGCATCCGCTCCATGGCCGAGCCCGGACGCCTCGACGGGGGCCTCAAGGAATGGGACGCCATGATGGATGCGGTGCAGGCCGGCGACGCTGATCGCGCCGCCGAGGCCATGGCCGTTCATCTGCGCAACGCCCGGGCGGCCATCGTCGCCCGTCTGGAAGCCGATGAAAAAACCGCCATTCCCGCGAAAAGGAAGGCTGCTTCCTAGGCGCCGCCCAAAGCCGCCGTCGGCGCCAACATCTAATATTGTCATACAAACTTGGGGTCGCTAGCGTCGCCCTCCTCAAGAGGAGTGCACACCATGGCGTCTGGGTCGAAAGTGATCGTGGTCGGGGCCGGCCCCGTGGGGACCATCGCCGCCTACGCCCTGCGCCGACGGGGTGTGCCGGTGGTCCTGGTCGAGGCGCTGCTGGCGCCGGAGATCGACTGCCGCGCCGCCTCCTGTCACCCGCCGACCATCGCCATGCTGGCCGAGCTTGACCTTCTGGAGGCGGGCCTGGAGCAGGGGCTGGTCTCGCCGGTCTTCCATTACATGGATCGCCCGACCGGCCAGCGGATCGCCCGCTTCGACATCCGCGAGATGCAGTCCCCGCCCGAGCACCCCTATGTGCTGCAGTGGGAGCAGTACAAGATTTCCGCCACCATCCTGGAGCGCCTGCAGGCCGACGCCGGCTGTGAGGTGATGATGGGCGCCCGCCTCACCGAGATCATTCAGGACGCCGACAAGGTCCGCGCCGTGCTGGAGACGGCCGAGGGCGTGGTCGAGATCGACGGCGACTATCTGGTCGGCTGCGACGGGGGCCGCAGCACGGTCCGCCGCCTGGCCGAGATCGAGTTCGAGGGCTTCACCTGGCCCGAGCGCTTCCTGAAGGTCGACACCCACTTTGACTTCATGTCCCTGCGGCCCGACCTCAGCAACCGCAACTACTTCTCCGACCCAGACGAGTGGATGAACCTGTTCAAGGCCCGGGGGCCGGACGGCGGCGGCCTCTGGCGAGCGGTGAGCCCGACCCTGCCGGAACAAACCGATGAGGAGCTGCTGTCGCCCGACGCCATCGAAGCCCGCCTGCAGAAGTTCTGCCCCAAGGACGGCCCCTATGAGATCGCCACGGTGGCCCTCTACCGGGTGCACCAGCGGGTGGCGGCGACCTTCAACAAGGGCCGCGTGCTGCTGGCCGGGGACGCGGCCCATGTGAACAACCCTGTGGGCGGCATGGGGATGAACGGCGGCATCCACGACGCCGTCAACCTGGCGGCCAAGCTGGACGACATCCTCAATGGCGGAGCCGAAGCCCAGCCCCTCCTGGACCGCTATTCCCGCCAGCGGCGCAAAGCTCAGACCGATTTCGTCCAGGCCCAGAGCATCCAGAACAAGAAGACCCTCGGCGAAAAGGACCCCGAGGCCCGCGTCAAGGGCCTGGAGGCCATCCGCCAGGCCGGCCTCGACCCCGACCTGCACGACGCCTTCATCGGCCGAGCCTGTCTGATCGACAGCGTCAAGGTCGCCGACGCCGTCCTCTAGTCCACAAGGAACACCGCCCCATGTCCGTCGCCCGCCACCCCCGGCCGCCCGAACTCGCCGACGCCTCCCTTGAAGACCTGATGGCCCGCTATGTGGCCAAGTTCGAAACCCGCACGCCTGACTGGAACGCCTTTTCCGACGCCAGCATCGAGGGCTATCGCCGGGCACAGCACCGTTTCATCGGGGCCGGCGCCTCGGGCAAGCATGACGACGCCGGCGTGATTCCGGCCACCGGTTTCACCCTGTCGATCATGCTGGTGCCGCCAGGGCAGGGGAACGCCCCGCACACTCACGAGGTCGAGGAGGTGTTCTTCATCCTGCAGGGCCGCTGCGTGGTGTTCATCGAGGACGAGGACGGCCGGCGGCTGTCTCAGGAGCTTGGTCCCTGGGAGATGATCTCGTGCCCGCCGGGCGTCATCCACGGCTATGTCAACGAGACCGAGGAGGACTGCTACCTGCAGGTGATGCTGGGCCGCGGGCGACCGGAAACGGCGGGCTTCGCCGATGAAAGCCTGTTCGAACGCCGTGACGCACACCTGGGCGGCGGCTGATCCCGGCGGGTTGCGGCGCCCACGGCGGTATGGTCTGAGAAGGGCATGGAACCAAGCGGCGCCAACCTTCCCTCGATGAATCTGCGACACATCGAGGTCTTTCACGCGGTCTATCGGGCCGGTTCGATCAGTGCGGCGGCCCGCGCCCTCTATGTGTCGCAACCCTCGGTCAGCAAGGTGCTGAAGCACGCCGAGGGCCGGCTGGGCTTTCCCCTGTTCCGGCTGGTTAAGGGCCGTCTGACCCCGACCGAGGAGGCTCACGCCCTCTTTCGCGACGTCGATGAGATCTACACCAAGATCGAATCCCTGAAGGAGACCACCCGCAACCTGCTGAAGGGCGGCTCGGCCCATATCGGCCTGGCGGTCTTGCCGTCGCTCGGGCTCGGCGTCGCGCCGCGGGCCGTGGCCCAGTTCCGCAAGAAGAACCCCGGCGTCACCTTCGGGCTGCAGACCCTGCATGACGAGGACGTGCTGCGCGCCCTCTATGAGCGCAAGGCCGACCTGGCGGTGGCCTATGACGCCCCGCGCCATCCCCGCCTGGCCCATGTCCGCATTGGCACGGGCGAGCTCGTGGTGCTCTACCGGCGCGAGTATCTGCCCGACGCCCCGCCGCGGGTCAGTCTCGACCGCTTCGCCGGCCATGAACTGATAAGCTTGACCGGCAGCGGCCCCGTCGGCGCCCTCTATGCCAGCGAAGTCGTCCAAGGCAATGTTCGACGGCCGGAAGGCATCGTCGTCCAGACCTACTATGTCGCCGCCGCCCTGGTGCGTCATGGGGCGGGCGTGGCGATTGTCGATGAGTTTACGGCGCGGGAAAACCTCGGCCCTGATCTTGATTTCAGGCCCCTGGAGCAGCCGGTGAATTTCGGCGTCTATTGCATCTACCTGGAAGATCGCCCGCTATCCAAGATCGCAAAGGCTTTCGTGAATACGCTCAAGGCCGATATCCAGGACCAGCAACAGGCGCATAACCCGGGGCTATAACACTCCTCTCTCTTTCGAGCTTCGCGCGCGCCCTGGTTGCGCGATGATTGCGCAACATCGCTGCGCCGGCCCGAAGTGAGGCATTATGATACCGCCCCCCTACCTGCTCTATCTTGGGGACTCCCAGAACGAGCTTTCCGTGAAGACCTCCCGCGGGGTGGCTTACTGGCGTCCCGAGTGGAGCCTGGGCGAGCACCGTGGCCCGGAGTGCACGGTCACCCTGAACCTGCCGCACATGGACTTCGCCGAGGCCGCCGCCAAGGGCGCCAAGACCCTGATCATCGGCGTGGCCAACGCCGGCGGCGTGCTGGGTCCCAAGATCGTCGCCGACGCCGTCAAGGCTCTGGACGCCGGCATGAACGTGGCCTCGGGCCTGCACGAACGCCTGACCGAGCACCCCGAGATCGTCGCCGCCGCCCAGCGCAACGGCCTGTCCCTGTTCGACGTGCGGGAGCCGCCGAAGAAGATGGATGTGGGCAATGGCCGTCCCCGCGCGGGCCACCGCCTGCTGACCGTCGGCACCGACTGCTCGGTCGGCAAGATGTATACGACGCTGGCCATCGAGCGGGAGATGCGCGGCCGCGGTCTGCGCGCCGACTTCCGCGCCACCGGCCAGACCGGCATCTTCATCGCCCAGTCGGGCGTGCCCATCGACGCCGTGATCGCCGACTTCATCTCCGGCGGCATCGAGGCCATCTCTCCGGCCCGCAACGATGATGGCTGGGACCTGATCGAGGGGCAGGGCTCCCTGTTCCACCCCTCCTTCGCCGGGGTGTCGCTCGGCTTGCTGCATGGCGCCCAGCCGGACGCCATCGTGCTCTGCCATGAGCCGGGCCGCCCGCACATGCGTGGGATCACCGGCCGGGCCCTGCCGGACCTCAAGGCCTGCCTGGAGGCCAATCTCGCCTCGGCCGCCCTGACCAATCCGGGCGTGACGCCGGTGGGGATTGCGTTCAACACGTCCAGCCTCGCCCCCGATGAGGCGCGCCGTCTCTGCGACGAGACCTCCGCGCGCTTCAACCTTCCTTGCCAGGACCCCGTCTCCATGGGCGTGGACCAGATCGTCGACAGGTTAGTTGAATGCTTCGCACCATTGCAGTCCGAGCAGAGCGTTGGCCGCTAAGCACGCCCTTCCGCATCTCCCGCGGGGTCAAGACCGCCGCTGACGTGGTGGCCGTGACCCTGGTCCAGGACGGACGGCGGGGGCGGGGCGAGGGCGTGCCCTACGCCCGCTACGGGGAAACCATCGAGTCGGTCCTGGAACAGGTGAACAGCCTGTCGACCGAACTGACCAACGGGATGACGCGCACGGATCTGGCCGGTCGGCTGGGTCCGGGCGCGGCCCGCAACGCCATCGACTGCGCCCTGTGGGATCTTGAAGCCCGCCTGGCCGGCCGTGCGGTCGCCGACACCCTCGGCCAGCCTCCGCTCCATCCCCTGGTGAGTGCGCTGACCGTGAGCCTGGACACCCCACAGGCGATGGGTGAGGCGGCCGCACGGATGACCGGCGCGACCCTGATCAAGGTCAAGGTCGACCGGAAGAATCCCGCCGACTGCCTGAAGGCCGTCCGCGCCGCGGCCCCCGACGCCGCCCTGATCGTCGATCCCAATGAGAGCTGGACGATCGAGACCCTGGCCCAGCTCCAGCCCGTTCTTCGCGACCTGAAGGTCGCCCTGATCGAACAGCCCCTGTCGGCCGACGAGGATGGCGATCTTCTGGGCTTCGAGAGCTGCGCGCCGATCTGCGCCGATGAGTCCTGCCACGTGGCCGGCGACCTGCCGGGGCTGAAGGACCGCTATCAGGTGGTCAATATCAAGCTCGACAAGACCGGTGGGCTGACCGAGGCCCTCGACCTGCTGGCCGAGGCCCGGCGCATGGGCTTTGGCGTGATGGTCGGCTGCATGGTCTCCTCGTCCATGTCGATCGCGCCGGCCTTCCACGTGGCTCGCCATGCCGATTTCGTCGATCTCGACGGCCCCACCTGGATCGCCGACGACTATGAAGGCGGCGCCGTCCAACGGGGCGCTGAGCTGCTGCCGCCAACCGCCCTCTGGGGCGAGCCCGACTCCGCGGCGCCAGACAGCGCGGCCTGATCCCCTGGGGTCGACCAGCTCAAGGATCGCCGCCATTTTCGCCTGGAGATCTGCAGATGAGCGACCTCGCGCCCGAGCCCGCGGCCCCCGCCACGCCTGACCGCAAGGGCGTCGGGGGTTTCGTCCGGCGCTACTGGCTCGAGGTCACCCTGTGGAAGCGAATCCTGCTCGGCCTGGTCCTGGGCACGATCCTGGGGCTGGCCATCGGCGAGCAGGCCATGGGCATCAAGTGGATCGGCGACCTCTTCGTGCGGCTGATCCGCATGATCGTCACCCCGCTGGTCTTCTTCTCCATCGTCTCGGGCATCGCCGGCATGGGCGATGTGAAGCGGCTGGGCTCCATCGGCGCCAAGACCCTGTTCATGTACCTGGCCCTGACGGTGGTGGCGGTCTCGGTTGGGCTGTCGCTTGGCGTCCTCTTCCAGCCGGGCGCCGGCATGGACTTCGTCGGCACGACACCGCAGGTGCTGGGCGAGGCGCCGACGCTGGGGGCCTATCTGATGAGCATCGTGCCGCTCAACCCCTTCGCCGCCCTGAGCAATGGCGACATTCCGGCGGTCATCTTCTTCGCCATCCTGATCGGCCTGGGCGTGCTGATCGTCGGCGAGCCCGCCGCGCCGGCGGTGCGCCTGTTCCAGATCGGCTCTGACATCATGCTGGTCCTGGTCCGGGTGATCATGGAGCTGGCGCCCTTCGGCGTCTTCGCCCTGGTCGCCTGGGTGATGGGGACGTCGGGGCCGGAGACCTTCATCCATGTCTTCCTGCTGGCCTGCGCCCTCGTTTTGGGTTGCGCCATCCAGAGCGTGATCGTCCACGGCGGCGTCATCGGCCTGATTGCGCGCCTGCCGGTAGTCCCCTTTTTCCGCGACATCGCCGATGCGGTCATCGTCGCCTTCTCCACCTCCTCCAGCGCCGCGGTCCTGCCCGTGGCCATGCGGGTGGCGGAAAAGAACCTGGGGGTCAGCCACACGGTGGCCTCGACCACCCTGCCGCTTGGGGCGACGCTGAGCATGGATGGCACGGCCCTCTATGTGGCCCTGCTGGCGGTGTTCTCGGCCCAGGCCTTCGGGGTCGATATGAGCGCGGCCCAGTACTTCATGATGGGCCTGGTCTGTGTGATCGTCGCCGTGGGCACCGCCCCGGTGCCTTCGGCCTCGCTGTTCATGCTGGCTGCGGTGCTGCAGGTCATCGGTCTCACCGCCGAGCAGACCGCCCTGGTGGTGGGCTTCATCCTGCCCTTCGACCGCATCCTCGACATGACCCGCACCGTGCCCAACGCCACCAGCGACCTGGTGGTGGCCGTCACCGTGGCCAAGTGGGAGGGCGAATTGGACGAGGTCGCCTATCGCGCCAAGCCGGTCGAGTAGGCTAGTTCGAGCCGCCCCAGACCGGCAGCAGTCTTTCCACCCGTGTCCAGCCCGAGCGACCATCGGCCAGCCGCACGCGGCGCCAGCCCAGATAGGCCTTGTCGATCCGCCCCGCCGTGCCGCCCGCCAGCTGAATCTCCGCCTCCTCGGCCGGGGTGTCCACGGGCAGGGGACGCAGGGGGCCGGCGCCCCAGACCAGCACGGCCTTGTCGCTGGCCAGGACGCCATAGCCGCTCAGGGCCGTGGCGCTGATTACGCCGCCGATGACGGCCATGCCCGCCAGAGTCAGGCCAGCCCGCGTCAGGTAGGGCGTCGGACGATACCGGGCATAGAGGGCCGCCCCCAGTCCGAGGGTGAGCATCAGGGCGAAGCCGATCAGCAGCCAGCGCCAGGCGGCCGGCGAGGCGAGGGCGATAGCCCGGCCGCGCCAGTCCCGGGGACGGGGCACGCTGGCGCCGGGCTCCAGGCTGTAGCCGGCCTTGGCGCCCGTGGTCATCCAGAGCTGGCGGGTCTGGGGATCGGCCGGGTTCTGCACCCAGGCGATGGCCGCATGACCGGCGGCCTCTTCCCAGCGATCCTGGGCGGCCAGCGCAATGGCCAGATTGTGCCGCGTCCGCCAGTCGAGGGGCGCCTCGGCCACGCTCTTTCGCAAGGCCTCGGCGCTCATGTCCTGCGCCAGGGCCTGACCGCTCATCACCACCAGGGCGAGCCCGGCCATGGCCGCGGCCGGCAGCAGATTGCCTCGCCGCAAGGCGGTGGCCGGCTTGAAGGGCGGGGGCGGGCCAAGGTCGGCCAGGGCCGCCTGCGCGCGCTGGGTCCAGTCGTCGGGGAGCGCGCCGGAGCGGGCATAGAGAAACTGGTCGGCCTGCGCCCACAGGTCGCGCCACTGGGGATCGGCGAAGGCGTCCGGCGCGGGCGCCGCCAGGCCGAGACGCCAGCGCAGGGCGGCGTCAGCCTGCCAGGCGCGCACCAGGCGCCGGCGCTCGGGCGTTTCGGGGTTGAGGGCCAATCTGGCCAGGGTGGCGGCCAGCCGACGATGGGCGGCCCGTGGGATGCGGTCCGGGTCGGTCTGGTGGGCGCGCCACAGGGCCAGCAGGCCCCACAAGCCGGCCAGGATGAGGGGAAGGGCCAGCAGGGCGCCGATCCACAAGCCCCCGGCGGGCGGCGGCATGGCAGAGCCCCGGCCCTTCAGCATTGGGGGAAGACGGGCTTCATCGTCAGCCGCATTGGGCGGCGGGGCGTATGGCGGAAGCAGGTCGCCATTGGCCCCGGGCAGGACGTCCAGGGTGATCGCGTCGGCCCGTATCCGCTCAAAGCGGCCAGCCTGGGGATCGAAGACCACCATCTCGAAGTCGCTCAACACATAACGGCCAGCCCGCTGGGGGACGAGCGTCACGGTTTCGCCCAAGGTCCGCTCGAACAGGCCTGAACCCTCAGCCTCCTGCAGCTCGGGGGCGCCGACCACCTCGAAGTCGCGGGAGACCTGGCGAGGGGAGAGGCCCCGGATGGCGGGCCAGTTGCCGGTCCCAGACAGGGTGACCCGCCAGGTCAGGCTCTCGCCGACGCGGATCTCCTCGGCCTCGACCTCGGAGCTGACGGCGAACTGGCCGACGGCGCCGGTGAAGCCCTCCGGCGCGGGGGGCAGGGGCCGGATGGCGAACTCGCCAGGCGCGCTCTGGATGGTGCGGGTCTCGGTGATGGCCCGCTGGTACTCTTCCATGTCCACGACACCGGTCTGCAGGCGCATGACCTGGCTGGCCGGTTCGACCCTGATCTCGCCGGGTTGAAGCGCCATGGCGCGGGTCTTGAATTCGATCACCGCCCGGGACGCCCCCGGCGCGGGCGGATTGCGGAGCGCCGGCGCCCCCCAGGGCTCGGCGACCAGGGGCTCGGACGCCCATTCCAGCTCGCCCTCCAGATTGCCGAAGGTCGCCCAGTCCACGGTCCAGGCCAGGGTCAGGTCGAAGACCTCCCCGGCCCATAGGGGCTTGTCGGGCGCCTCGAAGGCCCCGGTGACGCTCTGGCCGAGGGCGGGCGCGGCCCACAGGGCGGCGAGCGCCATGAGCGCGGCGGCGGCGCGGCGTAGCCTCACCATGTCTGGGCTCCCGGCGGGCGGGGCTCGGCTGCGGCGGCGCGCAGCCGCTGGAAGAGCTCGGCCGGCGAATCGGCGGCCCGCAGGCGGCGCAGTTCGTCGAGGGGCTGGACCAGGGCCGGATTGCTCCACTCGGCGGGGTCGTAGACGTCCTCCTGCGAGCCGCCCACATTCTGCAGGCCCTGCTCGCCGGCGGTGGGTTCCTTCTGATCTTCCGGCGGACCGTCGCCGCCGCTGTCGCGGGCGTCTTCGCCGGCCACCGGCTGCTGGCCCTGGGCGCCCATGGGTTCGTTGGCCGGATCGGCGGGACCGGGGTCCTCCATGGGAGCCGGGGGCGGGGGAACCAGCAGCCGTTCCAGCTTGGCCTCGATAGCCGCCCAGTCCGCGAGGTCGGGGTCCTGGGCGCGGCCGCGCCTGGCCGCCATCAGACCGTCGCGCATGACCCCATCCTCCAGGGCGTGGCCGTGGCCCCGGTGGATCTCGCCATAGCGGGTCGCCACCTCGGCGATCCGCAGATGGTCGGCCGCGCCCAGCCGCGGCTTGGCGATCAGCTCTTCGGCCAGCTCGCGCATCTGAACCAGCGGGTCCTCCTCGCCCTGCAGGTCGGCCTCGGTCAGCAAGGGGGCCTGGGCCAGGGAACGGTCCAGGGGCAGGAAGGCGAGCGCCAGCAGGGCCACCAGGGCGGCCTGGACCACCGCCTGGGCGCGCCTCTGTCTCAGCCTGGGCCGCGCAGGGATCTCCACCGCCGCGCTCCAGACCAGCAAGGCCAGCGCCGCCAGGGCGAACCAGGCGAACTGGTCGGCCTTGGCGGTGGGGCGGCCTTCGATGGCGCCGGCCTTGTCGGGCGGGGTGAGGCTGGCGGCGCGGACAAGCTCGGTCAGACCAGAGGCCTCGGCCAGGGGGACCACCTGGCCCCCGGTCGCGCTGGCCAGTTCGCTTAAGGCGGCCGGCGTCAGGCGGGAAACCACCGGCGCGCCCGACGGCAGGGCCAGGGGCTGGCCGTCCGGCCCCGGCGGCGTCGCGCCGGCCTCGGTCCCCAGCCCCACGGCGATGATCCGCACATTCCGCGCTCGCAGGTCGGCCAGCCGCTCGCGCCAGGCGCCGGGCTCGGCCTCGCCGTCCGTCAGGATCACCAGGACCCGGCCCTGATCAGCGTCGCTGAAGCTGGCCAGGGTCAGGTCGAGCAGGGCGGAAAAGTCGCTGCCCGGCACCGGCATGTGCTCGGGCCCCATCTGCGGCAGATAGGCTGCGAGGATCGCCCGGTCCTCGCTAACCGGCGCCAGCAGGTGGGCCGTGCCGGCGAAGCCGATCAGGCCGATGCGCCGGTCGGGCAGGTCCTCGGCCAGGCGCGTGGCCAGACTGCGGGCCCGGGCAAGCCTGGTCGGCGAGACGTCAGCCGCCAGCATGCTGCGCGACAGGTCCAGGGCGATGATCACCTCGCCGGGCGCCTGGTCGCCCTCGGCCGGCGGCGCCTGGCCCCACTGGGGGCGCGCCAGGGCGAGGACCACCAGCAGCAGCGCCAGCCAGAACCGCCAGGCCAAGGGCGGTCCGCCGGCGCGACGGCTGTCAAATCGCACCCGCCCACCGGCCGCTACGCCCCGCCGGATCTGCGGCCAGGCGGTCTTGCCGTCGCCGCGGCGCGACAGCCAGGCGTCCAGAACCGCCAGGATCAGGACGAGGGCCGCCAGCCACAGAACCATGGGCCAGAGGAAGCTCATGCCGGCGCCCTGCGGCGATGGCGGCCGTTCAGGCGCGCGCCCAGACCGCTCCAGATGGGCGCCGCCATGAGCAGGGCGAGCAGCGCTGCGCCGAGCGGCCAGGGGAAGAGTTCGGTGGTGACCACGCGGGTGCGGGTGCTGAAGGCGGTCTTCTGGGCCGCGTCGATGGCGGCGAAGGCCTCGGTGAGCGCCTGGACGTCGCCGGCCTGGACGAAGCGGCCATCGGTCTCCTGGGCCATCCGCTGCAGGGCCTCGATGTCCAGGGCCGAGGGGAACTGGCGGGTGCCGACGCGTCGGCCCTGATCATCGAAAATGGGGAAGGGGACCATGCCGTTGCGCCCGGCGCCGATGGCGTAGACCGGCGTCCCCCGGTGGCGGGCGATGGCGGTGGCCTGGGGCGGGGTCAGGCTGCCGCTTGTGTTGGCGCCGTCGGTGAGCAGGATGACGAACTTGCCCACCGCGGCTTCGTCGCCGTCGCGCTCGTTCTCGAGGCCAGCGAGCGCAATGGCCAGACCGTCGCCAATGGCCGTGCCGTCGTCCAGCAGGCCGATCTGGATGGCGGCCAGCTGCTCCTCCAGCCAGGCGTGGTCGGTGGTTAGGGGGGCGAGCGTATAGGCCCGGGCGGCGAACACGACCACGCCGATCCGGTCGTTGGGCCGCTGGGTGACGAAGGCCTGGATCGCCGGGCGGACGGCCTCCAGCCGATTGATCGGCCCGTCCGGCCCCACATAGTCCTCGGCCAGCATCGAGGTGGAAAGGTCGATGGCCAGCATCAGGTCATAGCCCCGCGAGACCGCCTCCTGCCGCTGATCCGTGCGCTGCGGCTGCGCCAGGGCCAGCGCCAGCAGGGCCAGACCCACGCAAAGGGCGACCATCCGCCAGGGGGCGGCGGGCGTGCGGCTGCGTGGGTTCCAGGCTGCGGCATAGGGCACGAGCCACACGGGCGCCCGACCGCGCCACAGCCGCCAGGCGATCAGCGCCGGGATCAGGGCCAGCAGCAGGAGGAAGGCCGGGGCGGCGAGCTGGAACTGGCTCATGAGGCGTCGCGCAGGGCGCCGGCGCTGCGGGCGCGCAGAAAGCCCACCAGGGCGGCCAGGGGATCCTCATCGGCGCGCACGACCAGCCGATCGCCGGGATTGGGCCACCAGGCCGCCCAGCGGGCCTCGCGCTCGGCCCGCCAGGCCGCATGGGCCGCGCGGCGCGCCGGCGTGTCGTTCATCCAGACCAGCTGGCCGGCGGCGGGGTCATAGGCGGTGACGCCCTGGGCTGTGGGGCCGTCCCGCTCCCAGGGGTCCTCCACCCTAACCCCGATCACCGGATGACGTTTGCGGAAGGCGGCCCATTCCGGCGGTGGGGCCTGGTTTGGAACCTCGCCGAACCAGACCACCAGCGCGCCCTGCGGCGCCTGTTGCGAGATCAACGGCCAGGGAGCGAAGGGCGTCGGCGGCGCAGGGTCCGGCGGCGGGGCGGCGAACAGGGCGGCCAGGGCCGAGAGGATGCGGGCGCGGCGCCGCGTGGGACTGAACGCGGTCGAGCCGTCTGGCCTGACGTGCAGCAGGCCGGCCCGCTCGCGGTTCACCACCGCCAGCATCAGGGTCAGCGCGGCGAGTTGGAGCAGCACCTCGCGCTTGCTGGCCGCGCCGGATCCGAACTGCAGGGCCGGGTCGTCGCTGACCACGGCATAGACGGTCAGCTCGCGTTCCTCGACGAACACCTTGCGATAGAGGTCGCCGAGCCGGGCGGTGACGTTCCAGTCCACGTCGCGGATGTCGTCGCCGAACTCGTAGCGGACCACCTGGTCGAACTCCATGCCCCGGCCCCGGAACACCGAGCGATATCCGCCGGCCAGCAGGGTCTGCACCGAGCGTCGGCGCAGCTGCCATTCCAGCCGCCGCAGCGCGGTCTGGGCGCGGGGATCGATCTCGGGCGGGGAGGCCGTCATGGGACTTGGCGTCAGCCCGGGACGGGAACGTCGGCGAGCACCTGGGCGACCACGGTCTCGGCGCTCAGACCGGCGGCCTCGGCCTCATAGGTCAGGCCGATCCGGTGGCGCAGCACGTCGCGGGCCACCTCCTGCACCAGGGCCGGGGTCACCTGGGCCAGGCCGCGGATGAAGGCGAGCGCCCGGCTCGACTGATAGAGGGCCAGGGTCGCCCGCGGCGAGGCGCCAAAGGCCAGTTGGCGCAGGCCAGGCGTTCCCCCCCTAGGCGCGGGCGCGGCCATGTCCCGGGTCCTGCGGACCAGGGCCAGCAGATAGGCCTCGATCTCCGGCGCCACGAACACCTCATCGACGCCCTGGCGCAGGGCCAGCAGCTCAGGCCCGTTGGACGCGGCCTCCACCGAGGGCGACCGGGTCGCCGAGCCCCAGCGGCGCAGCATCTCCAACTCGTCCGTGTCTGACGGATAGTCGAGCAGCACTTTGAACAGGAAGCGGTCGGTCTGGGCCTCGGGCAGGGGATAGGTGCCCTCGTGCTCCACCGGGTTTTGCGTCGCCAGCACCAGGAAAGGATCGGGCAGGGGATGGCGGGTCCCACCGATGGTCACCTGCCGCTCCTGCATGGCCTCCAGCAGGGCGCTCTGCACCTTGGCCGGCGAGCGGTTGATCTCGTCGGCCAGGACGATATTGGCGAAGACCGGCCCGAGATGCGGGGTGAAGCTGCCGTCGTGGGGGGAATAGACCAGCGTGCCGACCACGTCGCTGGGCAGCAGGTCCGGCGTGAACTGAATGCGCTCGAAATCCAGGCCCATGGCCTGGCCCAGGGACTTGACCAGCAGGGTCTTGGCCAGGCCCGGCATCCCTTCGAGCAGGACGTGGCCGCCCACCAGCAGGGCGATCTGCAACCGCTCGATCACCTCGGTCTGGCCCAGCACCGCCTTGCCGATCTCGGCCGACAGGCGCGCGGCCCAGGCGGGACCCGGCAGGGTGGCGGACGAGGCGGGCTGCGGGTGACTCATCGGGGACCATCCACGCTTTACAGATACGGCCGGCGCGCCCCATGCCGGGCGCGCCGGGTCTTCCAGACAATACTATTGGCCGCGCCGCAGGACCCGGCCGTGCCGCTCGTCGGTCACCTTGCCGTCGATGACGGCGGGCTTCCCGTTGACGAAGATGTACGCCATCCCCTCGGAATAGGCGTGCGGCTCCTGATAGGTGGCCACGTCGCGGATGGTTTCGGGATCGAAGACCAGCACGTCGGCATAGGCGCCGGGGCGTAGGACGCCGCGATCCTTGATCGAGAACACCTCGGCCGAAAGGCCGCTGGAGGCGTGGATCGCCTGGGCCATGCTGATCACCTCCCGCTCCTTGACGTAGCGGTGGAACTTCCGCGGGAAGGCGCCATAGGCCCGCGGGTGCTCGCCGCCGACGCCGAAGGGACCCAGGGCGCCGTCGCTGGAGGTCATGGTCCAGGGCTGCTGCATCAGCCGCTCGACGTCGCTCTCGTTCATATTGAACGACACGATGCTGGCGCCGCCCTCGATCAGCATGTCGATGGCGGTGTCCAGCGGGTCCTGCAGGTTGCGCCGCGCGATCTCGTCCAGGCGCATGCCGTTCAGGGAGGGATCGGCCCGGTAGTTGCGGATCATGATGGCGTTGGCGCCGGCCCGGCGCTCCAGATTGGCCACCATCTCCTGGCGGATCAGGGCGCGTTGCTCGGGATTCTGCAGGCGCTTGGCCGTCGCCTCGGGTCCGCCCTCCTGCGCCCAACCTGGGACCAGGGAGGCCTGGAGGGACGAGCCGGACGCCGCATAGGGATACTGATCGGCCCAGATGGACAGGCCCTCGGCGCGGGCGGCGTTGATCATCTCCACCGCCTGCTCGGACTGCCCCCAGACGCTGGGGCCGAGCATCTTCATGTGGGTGACCACGCCGATGATGCCGGTCTGGCGGGAGACCTCGATCAACTCCTCGATCGCCCCCAGCACGCCGACGTCATAGCTCGACTCGTCGCGGATGTGGCTGATGTGGAAGGCGTCTGGATAGGTCTGGGCCACCTTGGCCAGGGCGACCAGCTCAGAGGTGTCGGAGAACTTGCCGGGAATGTAGAAGGGGCCGCTGGAGAAGCCGAAGGCGCCCAGGTCCATGGCCTGTTTGACCAGGGTTTCCATCTGGGCCAGCTCGGCGGCGGTCGGTTTGCGGTTCTCCAGGCCCATCACGTCGCGACGGACGCCATTGTGGCCGATCATCGGCACGACGTTCACGCCCGGCACATTGGTCTCGATGGCGTCGATCTGGGGGCGCAGGTCGCCGGGGCCGCCGCCGTCCGGATTGATCATCACCGTGGTGATCCCCTGATAGAGGATCGGCACGGCGGCCGAGAGTTCGGGTGTGCCGATTTCCGGCGCGGCGTGGGAGTGGGGATCGATGAAGCCCGGCGAGACGATCTTGCCCGTGGCGTCGACGGTGGTGGTGGCCGTCGCCGTGGCGGGAATGGCGCCGATCTCGACGATGCGCTCGCCCTTGATCGCCACGTCGGCGGTGCGGCCCTCGGCTCCGGTGCCGTCATAGACCATGCCACCGCGGATCAGCACGTCGTAGGCCTGGGCCAGGGCCTGGGTTGAGACTCCCGACATCAGGCCGAGCGCAAGGCCGGCCGCCAGCAAGCGGCGACGGATAAATCTCGGCGGGGTCGTCACGGGGCGGTCGGGGGTCATGGTGGTCTCCACGAACTGGAACTGTTGGGGCGTCGTTTCCTCGCCGGGCCCTTGCGCCTTGGAACGCGAGGCGAGCCTGGCCGTCGTTATGAAAAGAGCCCCGGGCTTTCGCCCGGGGCTCGTCTGGCCTTGATCAGTACTCGAAGCGCACGCCCACCCGGAACACGCGGCCGAGGATGTCATAGATCCCCTGGCTGGTGGATGGGTTGCCATAGGCGGTGCCTGCCGGGCCCTGCGGCACGATCTCCGGGTCGCGGTTGAACAGGTTGGAGATGCTGACGAAGGCTTCGGTCTTCTGAAGAACCTTCAGGTCATAGGTCATCGCCAGGTCGACATAGAAGGCGCCGTCCACATGGTTGTTGTTGATCGTGCGGTTGGCGATGGTCGAGGCTGGGCAGCCGGTGGTGCACTCGACAAAGGCGTTGTCGAGCTTGCTGTCGCTGACGCCGCGACCGGTGACCTGGATGGTCCAGGGATCGGCCGTATAGGTCGCCGTGGCCCGGTAGATGAACTCCGGCAGGGCGATCGAGCCGGCGTTGTCGGTCGGAACGTCGATGCCGTTGTCTTCGTAGTTTTCCAGGTAGTAGGTGCCGACGGCCCGCAGCGCCACGGCGCCATCGCCGAGGTTGAACCGGTAGGAGGCCTCCAGGTCGAGCCCGCGGGACTTCTGAACCGCGAAGTTGAACGGGCTGACGGACACCTGGCTGATCTGGTTGCCCGACCGCGTGATGGCCGCGCAGTACTCCTGGTTCCCCTGGAAGCAGCGGTCGACGATGGTGTTGGCCAGCACCGAGCCGATGGCGCCTTCGATCTGGATGTCGAAATAGTCGATGGCCGCGGCGAAGCCCGGCAGGAAGGTGGGTTGCAGCACCACGCCGACGCCCCAGGTGTCGGCCAGCTCGGGCTGGAGATTGAGGTTGCCGGTGGTGACTTCCAGGAACTGGGTGGACTGGTTGTTGTTGAACGGGTCCAGCAGGGTGTTGGTGCGGCTGGTGCCCGCCGCGAACAGTTCGTTCAGGTTCGGCGCGCGGATGTCCCGCGAACGGGTGACGCGGAAGCGGATGTCTTCGATGGGCGAATAGACCGCGCCCACCTTCCAGGTCGTGACATAGCCGGAGGTGCTGTAGTCGGTGCCGCGGACCGCGGCGTTCAGGTCGAAGTTATCAGCCAGCGGAATGACCGCTTCCAGATAGGCCTCGGTGACCGTGTAGGAGCCGAAGGTCGGCAGGTAGTTGCCGACGAACCAGCCGGACCGATACTCGGTCGGCACCTCGCCGGAGACTTCTTCCTTACGGTGCTCGATACCTGCGGCCATGGAGACCGGACCCGCCCAGGTGGAGAAGGGGTCGCCGGAGATGTTGGCGGCAGCCACCTGCTGGGTGAAGAACTGCTTCCGCTGCGGATCGCCCAGGATGTAGTCCAGGGCGGCCTGGGAATTGACGCCGATGCCCATGCGGTTGAAGGGCACGCAGCCATTGGTCGGATTGGTCAGGGTCGAGCGGCAGACGATGTCGCCGTTCGGCGCGAAGACCGCATCCTGGGCCAGGGCCAGGCGAGCATTGTTGGTGATGTCCTTGGCGATCTCGAGGGTCTCGGTCTCACCCCTCTGATAATAGGCGTCCCAGCGCCAGTCGCGATCAAGGGCGGTGAAGTCGCCCTCGGCCCCGACCACATAGCGGGTGACGCTGCGCTCGTTGTCGGTCTTGCGGATCGGCAGATCGGCGTTGGTGGTGCCGAGGCTGAAGCTCGCGATGTTCAGGGCGGCCAGCTGCTGGCGGATGTTGGCCGGCAGGAAGGCGTTGTCGGACCGGATGGTGACATTGCCCTGGTTGAACTGAACGCCCGTCCAGCCGAGCGAGGCGTGTTCGTTGTACGAGACCTGACCGAAGATCTCGATATTGTCGGTGAGGTCGTAGCTGACCCGGCCGAAGAAGCCCTTGCGGCGATCGTCGGCGTTCAGGGACTGTTTGTCATTGACCTGGACGGACTGCCAGTCGCCGCCGATCATCCAGGGATCGCGGGTCAGGCCATAGGCCTGCTGGCCCACCACGCCGCCGACGCCGAAGGTGGTGCCGCGCAGGGGGGTGTTGACGATGATCCCGCCCGGCGTGGCGTTGGACAGGCCGGCGCCGCGGGTGACGAAGCGCTCGGGCTGGCCATTGCCCGGAACGTAGTTCGGGTTGGTGATGATGTACCAGCCGTCGTTGTTCCAGTCGCGCGGCACCCCATAGATGCCCTCGCGATCGACGATCTCGCCGTTCAGCAGCAGATGGCCGCGGCCGCCGGCGAACTGGGTCCCGTAGGTCAGGTTGACCCGGTACTGGTCATCGTCCCCGTAGGTGGTCTGGCCGCCTTCGATCGAGCCCTTGAAGCCCTGGTAGTCGGTGTCGAGGATGAAGTTGACCACGCCGCTGACGGCGTCGGAGCCGTAGGCCGCCGAGGCGCCGCCGGTGACGATCTGAACCCCGCTGATCAGGCCCTGCGGGAAGGTGTTGACGTCCACCGCGCCGGTGATGGTCGAGCCCACCGAGCGCTGGCCGTTCAGCAGCACCAGGGTGCGGGTGGCGCCCAAGCCGCGCAGGTTCAGGGCGTTGACGCCCGATGTGCCGGCGCTGATCGAGGCGTTGGAGGTCTGCGGCGTGGCGCTGCCGACGATGGAGGGGATGTCGTTGACGAAGTCGGCGACGTTGGAGGGGGCCGCCGCCAGGATTTCGGTCTCGCTGATCACCGTCAGCGGGGTGGGCGCCTGATAGCCGTCGCGGACGACCCGCGTGCCGGTGACCACCAGTTCTTCGACGCTGGCCACGTCCGCCGGCGCCGCGGTCTGCGCGCTGGCCGCTCCGGCTGCGGCGACGCCGAGCAGCAGGGCCATAGCCGACGCCCCGTGGGCCAGGCCCAATTTCCGGGCAGATTTAAGCCCCTGCGCTCGGACGTTGTGCATCTGAAGATTTCTTGACATGACTAGCCCCCTCGGAATTGACGATAAGCAGAATGTTCATCTGACGGCCGGCTTTATTATTATTCGCCGGAACAGAGATGATCTGCGTCCGTATTCATATCGAGGTTGTCGGCCCCCCTCTCGGGTGTCAACGCCGGCTCCCCTTCGGAATATTGCAGGGCCTATAACCCACAGACATAGGTGTGGCGGCTGCGGTCGGCGTGGCGACTGAAGGAGGCCTTGGCGGGCCTACCTTTGCGGGACCTGCTCGACAGGAGTCTCAAAGCCCTTAACGGGGCGAGGTCGCGCACGCTGCGACGGAGACTTCGCCCGATTCCGGGCGCGCCAGGGACGGATTCGGGGCGCCGCAGCGGATCGGCGGCCTGCCTGGAGCGGCCCATGGCGTCAGGCTATTGATCGCGCAATATTCGGAAGGGCCATCTCGATTGACACTAATGTCACAGGACTGACACCCTTCCTGAGGGCCGGGGCAAGACGTCTTCGGCGCCGGGGCGTCCGCGCGAAGATTCGGGCAGTCATCCTGTCAATATTCAGCCGCGCGCCGGTATTTGGCCGCGTCGCCAGCCCGGATGGTCCAAATTCGGACGGCCCAGTTTGAACAAGGATCCGACATGAAGACGCCCCCATTCTTCCTCCGCCGCCGGGTCCTGGCAGCGGGTCTGGCGCTCGGTCTGATGGCGGGAGTTTCGGGCGAGGCCCTGGCCCAGGACTATGACGTCCTGATCCGCGGCGGCCTGCTGTTCGACGGGACGGGGTCCGAGGGCCGGGCCGCCGACGTGGCGATCAAGGGCGACCGCATCGTCGAGGTCGGCGAGATCCCGGCCGCCGCCACCGCGGCTACGGTCGTGGACGCCACGGGCAAGTATGTGTCCCCCGGCTTCATCGACACCCATTCCCACGCGGCCCCGGGCATCGAGACCCCGGAACTGGCGCCGGCCATCTCGGTCCTCACGCAGGGGATCACCACGGCGATGATCAATCCCGACGGCGGCGGCCCGGCCGACCTGCGCCCGCAGGTGGCGGCGATCGAAGCGAACAAGCCCGGCGTCAATGTGCTCCCGATGATTGGCCACAACGGCGTGCGTCGCGCCGTCATGGGGCTGGAGAACCGCAAGCCCACCGCCGCCGAGCTCACGCAGATGCAGGGCCTGGTGCGCGAGGCCATGACCTTCGGCGCGCTGGGCATGTCCAGCGGCCCCTTCTATGTGCCGGGCAAGTATTCCGACACGTCCGAGATCGCCGCCCTGGCCAAGGTGGCGGCCGAGTTTCCGAACGCCTTCCACACCAGCCATATCCGCGACGAGTCCAGCTATGACATCGGCGTCCTGGCTTCGGTGGCCGAGCTGATCGAGGTCTCCCGCCAGACCGGCATCATCGGCGTCGTCAGCCACATGAAGATGCTCGGCCCCACCGTCTGGGGTCAGTCGGACGAGGCGGTGCAGATGATCGAGGCCGCCCGGGCGGAAGGTCTGTCCATCTGGGCCGACCAGTATCCTTACGCCGCCTCCAGCACCGGCCTGTCGGCGGCCCTGATCCCCGGCTGGGCGCAGGAGGGTGGGCAGGAGGCCCTGTCCAAGCGCCTGCAGAACCCCGAACAGCGGGCCCTGATCCGCGAGGGCATGGTCGAGAATCTGGCCCGCCGGGCCGGCGCCAACGCCATCATGATCTCGAGCTACAGCGCCGATCCCTCCCTGGAGGGGATGCGCCTGGACGAGATCGCCAGGCGTGACCTGAAGGACCCGCTGGACACCGCCATCGACCTGCTGATCAAGGGCGGGGCCGGCATCGTGTCGTTCAACATGAACGAGGACGATCTGGAGCTGCTGATGAAGCAGCCCTGGATGATGACGTCGTCCGACGGGGCCCTGGTGACCTTTGGCGAGGGCGCCGAGCATCCCCGGGCCTACGGCGCCTATCCCCGCAAGCTGCGGCGCTATGTGATCGAGCGCGAGGTGATCAGCATGGCCCAGGCGATCCATTCGTCCAGCGGCCTGCCGGCCGAGGTGTTCGCCATTCCCGACCGCGGCGTGATCCGCGCCGGCGCCTATGCAGACGTGCTGGTCTTCGATCCCGAGACGGTGCGCGACGTGGCCACCTATCCCAAGCCGCACGCCTATTCCCAGGGGATGGACTACGTCTTCGTCAACGGCAAGGCGGCCCTGGCGCAGGGCGAAGTCACCGCCGAACGCGCCGGCCGCGTCATCCTGCGCGGCCGCTAGCCGCGCTGGCCAGGGCCGGAGCCGTCGCCCCACAGGCGGCTCCGGCCCGAACGTCTTCATCAGGCCTCCTCCAGTCCAGGACCACATTCATGCGCCGTGCGACCCTGAAATCCCTGCTGCTCGCCACCGCCCTGATGGGCGCCAGCGCCGCCCAGGCCGCCGAGTTCGACCTGGTGATCCTGGGGGGGCAGGTGGTGGATGGCACAGGCAAGCCTGCCTATCGCGCCGACCTGGCGGTGCGGGGCGACCGGATCGTGAGGATCGCACCGGGCGGCCTTAGGCCTGAGGATGGCGACGCCGTGCTGGACGCCCGCGGCCTCGTCGTGGCGCCGGGCTTCATCGACAACCACGCCCACATCGCCGACAACATCCACGAATACCCCCTGGCCGAGAACTTCGTCCGCCAGGGCATAACCAGCATCATCGCAAGCCTGCACAGCGGGCCGCAGCCCTATCCGCTCAAGCCCTATGTCGAGGCCCTGAAGGTCGCGCCCAATGTCGGCTTCTTCGCCGGCCACAGCTTCGCCCGCACCCAGGTGCTCGGGATGGAGAACCGCGCGCCGAGCCCCGCCGAGCTGGCGCGGATGCAGAAGATCATCGCCGACACCATGGCCGATGGGGCGCTGGGGATGTCCACGGGCCTCGTCTATGTCCCGGCCAACTACGCCGAGCCCGATGAAGTGATCGCCATGGCCAAGGTCGCCGCCTGCTGGGGCGGGATCTATGTCTCGCACATGCGCGACGAGGGGGCCGGCGTTCTGGACTCCGTGGCCGAGGTGATCGAGGTCGCTGACAAGGCCGGCCTGCCGGGCCAGATCAACCACCATAAGGCCATGGGCTCCACCCAGTGGGGCTGGAGCGTCAAGACCCTGGCCATGATCGACGAGGCTCGCGCCCGCGGCCTGGACATCACCCACGACCTCTATCCCTATTCGGCCTCCAGCTCGTCTTCGGCGGTGATGTTCCCCGGCTGGGCCCTGGCTGGCGGCCCCGAAGGCTTCAAGGCCCGGATGGAGGACGCCGAGGTCCGCGCCAGGGTCGAGGCCGAGATGATGCGGATCCTGATGGTCCAGCGGGGCGGGGCGGATCTGGAGCGCCTGCAGTTCCGCAGCCTGGCGGCCGACCCGTCGTATAACGGCAGGACCCTGGCGGATCTGGCCAAGGATCGTGGCCTGGCCGGCACGCCGGAGGACGCCATCCAGCTGTTGATCGAGCTGCAGCTCAAGGGCGGCTTCACCGCCATCTATCACGTGATGGACGAGGCCGACGTGGTGCGCATCCTGCAGCACCCCCTGGCCATGATCGAGACCGACGGCGACCCGGTGGGCTTTGGCGACGGCCTCCCGCATCCGCGCACCTATGGCGCCTTCCCCCGGGTGTTGGCCCGCTATGTGCGCGAACAGCAGGTGATCACGCTTGAGGACGCCGTGCGCCGCATGACCTCTCTCGCCGCCGACCAGGTGGGCCAGACCGAGCGCGGCCGGCTGGCGGAAGGCGCCTTCGCCGACATCACCGTCTTCGACGCCGACACCATCGCCGACAAGGCGACCTTCGAGGACCCGCACCAGTACGCCGTCGGCATCCGCCATGTGGTGATCAATGGCGTGCCGGTGATCCGTGCCGGCGCGCTCACGGGCGCCATGCCCGGCCGGCCGCTGTTGGGTCCGGCGCGCCCCGATGCGGTGCGGGTTGACCCGACCACGCCGGGCTGCCCGGCGGCTTAGAGCGTCAGCGCCACCCCGCCCATGCCTGAGGCCCAGCTGGGCATGGGCTCATAGTACAGGCGCTCGCCAAGGGCGCCGGGGGCTGCGCCGGCCAGGGCGATCCAGGCGCTGACCTCCAGGCCGCCATTGCCGGCCGCCTCCAGGATCTCGGCGTTGGTCATGCGGGCGAGTTCGACGCCGCGGCCCTCGACCATGGCGTCCATGAAGGCGAGGTCCCAGTCGGCGTTGACCTGGCCTTCTTCTGGCACGCCCAGCCAGTGGGACAGACCGCCGCCGGCCAGCAGGGCCACCCGCTCGCCCGCCGGGCGCACGGTCTCCACATAGGCCTTCAGCAAGCCGCCCAGGCGCCAGCAGGCCTCGGGCTCGGGCGGCGGCGCTATGGCGGCGTTCACATAGAGCAGGGCGGTGGGCAGGGTCCGGTTTGGGTCCACAACCCCATGCGGGATCATCACCCCATGGTCGGGGCGGGCGCCGGTCAGGGTCTGCACCGCCTGGCCCTGGTCATCGAGGAAATCGGCCAGGCCTTTCGCGAAGGCCGCGGCGCCGGGGATGGGGTCGGTGGGCAGGCCCATGTCGCCATAGGGAACCAGCACGTCGTCCAGGGCCACGGCGAAGGGGGCGGGCTGGTCGGCGTGGAAGTTGTTCAGATGGTCGGCGGTGATCACCACCAGCACGTCGGGCCGGGCGGCGTGCAGCCGGCGGCCGATCTCGCGCATGCCCTGGAAGACCCGCTCGGCCTGGTCCTCCACGCCGTCCGGCGCGCCCAGCACATGGGAGGTGGCGAAGGCTCCGACGATCTGGCCCATGGGCTACCTCCGGTCGAAATAATAGCTGATAGAAAACGGCGTGATGGTCGCCCGGCCCGACCAGATCAGCCACTTGATGATCAGGTTCGGATGGATGCCCAGGCCATGCAGATCATCGCGCCCGCCCTGGCTCAGCACGTCCCGCGCGCCTTCCGGCACGCCGAAGCGGTCGTAAAGCTGGGCGGGATCGGTCCTGATCAGCCCCCGGTCGGCCGGGGTGGCGATCAGGTGGTGGATCATGGCGTGAACGCCCTCGGGCGCGGCCATGCCTAGAGGCTCCGGGGCTGAACGAAGTCGAGCACGGCGCGGCAGAAATCGTCCCGCTGCTCGATCATCGCCCAGTGGCCGCAGTGGGGGACGATATAGCCCCACGAGTTCTCGAACAGCTCCAGGAACCGGTAGGCTCGCGGCAGGATCGAGACGCCGTCCTCCTTGCCGTTCACCACCAGGATCGGGTGCTTGATCGTCGCCAGCCGCTCTTCGGGATAGTTGAGCGTGCCGGTCTTCGTCTGGGCGTTGATCGCCGCCAGCGCCGCGCGGGCCTCAGGCCCGTCGACGATCTCGTAGCGGTACTGGATCATCTCCTCGGGCGGGACATAGGCCGGGCCGGTGAGGCCCGAGACCACCCGGCGCATGCCCTCGACCGTGAAGTCGTACTGCAGGTTCTTCATCAGGTCGGGCGAGGGCTTTTCGGGGATCGGCAGGCCGGCGCTGCCCATCAGCACCAGGCGCTCCACCATCTCCGGATGATCCAGGGCCACGCCGATCGAGGCCGCGCCGCCCATGGAATTGCCCACCAGGACGACGGGGCCCAGGTCCATGGCCTTGAGGAAGGCGGCCAGGTGGGCGTTCCGGCCCGGCTGGTCATAGAGATAGGTCTCGGGCGAGGGCTTGTCGGTGTGGCCAAAGCCGATCATGTCCGGGGCGATCACCCGGTGGGTGCGGGCGAAGATCGGCAGGCACTCGATCCAGTTGCCATAGGCGTCGGCGCCGGCGCCGCCCCCATGCACCAGGACCATGGGCGGGCCTTCGCCGGCCTCCAGATAGTGGGTGCGGACGCCACCTGCGTCGATGAACCGGCTGGCGACGCCGGTTCCGTCCAGCTTCATCTCAGCGCTCATCGCAGGTGCTCCGGGGTCTGGATGCCGCGGTTGCAGCGGCTGGCGAGCCTGCGCCATTCGAGGATCGTCACGTCCGGCTCGCAGAGCATCTCGTCCAGCCAGCCATAGTCGTCCTGATAGAAGGGCTGGGTGACCTCGCGGGCCCAGATGTCGTCGGCGTTGAAGCCGTCCAGGCCGTGGGGCTTCCAGATGGTCTCGAAGTCGTTGGCGAACTTGGTGCGGGCTTCGTCGGTCTTGGCCTCGTGGCCGATGGTCTGGAAGTAGATGTGGGTGTCGGCGTCGATCGGCACGTACCACTCGAACTGGGTGAGGCCGGGCGCCGGGAAGGAGTCGACCTTCAGCACGCCGGGCAGCCAGCACGAGGTCTTCATGGCCGCAGACGTGCCGCTGGCCTCGCCGGTGCGGACGCCACGGACCACGACCTCGCCGTCCACCTCGCCCTCCCAGGCCGGCTTGTGGAGGGCGAAGTCGTCGATCACGCCCTTGGGCCCATCAGGCGCCTCCACCGTCTCCACCGCGCCGGGCAGGGGGGTATGGCCGATGGGGAAGTTGAACACCCGGTAGTGGCGCAGGGTGGTGTCCTTGTGGATGAAGATGTGCAGGGCGTCGAAGCCGTTCTCGGCCCCCAGGCGCCAGTTGGAGTTCACCACCCGGTGCTTGCCCAGGATCATGACGTCGTCGTCCAGGAAGCCCGGCGGCACGTCGTGCGCCAGGGGCGGGGGCGGGCCCTCCTCGGTGTCGCCGATGAAGACGAAGATCACGCCCTTGGCTTCCTCGACCGGGAAGGTGGTGATCTTGCGCCGGCCGATCAGGCGGCTGTCGGGCACGGCCAGGATATTGACCAGCTCGCCGGTCTGAACCCGGTAGGTGTAGCCGTGGTACCAGCAGGTGATGGTGTCGCGGGTGTAGCAGTCCAGCTTCTTCGACAGGGGCACGCCCCGGTGCAGGCAGCGGTCGCGGATCGAATAGACCTTGCCGTCGATGCGCTTGAGGATCAGGGCCTCGCCCAGCAGCTTGACCGTAATCGCCTCGCCCTCGGCGATCTCCTTGGAGAAGCGCACCGGGTACCAGTGATTCCGGAAGCCGAGCTTGGCCTCCACATAACCCTTCCAGTCGCCGACCGCGTTGGCGACCTCAGGATTGACGAAATGATCCTCACTCATGGGATTCCTACTCTGACGCGGCGCCGACTTTGGCGATCTTGTTTGTATGACAATATGACGGAAGAGCTTGAGGCAAGCCTAGGCCTAGCCCTGCAACCGCAGGGATGCGCGGCGCCTATTCTTCAGGCGCCCTAGAGGCTGAAATTCAGGCTGACGGCGCCGAGGCCACCGATCTCGGCCACCACCTTGTCGCCAGGCGAGACATTGGCCATCGGGCCGAGCGCGCCTGTCAGGACTAGCTCGCCCTTGCGCAGGGGATGGCCGAGCGCCGCTGAGCGCCGGGCCAGCCAGGCGGCGGCGTTCAGGGGACTGCCCAGGCAGTCGGCGCCCGTGCCTTGGGAGGCCCGCACGCCATTGACGCTCATGGTCATGGCGCAGCCGATCAGGTCGAGCCCGTCCAGCCGCCGCACCGGCCCGCCCAGGGCCACGAGGCCGGACGAGGCGTTGTCGGCCACGGTGTCGAGGATATTGATCTTCCAGTCGGCGATGCGGCTGGAAACGATCTCCACGGCCGGAACCACCCAGGCCACGGCCTCATAGAGATCGGCCACCGTGCAGTCGGGCAGGTCCAGGTCGCGGGCCAGGATCAGCGCCACCTCGGCCTCGACCTTGGGCTGCTGCAGGCGGGCGAAGGGCAGCTCCTCGTTGTCGCCAAACACCATGTCGGCAAACAGGTGGCCGAAGTCGGGCTCGGCGACCCCCAGCTGAGCCTGCACGGCCTTGGAGGTCAGGCCGATCTTGCGCCCGACGACGCGCCGTCCCTGGGCCGTCCAGTGACGGACCTGGGCCAGCTGCACCTCATAGGCGGCGGTCACGTCGCCGGGGGCGAAGGCGTCGCGGATCGGCGCCATGCGCGGCCCCTCATAGGCGTCCAGCAGTTGGCGGGCGAGCTGTTCGGTCTGGCTGGCCGGGCTCATGAGATCCTCCATAGGGGCTCGCGCGGCCTGCAAGACCGCCTCTTGTGTTCACGCCGTAATGTCATATCGTCATACAAACTTCAGTCAAATGGCGAGGGGCGATGTACGCCGCGCATTTCACCTTTTCCGATGGTCGCGTCACCTCGGTCCCGGTCGCGCCGGGCCAGACGGTGCTGGAGGCGGCGATGCAGATCGACGCGCCGATCCGCTATGACTGCGCCTCTGGGGAATGCGGCGCCTGCATCGCCCAGCTGACCTCGGGCGAGGCGGAGTTCGACGCCGCCGGCCCCTCGCCGATCTCGGCGGCCGAGGCGGCGACGGGTCTGCGGCCCACCTGCCAGACGCGGCTGAACGGCGATGCGGCCTTCGATCTGCCCTATGCGCTCGAGCCGCAGCCCTCGGCGCCCGCGCGCCATTCGACCCGGGTGAAGAAGGTGGAGCGCCTGTCGCAGAGTGTCTATCGCCTGTCGCTGGAGCGGCCGGAGGAATTCAGCTTTCAGAGCGGCCAGTATGTGCGCCTGCGGCCCCCCGGCAAGAGCGGGGCGCGGATCTACTCCATCGCCAGCGCCCCGTCCGACGAGAGCCAGCTCGAATTCCTGATCCGCCACGTGCCCGGCGGCCTGGCGTCGGAATGGGTGGCGACGGCGGCCAGCCCCGGCGACGCGGTCAAGATCCAGGGGCCGCTGGGCGCCTTCGCCAGCGATCCGCGGGCCAGCCGCCATGTCTTCGTGGTCGGCGGAACGGGCCTGGCCCCGGCGCTGTCCATGCTGCGCGACATGGCGCCCGGCGAGGGCGAGGTGGTGGTCTGTTTCGGCGTGACCAGCGCGCTGGACCTCTTCCATGTGGCCGAACTTCAGACCCTGGCCGCCGCCCATGGCCAGGCCCAGGCGCGGTTCGCCGTCTTCATCGGCGAGCCCGGACCCGCCGCGAGCCAGGGGACGGCGGTCTCGCTGCTGAAGGCGTCCGATGTGGCGGCCGGCAGCGCCTATTATCTCTGCGGACCCCCGGCCATGGTCGAGGCGGCGCGGACCACGCTCGCGGTGCTGGGCGCGCCCCTGTCTGCGATCCGGGCCGAGCGCTACCTGCCCAGCACTTAAAGGGCCAGCCAGGCGCGGATGCGGGCCGAAGCGGTCTCGGAGACCGCTTCCAGACCCAGAATCGCGCTCAACAGAATGCGCGCCTGGCTCGCCCCCAGGTCTTCGCTGAAGATGGCGCCGGCCTCGGCCAGCCGGGCGCCCGACGCATAGTCCGGAGCCACCTGGCCAAACGGGCAGCGGGAGGCCACCAGCACGACGACGCCGGCGGCGCAGGCTCTGGCGACAGCCTCGACCACGGCCGGGCTGGCGTTGCCGCGGCCCAGCGCCTGCAGCACGATCCCCCGGGCGCCAAGGCTGACCGCCGCATCTATTAGGCCGCCGCCGGAGCCCTGGCTGGCGGCGAGAATCTCCACCGATGTGTCGAGGCGCAGGTCGGGCAGGGCGGACGGTCGATCTCCAAGGCGCGGGAGCCGGGCCAGGACGTCCTCCACGCTTCCCGCCTCGCCCTGCCGGCTGGCGAATCCCGCCAGCTCAGAGGTGTGGGCCTTGAGCGCGCCGCGCGCCGGCATGACGCGGCCGCCAAAGGCCAGGAGCACGCCGCGGTCACGCGCCGCCGGATCTGCGGCCAGGGCCGCCGCGTCGGCCAGATTCTGGGCGCCGTCGAATTCCGGGTGGGCCGGCGCTCGCTGGGCGCCGGTGAAGACCAGGGGCAGGGGCGAGGTCCAGACGAGATCGGCGAGGAAGGCCGTCTCCTCCATGGTGTCGGTGCCATGGGCGACGACGATCCCGGCCAGGTCGTCTGCGCCCTCGGCCGCCGCCACCTGAGCCGCGCGCACGATGGCCGCGGCGTCGGCCAGGCTCAGTTCGTCGCTGAGGCCTGCATGCACCTGGCGCAGGCTGAGGCGAACGGCCCCGGCTTCGCCGCCAAGGGACAGGCCCTGACCGCCGCCCAGAACGCCGCGTGCGTCGGCTTGCGAACTGATGGTTCCACCGGCGTCCAGCACCAGGACGTGGCTCATGCCCAATCTCCGATCAGTTGCAGATTTTCGCCCCGGCAGCGTTCCAGGCGCTTGCATTGTATGACAATCGGACAATTGTTCGTCAAACGCCGCGGCCGATCAGGGTCGTGGCCAGTCTTGTGTGTCTGAGCTTACGATTCTGGAAGGCTATGAAATGGGGCGAATTCGACTGTGCACGGCGGCCGACGTGGCTGAGGGCCAGATCCTGAAGGTGGAGCCCGAGGGCATGGACCCCATCGCGCTCTGCCATGTGGATGGCGCCTTCCTGGCTGTCGAGGACGAATGCACCCACGCCATCGCGTCCCTGTCTGAGGGCCGGCTGGAGGGCGAGGTGATCTTCTGCCCGATGCATGGGGGCAGCTTCAATGTCCGGTCCGGCAAGGCCTGCAGCCTGCCCTGCAAATTCCCCTTGAAGACCTTCAAGGTCGAGGTCGAAGGCGGCGATGTCTGGCTTCTGGACGGGGCCGCCTGATGTCGGTCCCAGGCGAGGCCATGCCGGCGACCATAAGCCATCCCAGCCTGGCGCGGGCCTCGTCGTCCCTGGCCATCCTGGTGCTGGCCTACACCTTCTCGTTCATCGACCGGACGATCCTGGCCATGCTGGTGGGGCCGATCAAGGCTGAGCTCCATCTCAGCGACACCCAGATCAGCCTGCTGACCGGGCTGGCCTTCGCCATCTTCTATACCGCCCTTGGCCTGCCGTTCGGCATGATCGTCGACAAGGCCAGCCGGCGGGGCCTGGCCGCGGCCGGCGTCGCGGTCTGGAGCCTGATGACCGTGCTCTGCGGCGCGGCGACCAACTATTGGGGCCTGCTGGCCGCCCGCATCGGCGTGGCGACCGGGGAGGCGACCCTGTCGCCGGCGGCCTATTCCCTGATCCCGGACCTCTTCCGGCCCGAGCATCGCAGCCGGGCGCAAGGGGTCTACGCCATGGGCGCCTGCTTCGGCTCAGGGCTCGCCTTCCTGATCGGCGGCTGGACCATCATGGCCGTCTCGGGCCTGCCGCCGGTCAGCCTGCCGCTGCTCGGCGAATTCAGCGGCTGGCGCCTGGTCTTCCTGGTGGTCGGCGCGCCGGGCCTGCTGGTGGCGCTGCTGGTGCTGGCCGTGGCCGAGCCGCGGCGCAAGGCGGCGCGTCCCTCGCTCGCCAGTCCTTCACTCGCCAGTCCCTCGCTCGCCGCCCGGCCGGCTGCGGCTTTGAGCGCCCTGCGCCGCCACTGGCAAGCCTATGGGGTCGTCATCGTCGGCTGCTCGGTGGTCAATATCGCCTTCCACGGCCTCAGCGCCTGGGCGCCGACCCTGCTGGGACGGGTCCATCAGCTGGAACAGGGCCAGATCGGCCTGATCCTCGGCCTGGGCTTCCTCGGTCCCGGCTGCGTCGGCCTGCTGCTCGGCGGCTGGGTGGCCGACCGCTGGCTGGCCGCGGGGCGTATCGACGCCAATCTGCGCATGGCCCTGATCGGCGCCCTGGGGGCCGCGGCCATGCTCAGCGGCCTGATCCTGTCGCCGGGCCTCTTGGCCACCGTGGTCCTGCTCTACGGGGCGATCTTCATGATGATGTTTCCCATGGGCGCTGCGCCGGCCGCCCTGCAGATCATCTGTCCGCCGGACCTGCGCGGGCGGATCGCGGCGGTCTATATGCTGGCCCTGAACCTGATCGGCATGGGCGTCGGCCCCACCGCCGTGGCGCTGCTGACCGACTATGCGTTCGCAGATCCCCTGGCGGTCGGCCGCTCCATGGGACTGGTCGGCCTGACCGCCGGCCTGATCGCGGCCGGCCTGATCACCTTGGGCCGCCCCAGCTTCCGCGCCCTGGCGTCGCGCTAGCGGCCGACGGCGTAGGCCTGCATCAGGCGGGGCGTGGCGGCGGCCTTCAGGACGCCGTCGGCGCCGCGCTCGGCCGCGGTCAGCCGGCCCGCCGACCAGGCTGGCGCGACCTGGATGTCGTGGCCCCGGCGGCGCAGGTCGGCGATCACCGCCTCGCCCATGGACTCCTCGGCCACCGAGACGCCCGGCATGGCCTCCCGCGGATAGAAGGAGGAGGGGAAGTGGACGGTGTGGAACAGGGGCATGTCGATGGCCTGTTGCAGCCCCAACCCGTGATGGATCCGGCGCAGCAGCAGGGCGAGCTGCCACTGGTCCTGCTGGTCGCCGCCGGGCGTGCCGCAGACCAGGGCCGGGCGGCCGTCATGCAGGGCGAGCGTGGGGGTCAGAGTCGTGCGGGGCCGCTTGCCCGGCGCCAGGCTGGCGGGCAGGCCCTCGGTCAGCCAGAACATCTGCGCGCGCGTGTTCAGAGCGAAGCCCAGCTCGGGAATGGTCGGCGAGGACTGCGGCCAGCCCCCGGACGGGGTGGCCGACACCATGTTGCCCCAGGAATCGATGACATCCAGATGCACCGTGTCGCCGGGCTTCAGGGTGGGCTTGAGGTGGGCCATGGTCGGCTCGCCGACGCCCAGACCGCCGCCGTCGCCCGACGCCACGCGAACCATGCCTAGCGCCCGGGTCACCTGGTCTTCGAAGCCGGGAAGGACCCCAGGGCGGAGCTCGTGGGATGCCGCCTCTCCGATCAGGCCGCGACGGGCCGCGGCGTAGTCTTCGCCGAGCAGCGCGTCCAGCGGGACATCGACGAAATCGGGGTCGCCGTAATAGGCCTCGCGGTCGGCGAAGGCGAGCTTGGACGCCTCCAGCACCAGGTGGGCGAAGTCCGCGCCATTGGGATCGAGGCTGGCGAGATCGAAGCCGCGCAGCAGGCTCAGGGCCTGCAGCAGCACCGGCCCCTGGCCCCAGGGCCGGGTCTTGCAGATCGTCCAGCCGTGATAGTCGAGCGTGGCCGGCGCTTCATAGGCGGGCCGCCAGCCGGCCATGTCCTGGGCCGTCAGCAGGGCCTTGTGGCGGTGGCCGCTGGAATCCATCAGGGCCTCGGCTTGGCCGAACCGCCCGATGGCCTCGGCCACGAAGCCCTCGTACCAGGCGCTGAGCGCCCGCTCGATCTGAACCTCCCGCGCGCCTTGGCCGGCCTGGGCGAGAATGCGCTTCCAGGTCGAGGCCAGGGTCGGGTTGCGGAACAGGGCGTGGGGCTGGGGCGCCTCGCCGCCGGGCAGCCAGACCGGCGCTGAGGTCGGCCATTCGGTGGTGAAGGCGTCTTTCAGTTCAGCCAGGGCGCGGGAGACGCCGGGCAGCAGGGGATGGCCGTGCTCGGCATAGCCGATGGCCGGCGCCATCACCTCCTCCAGCCGCAGGCGGCCGTGGTCGCGCAGCAGGGTCAGCCAGGCGCCGAAGGAGCCAGGGACCACGGCCGAGATCAGGCCTGATCCCGGCACGGCGTCGAGGCCCAGATCGCGGAAGGCGGCGATGGTGGCGGCGGCCGGCGCCGGGCCCTGGCCGCAGAGCACCTCGATCTTGCCCGTAGCGGCGCTGTGGAAGATGATCGGGACCTCGCCGGCCGGTCCGCACAGATGCGGCTCCACCACCTGCAGGCAGAAGCCGGCCGCCACGGCGGCGTCGAAGGCGTTGCCGCCCCGCTCCAGCATGGCCATGCCCACCTGGGAGGCGATCCAGTGGGTGGAGGTGACGACGCCGAACGTGCCGCGGATCTCCGGGCGGGTGGTGAACATGGCTGGCTCCTGGCTGGTCTCCCGACCTCGCCCGCCGCACCAGCGGGGTCAATATGATTGTCATACAATATAATGCGCCGTCTCGAGGCGCCTGGGATGTGACCAAAAGGCGGGATCGCTCGTCATCCCAGGCGATTTTCCAGGGTCGAAGCGGCCGCCGGGCGCACCAGAGAGCCGCAATTGCGGCCGAGGCGCCCGTCGGCTGCACAAAGGCAAAGCTGGGCGCCCAAGCTTTTGGCGTCAGGCGGAAATCGACCGGATGCGGACGGCGCGGGCGGGTCGGCCCGCGTGTATGACTGTAGGTTTGTCTGACAAACTATAGGCCTCCAGACGGAGACGGGGGCATGGCGAGGCGCAAAAAAACCAGGCGTCCCGTCAGCGTCTCCCTGAGGGCCGCCCTGCCGCAAGACATAGATTGGGGATAGATCAACATGTCGCACACCGCACTGCGCCGCCAAGGCGGCTTCCGGCTTCGCCGGTCCCTGGGGCTTCTGGCCTCGACCAGCGCGGTGGCGCTGGGGCTGATGGCCGGACAGGCCCAGGCTCAGGCTGCGGCCGAGCCTGAAACCCTGTCGGAGCTGGTGGTCACCGCCGCCCGCCGCGGCGCGGTCTCGGTGGCCGACACGCCGCTGGCCGTCACCGCCTTTTCGGGGCAGCAGCTGGAAGAGCAGGGGATCAGCAGCCTGCAGGATCTGACCCGCCTGGATCCGTCCCTCAACGTCCAGAGCTTCGGCGCCTCGCAGACCAAGGTGGTCATCCGCGGCATCGAATCGAACGTCGGCGCCACGTCGGGCGTCTATCTCGACGAAGCGCCCCTGGTGGGCGGCCTGGGTGGCAACATCCTGGGCGACGGCAAGCCGGGCGTGCGCCTGCACGATATCCAGCATGTGGAGGTTCTCAAGGGGCCGCAGGGCACCCTGTTCGGCTCCAGCTCCATGAGCGGCACCCTGCGGGTGATCACCCGCAAGCCCGACCTTCTCGAGTTCGGCGGTCGGGTCGAGGCTTCGGCGGCTACGGTCAAGGGCGGCGACGAGTTCTTCGACGGCTCGGCGACCCTGAACGTGCCGATCACAGAGGACACCCTGGGCGTGCGCATCACCGGCTGGGGCGAGAGCGGCGGCGGCTATGTGGATCAGACGATCAATGGCGCGCTGTATGAGAACAACAACAACGCCCATGTGAAGGGCGGCCGCATCGTCGGCCTCTGGCGGCCGACCGACAATTTCAACCTGACGGCCATGGCTCTGCATCAGGAGATCGATGTCGACGGGACCCAGGCCTGGCTGCAGGCCGACGGCGCCTATGAGACCACCTCGCCGACGATCGAGTTCTACCGGGACAACTACAACCTCTATTCGGTGACCGGCGAGTACGATCTGGGCTTCGGCTCGGTGATTGCGTCCACCTCCTATTCCAGCCAGCGGGTGACCAACCCCAAGGACAGCACGCCGACCGCCAACAGCTTCGGCCTGCCGGGTTCGACCCTGTTCATCGCCTCGGTGGACTTCCGCAATGTGGTGTCGGAGCTGCGCTTCTCGTCGGACTTCGACGGGCCGTTCCAGCTGGTGACGGGCGGCTATTACGAAAACAGCCAGAGCACCTATCAGACCAATTCGGTGCTCGCGACCTCGACTGGCACGGCCCTCTGCTACAGCTATGACGAATGCGTCGCCAAGGGCCTGCACCGGCCGGGCCGCGGCAACAGCCTCTATGAGTTCGGCACCCGCACCAAGCGGGGCGTGGGCCAGTACGCCCTGTTCGCCCAGGGCGATTACGAGATCACCGACACGCTGACGGCCACGGTCGGCATCCGGTATTTCGAGGCCAGCATCCACGACACGGTGGTCAATCTGCAGACCGTGTTCCCGGACTATATCTTCGGCCAGGTGACCACACCCTCGATCACCGGCGACAGCCGCGGCTCCAACTCGCACACCAGCTACAACTACTCGCTGATGTGGAAGGCGACCCCGGACATCAACGTCTATGCCCGCGCCGCGTCGGGCTTCCGCCTGGGCGGGGTCAATACCGCCACCTCCCTGGCCCAGCAGGCCGGCGTCGTCTTCCCCGGCACCTACAATCCCGACAGCCTGTGGAACTACGAAGCCGGCGTGAAGAGCTACTGGCTCGACCGCAGGCTCTATGCCGACGTGTCGGTCTATCGGATCGACTGGAGCGACCAGCAGCTCTCGGCCCAGGCGGCCGGCGCCTTCGGCTACACGATCAACGCCGGCAAGACCGAGGTGAACGGCGTCGAGGTGAACGGCTCGTTCGATCCCATGCCTGGCCTGAACATCGCCGGCAGCATCAACTATGTGGACGCGAAGCTGGCCGAGGATCTGCCCGCCGACGTCTTCGCCGCCGGCACCTTCGGTTATGAGGGCGACGACATCCCGCTGACGCCCAACTGGTCCTATTCGCTGCAGGCCAGCTACGAACAGCCGCTGGCCTATGGCCTGGATGGCTATGTGCAGGGCGGCCTCGCCTATCGCGGGGAGTCCTTCACCACCTTCAACAGCCAGAACGAGTATTACACCAAGCTTCCGGCCTACACCCTGGTCAACGCCAAGATCGGCGTGCGCCGGGACAACTGGGACCTGGCCCTCTTTGCGAACAATCTCGGCAATGAGGCGGCCTATATCGGCGTCGTGGAATCCCCCGACGGCATCCGGGTCTTCTCGCCCCGTCCGCGCAGCATCGGCGTGCGGGTCAGCAGCACCTTCTGATCGAGTTGAGGGGGAGCCGTCGCCGCCTGCGGCGGCTCCCGCCTCGATGCGCTACCCGGCCCTGGCGCTCAGGTGCGCCAGCACCGCCAGCCGGCAGGCCGAGGCCAGGCCCTGGTCCCCGCGGGCCAGGTCGATCTCGGTGACCAGGGCCGCCAGGCTCAGGCCCCGATGGGCGGCCAGGTCCTCCAGCGCCGCCCAGAACTGGGGCTCCAGCGCCACCGAGGTGGCGTGGCCGGCCAGCAGGACGGATCTCTTCTTCAGGCGCGTCATGGCTCTTTCCTGAGCCTTTTCTTGCGCGGGGGAAACACCGCGGCAATCCTTCTTGGGCATTGATAGATCGTGACGCTGGCGTCATCTTTGGCGTCCGCCCGGGAGATCTGACCCATGAGCCTCGCCTCAGACAGGTACGCCCCCACATCGGCCCGAGCCCCTGCGCCAGAGCGCCTGCCCAAGCCCAGGCTCCAGTGGGGCGCGGCGCTCAAGGCCCTGCGCCGCCTGCTGGCCGACAAGGACGACACCGTCCAGGTGTTCGAGATCATGCGCGCTCTGAATGGCGGCGCCTCGGCCTGGGGCTATCACCGCCTGCTGGAGACGCCGCAGGGCGGCCGTATCGCCTATGAGCGGGCAGAGCTCGAGGCCCGGCTGATGGATGACGCCTGGCTCGACAGTCTGCCGCAGGGCTCTGTCGGCCACGCCTATCGCGACTTCGTGCGCAGCGAGCAACTCTCGGCCGAGGGCCTGGCCCAGATCAGCCGGGTGGGCGCCAAGCCCATCGAGGTGATGCATCCCTATGCCTGGTTCGGCCGGCGCACGCGCGACGTGCATGACATCTGGCACATCCTCAGCGGCTATCATCGTGACGGCCTGGGGGAGGCGTGTCTGGTGGCCTTTTCCTACGCCCAGACCCGAGGCCTGGGCTGGGCGCTGATCGCCGTGGGCGGCGCCCTTCGCGGCCGCAAGGCCAAACACCCCTACGCCAAGGCCATCTGGCAGGGCTATCAGCGGGGCAGGGCGGCGGCCTGGCTGCTGGGCGAAGACTATGAGGCCCTGATGGCCGAACCCCTGGATGCGGCGCGCCGGCGGCTGAACATCACCCCGCCGACCATCTATGACGCCATCCCGCCTGAGGCCCGCGACGAGGCGCAGGCGTAAGCGGAGAGGACGGTCAGTCGTCGTCGCGGCGGGCCTGGTCGAGCTTGCTGCGCTGGCGTTCGGCTTCCAGTTGCTCGGCCAGGGTTTGGGCCTTCGCGCGGCCGTGGCTCACGCGATTGGCCTTGGCCTGCGCCTGGGTCTCGGCCTTGGTCCTGGCCTTGCGCACCTTGTTCAGATTGACGATTTCGCCCATCGGTCCTCTCCGCCGGTCCGGGAAAGCCTGCGCCGCGCCGACGGGTTTCGCAAGGCCGCGCGACGCCATCCGGACCCGGCGCATTCTCGACACCGATGCGCGAATGGTGCACTCAGGGGCTGTGTGAAGGGGGGCCGAATTGGCCGGCAGATCAGTTTCGACGGTGCTCAGGCGGCTGCGTCGTACGACGCCGGTCCTGCCCGTCCTGATCCTGGTCCTGGGCCTGACCGCAACGGTCGCCGGCGCCCTGCTGGTCGATCGCCTGGGCGATATCCGCGACCGCCAGCGGTTCGACAGCGTGGTCGATCAGGCCAACAACGCCCTGGGCGGCCAGCTCCAGACCTATGTCGCCATCCTCCACGCCGGCGCCGGGCTGTTCGCCGCCAGCCAGGAGGTGACCCATGATGAGTTCCGCGCCTTCGCCGAGCGGGTCGACCTGAGCGGGCGCTATGTCGGCATCCAGGGCCTGGGCTTTTCGGCGCGGATTCCGCCCGGCGGCGACGCGGCCCTGGCGGCGCGGATGCGAGCAGGGGGGCGGCCGGCCTTCACCTTCCATCGCCCCCCAGGCCCGCCCGCCGACGAACGGCACGCCGTCCTGTTCCTGGAGCCCGAGGACGCGCGAAACCGGGCGGCCATCGGCTTTGACATGTACGCCGATCCCGTCCGCCGTCAGGCCATGGCCCGGGCGCGCGACACCGGACTGGCGGCCATGTCGGGCAAGGTCGAGCTGATCCAGGAAATCGACGCCGACAAGCAGGCCGGCTTCCTGATCTACGAGCCGGTCTATGTTGGCGGCGACCGGCCGGAGACGCAGGAGGCGCGGCGCAGCGCCCTGCTGGGCTTCGTCTACGCCCCGTTTCGCGCCGATGACCTGCTGCAGGCGGTGTTCGCTGGTATCGACCAGGGCGAGTTCGGCTACGCCGTCTACAATGGCGAGGTGGCGCCGGAAAATCTGTTGGCGGCGAGCCTCCCGCCCGGGGGCGCAGTTCCCGTATCGGCCATGTCGGCGACGCGCCAGGTGTCGGTGGCCGGCGGAACCTGGACGATCGTCTATGAGGCAGGCCCCCGGTTCGGACCCAGCGCCGCCCACCAGCTGGCCTGGGTCTTCGCCTTCGGTGGGCTTCTGGCGACAGGCCTTGTGGCCATCGCCACCTGGCGGCAGGGCAAGGCCCGCATGGCCGCCGAGCGGGAGTTGTCGGCCCGCACCGCCATCGAGGCCCGGCAGAAGCTGCTGCTCGACGAGCTGAACCACCGGGTCAAGAACACGCTGGCCACTGTGCAGTCCATCGCCGCCCAGAGCCTGCGGCAGACCGGCGATGTGGAAAGCGTGCGGCGTAATTTCGAGGATCGGCTGATCGCCCTGTCCCACGCCCACAACCTGCTGACCCGGGACGCCTGGCGCGGCGCCAACCTGGCCGAACTGGCCGAAATCGAGCTGCGGCCCTATGCCGGGGCCGATGGCGCGCGGATCGAGATCGTCGGACCCGCCGCCTGGCTGTCGCCGAACACCGCGGTGGCCATGAGCATGGCGCTGCACGAGCTCACCACCAATGCGGTCAAGTACGGCGCCCTGTCCAACGCCGAGGGCCATGCCGCCCTGGAATGGACGCTGACCCCGGTGAGCGCCGATCAGGAGCGCCTGACCCTGGTGTGGGAGGAGCACGGCGGCCCGCCGGTCACGCCGCCGAAGCGGCGGGGATTCGGCTCACGCCTGATTGTCGGGGGCTTGGCCCATCAGTTGGACGGGGAGGTCGATCTGAGCTTTCGTCCCCAGGGCGTGCGCTGCGTCATCACCTTCCTGGCGCCCAGTCAGGTGGCCAACGAGATGATGGCGGTCGGCCAGGTGGCGTGAACCGGATCGGTCTCAGGGCGTTCGTCTTGCAAGCCCCTCAAGACGGAGATGCAAGATGATCCAAGCGGCTGAAATCAAGGAACATATGGAAGTCGTGGGCTCGGATGGCGACCATGTCGGCCGCGTCGACCACGTGGTCGGCACGGAGATCGAGCTGGCCAAGTTCGACATGGGCGCCGGTCTCAAGCACCACATGATTCCCCTGACCTGGGTGGACCGCATCGAAGACGACAAGGTCTGCCTGAACCTGACCAAGGATGCGGCAAAGTCGTCCTGGCGCGAAAAGCACTAGGCTCGACAGGCCCTGTGGGCGGTTCGGCCCCTCCGACGCGGAGGGGCCGTTCGCCTATTTGACCGAGGCGCAGAAGCGCTGAATGCGTCCGCAGGCGTCCTCCAGCACGGCGTTGCTGGTAGCGTAGGAGATGCGGAAGAAGGGCGACAGGCCAAAGGCCTCGCCAAACACCACCGCCACGCCCTCGGCTTCGAGCAGTTCGTTGGCGAAGTCCTTGTCCGAGCCGATGACATTGCCGCTCGGCGCCGTCTTGCCGATCAGCCCCTCGCAGGACGGATAGACATAGAAGGCGCCCTCCGGCGTCGGGCACTTCAGGCCGGTGGCCTGATTCAGCATCGAGACCACCAGATCGCGACGCCCCTGGAACAGCTTGGCGTTGGGCTTGATGAAGTCCTGCGGGCCGTTCAGGGCCTCCACCGCCGCCCATTGCGACACCGACGAGGGGTTGGAGGTCGATTGGCTCATCACCTTGGCCATCAACTTGATCAGCTCTTCGGGGCCGGCCGCATAGCCGATCCGCCAGCCGGTCATGGCGTAGGCCTTGGAGACCCCATTCATGGTCAGCGTGCGGTCATAGAGGCCAGGCTCGACCTGGGCGATGGTCACGAACTCCATGTCGTCGAACAGCAGGTGTTCGTACATGTCGTCGGTGAGGATCCACACGTTCGGATGGCGCATCAGCACATCGGCCAGCGCCTTCAGCTCGGCGCGCGTATAGGCCGCGCCTGACGGGTTGGACGGCGAGTTCAGGAACACCCAGCGGGTCCTGGGCGTGATCGCCTTGTCCAGGTCTTCGGGGAGCAGCTTGAAGCCGGTCTCGGCGGTGGTCGGCGCAAAGACAGGCGTGCCGCCGGCCAGCAGCACCATGTCGGGATAGCTGACCCAGTAAGGCGTCGGGATCACCACCTCGTCGCCCGGGTTCAGGGTGGCCATCATGGCGTTGAAGATCACCGGCTTGCCGCCGGGCGACACGTTCACCTGGCTCGCCTTATAGGTCAGGCCGTTCTCGCGGGCGAACTTGGCGACGATGGCCTCCTTCAGCTCGGGAATGCCGTCGACGGTGGTGTACTTGGTCTTGCCGTCCTGGATGGCCTTGATGGCCGCGTCCTTGATGTTCTGCGGCGTGTCGAAGTCTGGCTCGCCGGCCCCCAGGCTGATGATGTCGCGGCCCTGGGCCTTCAGTTCACGCGCCTTCTGGTCGGTCGCCATGGTGGCGGACGGCTTGACGCGGGCGAGCGTGGACGATTGCAGCGACATGGGGGCTGACTCCCTTTGGAGCGAGTGGGGAAGACGGCGGGTTTAACTCAAGGTATGGCCCGCGCAAACCCGGCTGCGGTGGGAACGGCGCGATAGGCGCGGCCGTTTGCGTCTCGGCCACAGCACAGCCGTATGACGACAGAAGTCTTCCATGATCCGAACGATCCTGATCCTCGCCCTGCTGACGCCGCTGGCCGCCTGTGGCGAGGGCGCGCCCGAGCCCACGCCGGCGGCAGACCCATCGCCTGTGGGGACTGAAGCGGCGTCGAATCCGACAGGTCAGCCGCCCTATGTGGGGCGCTGGGCGGCGAATCCGGCCCTGTGCGCCAACCGGGCCTGGGAGTTTCGCCATGACGGCCTGACGGCGCCTGGGGACGTGGCGTGCCGGTTCGAGGGCGTGGCGGCTCTCGATAAGGGCTATGAGATCGCCGCCCTCTGCACCTCGCAGGCGCCGCCTGAAAGCCGGCGGCTCAATCTCAGCTTCGGGTCGACGGGGTGGACCATGAGCGTCCAGGGCGCGCCGGGCGGCGAGGCCCCCACCCTGGTTCGCTGCGAGACCTGAGGCGAGGCCATCGGCGGGGCGGCGGCACGCTTGACCCATGGCTCAGGATCGGCGAGGCGTGCGCCATGCGCCGCCTGTTTCGGTTTCTGACCAATATGGACGCCCGCGCCTGGCGGGGCGTGGCGGTCTCCTTCGTGCTGTTCGGCGGCGTCGGCCTGGTCTTTCTGTTCGGCGCCCAGGTGCTGGGCTTTGACGGCGAAGCCACGGTGGAACAGTGGCTGGGCATGGCCGCCCATAGCCCGCTGGCGCTGCCGGCGGCCGTGGCGGCCTTCGCCCTGCTGGCCTTTGTGGGGGTGCCGCAGTTCGTCCTGATCGCCGCCGCCGTGGTGGCTTTCGGCCCCTGGACCGGCTTCGCCTATAGCTGGATCGGAACGCTCGCCTCATCCCTGGTGGGCTTCTTCATCGGCCGGGTGGCCGGGGGGAAGGTGCTGGACGCGTTCGCCGGCGACGGCGTCCGGCAGTTCATGGCCCTGGTGGGACGTAACGGCTTCTGGGCCAGCCTGATCGTGCGGCTGGTGCCCTCGGCCCCCTTCATCGTCGTCAATATGGCCGCCGGCGTGACGCCGATGCGGCTGTTCCACTTCTTCGCCGGCACCGCGCTCGGCATCATCCCGAAGATCGGCGTCACCGCCTTCGCCGGCAACTCTATCGCCCAGGCCATGCGGGGCGGGGGAGCCGGGCACATCGGCCTGTTGGTCGCCATCGTTGTCGGCTGGGTGGTCATGGGCTGGTTCGCCCGCAAGTGGCTGAAATCCCGCGAGGCCGCCGCCGTGGCAAAGGGGCCGCCCGAGCCCGGCGCCTGAAGCCTGGAGGCCTCGGCGCAAGGATCATCCCTCGCGCCCGCCATCTCGAGATCTTCTGAGCAATTCTGTTGCGCCAAGGCCTGCGGTTCGCTAAGAACTCGCCCATGTCTACGCAGCGCGACAACCTGCTTCTTGGCCGTTCGCTGGGGCTTAGCCGCCCCTGGGCGCCCCTGTAGGCTCGCGCGAAAGTTCGCGGGGCCGGGCGCTCAGGGGATGACCCCGCCGCCCGACCTTTCTAGAATGAGCTCCCGCGAAGAGATCCTGATATGACTTTCCAAGCTTCCAACGCCGCGCCCGAACGCGATCGCGTCATCGTATTCGACACCACCATGCGTGATGGCGAGCAGTCGCCCGGCGCCTCCATGTCCTTGGAGGAGAAGCTGGAGCTCGCCAAGATCCTGGAGGAGATGCGCGTCGATGTGATCGAGGCCGGCTTCCCCATCGCCTCCAACGGCGACTTCGAAGCGGTGCGCCAGATCTCCGAGATCGTCACCGAAAGCACCGTCTGCGGCCTGGCCCGGGCCGCGGCCATCGACATCGAGCGCTGCGCCGAGGCGATCCGCCCGGCCAAGCGCGGCCGCATCCATACCTTCCTGTCCACCAGCCCCTCGCACCGGGATCACATCCTGAAGATGAGCCAGGAGGATATCCTGGAGGCCATCACCCGCTCGGTGACCCACGCCCGCAACCTGTGCGACGACGTGGAATGGTCGGCCCAGGACGCCACCCGCACGGAGCAGGACTTCCTGCGCCGCTGCGTCGAGGCCGCCATCAAGGCCGGGGCCAAGACGGTGAACATCCCCGACACCGTCGGCTACACCTATCCGTCGGAATATGAGGCGGTGTTCCGCGACCTGGTGGAGAACGTCCCCGGTATCGACAACATCATCCTGTCCACCCACTGCCACAATGACCTGGGCCTGGCCGTGGCCAACAGCCTGGCCGGCGTGCAGGGCGGGGCGCGCCAGGTCGAGGTGGCGATCAACGGCATCGGCGAGCGGGCCGGCAATGCGGCCCTGGAAGAGGTGGTCATGGCGCTGAAGGTGCGCGGCGACCGTCTGCCCTATTTCACCGGCGCCGAGACCCAGCACATCACCCGCGCCAGCCGCTACGTCTCGGCCATCACCGGCTTCCCGGTGCAGTTCAACAAGGCGATCGTCGGCAAGAACGCCTTCGCCCATGAGAGCGGCATCCACCAGGACGGCATGCTGAAGGACCGCGGCACCTACGAGATCATGACGCCGGAAAGCGTCGGGCAGGGCGCGTCCAACCTGGTCATGGGCAAGCACTCCGGCCGCCATGCCTTCCGCGAAAAGCTGAAGGCGCTCGGCTACGAGCTGGGCCAGAACGCCCTGAACGAAGCCTTCCAGCGCTTCAAGGACCTGGCTGACAAGAAGAAGCACGTCTTCGACGACGACATCGTGGCCCTGGTCGACGACGCCCTGGCCTCCGGCGCAGACCGCATCCAGGTCAAGCACCTGCGGGTGATCGCCGGCACTGAAGGGCCGCAGGAGGCGCATCTGACGGTGACGGTCGAGGGCGTCGAGCGTGCGGCCACGGCCACGGGCGACGGGCCGGTGGATGCGGTGTTCAACGCCATCCACGAGGTGGTGCCGCACACCGCCATCCTGCGCCTGTTCCAGGTGCATGCGGTCACCGAGGGCACCGACGCCCAGGCCCAGGTCTCCGTCCGTCTGGAGGAGGACGGCCGTATAGCCACCGGCCAGGCGGCCGACACCGATACGCTGACGGCCTCGGCCAAGGCCTATGTGAACGCGCTGAACAACCTCTTCGCCCGCAAGGAAAAGACCGCGCCGGACGCCATCGCCAGCGGCTTCTGATCGCGCGACGTCGATCCCCGTTCGGACGGAGACCGCGGTGAGGGCTTGCGCGCCCTCATCCTAGGCCTTCGCCAGCACCCCCACCCCAACCCATCCCCGCAAGGGGGAGGGGCGAGGCTTTGCCATGCTCTGGATCGTCCTGACGATCGCCGCTGCGCCCCTGCAGGTGGCCCGCAACGCCCTGCAGCGCGGCCTGATGGCCGAGGCCGGGCCGTGGGGCGCGACCCTGGTCCGCTTCCTGTTCGGCCTGCCGTTCGCGCTCGCCATCTTCGCCGTCGTGGCGGCCCTTCACCCGCTTGCTGATCCGACCCCGACCGCCAGGTTCTGGGTGTCGGTGAGCGCCGGCGCCCTGGGTCAGGTGCTGGCCACCGCGGCCCTGCTGGTGGCCATGCGCCGGTCGGGCTTTGCGGTGGCGACCTTCATGCAGCAGGCCTCTCTGCCCCTGGCGGCGATCATGGGGCTGGTGGTCTTCGGCGACCAGCTCGGGACGCAGGCCTGGGCGGGCGTGGCCTTGACCACCGTCGGCCTGGTGATCCTGTCCTGGCCCGGCCGGGCGGCGGCCCGCGGCGCCCTGATCGGCAGCGCGATGGGGCTGGCCTCCGGCGCGGCCTTCGCCGTGGCGCTGAACGGCTATCGCCAGGCCGGCCTGGCCCTGGAGCCGAACTATCCAATCTACGCGGCCACGGCGGCGGTGTGCGTGGCCCAGGCGCTGCAGACCCTGGGGCTGGGGGCCTATCTGGCGGTGACCCGACCCCAGTCGCTGGTGGCCGTGGCGCGGGCGTGGCGTTCGTCCCTGGGGGCCGGGTTCTTCGGCGCCGCGGCCTCAGCCTGCTGGTTCTCCGCGCTCGCCCTGGCGCCGGCGGGCATGGTCCGGGCGGTCGGCGTGATCGAGGCGCCCATCGCCGCTGCGGCCGGTCGCCGACTGTTCCAGGAGCGACTCACCCTGCGTCAGGCCCTGGCCGGGGCGGCCACCGCAACAGGCGTTATCCTGACGGCGCTGGGCTAGATGTTCCGGGCCCTGAGAATCACCGGTCGGCGCGACCGCGCGCCGCACGGTCCGCCCGGTCCCGCTGCGGTTGAATTTCTCACGGCTCCGCGCCCCGCAGAGGGCCGGTCTTGAGGCGATAGGTGAATAAGCCTTGAAATCAACAAAGGGGCGGGGCACACGAACCCCAAGTCCTTCTCGCGACAGCCTGATCCGCCCACGCGCCTGAGTCGGCGTCCATAGGGTCGGGCATTCGTTGGAAAGCGTTCTCCAAGCCCCCCATTTCACCAGGGCCCTGCATGATTTCGTCCCTCTTCGGCGCCATCTCGAACGACATCGCCATCGACCTCGGCACCGCCAACACGCTCATCTATATGAAGGGCAAGGGCATCGTGCTGAACGAGCCCTCGGTGGTGGCGCTCAGAAATATCGGCGGCCGAAAGATCGTCCACGCCGTGGGCATCGAGGCCAAGCAGATGCTGGGCCGGACGCCGGGCCACATGGAGGCCATCCGCCCCATGCGCGACGGGGTCATCGCCGACTTCGAAGTCGCCGAAGAGATGATCAAGTACTTCATCCGCAAGGTTCACAACCGCAAGGGCTTCGTGAACCCCAAGGTCATCGTCTGCGTGCCGTCGGGCGCCACGGCGGTCGAGCGTCGCGCGATCAACGATTCCTGCCTAAACGCCGGCGGCCGCCGGGTGGGCCTGATCGACGAGCCCATGGCCGCGGCCATCGGCGCGGGCCTGCCGATCCATGAGCCCACCGGCTCCATGGTCGTCGATATCGGCGGCGGCACCACCGAGGTCGCGGTGCTGTCGCTCTCGGGCATCGTCTATTCCCGCTCGGTCCGCGTCGGCGGCGACAAGATGGACGAGGCGATCATCTCCTATATGCGCCGCAACCATAACCTGCTGATCGGCGAGACCACCGCCGAGCGGATCAAGAAGGAAATCGGCACCGCCCGGGCCCCGGCCGACGGCGAGGGTCTGTCCATCGAGGTCAAGGGCCGCGACCTGATGCAGGGCGTGCCCCGCGAAGTGCGTATCAGCGAGAAGCAGGCGTCCGACGCCCTGTCGGAGCCGGTCGGCCAGATCGTCGATGCGGTGAAGATGGCGCTGGAGGCGACTCCCCCCGAACTGGCCTCCGACATCGCCGACAAGGGCATCATGCTGACCGGCGGCGGGGCGCTGCTGCGCGGTCTGGACGCCGAGATCCGCGACCACACCGGCCTGCCGGTGACCGTGGCCGATGATCCGCTGTCCTGCGTGGCGCTGGGCTGCGGCAAGGTTCTGGAACATCCCAAGTGGATGAAGGGCGTTCTGGAATCCACCCTGGCCTAAGCGGGTTCCGGTTCGGACGAAACCGTCGGAATCAGGCAAGGTCGGTCTAGGATTTGCTGAACTGACGCAGGCGGCGCTTGGCCGTCTTCGTGTCTGCGGGGAGACGGGCTTAGGTGTCCTTACGGGACAATCCCTTCGGTGAGATCCGAGTGCCGCTGGTCTGGACCGCCGGCGTCGCCCTCATCGTGGCCGTCGTCGTGGCCGCCGCCCTGCTGCTGGGGGACCGCCGGGAGACCTTCCGCAACGAGGCCTATGGGGTTACCCGGGAGGTCAGCGACGCGGTCAGCGCGCCGGTCACCGGCGTGGTCTCGGCGCCGCTCCACTGGCTGGGTTCGCTTTCGAGCGCGGTGGGGAACTACTTCTTCGCCGTGTCGGAGAACCGCCGCCTTCGCCAGCAGCTGGAAGCCGCCGCCGCCCTCGAGCAGGAGGTCTTGAGCCTGCGCGACCTCAATGAGCGCTACAGCGATCTGCTGGGCCTGCAGACCAATCCGCCGATCCCCATGGTCTCGGCCCGCGTGGTGGCCGACGCCCGAGGGCCCTTCGCCAACACCCGCCTAGCCAATGCCGGGCGCGAGCGCAATGTGCGGATCGGCAATCCGGTGATGAGCGAGCACGGCCTGGTGGGGCGTGTGGTCGGCGTCACCCGCGGGGCGAGCCGTGTGCTGATGCTGACCGATATCGCCTCGCGCACGCCGGTGATGGTCGATCGCACCAACGCCCGGGCCATCCTGACCGGGGACGGCGGCCCCAATCCCAAGCTCGACTATCTGCGCGGCCAGGACCCGGTGAAGGAAGGCGACCGTATCGTCACGTCCGGCGACGGCGGCCTGATGCCCCGGGGCCTGCCGGTGGGGGTGGCGGTGCGCGGCGTGGACGGCGCCTGGCGGGTGGTGCTCAGCGCCGATTCCGAGGCGGTGGATTTCGTGCGCATCCTGCTGTTCGAGGACTTCTCCCAGCTGGTCGACCAGGAGGAGCTGAACGCGCCTTCCGAACCGCCGGCCAACAACGCCCTGCCGGCCGTGGGGGTCACCTCGCCGCCGCCGCCCAGCCCCTCGGCCGCCGCGCCTGAGGCCCGGGCCCCCGCTCAGAAGGCGCCTGCGACCCGAGCGCCGGCGCCCAAGGCGCCCGCGGCCAGGCCTCCGGCTCAGAAGGCGCCGGCCCAGCCCACGCCTGCGCCCGCAGCAGAGCCCCCGCCGCCCGCCCTGGAGCCGGTGTTTTGAGCCTCGCGGCTGGCCGTCTTGATCCTCTGAGCTGGCTTGGCCTGCCCATCCTGCAGTGCCTCCTGGCCACCCTGCTGTTCAGCCTGCCCATTCGCGTGTTCGGCTGGGGGTTGCCGGAACCCGTGTTCTGCATGGCGCCGGCCTTCGCCTGGGCGGTGATCCGGCCTTCCATACTGGCGCCCTTCGGGGTGCTGTTCATGGGCCTGTTCCTCGACCTCTTCTGGGGCGGTCCCATGGGGCTCTGGGCGCTGTCCCTGCTGGTGGCCTATGGGGCGGTGCTGGGCGCGCGTTCGATGATGGTCGGCCAGAGCCGTCCGATGATGTGGATCTGGTTCGCCGTGGCCTGCGCCGTCGCCGAACTGGTCGCCTTCCTGATCACCCAGCTCACCGCCCGGGCGACGCCGAATCTTCTGGCGGTGCTGTGGCAATTCCTTGCCACAATCCTGCTGTATCCGTTTGCGCACCGGCTCATCGACAGATTCGATGACGCCGATGTGCGGTTCCGTTAGGGGGCGAGCGCGTTGAGCGAGCCGTCCATCTTCTTCTCCGAGGTCAATGAGCGGCAGGGCACCTTCCACCGCCGTAGCTTCCTGCTGGGCGGTTTCGCCGGCGCCGGCATGCTGGCGCTCGGCGGCCGGCTCGCCCACCTGCAGATCCTCGAGGCGCAGCGCTATGAGAAGCTGTCGGCCTCCAACCAGTTCAACTTCCGCCTGGTGCCGCCGCCGCGGGGCCTGATCGTCGATCGCAACGGCGAGATCCTGGCCACCAACCGCCCGAACTTCCGCCTGCTGGTGGTCAAGGACGGGGTGCATGAGCCCGGCGCGACCCTGAAGACCCTGGCCCACTTCGTGCCCCTGGACGATGACCGCCAGGCCCGGCTGATGCGCGAGTTCGAGCGCACGCCCAACCAGCGTCCGGTTTCGGTCCTGGAGGACATGACCTGGGAGCAGTTCTCGGCGATCAATGTCCGCGCGCCGGAGATGCCCCATGTGACCGCCGACATGGGCGAGGTGCGGGTCTATCCGCACGGCGGCGCCTTCGCCCACGTGATCGGCTATGTGGCCAAGGTGAACCGCGAGGACCTGACCGAGACCGGCCCCAATTCCGAGCCGATCCTGCTGCACCCCGGCTTCCGTATCGGCCGCCAGGGGGTGGAGAAGGCGTTCGATCTCGATCTGCGCGGGCGGACCGGCGCCAAGAAGGTCGAGGTGGACGCCCGCGGCCGCGAAATCCGCCACGACCAGGATGGGGACATCCCGGCCCAGCCGGGCAAGACCGTCGAACTGACCCTGGATGTGGACATTCAGAACCGCGCCCTGGAGGTGATGGGGGACGAGAGCGGCGCGATCGTACTCATGGACTGTCGCAGCGGCGACCTGCTGTGCATGGTCTCGACGCCCAGCTTCGACGCCAACCGCTTCGTCCGCGGCCTGTCGACCGCCGAGTACCGCGCCCTGGCCGACTATGAGCGGCGGCCCCTGCTCGACAAGGCCATGAGCGGCACCTATCCGCCCGGCTCGACCTTCAAGATGACGACCGCTCTGGCGGCGTTGAGCGCGGGCATCAATCCCGAGGAGCGGATCAACTGCGGTGGCGGCTGGTACTTCGGCGGGCGCACCTGGCGTTGCTGGCGCCATGGCGGCCACGGGCCGCAGAACATGCACGACGCCATCAAGAACTCCTGCGACATCTATTTCTATCAGGTCGCCCTGCGGATGGGGCCCGACCACATCGCCCGCGCCGCCAAGGCCCTGGGCTTTGGCCAGACCTTCGACATCGGGATCCCCGGCCAGCGCAGCGGGGTGGTGGGTTCCACCGAGTGGAAGCGCACCCAGGTCAAGCGCGACCCCACCTGGCACCCCGGCGATTCCGTCAGCTATGGGATCGGCCAGGGCTATGTGGCGGTCAACGGCCTGCAGCTGGCGGTGATGACCGCTCGGCTGGCCAATGGCCGCAAACAGCTCAATCCACGGCTGATCAAGTCGGTGGGCGGGGTGGAGATGCCGCCCGGGGACGAGGTGCCGCCCCTGCCGTTTTCCCCTGAACACCTGGACTATGTGCGCGCCGGCATGATCTCGGTGGCCAACGACCGCAGCGGCACAGCTTATCGCCAGAGCCAGCTGGGCCTCGGCGACGTGATGATGGCCGGCAAGACCGGGACGGCGCAGGTCCGCAGCTATGACGGCGTCGCCTCGCGCAGCAGCGACAGCGTGCGCTGGGGCCTGAAGGACCACAACCTCTATGTCGCCTTCGCCCCCATCGATGACCCCCGCTATGCGGTGTCGGTGATCATCCAGCACGGGGGCATGGGCGGCGCCACGGCCGCGGCCCCCCGGGCGCGCGAGGTGATGCGGGTGGCCCTGCTGAAGGATCCCGAAATTCGCGCCCGGATCGAGCGGCCCCTGCCCATGCCTGACGTGAGCGACGTGCCGCCGGTGGGCCAGGCGCCGGACGCCCCCATCGAAGGTCCGCCGCTCGCCGCCGATCCCGCGGCGCCTACATGACCGTCAGCGCCCTGACCCGGCCGGGGGAACGAGACCGGCTCGTCGTCAAGTTCACCCAGATCGACTGGACCTTCGTCATCGCGCTGTGCCTGCTGGCCGGCACGGGCGCGCTGATGATGTTCTCGGTGGCGGGAAGTTCCTGGGAGCCCTGGGCGGGCGCCCATCTGTTCCGCTTCGGCTTCTGCCTGATCCTGATGATCGCGCTCGCCCTGTTCGACATCCGGGTCTGGTTTGCGCTGGCCTATCCCATCTATGGCCTGGGCCTGGCGCTGCTGGTGGCCGTCGAGCTGTTTGGCGATACGCGCATGGGCGCCACCCGCTGGCTGGACCTCGGCTTCATCAGCTTCCAGCCGTCAGAGGTGATGAAGGTGGGCATCGTCCTGGCCCTGGCGCGGTTTTACCACGGGATTTCGGCCGAGAACGCCCGCCTGTCCTGGTGGCTGCTGATCCCGGCGCTGATGATCGCGGCCCCGGTCCTGCTGGTGGCCCATCAGCCCGATCTCGGCACGGCCATGCTCATCGCCCTGACCGGGGCGGCGATCGTGGTGCTGGCGGGGCTTTCCTGGCGGGTCATCGGCGCCGCCGCCCTGGCCTTTCTGGTCGCCGTGCCGCCGATGGTGATGTTCGTGATGCACGACTACCAGCGCAAGCGGGTGCTCACCTTCCTCGATCCCGAGAGCGATCCGTCCGGCTCGGGCTATCATATCCTGCAGTCGAAGATCGCCCTGGGCTCCGGCGGCTTCTTCGGCAAGGGCTATGGGCTGGGCTCGCAGAGCCAGCTGAACTTCCTGCCCGAGAAGCACACCGACTTCATCTTCGCCACTTTGGCCGAGGAGTTCGGCTTCCTGGGCTGCGCCTCGGTGCTGGCCATCTTCGCCGCGGTGATCTTCATGGCCCTGCGGACCGCATCCCTGGCTCACAGCCACTTCGGCCGGCTGGCGGCGTCGGGGGTGACGGCGACCTTCACCCTCTATGTGCTGATCAACGGCGCCATGGTCATGGGCCTGGCGCCTGTGGTGGGCGTGCCCATGCCGCTGCTGTCCTACGGCGGCACGGTGATGCTGACGGTAATGATCGGCTTTGGCCTGGTCCAGTCGGTGCGGGTGCACCGCTATACCGAGGTCACCAGCGGCAAGGGCGCCTTCGTCTAGGCTTAGCGGCCAACCAGGGCCGCGTCGGTGGCCCGCACCAGGGCGTCGACCACGCCGGGCTCGGTGGAGGCGTGGCCGGCGTCCCACACCACGTCGAGCCTCGCCTCCGGCCAGGCGCGGCTCAGCCGCCAGGCCGCGTCCATCGGCGTCACCACGTCAAACCGGCCCTGGACGATCCAGCCGGGAATGTCGCGGATCTTGTCGACGTTCTTGAGGATCCAGTTGTCTTCCGGGAAGAAGCCCTTGTTGACGAAGAAGTGGCACTCGATCCGCGCAAAGGCGATGGCGAAGTCCACCTCGTTGAACTTGGACGGCCGGGCCTCGGGGCCGCGGATGGAGATGGTGTCCCCCTCCCATTGGCTCCAGGCGGTGGCGGCCTCCGACTGAACGCGGCGGTCGGCATGGATCAGCCGCCGGTGATAGGCGCCCATCAGGTCGCCGCGCTCGTCCTCGGGGATGGGAGCCAGGAACCGTTCCCAGGCGTCGGGGAACAGCATCGAAGCGCCGTTCTGGTAGAACCAGCCAAGCTCGCGCTGCGTCAGCAGGAAGACCCCGCGCAGGACCAGGCCCTCGACCCGGTCGGGGTGGGTGATGGCGTAGGCCAGCGCCAGGGTCGAGCCCCATGAGCCGCCGAACACGGTCCATTTCTCGACGCCCAGCTTGACCCGCAGTCGCTCGATGTCGGCGATCAGCGTCCAGGTGGTGTTGTGCTCCAGCCGCGCATTAGGGTGCGAGCGGCCGCAGCCGCGCTGGTCGAACAGGGCCATGCGCCATTTGGCCGGATCGAAGAACCGCCGCATGGTCGGGTTGATGGCGCCGCCCGGACCCCCGTGCAGGATCACGCAGGGCTTGCCGTCGGGATTGCCGCACTCCTCGTAATAGACCTCGTGCTCGCTCTCGGTCTGGAGCCATCCGTGGGCGAAGGGCTCGTTTTCGCGATAGAGGCCGCGGCGCTGGCCATAGGCGGAGACGGAGTCGGAGGGGGAGGGGCGATCCATGCGGCTATTTACGCCGGGAAACGCCGCCGCATCCAGTCGAGGATGTGCCCGTTAACCGCGTCCGGCTGCTCCTGCTGGGTCCAATGCCCGGAGTCGGTCACCAGAACCTTCTCCAGGTCCGAAATGTGGTCGCCCATCTTGTCGGCCATGGAGGGCGGCAGGACCGCGTCCTTCTCGGCCATGATCATCAGGCAGGGGATGTTGTCGATCCGCGTGGGCAGATCGGCGCCGTTCTCCCAGTTGCGGGTGAAGTTGCGATACCAGTTGATGCCGCCGGTGAAGCCGCTGTGCTCGAACAGGGCGACGAAGACCGCCATCTCCTCGGCGCTGAGGAACTGGTTGGTGTCGGCCGCCGGATCATAGGCCGCCAGGGCCTGGGCGAAGGCGAAGCTCGACCCGCCTTCCTTCTTTTCGCCGGCCTCGCGCAGGGCGGCGGGCTTGCGCATGAAGAAGGCCATGGTCTTGGCCACGTCGGCGGCCAGGACCCGGTCAGGCTCATCCGGGGTCTGGAACCAGACGATGTACATGTCCGGCCCATAGATCTGGCGGAAGAGCGAGATGGGCTCGGCCGGGTAGCGCGGCAGGAAGGGCGTGTTGAGCCCGATGACCCCGGCGCAGCGCTCGGGATGCATCAGCGGCATCTGCCAGACCACGAAGCCGCCCCAGTCATGGCCGCAGAACACGGCCTTCTCCAGGCCTAGGTGATCGAGCAGCCCCACCAGGTCGCCGGTCAGATGGGCCATGTCATAGTCGGCCACCGCCTCCGGTCCCGAGGTGAGGCCATAGCCGCGCTGGTCCGGGGCGATGACGTGGTAGCCGGCGGCCGCCAGGGCCGGGATCTGATGGCGCCACGAAAAGGCGGTTTCCGGAAAGCCGTGGCACAGGACGATGGCCGGGCCGTCCTTGGGGCCGGCTTCGTAATAGGCCATCTCGATCCCGTTCACCTGCGCGGTCTGAACAACGGGCATCAGGGTCTTCAGGGCCGGCGGCAGGGCAGGGGACATGGGGGGCTCCAGGGGCGCGGGATTTCGTGAAAAGTGGTCCGATAACCCGGGGGAAGGCAAGGCCGGGGCTTTCCCTGTGGGCGCCATCCCTTAGATAGGGGCATGACCAAAGTCCAAGCCGCCGCCCCGGTCCCCACGCCCTGGGGCCTCGTGATCCTGTTGGGCGCGCTGACGGCCTTTGCGCCTATGTCCATCGACATGTACCTGCCCAGCCTGCCGGCCATCGGCCAGTCGCTGGGGGCGAGCGCGGCCCAGACCCAGACGACGGTGGCCGCGTTTTTCGCCGGGATGGCCATCGGTCAGTTCATCTATGGGCCGGCCTCGGACCGGTTCGGACGGCGCGGCCCGATCCTGGTCGGCATCGCGGTCTATCTGGCCGCCACCGTGGTCTGCGCGCTTTCGACCACGCCGGAAATGTTGATCGCCGCCCGCTTCGTCCAGGCCCTCGGCGGTTGCGCCGGCGGGGTGGTGGCCCGGGCCATCGTGCGCGACCGCTTCGACCACACCGAGACGGCGCGGATGCTGTCGCTGTTGATGCTGATCATGGGCATCGCGCCGATCGTCGCGCCCCTGCTGGGCGGGCTGATCCTGCAGGTGGCCGGCTGGCGCGCGATCTTCTGGGTGCTGGTGGCTTTCGCCCTGATCGTCGGCGCCTTCGCCCTGTTCCGCCTGGAGGAGAGCCGTTCGGAGGCCACCGCCGCCCAGGCCCGCGCCGAAAACCCCTTCGCCGCCTTCCGCGCCCTGCTGCGGCAGCGACGGTTGGTGGGCTACGCCCTGGCCGGGGCGCTGAACGGGGCGACGCTCTTCACCTATATCGCCGCCTCGCCGGTGCTGCTGATCGAGGTCTATGGAATCTCGTCGGCCAATTTCGGCTGGGTGTTCGGCCTGAACGCCGCGGGCGTGATCGGGGCCAGCCAGGCCAACCGCTACCTGCTGAAATATGCCGGTCCCGACCAGGTTCTGGCCCGCGCCAGCCTGATCGCCGTGGGCTTCGGCGCATTGCTCGCCCTGGCGGCGGTGACCGGGTTTGGCGAGCGCTGGACCGTGCTGCCGCTGCTGTTTTTGATCCTGTCGACCTATGGCTTCATCCAGGGCAACACCATGGCCGGCGCGCTAAGCGTCGATCCCAGCCGGTCGGGTTCGGTCTCGGCCCTGATGGGCGGGGCCTCGTTCGGGGTGGGCGCAGTGGCCGCCAGCCTGACGGGCTTGGCCTATGACGGCACGCCCGCGCCGATGGCGGTGACCATGGCGCTGGCCTTGGCCGGCTCTGCCCTGGTGCTGCGGTTCATGGCCCTGCCGAGGGCCGCCACGGCCTAGCTTGTCGCGGGCTTGCCCATGGCCGCGATGGCCAGCACCACCCAGCCGCCCATGAACAGCAGACCGCCGATGGGCGTCACGGCGCCCAGGATGCGCGGCGCGCCCATGGCCATGGCGAACAGGGTCCCGCAGAAGATCAGTCCGCCCGCCAGGAAGAGCGGCGGCGCGGCGCGGGCCAACCGCGATCCGCGGGCGGCGACGAAGGCCGCGGCGAACACCGCCAGGCAATGCAGGATCAGATAGGTAGCGCCGGTGTCCATCCAGGCCTTGGCCTGCGGATCGGCGACCCCGTGCGCGCCAAAGGCGCCGATGGCGACGGCCAGCACACCGCCGACGGCGGCCAGTCCCAGCCAGATGCGCTCGACACCCATCGCATGCTCCTGCGTTATCAGCGGCGCCATGACGGCGTGACGCCAGCATCGTCCGGCGCCACCCTGCAGGCGAATCGTATGGCGACGCCAGGAGATCGAGGATGGGCTTGCGGAACATCGCCATCGGGGCCGCGGCCCTCGCCGTGGGCGCCAGCGGCGGGGCGGCCCTGGCCGACAGCGGCAGCTTCGGCGCCTGGAGCGTGGTCTGCGACAACGCCCGCGTCTGTACAGCCTTCGGCTTTGGCGAGCTGGGCGAGATGGGCAGCTCCGGTTTCCTGCGGGTGACCCGCGGCGCGGGGCCAGCCGATGCGCCGGTGATCGACCTGGTCACCGCCGGCACGACGGACACCAGCCTGGCGCTTGCGGTCGATGGGGTGACGCCCAGGGGCCTTGCCGCCGTGCCCGCCACGCTGATCGAGGACGATCCCGAGCGGCGGCTGACGGAACTGACGCCCGAGCAGAGCGCGGCCCTGCTGGCGGTGCTGGCCAATGGCGCCGACCTGACCCTGAAGGAGGGGCGCAACCCGGCGACGACCATCTCGCTTTCCGGCTCGTCGGCGGCCCTGCGGTTCATGGACGACCGGCAGAAGCGAGCGGGGACCACGACGGCCCTGGTCGCCCGCGGGCCGGCGCCAGCCTCCAGCATGTCCGCGCCGCCGGCTCTGCCACAGGTGACCCCGGCGCCGCGGGTCGGCCAGGACGATCTGCCAGGGGAGCCGTCGGCCGCCCTTAAGGCTCGACTGAGCGAATGCGACGAGGACATCGCCGATCTGGGCATCGACCCGCAGGTCGCCCGCCTGGCGGCCGGCAAGATCTTCTGGGGCGCCGTCTGCAGCCGGGGGGCCTACAATGTCATCTACAGCCTCTTTCTCACCGACGAGGCGGGCGGGAACGTGCAGGCCCTGAACGTCCCCTATTCGGACGACGAGCGGGTCGCTGAGCTGATGAACATCAGCTTCGACGCTGAAACCCAGACCCTGACCAATTACGAGATGGGGCGGGGCCTGGGCGACTGCGGGGCGATGAACAGTTGGGTCTGGACCGGGACCGAATTCGTCATGACCCACCAGACCCTGATGCCCGACTGCCAGGGGGTGACGTCGGAGTATTGGCCGGTCAGCTACCGGTCGCGTTAGACTCAAGCTAGAGCGGTCGAGCTCCTCTTTCCGCAGGCTCCGCCATGCCGTCGCTGCCCGTGCGCCTGGGCCTGTTCTATTCGGCCATCTTCGTGGGGCTGGGCGCCAGCGCGCCCTACATCCCCGTCTGGTTCGCCCGGCATGGCCTGTCGGGCGCCGAGATCGGCCTGATCCTGTCGGCGCCGATGATGGCCCGAATGATCACCGCCCCGGCCATCGGGGTCTGGGCCGACAGCTTCGCCCTGCGGCGAACGCCGCTGATCGTCATGGGCGCGGTGGCGGCCTGCGCCTATGTGCTGCTGACCGCGCCGTTCGGATTCTGGTGGTGGTTCGCCGTCTGGTTCGTGGCCGCCTCGGCGCTCTCGACCATCTCGCCGCTCACCGACGTGATCGTGCTCGCCCGCGCCAGACGGGACGGCTTCAACTATGGCTGGCCGAGGGGGATCGGCTCGGCGGCCTTCATCCTGGCCAATGTGACCATGGGGGTGCTGCTGGTCCAGGGGCCGGCCGACCTGGTGCTCGCCTGGATCATCGCCGCAGCCGTGCTGACAGCGGTGGGCGCGCGCTTTCTGCTGCCGGCGGACCCTGTGCGCGAAGGCGGCGGGCGCGCGCCCTTCGCCGAGCGCATGGCCGGGCTGAAAGGCCTTCTGACCGACAAGGGCTTTATGCTGGCTGTGGTGTCGGTCGGCCTGATCCAGTCGGCCCACGCCTTCTATTACGGGTTCTCGGCGCTGGTCTGGAAGGCGCAGGGCATCCCCGAAAGCCTGACCGGAATCCTCTGGGGGTTCGGCGTGGCCATCGAGATCGGCTTCCTCTGGTTCATGGAGCCGTGGCGCCGCGCGGTGGGACCCCGTCGCCTGCTGGTGATCGGCGGGGTGGCGGCGGTGGTGCGCTGGGGGACGCTGGCGCTCTCGCCGCCGCTCTGGCTGCTGTTTCCCATCCAGGCGCTTCACGCCCTGTCCTTCGCCGCCACCTTCATGGCCTCGCTGCAACTGGTGGAGCGGCTTTCCCTGCCGGGCAACGCCTCTGCGGCCCAGACAGTGAACTCAGCCTTTTCCGGCGGCCTGCTGATCGGCCTGGCGACCATCGGTTCCGGCGCGCTCTACGACGCGGTGGGCGCCTATGGCTATTTCGCCATGGCCGCCATTTCGGCCCTGGGGCTGGCCGGCGCGCTCAGGCTGTATGGGGTTCGGCGACTGGACGGGTGAGTTCGGCGCAAAAGGCGGCCGCGGCGGCGGTGACCGCCTGGCGGATCTGGGCGAGGTCGAAGGCGGCGGTCTCCGCACACTCCCTGGCCTGGGGCACATGCAGGAAGCCCACCCGCGGCGCGGCCTTGGCGTGCAGCAGCCGGTAAAGGGTGAAGTTGCACAGATAGTCGCCGGCGTCCTCCGACAGGGTGACCGGCAGGCCCTCGGTCTCCAGGGCCGAGGCCATGGCCTGGCAGGGCGCGGTGGCTGCGATCACATCCGCGCCGGCCTCAGCCACATGGGGCGAGCCCCAGACCCGGCCGGCCTGGTCTGGGCGATCGCGACTGGCGCAGTTGCGCCCCAGGGTCTCGACGCGGAAGGCCTCGGCCTCCACCGCCACGCCGACCACCAGGACGCCGCCCGCGGGCGTGCTCTGCAACTGCCGCAGGATGGTCTCGGCCGCGCCCTGCCATTGGACGGGCAGGGTCAGGAAGTCGATCTCCGCCCCCGGCGGCGCCCAGGCCTCGCGGGCCAGGGTGGCGATGACGGCGGCGGACGGATTGAGCGGGGCTTCGGGAAAGCTGCCGAAGCCGCAGAGCAGCAGGCGAGGGGTGGTCATGTCCCCTTATATCCCAACTAGCCTTGAATGCCCCAACGTCGGGGGGTGACACTCGCCCAAACGTAGGAGTTCAAAGACCATGCGCGCGTTGCAAGCCGCCGCCCCCTGGGGGCCCGACCACCTGACCATCATCGAGGCGCCCGATCCGACGCCGGGCCATGGCGAGGTTCTGGTGCGGATGAAGGCCGTGTCGCTGAACTATCGCGACCTGATGATGATCAACGGCATGTACAGCCGCGCCTCGGCCACCAGCGGCTCGGTGACCCCTTTCTCCGACGGCTGCGGCGTCATCGAGGCGGTGGGCGAGGGCGTCACCCGGGTGAAGGTGGGCGACCGGGTGGCGACCATGTTCTTCCAGGGCTGGATCTCGGGACCGCCGACCCTGGAAAAGGCGATGACCGCCCTGGGCTCGCCGATTCCCGGCGCCGGCCGCGAACTGGCGGTGTTCAGCCAGGAGGCGGTGTCGAAGGTGCCGGACTTCCTCACCGACCATCAGGTGGCGACCCTGCCGTGCGCGGCCCTGACCGCCTGGCGCGCCATGTTCGAGGACGGGGACCTGCAGCCCGGCGACACGGTGGTCCTGCAGGGCACGGGCGGGGTGTCGATCTTCGGCCTGCAGTTCGCCAAGGCCGCGGGCCTGCGCGCCCTGATCACCTCGTCGTCGGATGAGAAGCTGGCCCGGGCCAAGGCGATGGGCGCCGACCATCTGGTCAATTATCGCGAGACGCCGGAATGGTCCAAGCCAGTGAAGGCGGCGACCGGCGGCGTCGGCGCCGACTTCATCATGGAGGTGGGCGGCCAGGGCACCATCGACCAGAGCCTGAAGGCCATCCGCATCGGCGGCCATATCGCCATCATCGGCGTGGTCGCCCAGGGCGGGGCCGGGATCAATCCGGCCGTGCTGATCGGCAATGCGGCGCGGATGCAGGGCGTGTTTGTCGGCTCCCGCGACATGTTCGAGGCCATGTGCAAGGCCATCGAGCTGCACCAGATCGCGCCGGTGGTGGACAAGGTCTTCCCCTGGACGGAGGCCAAGGCCGCCTTCGCCGCCATGGCCGGCGGCGAGCACTTCGGCAAGATCGTCCTGGAGTTCTAGGGTCATCGGCGGCCGGCGCCGCGGCCGGCCGCCAAGGCCTCAGAAGATCAGCTTGCGCACCGTCAGGCGGACGGTGCGGCCGACCGGATCCATCAGGTCGGGCTGGTAGGTGATCGGCACCACGCCGTCGGCGGTGCGCACCTGCTGGCGGCTGTCGAAGATGTTGTCGATCGACAGGGTCGCCCGGGCCCCGCGCAGCCAGGTGTACTGCCGCGCCCAGCGCTGCATGCCGGGATCGGCGAACAGCCGCAGATTGACGGTGGCGAAGTCGGAGAATTTGAGGTCATCCCCGGTCGCGCCGCCGTCGATCCGGGTCGCGCTCTGCCAGTTGGCGTCCATGGCGACGCCGAGGCCGGACTTGGAATAGTTGGCCTGCAGCTCGACCTCATGACGTGGCGAGCCGCCGCCCGAGCCCAGGGCCGCCCCATCCAGGAGGTCGAGCTTGGGCAGGCCCGGCGCGATCTGCACCTCATCGCGGAAGGCGTAGGTGTGATAGAGGCCGACCTGGAAGACGCCGCTGCGCGGACCGCCGCCGCCAAAGCCGCCGAAGCCGCCCGGTCCTCCGCCCCCGCGTCCGCCGCCACCGCCCATGGGCGGGCCGCCGCCCGGAGGGCCGCCGGCGCCGGGACCTTCGCCAGGGGGCGGGCCATCGGGGGGACCTTCGCCGCCGGGCGCACGAGCAGGCGGCGTCTGCGCCTCGCCTTCAGCCGGCGCGCCAGCCGCGGCGGCCGGCCGCGCCGCTTCAAAACGCCGCCGCATTTCAGCCCGCTGATCGGCGGTGGGCGTCGTGCCGACCTGCCGCGAATAGGTCAGGCCCCAGCGCACCTCGTCCCGGGCCTGAAGCGCGAAGTTCACCGGCCGCGCATCGATGGCTGTCAGGGCGCCCGACGCGTCACGGGTGAAGCGGTCAGGGAAGGCCGCCTCCACCTGGGTCGAGGCCGAGGGGAAGGCGACGATGGCGTCGTGGGTGCGGCTGGAGACGTAGTTGGCCTGGAAGCGGAGATTGATTTCGTCGAAGGGCTGATAGGTGGCGCCCAGCTTGAAGACGTCCTTGCGCCCGGCGTCCAGGTCGGCGACGCCGCCGGTGGTGCGGGTGACCTCGGCCGTCTCCCCCCGCGCCAGGTCGAAGACCCGAACCCCGGTGGTCACGGAGACGGGGTCGCCCAGCTGGCTCATGGTCGGCGCCTCCTCACTGCGGCTGAACGAGCCGAGCACGCGGATCTCCGGCGTCGGCCGCCAGTTCAGGCCGTAGCCGTAGGTTTCCAGGGCGCCGAAGTCGGAAACCTGTTCGACGCCAAAGTTCACGTTGCCGGACAGGCGACCGATCCGTTCGCCCAGGCCCTCGCCGGCCCGGGTCAGCGGGATGTCGAAATTGCTCCGCAGTTCGCCGACGGTTCGCGACAGGTCGCTGGTCTGATCGACGCCCAGCCGGGTGGCCTCGCCCTCCAGCTCGGTGGCCGAGGCGCGGGCCGTAAGCGCCGTGCTGACCCGGCCGGCCGGCATCTCCCACAGCGCGCGGTTCAGAACCAGGTCCGCCTGGGCCGAGGTGCTGACCGTCCGGGTGGTGTCGAGGAAGGCGGCGCCGCCCGAGGCCCGGTCGGTGTCGGTATCGGTCTCGCCACGCTCGACCTCGCCGGTGGTCGACCATTGCCAGCCGGCCAGGGCGCCGGTGGCCGAGGCGGCCAGGCGCGCCGTCTGGGATTGGGTGTTCCGCAGCTGGGCCTCGCGGCCAAAGGGCGACAGGCCCTGGCGGGACTCGCGCTCGCTGGCCTCGAACAGGCCGTTCACCGAGAAGGACACGCCGTTGTCGAGCGGCTTGGCGTAGACGGCGTTGAGGCTCACATCGGTCGATTGCGCCTGGAGGGAGCGGAAGGCGCCTTCGCCGCCGGCGATGTCGCGGTCGCTCTCCTCGATGGAGTCGGTGGTGTTGGCCTTGGCGTCCAGGGTCAGACGCCGGCCCTGTAGGATATCCAGCCGCGCGCCGTGGACGCCCAAGGTCTCGCCGCCACCGGCCTGGGTGGGCGAGGTGGCCGAAGCCTCGGCGAGGGTGGCGCGGAATCTCGGCCGCAGCACCATGTTCACCACCTTCTGTTCGGCGGGATAGCCGTACTTCAGGGACAGCTCCTCAGGCAGGATCTCCACCCGGGCGATGGCCTCGGTGGGCAGGTCGCGGATCTCGGAAAAGCCCGAGATACGGCCGCCATTGATCAGGATGACAGGGCGTCCGCCACCCTGGCCGCTGCCGATCTGGGGGCCGAGCGCTTCCAGCAGTTCGGTGACGCTTGAGGCGCCATAGGCGCGGATTTCCTGGGGCGACAGGGTGAGTTCCGGGGTGATGTCGCCGATGACGGACCCGGCCGGCCGCGACCCGCTGACCACCAGCTCCTCGACCTCCACATCGCCATAGTCGTAGTCGTCGACCTCCTGGGCGAAGGCGGCGGTGGACAGGCTGGCCAGAGCCACGCCGGCGAGGAGATGGGCCCGCAGGCGAGCGACGGGGCGACGTTGAGGAGCGAGACGCAAAACGCAGTATCCTGATGCTGACTGGGCGGCGGGGAGACCACCCTTGTCTCGTCTCACGGACGATGCCGCTGTTTCCGTCGCGATCAGGGCGCAAACGAGGCGGCAGACGTGGCGGAGGGGCGGCTGATCGGCTCGACGCCGACGCGATCGGCTGAAAATAGAGCTTGAGCCGGAACCTGGGTCCGGCCCCATAGGTGGGACTGTTAGGGAGACGACCGTGACCACCATGGATGAAGCCAGGCTGGCGGCCAGCGCCCACCGGGTGTTGCGCGAGGCGATCGATCCGGAGCTGCCCGGCCTCTATCGCGGCAAGGTGCGCGACAACTACGACCTGCCGGATGGGCGGCGCATCCTGGTCACCTCCGACCGGCTGTCGGCCTTCGACCGCGTGTTGTGCTGCGTGCCGTTCAAGGGACAGGTGCTGAACGGCGTCGCCCGCTGGGCCTTCGAGCAGACCGCCGACCTCTGCCCCAACCACGTGCTGGACTATCCGGACCCCAACATTGTCGTCGGTCGGCGCCTTGAGATCCTGCCGGTGGAGATTGTCGTGCGCGGCTATCTGGCGGGTACGACCAGCACCTCGATCCTGACCATGTACCGGGCCGGCCAGCGCGAGATGTACGGCCATCGGCTGCCCGACGGCCTGGCCGACAATCAGGCGCTGGAGACGCCGATGATCACGCCGACCAGCAAGGCCGTCGACGGGGCTCATGACGCGCCGCTGACCGCTGACGAGATCGTCGGTCGCGGCCTGCTCAGCCAGACCCAGTGGCGTCAGGTCAGCGAAACCGCCCTGGCGCTGTTCGCCCGGGGCCAGGCGCTGGCCGCCGAGCGCGGCCTTATCCTCGCCGACACCAAGTATGAATTCGGCCTCGACGCCGAGGGAACCCTTCGCCTCGCCGATGAAATCCACACGCCGGATTCCAGCCGCTACTGGCGGGCCGACACCTACCCATCTCGGCTCGCCGCCGGCCAGAGCCCGGAGAGTTTCGACAAGGACGTGATCCGCGCCTGGGTGGCCGCAAGGTGCGACCCCTATACCGATGAAATCCCGGAAATCCCGCCGGAACTGATCTGGAAGACGGCGCTGACCTATGTCGAAGCCCACGAGCGGATCACCGGGCGCGCCTTCGAGCCGCCCAAGCCCACGCCGCCGGTGCAGGCGCGCGTTCTGGCGGCCCTGAGCGATTTCCGCGGGGGCTAAGGCGCCTCCCGGCCACGCCTCCATCGGCCATTGCTGCATGTGTCAGAAGGCGACGCTCGGGGTGTTTGAGCCCTACGTCGCGATCAGGAGGCAAGCGAGGCGGGGGCCTCGCTGTTGTGCCAGCGAGTTTTGCGGTCAGGCCTGGGCCGGAAGGCGCGCGATCACCTTGATTTCGAAATCGAAGCCGGCGAGCCAGTTGACGCCGACGGCGGTCCAGTTGGGATAGGGCGGCGCGCCGAACATGGCGTCCTTGACGCTCATGACCGCGCCGAACTGGTTTTCGGGATCGGTGTGAAAGGTCGTGACATCAACGATGTCGTCAAGCGTTGCGCCCGCCGCGGCGAGGACGGCCTTGAGATTGTCGAAGGCCAGTTGAACCTGCTTCGGAAAATCAGGCTCCGGCGATCCGTCCTCCCGGCTGCCCACCTGGCCGGAGACGAACAGGAGATCGCCAGAGCGGATCGCGGCCGAGTAGCGGTTGATTTCATAGAGCGCCTGGCGGCCGGCGGGGAAGATGGGGTCACGGGGCATCATCAAAAAATCCTGCAAGTGCGCGCGGGACGGCATATACATACGGAGCGTATGTGTTTCCGGGATAGCTGACATACGCAGCGTATGTCAATGGCTGGAAGGTGGGAGCGATCTTGACGAAGCGACGGGCCGATATGGTGGCCGACACCCGCGAGAAGCTGATCCGCGCCGGCCGGGCGGCGTTCGCCGCCAAGGGCTATGCGGCGGCGTCCATGGATGACCTGACGGCCGAGGTCGGCCTCACCCGCGGCGCGCTCTATCACAACTTTGGGGACAAGAAGGGCCTGCTCCAGGCTGTCATCGATCAGATCGACGCCGAAATGCTGACCCGCATGCGCGCCGCCGGCGCCCGCGGGCAATCCCCCTGGGAGGGGTTTGTCGATGAAGGCGTTGCCTATATCGAGATGGCCCTGGAGCCGGAAATCCAGCGCATCATGCTGCTCGACGGGCCCGCCGTCCTGGGCGATCCGTCACGCTGGCCCAACCAGACGGCGTGTCTTCGAACGACAGCCGAGACCCTCCAGACCCTGATCGACGACGGCGTCGTTGCGCCCGTGGACGCTGAAGCCGCCGCCCGCTTGGTCAATGGGGCGGCGCTGAACGCCGCGCTCTGGGTCGCCGCCGCGGATGATCCTCCTGCCGTGCTGGGCCGGGCGGTGGACGCCTTTCGCCGGCTGACATCAGGCCTGCTGAACCGGCGCGGTCGTTGACGCTCCAGCGTCTTGTGCGACCCTGAGGTTTGAACAACCCGGATGGAGACGGCGTGATGAGCGTGACCGGCGGATGCCAGTGCGGAGCGGTGCGATTCTGCGTCGAGGGCGAGCTGGGCGACGCCTCGATCTGCCATTGCCGCATGTGCCAGAAGGCGACGGGCGGGTTGTTCGGCCCCTATGTGGGGGCGCCGTTCGAGGCTCTGGTCTGGACCCGCGGGACGCCCAAGCACTTTCAGAGCTCGAACAAGGTCCGCCGCGGATTTTGTGGCGACTGCGGCACGCCGCTGACCTTTGAATATGGCGACCGCCATGTCAGCCTGGCCATCGGCGCCCTCGATCGCCCCGCCGAGGCGCGGCTGACTGAGCAACTCGCCTCGCCTGCGCAGGTTGCTGAATTCGGTGACCTTGCAAGCCTGCCCGTCCACCCAGTGGAGGAGCCCAAGGCGGCAGTCTACCTGGCGGGTATCGTGTCCTACCAGCACCCCGACCACGACACGGAGGCGTGGGAGGTGAGGCGGTGAGGAAGTGCGGCTCGCTCGAAACGTTGAGCTGAAAATCGCCTGGGGCCGACACCCCGGCGGCGGGCGCTGTCTAAGCCTCGGTGTGAAGGCGAGGGCTGCTCACGACCCTTTGCGGACCTTGCCTGGGTCAGCCTTTTGGCGAACGATGGCGCATGATCCTGACCAGCCGAACTCGTCTTCGCCCCTTCGAGGAGGGCGATCGTGAGGCGTTCGCCGCCCTGGTTCGAGACAGCCAAGTGATGGCTGACCAGGGCGGACCGATGACTGTCGCAAGCGCCCACGCCAAGCTCGACGGCTATCGATCGGCTTGGAAGAGGTCCTGTTGCAGCCGGATGGCGCTTGAGACGCATGATGGGATTTTTTTGGGCTACGTCGGCATCATGGAGCACGGATTGGAGCATCCGATCGGCCCCCATCACGATATCGGCTGGCGGCTCGTCCGCACGGCTTGGGGTCTCGGGTATGCCACCGAAGCTGCGAGGGCGGTGCTGACGGATGCGTTCTCTCGCCTTCAGCTCAAGGAAGTCCTGGCCTACACCGAGCAGACCAACGCGAAATCTCTCAAGGTCATGCAGCGGCTCAACCTAGCGCGAGACCCTTCGCGCGACTTCGTTGCGGAGTACAAGGGGGTCGGCGCTTGGCGAGGGCTGGTGTGGTCAGCGTCGCCTGAAGGCTCGACTTAAGAAGGTCTGCTCACCCCCCTTGGCAGACACTCGCAGCGGTTAGTTTTAACGGTTGCGAGGGCCAATTTCGGCGAGCGCGAAGAGCTGTCGGATCAAGCGCCTTTGAGTTTAGGGGATTTATGGCTATGATTATGGCTACTTTCCAGGGGCCCGATCATGTCCACCTACAGCGTCGCCGATGCGAAAAACGGTCTCCCCAGGCTGATCGATCTCGCCCTTGAGGGTGAGGAGATCGTGATCACCCGGCACGGCAAGCCGGTGGCGGAGTTGCGGGCGATCCGCCAGGTCCCCATGGCGCCCGGCGCGGACCTTGACTGGCTGCGCGCCCGTCGCCTGACGCCGGCCGGGCCGGCGCTCAGCTCGGTCGAACTGCTGCGGGAGATGTACGAGGACGGCGAGGTTTGAGCGTCTATCTCGACGCCAGCGCCATCCTGCCCCTCCTGGTGGAGGAGGAGGCCAGCCCTTTGATTGACGCCTTCGTTTCGGGACTGGGCGAGCCCGTGGTCGTGAGCGCCTTCGCGGCCGGCGAGACGGCCTCGGCGGTGTCGCGTCTGGTGCGGATGGGGCGCCTGGACAGGGAGGACGCCCGCGGCCTGCTCGACAGCTTCGACGCCTGGCGGGTGACCAGCGCGACGCCGGCCGATCTGGCCTCGTCGGATGTTGAGGTCGCCCATCTCTATGTCCGGCGCTTTGAGCTGATGCTGCGCATGCCCGACGCCCTTCATATCGCGCTGTGCCGGCGCGAGCAGCATGTTCTGATCACGCTTGATCGACGCATGGCCGACGCGGCCCGCGCTCTGGGCGTCGCGGCGGAGCAGTTGGCCTGAAACAAAAAGGGCCGGTCGCTTGTCCGCGTCCGGCCCTCCTCAGTTCAGCTGTCGTCCCGACCTAGTTCTTGGTCAGCCAGGCGACGATTTCCTCGGCCGCCTGTTCGGGGGACAGGGTGGTGGTGTCGACGGTGATCTCGGCGTTTTCCGGCTCCTCATAGGGGGAGTCGATGCCGGTGAAGTTCTTCAGCTCTCCAGCCCGGGCCTTGGCGTAGAGGCCCTTGACGTCGCGCTGCTCGGCCACGGCCAGGGGAGTGGCGACATAGACCTCCACGAACTCGCCGTCGTCCATCAGCTCGCGGGCCATCCGGCGCTCGGCCCGGAAGGGCGAGATGAAGGACACCAGCACGATCAGGCCGGCATCGACCATCAGCTTAGAGACCTCGGCGACCCGGCGGATGTTTTCCACCCGGTCCTCCTCGGTGAAGCCCAGGTCCTTGTTCAGGCCGTGGCGGACATTGTCGCCGTCCAGCAGATAGGTGTGGCGACCATCGGCCTGCATCCGCTTTTCGACCAGGTTGGCGATGGTCGACTTGCCGGCGCCCGAGAGGCCGGTGAGCCAGACCACGCGGCCCTTTTGGCCCTTCTGGGCTGCGCGGGAGGCCTTGGAGACGTCGAGCGCCTGCCAGTGGATGTTCTGGCTGCGGCGCAGGGCGAAGTGCAGCATGCCGGCGCCCACCGTCCGGTTGGAGATCCGGTCGATGAGGATGAAGCCGCCGAGGGTGTGGTTATCCTTGTAGGCGTCGAACGCGATGGGGGCGTCGAGCGAGATGTTGCAGACGCCGATCTCGTTCAGCTCCAGCCGCTTGGCGGCCAGCTGTTCGAGGGTGTTCACATTCACTTTGTACTTGGGCTCGGTGATGCTGGCGCCGACGACCCGCGTCCCGATCTTCATCAGATAGGGGCGACCGGGCAGCATGCCCTCGTCGTCCATCCAGACGATGGTGCTCTCGAACTGGTCGGCCACTTCCGGCGGCTGGCCGGCGATGGACAGCACGTCGCCGCGGCTGATGTCGATCTCATCGGTGAGCGTGATGGTCACCGACTGGCCGGCCACCGCGCGGGGCAGGTCGCCGGTCATGGTGACGATGCGCGCCACAGTGCTTTCGCGGCCCGAGGGCAGGGCCTTGACCTTGTCGCCGGGCGCAATGGTCCCGGTGGCGATCAGGCCGGAGAAGCCGCGGAAGTCGAGGTCCGGGCGATTCACCCACTGGATCGGCATGCGGAAGGGCTTTTCCCGCAGGTCGTCCTCAACATCGAGGGCTTCGAGGTGCGGCAGAAGGGCCGGACCCTTGTACCAGGGGGCCTTGTCGCTGGGCTCGGTGATGTTGTCGCCCTTCAGCGCCGACATCGGGATGGCGGTGAAGTCGCGGATGCCGATCTGGGCGGCGAAGTCGTGATACTCGGCCAAGATGGAGTCGAACACCTCCTGGCTCCAACCCACCAGGTCCATCTTGTTGATGGCCAGGACCACGTGGCGGATGCCCAGCAGCGAGACAAGGTAGGAATGGCGCCTCGTCTGGGTCAGCACGCCCTTGCGCGCGTCGATCAGGATGATGGCCGCGTCCGCCGTCGAGGCGCCGGTGACC
>NZ_JAUXVZ010000003.1 GCF_030680185.1 Phenylobacterium sp.
TGCAACATCGGCACGATTGGTCACGTTGACCACGGCAAGACGACGCTGACGGCGGCGATCACGATGGTTCTGGCCAAGGCCAGCGGTGGCAAGGCGATGAACTACGCCGACATCGACGCGGCCCCGGAAGAGAAGGCCCGCGGCATCACGATCAACACGGCGCACGTGGAATATGAGACGGAAGCCCGTCACTATGCCCACGTCGACTGCCCCGGCCACGCCGACTATGTGAAGAACATGATCACCGGTGCCGCCCAGATGGACGGCGCGATCCTGGTGGTTTCGGCCGCTGACGGCCCGATGCCGCAGACCCGCGAGCACATCCTGCTGGCCCGTCAGGTCGGCGTGCCGGCGCTGGTGGTGTTCATGAACAAGGTCGACCTGGTCGACGACGCCGAGCTGCTCGAGCTGGTCGAGATGGAAGTGCGCGAGCTGCTTTCGTCGTACGACTTCCCGGGCGACGACATCCCGATCACCATGGGTTCGGCCAAGGCCGCCACCGACGGCGTCAAGCCGGAGATCGGTGAGCAGCAGGTGCTCAAGCTGATGGAAACCGTCGACGCCTACATCCCGCAGCCGGCGCGTCCGCTGGACCTGCCGTTCCTGATGCCGGTCGAGGACGTGTTCTCGATCTCGGGTCGCGGCACCGTGGTCACGGGCCGTATCGAAAAGGGTATCGTCAAGGTCGGTGAGGAAGTCGAAATCGTCGGCATCCGTCCGGTCCAGAAGACGACCTGCACGGGCGTGGAAATGTTCCGCAAGCTGCTCGACCAGGGCCAGGCCGGCGACAACGTCGGCGTGCTGCTGCGCGGTACCAAGCGTGAAGACGTCGAGCGCGGCCAGGTTCTCTGCAAGCCCGGCTCGATCACCCCGCACACGAAATTCCTCGCTGAGGCCTATATCCTCAACAAGGAAGAGGGCGGCCGTCACACGCCGTTCTTCACCAACTACCGCCCGCAGTTCTACTTCCGCACCACGGACGTGACCGGCATCGTGCACCT
>NZ_JAUXVZ010000014.1 GCF_030680185.1 Phenylobacterium sp.
AAATAGTGCGCGTCGGTCTCAATCATTGTGATCTCAGTCTCACACAATGTGCGCCCCGGAGCGGCGAACGTCTCAGCTAATGTGCGTCGAAAGGCGTCATGAATCTCGCGTCGAGCCGTTCACTATTGCGCGTCCCTACAGCTAGCACACAGGTCAGTCCATATTTGCGGCCTTCCTTGGCGATCAGGCCAAATGAGTCCAGGCGCACCGAGGCGTAGTCATCGCCGATCGTCCTTCCAAGAAACTGGTGGGCTTCGTCGAGGAAGACGACGAGCGGATCGTCTCGGAAGGTCCCGGCGCGCGCCGCCCCCAGCAGATAGCGGCCGATGATGTTGAGCAGGATCTCGCGCGTGTTGTGCTCGAAGCGGACATCCTTGAAGGAAATCACCGCGATGTCTCGGGTATCATCCGCGAAGAAGGCGTCCAGCTCGGCAACGAGCGAGGTCCCGTTACGCTCAAAGATGCACTCCAGCTCCTTGGAGCGGACCAGGCCGCTGATGCGCGAGATCAGCGTCTCGCAATATCCGAGAGACTGCTGGTCGGGGCCCCCGTAGACGCTGGTGTTCTGTTGTGACGTCGGCCAGACGCATTCGTGTCGGATTTGGTCGGCCAGCTTCGAGATGTCGAAGGCGCAGCCAGGCCGGTGCAGGGCGGCGGCGTTGGCGGTCAGTGCCTGGTTGATCGGGTTTTTGAGCTTTCCATTCTTCTCCAGAAGGCCATTCTGGATCGTGACCTGGGCGGGCACATTGACCCCGAGCGCGGCGACCAGCTTTAGGCTGCGGATCGCTTCGCGCAGCCGCGGACCCTGACTTTGGCCGGACGGCCGGAACAGGGTGAAGAGGTCGTCCTCGGTGATCTGCTGATACGGAAAGTGCACAACCTTCTGACCAGCCACGGCCCCGTCGAACACGAAGACGTCGTCGACCCCGTTCATGGCCGCGAACTCTCCGGTCGGATCGAGGAGGATGGCTCGCCCGCCGGCTTTCTTCAGCTGCTGGATGAGAGTGGCGAGGGTCCAGCTCTTGCCGCCGCCCGTCGCGCCGAAAACCCCGCAATGGCGTCCGAAGATCTTCTCGGGGGGAAGGCAGACATCGACGCTGTCGGCGGCATCGATGCGGCCGATGCTCAACACCAGCTCCCCGTCACCAGCGACGGCGTTGCGGATCAGTCGCGCCAGAAGAGAGGGCTGCGCCAAGAACACCCCGTCGCCGATTCGCGGAAACTCGGGGAGGCCGCGCACAAGCTTGTTCGACCCCTGCTCCACCCCCGCCAGCAGCTGCACCCGCCCGATCGGATCGGGTTCGACTGGTTCACCAAGCCGCGGTTCGACTTGGAGCCTTTCGGAATCTGGGATGCGCGTCTCGATGATGCGGCCGAGGAGCTTCACCCTTTCGCAGTCAATGAAAACGAAGTCGCCGACCGCGCCCTTGGCGAGCCCGCGCCGCTCCGGTCGGGCAGTAGCGTTCGGCAGGTTGACGATCACCTGAGAGGCTGTCGCTTGGGTAACGGTACCGATGTAGCGGTCCGGGTCGATCGGGCTGAGGGCAATCATCCCGTCTGGGCTCCCGTTTCCTCGCGGATGCTGCGGATGCGCTGGACGTGGCGTTCGCGATCAGTCTCACCCATGAGGTCGGGCAGGACGACCGCCATATCCTCGAAGCGGCCGTTGATGAGGTGAAGGCGGGCGTCGCCTCCGGCCGCGAGTGCCATGAAGCTTTTGAGAAACCGATTCTCTGTCGGCTTAGCCTCGGGATGGGTGTGCGCGGAACCTGGGAGCGCGGCGGCATCAAGGAAGACTGGATCACAGACGATGAGGCGCAACGACATGTTGCTCTCGACCGCCGAGAGGATCGGTCGGCCGATGTGATCATCGTTGAAGCCGAAGCCGGAGACGATGACGGCCGTGTCAGGCTCGCGCAGGGCCGCCTGGAAGGCCCCGATCATGTCGAGATAGGGGGCCTCGAAGCTCTCCTGGTACTTGCTCGACCGCGGATAAATCAAGACCGGCTCGCCCTCTTCGCCCTCAGACCGCACGATATCGCCGCCCTTGCGCCGCCAGTCGATCGAGCCATGAAGCTTGTAGAACTGCACCACGTTCTCGATGTAGTCGGGTGATCCGTTGCCTCCGTTCTCACGTCGGACCACGTCGTAGTCGAAGAACATGCGGTCGTAGACCTGCCTCAGGGAATGGGAGAAGCCGTCGATGAAGGTGAAGCGGTGACGCGCCCCGGCCTCCTCGAAGCACAGGTCATAGTTTGTAGTGAAGATTTTGCTGCGTGATTTGCGCACCCCGCGCCGGCCGAGTTTCTGCAGCAGAACGGCGTGGGCGGACAGGTCGGTCTCAGTGTCGACGAAAGCGACCCGCTCGAGGATTGCGCTCTCTGCGTCCTTCACGAAGGCCCTGATCAGTTTGGTAGTTTCGTCTGTCGCCTTGGCATGAAGTTCGAGATGGAGCTTACAGAGTGTGAGGAGGCGCTCGATATTGTTGTCGACGTCGGCGTCCTTGAAGCACTGGTTGACCTTGGCGAAGACCTCGTCGCCGACTTTGGCCTTGGCCGCGTTCCAGATGTCCCACATTCCGGCCGGAGAAAGCTTGCCCGCTCCATTGCGGGCGCTGAATGACGACCCGGTGCCCGTCAGCACCACCACGTTCGTGGCGTTCAGCGCATTGAGGAACGCGCTCTCTATCAGGCGCCGTGCGCCTACGATCTCGACCTTTTGGCCGTCTCCCGTCATCTGGTCAGAGTAGTTCTTCCATCCCTCGCCCGGAACGAAGAGGCGCAAGTTGTTCGGTGACGCAGCATTGCCGTTCCAGAACGTCATTCTTCACCTTGGCTTCGCCTTAATTCGCGGCACAGTAACACGGCAGTACTTGCTCCGTACAATCTATGCGCGCCGAACGAACGCCTATGCCGCGCACCGACCCCGATCACCGCGCCGCCGCTGTCCAGCCCGCCGCGGCGGCTTCTGCGGCCGAGCAAAACCAGCGCTCGCCCATGGTCGGGTCTATGCGAGTCGCAGCGTAGTCCTGCTGGCCGGGTACATGAAAAATCCGCCGGCCCTTGGCGCTGATGTTGCCCTTGATCACACAGCCCGCGGCGGGCGGCCCGGCCGGTGCCGTGTGAACCTGGCGCGCGTCCGCCCGCCACAGCGACGGCGTCTCGAACCGCCCGGCCCAAAGGCCGCGCCGCGCCCGGAGCGCCTCGGCCTCGGCGGAAGCGTAGGCACCGCGGCTGAATTGGACATAGTCGATCGCCCACCCGGCCTGGACCATCGCCTCGCCCAGATCGGTCGATCCGGCCAAGCACCGAGCAACCGCCCGGCCATAGGGATCACGATCGCGCACCTCACAGCGCACCGCCCGCCCACCGATCAGGCCGACGAGCTGGTCGCGCGCGACGTCGCCGCAGGCGTAGGCTTTGCCCTGGTCGTTCTGGCAGACCTGTCGGCCTTCCGGCGCATCGACGCCCCAAAGGCGGACCCTCTCGGCGCCGACGCTGAAGGTGTCGCCATCGACGACACGGGCAGGGCCCGTCACCTGCGCCGGCGCGGCGGCCGCCAACCCGATGGCCAGCGCCATAAGGCTCAACCGCCGAATCATCGCCGGTCCTTTCGCAGGGTGATGATCACCCGGTCGACATAGACCTCGGCGACCTCGGCCGCGTGCAGGATCGCGTCGATGTAGTCGCGCTTGATCCGGTCGGCGGCGATCTGGCTGAGGGTGGACAAGGTCAGCACCCCCTCATCGATCCCATGGAATCCGATCCGGCCGAACCAGCTGCCATAGGCGCCCTCGCGGACCAGCCGGCGTAACGGTTCAGCGATCTTTTGCCAGACGGGGTCATCGACCCCCGGCGCCGCCATCAAAGCGGGCGGCGGTTCAGCCGGCGGAATGTCGCCCTTGGCCTTGAGGACCCGGGCGAAGTTGAGCCGCAGGTCCGGCGCCCCCTTCGGCTCATAGGAGGCCATCCGGCCGAAATATTTGCACGGGCTGCGAACGTCGGGATCCTCGATGGCAATCGCCAGCATGGCGATGGCGCGGACCCCGTGCCGCTTCAGGGCCCAGGCGAAGGTCTGGTCGTTGTTGCGCTCACGTTCGGGCAGCAGATCGTCAACGGCGGCCGCCACCCGAGCGAGGTCGGCAGGCGTTACGCTGGCCGGATCGGCCACGGCGGCAGGTCCCACCAGCGCAGCGATGCGGGGAGAGACTTGGAAGGCGGCCCTAAGCTCCTGGCGGACCATTTCCGCCGGCGCGGACCCCTCCGAAAAGGCGCTGGAGAAACCGCTTGCTCCCTGCGGAGAGCAAATGGCGCTGTCGTGTCCGGCGCCCTGGCGTTTGCCCGAGGATTTTCGGACTTTGCCGTTCTCGGCGGGCGAAGTCCGCCGCTGATCAGTTTGATGTCGCGCTGAAGGCGCGTCCTTTCCTCGTACAGAAGAACTGCCGTTCTGATGGGACTGTTCTAGGTGAGTGAATCTTGGCGCCCGGGCGGTAGTTCTTTCACTAAAGACGACGGGTTCGGAATAGGCGGCCCTCCGGGCCTGAGCAGCTTCGCGGACGGCGAGATCCGCCGCCTCGAGCTCGTCCAGACGCGCCACGAGGGGGGCCAGGTCATAGGCCTCCACACCCGCCGGCCGATTGGCGCGGGTGTAGTCGCGCACCATGAAGCCGGCCGCTTCCAGCGCACGCCTGTGGGCGCGGGCGTTGCTCTCGGTGCAGCCTAGATAGTCGGCGATCAAACTGGTCCCGGGCCACACCGTGGCCACGTCCTGTTCGAGCCGGTCCTGGTTGAGGTGCTCGACATAGAGAAGCAGGGTCATCCGCTGCTGCACGGTGAGCGTGGGCGTGCCCTTAAGCACCGCCGCGGCGATCCGGGCCACCGATACGCCCGGCTGCCAGCGCCAGGCTCGGGCTTGCGCGCAGACCGCGTCAAAGTTGGGGGCTCGCTTGGCGAACCCTGGTCGCCAGTCGTCGCCCGATAAGGCCGTTCGCATGTCGTCCCTTCCTAACGGGACGAGGCCGTTTCACGGTCGTGAAACCGGCAGGCAAAAGACCATAGGTCTCCTGTTCGAGGCCTTGACGACGCAAAAAGCGCCGCTTAGGCTTACTCGATCAAATCAAGCCGCTACCACACGGCGCCTGCGATTTCCGAGAGCCTCCCGCGCCAACGGGGGGCTCTCGCCGTTTAGGGGTCTCGTCTAGGTCAAGATGAAGTCCTCTGGGGCGACCGAGCGCGCGCGGAGGGTCCGCGACGCGACTCAGTCGACGACAGCGTTCAGTGAGTCTGACGATTCCTAAAGGCTTGGAATTGTACCCTTTTGGCCAAAAAGGGCCGATTCGGGCGGTTGACGTCTTTCCGGAAACGAGTCCGCCAAGCTGCGACTCAGCGCGCTAGGGCTTGTGGCGCCCGCACGCCCCGACCCCACCTGTTGAGAGAGACGGCGGCGGAACCACTATGATGAGGCGGGCTGCGCCTTACGCCAGGCTTGGAAGCCTTTGTCCGCGTCGATGAAGGCTGCGAGGATGTGAGGGACTAGCTGGTCGAGCTCCAGCGACTGGTCGTTCGCTTGAGCGAAGGCGCGCTGATAGTCGGCCAGATCAACGGCGAGCTTGCCCTTCAGCTTCAAACGCAGATCGGTTGTCTTCTCCTCGAGATCGATCTTGCCCAGGGCGAGGGCGGTCTTGGCGGGGCGCGTCATGGGCGTCTCCTTGGGTGGCTTGCAGGAAGCGGTCGATCGCTGCGAAAGCGAAATCGGTGAGTTTGAGATTGAGGGCGTCCGTCTGGCGGCGGATCCGGACACAAAGCGGCTTCGAGAGCCGGACAGAGACCCGGTCCTTGGCGCCGCGGACGGCGGGAAACGTCACCGCCTCACCACCGTCGAGCGCTTCGACCAGCTCGCGGAAGGCGCGCTCATAGATGAGCCGAACACAGCCCCTGGGATTCTTGCGGGTGTTCAGGCGCTCGGCGGTGTCGAGCATGTCCTGGTGAAGGCCTTCCGGGAGGAAGAGGCCGAGCTTTTCTGCCGATGGGGTCATCGCAACACTCACGCTTACGGGTACGGGGCGAGGATCATGTCCTTGCTGACAAGCACGCGGACGGGCCAACCGGCCCGGACGCGCAGGGTGGGCTGGCGATTGAGATCGCGCCCGGTGATCTGCTGGCCGACCTGCTGGGCGGAATTGGACACCCCGCTGGCAGCCGAATTGACGACGAGGGCGCCGGAGCTGCGGTTGCCGGCATCCTGGGCGGCGGCGGCGCCGACGCTGAACAGCGTCGAGAGGATCACCCCGCGCGCCAGTTGGCCGAAGTGACCGTCCGTCTTGTCCTGCAGGCCAGCCGCCCCGGACAGGTCCGCCCCGGCCATGGACCCGATGTTGATCGAGCGGCCATCGGGCATGATGATCCGGTTCCAGGCGATCAGGGCTCGGTTCTGGCCGTAGGCGATCTGGCTGTCGTACTGGCCGATGAGCCGGGAGCCCTGAGGGATCAGCACCGTTCGTCCGGTCCTGTGGTCGTAGACCGGCTCGGTGACCTGGGCGATCACCTGGCCTGGCAGATCCGAATTGATGGCCGTGACCAGCGCGGCCGAGATGATGCTGCCGGCCTTCACTTCCCAGGGGCTGAGCGCCGGCTGCAGCGGGTTGGTCAGGTAATCGTCAGTGCGGGCGTTGGCGGCGAACTGGCGCTTGGCCGCCTGGCCGTTGGCGGGCTGCACCTCGGCGGCGGCGGACTCGCCGGCGGCTCCAGCGGACGCCGCGATCGGCCGAGACAGCGCCGCCAGATCGGCGGACGGCGCCGCGGCTGCGGCGGATGGCGGGCCGCCAAAGAAGGGACCAGAGGTCCGGGCGGCCAGGGCCTGCTCACGCGCCGCCTGAACGACCGGATCAACCTGGGCCTGCGGAGGGGGAGGAGGCGGTGCGCCCGCCGGCAGACCCCCTGGCGCGCCCTCCGGCGGCGGCAGGGCCGCTGTGCCCGGCAGGGTTTGAGCCTGGAGTGCGGGGTCGGCATAGCCCGCTGCATACCGGGTGGAGATCGCCGGGGTCTGGACCTGGCCCGTATCGGCCGCGTCCGTAAATGCTTCAGGCCGCGCCTGCGGGGCGTGCGCGCCGCCAAAGCCGAGGTAGAACCCGAGCGCCACGATCCCAGCCAGACCCGTCGCCCCGGCGATCAGGTACTTGCGGTTCCAGCGGGTGACCGGATTTCGTGGCGCGGCCAAGACGCTTTCCGGCGCGGCCTTGCGCGGGTGAGGGTTGAGAGGGGGATCGGGCGGAAGGTGGGTCACGAGCGCCCCCCTTCGCCGGTGCGGGTGATCCGCACCACGGTCTGCTTGCCTTCACCAAGCCTCAGCTCCGCGACGTCGATCAGCCGGTCCACGACATAGTAGCCGCCGAGATAGCGGTAGTTGACGAGCTGGGCCTGCTTGTCAGGACCAATGAGGAACAGCGGCGGCGCCTCTGTTGTGGCCATGTCGCGCGGAAACTGGATGTAGGTCTTCAGACCGTCGTCGAAGACTCGGACCGGCTGCCAGCGCGGCGCGCGGAAGCCGTTGGCCTTGATGCGATAGCCGAAGTGCAGCGAGTCCACCGCCAGGCCAGAAGCCGCCACGCCTTGCGTCTCGGCCGCCTGGGCGGCCTGCCGCTCGCGGGCCTCTTCCTGCGGATAGTTCCAGCTGATGACGCTGGTGTAGGTGTCGCCCTCATAGCTGACGGCGTCGAGCAGGTAGGTCCGCTGGTCGGTCGTCAGGATGATGTTGGTGCGCAGGCCGCCACGGATGGGCTTGACCATCACGATGACCTGCTGGGTCGCGCCCGAGCCCTGAACGGTCTCGCCCAGCACCCAGCGCACGGTGTCGCCCGCCGCCTTGGAGATCAGCTTTTCACCAGGCCGCAGAGAAATCGCGGTCAGGAAGCGCGGGCTGGTGTGGACGGTGTAGAGCCGCCCCGGCTCGAAATCGTAGTAGAGCGCGGCGTTCACATAGGCCCCGGCGCTGGGGTAGTCGCGCGCACTGCTGTTGGCGGATTGCACGGTCGACAGCGCCGGCGGGCGCGCATAGGTGCGCGGCGCCGCTCGGCGCCTTGAGGTTGTTCGGGGCGGCGTCGCCGCCTGAGCCAGGGCCACCGGCGCCAAGGGCGCCGGCCGCGCAGCGGCGCCGGGAGCCGGTCGTGGCGCGGCGGTTTGGGCGACGGCCGGATTCTCCGACCCGGCCAGCAAGACGAGCAGCCCAGCCGCAGCGCCTATGGAAAGCCGTCTGGGGGACAAGGCGCTCATAGCTCACGACTCCATTGAAACTCGGTGATGTAGATCCCCAGTGGGTTGGCCCTCAGCTCGGCCTCGTTCTTCGGCGCCACCACCTTGGTGGTGAACAGGCCTGTCCACGCTTCGGTCACGCCGGAGGTCCCGGCGTTGAACTGCGTCTCGCGCCACTGGACCTGGTAGGTGTGTGGACTGCGCGGCAGTACCGACACGATCTCGACGTTGACCGCCTGCGTGCCCGCATTGGCGAAGGGGTCGTTGGCCTTGGCGAAGGCGTTGAGCTGCCCAATCGCGGGCCCAGACACGAAGTGGTAGGCCCCGGTCCAGTTGTCCCGAATGACGATGGGATCGATGCTCTTCGAGCGGGTCCGTCGCACCCAGTCCGCGAGGAAGTATCCGATCTCGGCCGTGGTCGGCTCATAGGTCCGCCCGGCCAGCTCGATCCGGCCAGGCCGCGCGTAGCGGTCGATGGGGACGACGTAGGTGGCGATGTTGGTGTTGTTGGCCTCGTATATGAAGCCGCCCAGCGCCAGGGCCGCGAGCCCCAACCCGCCGAACGCCGCCATCCGCCAGTTCTTGGCCTGCACAACGGCTGAGCCGATCCGCATGTCCCACTCCCGTGAGGCGCGCAGGTATGGGCTCTCGACGGGGGCGGAGCTGCCATAGCGGTCATTCGGTCGTTTGAAGGGGTTCATCGGCGCACTCTCGACTGGGGTCACTCTTCAGGTTCGTCATCGCGGCGGGTTGGAGTGGCGCTCAGGCCAGGCCCGCTTCCGTCGCCGCCGGCGGTGGCCGCAGCGGCGTTGTCTCGAGCCGCGCCTGCTAGCCCTCCGCCACGGCGGGCCTCGGCCCGCGAAACGACGGAGGATCCAGACGAGGGCGCTTCCGGCGGAGGGGGAGGGGGCGTCTCGCCTTCACTAGGATTGCGGGAAGAGAAGAGGCGGCTGCCGGCCGCTCGCCCTTCGGCGACCGTCGTCGAGACGGGCGCCCTGGCGAAGTCGGCCGCCATGCCGCTACCGCTAGACCCGCCGCCTGTGGGACGCGGGCCACCTGAATTGATGCTCCCTGATGCGGCCCTGGCCGCAGCGATCTTCTCGCCGCCAGCCGCCCAACCACTTGCGACCGCACCGCCAGCGGCGCGGGCGGCGAGGCCTACGCCCGCCGCGCCAGCGGCAACACCCGCCGCGCCCATCAGAGCGCCACCGGTATTCAGCTGCGGGCCACCTGAAATCATGGCGCCGGCGATCGCAGGAACTTTGAGCGATAGCATCATCAGGAAGATCGCCGACAAGAGCAGGCCGGCTTCCTCCGCCACGGTCGGTTGAGGCGATAATGTGTAGGTCTCGAAGATGTTGATCCCGACGCCCGCGATCACAGCAAGCGCCATGAACTTGAACCCCACGGAGACCACGTAGCCGATAGCTTTTTCTGCCAAGAAGGAGGTTTGAGAGAGGACCCCAAACGGCACGACGACAAAGGCGATCAGGGTCACGATGTAGAATTCGATGATCGTGACGGCGATCTCGATCGCCAGAATGATGAAGGCCAATAGGATGCCGATCGCGGCGACAGCCGCGACGATGATCATGTCGATATGCATGAGCGCCCCGAAGCCAGCGTTTTGCTGCGCTAGGTCACCGATGTATTTGATGAGGTCGATTACGACCGAGAGGCCCGCTTCGACCGCCTTAGTCGGCGCCCGCGTGAAATCGCCAATCGAGCCGCCACCGCTGGCCTGTAAGCCTAGCTTTGCAAATCCATTGATGACCGTGAGGGTCAGCGAGTGCCAGTTGGTGACCAGCCAAGCGAAGAACCCGATCAGGAGTATCTTCCTGACGAGTGCAGCCATGATGTTCTGCGTCTCGTCGATCGCCCAAAGGATCGCTGAGATCGTGATGCTGATGACAACCAGAGTCGCCAGTACGCCCTGGACGGGTCCCGCAATGGCTCCGAAGCCACTGCCCACCTGGCCGGTGAACGCACTGATAAATTGATCAAGGGCAGCAGGATCTGCGGTGGCCATGGACAAACTCGGCGCACTACCAGCCTAGAGGCTGTTTTTGTCGGGAAGGCTGCTGCCCTTCTTATTGAAGTACAGCGGTGAACATGGGTCGTTCCGGTCACGATTGTTGATGTCCGGACACGGCTTCGCATTGGCTGGCGGGTCGGTTTGACTCGGCTCTGTGGCGGGCTTTCCGCAGCCCGCGAGGCCCACGGCAACGAGACAGCTGATGACAAGCAACGACCGCATCACTGGAAATCCGAGATGTTCGGAAGCCGGCTCCCAGTCTTGGTGTACGCCGTAGCCCGCTCCGTCTCAGCTCGAGCCGCGATCGCCCCAGCCTGCTGCTGGGCCAGGATCGTCTCTTGGGTCCTCGCTTGCGCGATCAGGATCGTCTGAAGGCCTTGAAGCTGGCTGCTGAGTGCGGCCAGCAACTGGTTGGTCGCCTGGATCGCCGCCGTTTGTCCGGCGGCGCCTTGCGAGGCGGCCACCGCGCCGTTGACGGCGCCGGCCGTGGTGCCCTGCGACCTGACCAGCTGGTTCTGCACGGCCATGGAGTCCTGCAGGGTCAGCCGACTGTTCGCCTCCCAGCTCGCCAGCCGCTGCTGGATTTGAGCGAAGCTCTGACCGGACAGGCTGGCGGGGTAGAACTGCTGAAACTGACCGGCGATGTTCTGGCTGTTGTAGCCGATCGCCTGGGCCTGCTGCATAAGCTGGCTGGCCTGGGCGTTGATCTGCGCCAACGGCTGGGTCACGTCCGTGCCGAGCTTTTGCAGCATCGCCATCTGGTTGGTGACCTGCGTCTGCAGCTGCTGGATCTGCGAGAGACCTTGGCGCACCTGCTGGACCGCTTGCGCCACAGCGCGCGGATCGAAGACGATCTGCTGAGCGGCCGCGGTCTGTGGTGGCAGAGGCCCTAAACCCAGCGACACCGCAACGATCGCCGCCGCGGCCATGAGCTGCTTACGCATGGGGTGTGTCCTTCTAGTGCGAGGGATGAGGAGCCGGGAAGAGGTCGTCGCCGGTCGCCTGTACGAACAGGGGTTCGGAGATCGCCCGAAAGGCGACGGCCGCGCCGAACAGGACAAAGCCGGCCAGCATGACGAAGAAGTTGTGGTGGTAGGTCGTGCCGAAGACCGCGAGGAAGCCGGGCGCCGCCACCGCCAGGAACAGGATCCGGCGACGCCGCCGCGAGGCGGTCCACGCGCCCGGAAGGTGACGGTTCAGCCACGCCAAGCGCGCGAAGGCTCTCGGGCTCATCGGCGGCCGAGCGGGCGCGAAGGTGAGGTCGTGCGCGCCCATCACGCCACCCTCGGAAAGGCGGCGCGCCGCTGGCCGCCGAGGTAGCGGGCGACATCCGCCTGGCCCTTGGCCGCGAAGAACCGCTCGGCGAACTCGCCACGATCATGGTCCGCGAGGAGCTGGCTGATGAGCTGCTGATCGCCGGGCGACGACGAGCCCACGGCCGCCAGGGACACACCGCCCAGGCCGAGCTCGAATAGCCGGTTCCCGGAGGTGGACTGGTAGTAGTACTCGCGCTTGGGCGTCGCATTGGCGATGATCCGAACCTGCTGCGGGTTCAGCCCGAAGTCCTGATAGAGCGCCGTGATCTGCGGGGTCTGGGCGTCCGGATTGGGCAGGAAGATGCGGGTCGGGCAGCTCTCGATCAGCGCCGGGGCGATCGACGACCGGGCGACGTCCGCCAGGCTCTGGGTGGCGAAAACCACGGCGACGTTGAATTTGCGCAGCGTCTTCAGCCATTCGCGGATTTTGGCCGCGAAGGCGCCCTGGTCGAGGAAGAGCCAAGCCTCATCGAGCACCAGCAGCGTCGGCCGACCGTCGAAGCGACGTTCAAGGCTGCGGAAGATGTAGGTGAGGACCGGGGCCAAGGCCGACTTGCTGGCCATCAGCTCGGCCATCTCGAAGGTCTGCCAAGCGGCAGGCTTGAGGGCGTTCTGGTTGGCGTCGAGCAGATGGCCGTATGGTCCGCTCAGCGTGTAGGGCGTCAGGGCCGCCTTGACGGCCTGGTCCTGGATCGTGGCGGCCAGCAGGGTGAGGGTGCGCTGGTCGCGCGGTCCCTCGGCGAGATTACGCAACCCGCTCCAGATCTCGTCCTTGACCGGCGGCGTGATAGGCACGCCCTCGGCGGCGACGATGTCTTGCACCCATTCCTGGGCCCAGGCGCGGTCGTCGGACGCGTCGATCTGCGCCAGCGGCTGGAAGGCCAGCTCGCTCTGGTCGCCGCCCAGGATATAGAACTGGCCGCCGACGAGGAGGGTCGATGCGCGCGAGCTGGCGCCCTCATCGAAATAGAAGACCTGAGCTTCCGGATAGCGCAGCCACTGCATGGCCAGGGTGTTGAGCAGGACCGATTTGCCCGAGCCGGTCGGCCCGACGATCATCGTGTGACCGACATCGCCCTGGTGCAGGTCGAAGCGGAACGGCGTGGTGCCGGCGGTGCGGGTGACCAAAAGAGCCGGCTGAAGGCCAGGATAGCCGCGCTTTTGGCATTCGGCCGACAAGTGGGCGTTGATTGTCGGGCCAGGCCAGATCGCCGACATCGGCATCATGTCGCAGAGGTTCAGCGACGACACCAAGGGCCGGCGCAGATCGGCATAGGCTTGGCCCGGCAGGCTGCCGATCCAGGCCTCGACCGCGTTGACATCCTCGACCTTGCAGACGAAGCCCGCCCGGTTGATGGCGCCTTCGACCTCCCGGACGCGGTTGGCCAGCCGGTCGGGATCCGCGTCCATCAAGGTGACGGTCGGGGTGAAGTAGCCGATCGAGGCGTAGTCACCCCCGAGAATGGCCAGGGCCGCATCGGCGTCGACGGATTTCGCCGCCGCGTCCGGATCCTCCAGCAGGGACGGCTCGCGGGTGATCGCCTCCTTCAGGAGCGCCATCACGCCCTTGCGCTTGGCGAACCAGCGCTTGCGCACCGTGGTCACCGCTTTGCGCGCGTCTTCCTTGTCCAGCGGCAGATACCGGCAGACCCAGCGATAGCTGATGCCCAGCTCATTGAGCCGGTCGAGCAGGCCGGGGCACGAGGTCGTCGGGTAGGCCCGAACCGAGAGGGTGCGCAGGTACTGGCCCCCCAGGCGCGGCAGCAGGCCGCCCTGGAAATCATCGTCGGTGAGGAAGGCGTCGAGGTAGGCCGGCGTTTCGGGCGTGGCGACCGGATGTCGCTTGGTCGAGATGCAGCTGTGCAGATAGGTCAGGGTCTCATCGTCGGTCAGTTCTGCGACCTCCGGCATGATCGCGGTCAGGATGTCGGCGATCTGGTGGACCGTGCTGAGGAAGTCGCTGAGCGCCGCGCGGTACATCCCCTCGGCGCCGCGTCCAGACGGGGCGTTTTCGAGTAGGAGGCTCTCGGCCGTCGAGATCGCTTCTTCCGGTGGAAGGTAGGTGAAGGTCAGGAAATAGCGGCTCTCGAAGTGACGCTCCTGCGCTTCGAAGCCCTCGCGGCGCTCCTCATCGACCAGGTCCGAAACGGGGTCCGGAAACTGGCTTGTAGGATAGGTCTGCGATGGCGCGCGGACGGCCTCGATGTGCAGGCACCAGCGTGAGCCCAGGCGCCGCAGGGCGTTGTTGAGCTGGGCGCGGGTCGCGACCAGGCCGGCATCCGTGGCGCTGGCGAGGTCCGGGCCGCGGAAGGCCAGGGTCTTCTGAAAGCTGCCATCCTTGTTGAGCACCAGCCCCGGCCCGATGAGGGCCGCCCACGGGAGGTGGTCGAACAGTCGATCAGCCTTGGGCCGGTACTCACGCAGGTACAGCACGACGAACCTCTAGGAGACCAAAAGCGGGGAGGGGTGAGGCCGAGCGCGCATGTCAGGCGTCCAGGTAAGGCTTCTGGCGAATGTGGCGGCCGAGCGCGTCGAAGAAGTAGGGGTCGCGCTTGTTCAGCCAGTAGCAGGCGCCGTGTATGGCGAGGCCCAGCGGAATGCCGATCAGAGGGACCTGCAGGCCCAAGGCCAGGACGGCGGTCAGGGTGCCGTTGAGCACCGCGATCATGCGCGGCACGCCGGCGATGGTCACCGGCTCCGATAGCGAGCTGTGGAAGGCGATCTCGAAACCCTCGACGTCGGACCGAGCCATCAGAACGCCGCCCCGGCGGTCATGTTGAAGAAGGTCGAGATGAAGGTCGTCGCCGTGAAGGCGATCGCCAGACCGAAGACGATGCCGATCCCTTTGCGCAGGGCCGACCCACCTTCCGCGAAGGCGAAGCCCAGGCCGGTGAGCACGATCGCGATGATGCCGACGGCCTTGGCGACCGGCCCCGACAGCGACTGCATGATGGTGTCGAGCGGGCCTTCCCAGGGCATGGCGGTCCCGGCGCCAGCGGCCCAAGCCGGGCTTACCGCGAGGAGGACAGCCGCGCCGGCGAGGAGGGCCAGGGCGGTCGAAGCGCGCCCCCGAGCTTGGCTAGAACCGGCGTTTTTCATCGCAGCTGACCCTTGATTGCGTCCGCCCGCCTTTGCCGGGCGTCACAACCGTGAGTCGCGGAATAGGCGAGGTCAAGGGCGTTTTTGACTAAAAAGGTGCGATTAGGGCTTTTTCTCTAGCAAAGCTACAACCGTTAGAGGCGAGCTTCCGGCCACGCTTAGCGGCCTGAGTCGAGCAGGCAAGCGCGCGCATTTCCCCCGTGTTGCTGATCTGTTTCCAACCGATAAGCGGCGACTTTGGGGCACATGCCCGAGTTGTGTGGGCTGTTGATTCGCAGCTGAGCCGCCCACTCAAGGTCAGACTAGCCTCCCTGTTGCCGGGTGATCCTGCGCGCAGCACCGATGATCAGCGAGGACCTCGATGACCCGGCAATCGCCCGCGATCCCCTGGCAGCCGGCGGCGACCATGCGCCGAAGCTCGCTCTGCAACGCCTCGAGTTGGGCGATCTTCGTCTCGACGGCGGTGAGTTGTTCCTGGGCGAGGGTGTTGGCGTCCTCACATGATCGCTCCGGATGGTCGGCTAGATCGAGGAGGGTGCGGATCGCCTCGATCGGAAAGCCGAGCTGGCGCGCGTGCTTGATGAAAGCCAGACGCCGGACGGCGGCGGGATCGTAGGCCCGACGGTCGCTTTCGGTGCGCACCGGCTCGGGTAGGAGGCCGATCTGTTCGTAGAAGCGGATCGTGGGGACCTTCACATCGGCGGCCGCCGCGAGTTTGCCGATCGTGAGCGACGTCATGGAATTCTCCTCGTTCCATAAAATAGACCCTTGATCCTCTAGCGACTAGAGGATGCAGGGTCGCGGCATGTCGAGCTGTTCCACTTCCGATAAGCCGGCCGCCAGCGGTTGCGGCTGCGGCGCGCCCATCGCGTTCGACGGCGCCTCGCTGGCCTACCGCCGGGCGCTGAGCGCGGTCATCGTCATCAACATCGTCGGCTTTGTCGTCGTGGCGATCGGCAGTTGGCTCGCCGACTCGGCGGCGCTGGCGGCTAACACCCTAGACTTCGCGGCTGATGCAGCGACCTACGCGCTCAGCTTGTGGGCCATCGGCAAGAGCGTCCAGGTCCGGTCGGGCGCGGCCTTCATCAAAAGCGGGTCACTTGCGCTGATGGCGGCAGGCATTCTCGGACTGGCGGTTTGGCGCGCGGTGACGGGCGCTTCGCCCGAAGGCGGGGCCATCTCGGGGCTCGGCCTATTCGGAGCGGCGGCCAATCTGCTCGCTGCGCTGCTGCTCGTGCGCTTCCGTGAAGGGGACGCCAACGTGCGGTCGGTCTGGCTATGCACCCGCAACGACCTAATCCAGTGCCTGGCGGTGGCCGCCACTGGCGTTGCGGTGACCGTCACTGGGTCGAGGTGGCCGGACCTTCTCGTCGGTGTTCTGCTGGCGGCGGTCTTCTTGCGCTCGGCGTGGCAGATCGCCAGTCAGGCGCGCAAGGAACTCCGAGCCGCTCCGGCCAGCGCGGATTTGCGTAAATATGTAACGCATTCCCGCCACAGTACGAAACACGTATAGGGCAGGGCGATGGCGAGTCCTTCAGCATGGTCCGGAGCACTACGGTGGCTAGCAGCCGCCTTGCTCGTCGCTGTGCTTTCGCTAGGACCGAGCGTCGACTCCCTCATCTGCGGTAATGATCTGAATTCCGGCGCGGCGGCGGCCGAATTCACGACCGCAGCCGGTCAAACGGTGACCGCGCCATTGGATGATCACGGCAGCGCACCGGCGGATGTCTGCATCCATGGTCATTGTCACCACTTTGCACCCTTTGTGCCGATCCTAGGTGAGGGCGGCGTTGGCGCAGACTTGCCTAGCGCCAAGCATGTCCTGGGGCGCACCGCTGTGCGTAAGACCGATCCCCACTTCGGACTGAAACGACCGCCTCGCGGCTGACGACCGACGCGCGCACGCGCGCACTCCGTCGTCACAAGCGAGAAGGAAGACCGTGTTCATCCATAATCGAAGGCCGCTGTTGGCGGCCGCCTCGGGGCTCGTCGCCTTGGGGCTGTCGGCGGGCGTCGGCGTGGCCGAGCCCGCCCCAGCCTTTACTGACCTACTCCGACAGGCGCAGGAGACCGCGCCGCGTTTGGCGGAAGCCCGCGCCGACATCGCGCGAGCCGAAGGCTTGGCGCAGCAGGCGGGCGTGCGTCCTAATCCGACGGTGGGCCTGGAAATCGAGAATTTTTCCGGGTCTGGGCCGTACAGCGGCATAAGCCAGGCTGAGACGACGGCGTCGATTTCTCAGACCTTGGAACTCGGCGGCAAGCGTTCGGCCCGGGTTTCGGCGGCGCAGGGGGAGGTGGTGGCGGCCCGTCAGCGCGCCCAGCGCGCCCAGGTCGATTTCAGATTCGATCTTGCGGTGGCCTACGCCGAAGCCGAGGCCAGCGATCGGCGACTTTTGCTCGCACGAGAAGCGCTCGGGCTCGCGGAGGAGGATGCCCGCATCGCGCGCGCCTTCGTCGAACAAGGCCGCGAACCTGAGTTGCGGCGTATTCAGGCGGAGGCTGCAGTCCAGGCGGCCCGCGCCACCGTCGAGGAGGCTCAGGCGGCGGGAGCGACAGCCTTCGCTAACCTTACGGCTCTTTCGGGATCGGCGGCGCCAATCACCTCGATTCCCGTGAGCCTGCTGGACGGAACGCCGCCGCGTTCCGCCATCTCGCCCGTCGCATCTAACGCGCCGGGCTATCTCGTGGCGCAAGCTGAGCGCGAGGCGGCACGGCGGCGCCTCGCCTTGGAGCGTCGGCGCGCCGTTCCCGACGTGAATGTCTCGGTGGGCTTCCGACGGTTCGAGAATTCCGATGCGTCAGCATTCATCGCCGGGGTGTCGGTCCCTCTGCCACTCTTCGATCGCAATCGGGGGAACGTCCGCGCGGTCCAAGCGGAAGTCACCGCCGCGGAGGCCCGTCTGAATGCGGCGCGGTTCGACGCCGAGGCGACGGTTCGCGCAAGCACAGCCCGTGCGACCGCCGCAGAAACGCGGCTCGCCGCCGCTCGGGAGGGTGAGCGAGCCGCGCAGGAGGCCTACCGCCTCACACGCATCGGCTACGAAGGCGGGAAGCTGAGTCTTGCCGAACTTCTTGTTGCACGACGCGCGCTCACGGATGCGCGCGGTCAAACCATCGCCGCCGCCAGTGAGCGGGTAAGCGCGCAGGCAGCCCTGGCTCGGATGAGCGGCGTTGCCGGGACCGGAGACTCCCAATGAAGCAGGATAAGGCGCGTCTTTATGGCGCAGTAGCCGCCATCGCCCTCGTCGCCGCAGCCGGCGGCTTCGGGTTGTCGGCATTGATCAATCGCGACGCTCCCCCTGCGGCCGAGGCCGCCGATGAACATGCCGAAGGGGAGGCGCAAGAAGAGGGCGAGGCCGCCGAGACGCCCGAGGGCGTTGTCAAGCTTACGCCAGAGCAGGTTCGGGCGTCGGGCCTGGCCGTCGTCGCGGTGGGTCGGGGCGGTGGCGCCGAAACACGCATTTCCGGGCGCGTGGAACCGATGGTTGATGCCCGCGCCAGCGTTGGGGCGAGCGTCGGCGGGCGCGTTGAGCGGGTTCTTGTTGCGCCGGGGCAAAGCATCCGGGCGGGCCAGGCCCTCGCGATCCTCGTCAGTGGTGACGCCGCCACGTTGCGCGCCGACGCCGACGCGGCGGCGGCTGCGGCGAACGCCGCGCGGCGCGCCTACGAGCGAGATCGCAATCTTGGCGCCCAGGGCATAGTGGCGCGACAGGAGGTGGAGAGCTCCCAGGCCCAAGCGCTCAGCGCCGAGGCCACAGCACGCGCCGCGCGGGCTAGGGTAGCTGTCGCGGGCTCTCCGAACGCCTCGGGGCGAACGAGCGTCTCGTCGCCCATCGGCGGTGTCGTAACCGCCGTGCAGGTCGGGCCCGGCGGCTACGTCGCCCAAGGCGGCGTCATCGCCGAAGTGACCAACCCGGCGCGCGTCGAACTGGTCTTCAATGCTCCGCCGCAACTCGCCGCGCAGACGCGCGCCGGAGCGCGGATGCGGATCACCGGCCCGACGGGAGAGTTCGACGCCGTCGTGACCGGTGTAGCGGCGAACGCAGGCTCGGGAGAAAGTGGGGCGACGGTGATCCGCGCGCGGCCTGTTGGCGCTAGCCTCCCGCCGGCGGGGTCACCCGTCACCGGAGCCCTCGTGACCGGTGGTGAGAGCGGCGGCCTGACTGTACCGAGCGAAGCCGTGCAAACGGTCGAGGGCAATCCCGTCGTGTTCGTGCAGATCGACGGCGGGTTCCGCGCCATGCCGGTGCTGACCGGACGCCAGGCGGGCGGTCGCACGGAGATCGTGCGTGGGCTCACCGGCGCCGAACGGATCGTCTCCACCAACGCCTTCCTGCTTAAGGCCGAACTCGCCAAGGGCGAGGCTGAGCACGGCCACTAGGGAGCAGGCGCATGTTCAAAGCAGTTATTGAAGCGTCCGTTCGCTTCCGATGGTTCATCGTTCTGGCGACCGCCCTCGTCTCGGCGCTGGGCCTCTACGAACTCACCAGATTGCCGATCGACGCCGTCCCCGACATCACCAACCGTCAGGTGCAGATCAACACCGTCGCCCCGGCGCTCGCGCCAGAGCAGATGGAGCGGCAGGTCACCTATCCCCTGGAGACCGCCATGGCGGGCATTCCAGGCCTTCAAAGCACACGATCGCTCAGCCGCAACGGCTTCAGCCAGATCACCGTCATCTTCACCGACCAGACCGACATCTATTTCGCCCGCCAGCAGGTGGCCGAGCGGATGGCGCAGGCGCGGGAAACCTTGCCGACAGGGGTCGAGCCGGAACTGTCGCCTATCACGACGGGGCTAGGCGAGGTCCTGATGTGGACGGTCGACTATGTGCCCTTTGGACCGAAAGCCTTGGCCGCGGCAGGGCAGCCCGGGTGGCAGGCAGGCGGCGCCTATCTAACCCCTGAAGGCGAACTCCTCACGACGCCGCAAGCGCGCGCCACCTACCTGCGCACTGTCCAGGATTGGATCATTGCGCCCCGGATGCGCTCGGCCAAAGGGCTCGCCGGCGTCGATGTGAACGGTGGCTACGTCAAGGAATACGCCGTCCGCCCCGACCCGGCCCGTCTGGCAAGCTATGGCCTCGGCTTGAACGATCTGATTCAGGCCCTGGAGCGGGCCAACACTCAGGCGGGGGCCGGCTTCATCCAGCGCGCGGGCGAGGCGCTCACGGTACGCACCGATGCGCTCGCTCAGACGGTGACCGACCTGGCGCAAGCCCCTGTCGTAAATCGCAATGGGCTTGTCGTCCGTGTCGCCGACGTGGCGACCGTGGAGATGGGCCAGGCGCCGCGCCTTGGCGGCGCCAGTCGAGACGGCCACGAAGCGGTGATCGGAACCGCCTTGATGCTGGCGGGTGAGAACAGCCGAACCGTGGCGCAGGCCGCGGCCGAGCGGCTCGAGGAGGTGGGCCCGAGCTTGCCGCCTAGCATCGTCGCGACGCCGGTGCTGAACCGCAGCGACCTCGTCAACTCGACCATTTCGACGGTCGCCCGCAACCTGGCCGAAGGCGCGCTGCTGGTGGTGGCCGTGCTGTTCCTGCTGTTGGGCAACATCCGTGCGGCCACGATCACGGCGCTGATGATTCCGATCAGCTTCCTGTTCGCAGTGATCGGCATGAATCGGTTTGGGATCAGCGGAAACCTGATGAGCCTTGGCGCGCTCGACTTCGGCTTGCTGGTCGATGGCGCCGTGGTGGTCGTTGAAAATACGCTGCTCATGCTCAGCCAGCGGCGGGGCGAACTCGGCCGAATGCTCACTCGTCATGAACGGCTTGGCGTCGCCGCGGCCGCCGCGCGCCAGATGGTCAAGCCGGCCGCTTTTGGACAGTTGATCATCCTGCTGGTGTTCACCCCGCTGCTGATGCTGGAGGGGGTGGAAGGCAAGACCTTCATCCCGATGGGCGCAACGGTGATGCTGGCGCTGGTGGGGGCGTTCATCTTCTCCTTCACCTTCGTGCCGGCCATGACGGCGCTGCTGGTTCGGGACCCCAAGCACGTCCACATGGATCCAAACGGGCGCGCGGAGGAACACGAGACCTTCGTCCTCCGCTTCGCCCGCAAGCGCATCGAACCGGCGATCCGCGCGGCCGTCGCTCGCCCCAAGATCGTTCTGGCGGCGGCGCTCGGCGCCGTCCTCGTTGGCGGGATCGCCTTCAGCACCCTCGGGCGGGAGTTCATCCCGACTTTGGACGAAGGCGACATCGCCATGCAGTCCCTGCGTGTGCCCTCGGCGTCTCTCGAGCAGTCGCTCGCTATGCAGATGGCGCTGGAGAAGGCGATCAAGGCGCAGCCGGAGGTGGAGACCATGTTCTCCAGGACCGGTACCGCGGAGGCGGCCGTGGACCCAATGCCGCCGAACATCTCCGACGCCGTCATCGTGCTGAAGGATAAGGATCAATGGCCCGATCCGAACCTGTCCAAGGAGGATCTGATTGCCCGGATCGAGAAGATTTCCGCGCAACAGCTGGGCAACAATTTCGAGTTCAGCCAGCCTATCGAACTGCGCTTCAACGAACTCATTTCCGGGGTGCGGACCGATCTTGCGGTCATGGTGTTCGGCGACGATTTCGCTGAGTTGCAGAGGACCGCCGATCAGGTCGCCAATGTGCTCCGCCAGACCGAAGGCGCCGCCGACGTGCGCGTCGAGCAGGCCTCCGGTCTGCCCACGCTGACCCTGACCGTCGATCGGTTCGCCGCCGCCAACTACGGGCTGGCCGCAGCGGATGTCTCCGAAGCCGTCTCGGCCGCAATTGGTGGGGCCGAGGCCGGTCAGATTTTCGAGGGCGATCGTCGGTTCGACGTGGTCGTCCGCTTGTCGGACGAGGCCCGAAACGATCCAGCGGCCCTGGCCGCCCTGCCTGTGACCACGTCCAGCGGCGCGACTGTGCCTCTGTCCTCGGTCGCGCGCATCCAGATCGCGGAGGGCCAGAACCAGATCAGCCGCGACAACGGTAGTCGGAGGATGGTGGTCCAGGCCAACGTCCGGGGTCGCGACCTCGGCGGCTTCGTCGCCGACGCCCAGGCCAGGGTCGAGCAGCAGGTGAAACTGCCCACCGGCTATTCTCTCACATGGGGCGGGCAGTTCGAGAACCTCAAGCGCGCCGAACAACGCCTGGGGCTCGTGATCCCGGTCGTGTTCGTCCTGATAGGGCTTCTGCTGTTCATGGCGCTGGGGTCCTTCGCCGAGGCAGGACTGGTCTTCGCCTGTGTGCCGCTCGCGTTGGTCGGCGGAGCCCTGGCCTTGCTGCTCAGGGGCATGCCGTTCTCCGTCTCGGCGGCCGTTGGGCTCATCGCGGTCTCGGGCGTGGCGACCCTGAACGGCCTGGTTTTGATGCAGGCGATCCGGGAGCGGCTCGACGAGGGACTTCCTCCAGATCTGGCCGCCTACCAGGGGGCCGCGAGCCGGTTAAGGGCGGTGCTCACGACCGCGCTCGTGGCGATCGTCGGATTCATCCCGATGGCGCTAGCGCATGGCGCGGGTGCGGAGGTGCAGAAGCCCCTGGCTACAGTTGTGATCGGAGGCCTCTTCGCGGCTACCGCGCTCACACTGCTGGTCTTGCCGACCTTCGCCGCCAAGGCGGTAAAGCATCGCAAAGCTGAAGGGATCGAGGAATGACCGCGCTAACCGCCCAGGAACGTCAGCAGCGCAAGACCTTGCTGGTGGTGCTGATCCTCAACGGGCTGCTGTTTGCGGCGCTCGGGGTTGGTGGCTTGGTGGCGGATTCCAGCGCTTTGATCGCCAATGCGGTCGATAACGGCTCTGATACGGCGGTCTATCTCATCAGCTTCCTTGCGGTGGGTCGGGCCGGAGCCTGGAAACGCCGCGCCGCGCGAATCTCGGGCGTCATGCTTCTGATCTTCGCTGTCGGCGTGCTGCTCGACGTGGGCCGGCGCTGGATCTACGGCGCTGAGCCTGTCGGCTGGACGATGATGACCCTGGCTTTGGTCGCCGCCGTCGTAAATATCGTCTGTCTCCTGCTCTTGCGCCGCGTCCAGAGCCAGGACGTGAACATGCGCGCCGCTGAAACCTTCAGCTTGAACGATTTCGCGTCCAACGGCGGCATCCTGGTCGCCGGCGCCCTTGTCATGTGGTTGGGCCGATCCTGGCCCGATCTGGTGGTCGGCATTGCGGTCGCGATCATTGCCGTGAAAGGCGGCGTCGAAATCCTCCGGGACGCGGCGAAAGCAACACAAGAAACACCAGAGGAGCCCGGCGATGACTGAGGAAAAGCTTCGTCTTGAAATCCCGGTCCTGCTCCCCGGCGCCGCCGATGCTTGCGAGCGCTGTGTCGCCGAGTTGACGGCGGTTCTGAAGCGCCGGCCGGGCGTGATCGACGCTCACGTCGATGGCCGGGAGGACGCCCGCCTGTGCGTGCACTTTGATCCTACACTCATCGCGCCTTCGCAGCTTCGAGCGCTCGCCGAGCAGCAAGGGGCGCGCATCGACGCCAAATTCGGCCACGCGACCATGCGCTTACCATTACCGCTGCATGCGCGCGCAGCCCGCACCCTGGCGGACGATCTGCGTGGTGTGCCGGGCGTTGTCAGAGCCGAGGTCGGGCCCACCGGCGTAGCGGTGGTCGAGTTCGATCGCGGTCTGACAGATGAAAAGACTCTCAAGGCATTCCTGAACGATCATGCAGCGGCCCTGGGACAGGCGCCTGCTTCAGCCAGCGCTTCGCGCGACGAGCACGCCGGCCATAAGCACAAGCCAGGCGAGGGCCACGGCCACAAGCATGGTGGCGTCTTTGGCGAGCGCACCGAGTTGGTATTCGCCCTGCTTTCGGGGCTCGCGCTTCTGGTCGGCTGGCTGGCGTCGTTTCGCCTCAGCGGCCCTGTCCCGCTCGCGTTCTATGGCCTGTCCTACATCTTTGGCGGCTACTTCACGCTGCGCGAGGCGGTGGAGAACCTGCGTAAGCGCCGGTTCGAGATCGACACCCTCATGCTGGTCGCAGCGGCTGGCGCCGCCGCGCTCGGCGAATGGGCGGAAGGCGCCTTGCTGCTCGTCCTATTCAGCCTCGGGCATGCGCTTGAACACTATGCGATGGGCCGCGCCCGACGAGCGATCGAGGCTCTGGCGGCCCTGGCGCCCGAACGCGCCAGCCGCAGACGCGGCGAGGCGATCGAAGAGGTTGCGGTCGAGGCGCTTGAGGTCGGGGACATCGTCCTCGTCCGACCCAATGAGCGCCTGCCGGCTGACGGGGTCGTCATCATCGGCGAGAGCGCCGTCAACCAGGCGCCGGTGACTGGGGAAAGCGTGCCGGTCGACAAGAGCCCGGCTCCGCAAGAGGCGACCTTCGAGTCCGCGGAGGCCAGCCACCGCGTGTTCGCCGGGACGATCAACGGGGCAGGGGCTCTGGAGGTGAGGGTCGCCCGCCGGGCGAGCGAGACCACCCTCGCGCGCGTGGTGACCATGGTCGCCGAGGCGGAGGCCCAGCGCTCGCCGACACAGCGATTCACCGACAAGTTCGAGCGCATCTTCGTGCCCGCCGTTCTGCTGATGGTCGCGATGCTGATGTTCGCCTGGCTCGTCGTGGACGAGCCCTTCAGCGTGAGCTTTTACCGAGCGATGGCCGTGTTGGTGGCGGCAAGCCCCTGCGCCCTGGCCATCTCCGTGCCCAGCGCTGTGCTGAGCGGTGTCGCGCGAGCTGGACGCGGCGGCGTGCTTGTGAAAGGGGGCGGACCGCTCGAGAACCTCGGCACGCTGAAGGCGCTCGCCTTCGACAAGACCGGGACCCTGACGGAGGGCCGGCCGCGCGTCACGGACGTGGTCCCAGCCATCGGCGTGACCAAGGAACGGCTCCTTGAGACCGCCGCGGCCGTCGAAGCGCAGAGCGACCACCCCTTGGCGGCCGCCGTGGTCACGGCGGCGACCGAGACGCTTACGGCGGCGCCGGGCCGAGCCGAGAGCGTCGAGAGCATAACGGGACAAGGGGTCCGAGGTCGCTACGGCGGCGAGGATGTCTTCATCGGCAAGCTGAAGCTCTTCGAGGCGATCGATGGCCCGCCTGTGCCCGAGGAGGTGCGTTCAGAGGCGGAGCGACTGGCTAGATCGGGTCGCACCGTGATGGTGGTGCGCTCAGCGGGCGCCTACCTTGGCGTTCTCGCTCTCCAGGATACGCCACGTGAAGGCGCGGCGGAGGTGATCGCACAGCTTCGCGGGATGGGTCTGAAGCGGCTCGTGATGTTGTCGGGCGACAACCAGGGAGTCGCCGACGCAATTGCCTCGCAGCTCGGCTTGACCGAGGCGCGGGGCGGCCTCATGCCCGAGGACAAGGTTGAGTTCATCAAGACCATGCGCGAGCAGGAAGGGCGCGTGGCGATGGTGGGCGACGGCGTCAACGACGCGCCGGCCATGGCGAACGCAACGGTCGGTGTGGCAATGGGCGCCGCCGGCTCGGATGTCGCGCTGGAGACCGCCGATGTTGCGCTGATGGCCGACGACCTGCGGCGGCTGCCCTTTGCCGTCGGCCTCAGCCGTCGCACGAGCGCCGTCATCAAACAGAACCTGTTTGTCAGCCTCGGAATGGTCGCGTTCCTTATCCCGGCGACGATCTTCGGCCTGAAGATCGGCGCGGCGGTAATCTTCCATGAGGGATCCACGCTGCTTGTTGTAGCGAATGCGCTGCGTTTGCTGGCCTATCGCGAAGGGGCGTTCGGCGCACTGGGCGGGACCACGCCTCGGGACAAGCAGCATGCATAGCGGTCCAGGCGAAAACAGCCCCGCCCAGGTCCGGAGCGTCTTCTGCCCGGGCCTACGGGCTCGCAAGCGCCCGATGTGTAGGGTCTGAAAATGGCTCGCGTCGCCAAAGAAATCGACGTGGGCGCCTCCCCCAAGCGGGTGTGGGACTCGCTCGTTCAATTCGAAGGGTATGGAGCCTGGACGCAGGCCGCTCGCATCAGAGGCGAGCTCAAGCCCGGAGGAAAGATGGACTACGGGATCCTGCTCCGTCGCGGCCGTATCAGCCCGTTTTACTTCAATCTGCCGGGCAACGTGGTCGCGCTGGAGCCGCTCGGGTTGATCTCTTGGGAGGCTGGCCTCAGGAGGGTCCTCCTCATGGAGTTCGCCATCCACATCAGCCCTCGCCTGGACGGTGCGAGGGTTCTTCAATCTGTCGAGGTCTCTGGGCCTATGGCCCGGGTGATCGGGCGCCACCTAGGCCGTCTCTTCGGCGCGCACTTCGACTGCATCAGCGGAGATCTACAAGAACGCTTTGGCGGTGGGTCTCAGTTCAACGGCCGACGTCGAGGTAAGCCGCTCAGAGTATCTCAGCCCTGATCGCCGTAGAACACGTCGCTCTCGCCGTGCCGGAGAGCTGGTCATCGCCGTCCAGACCCCAGAAGTGGTCCCGATCGGCTCTGCCACTGAGGACGTCGCGCCCTCCGTCGCCGACGGAGACTTGATAGTCGTACCGCTCGCTGCCGGCATTGAAGCCAAACGTAAAGCCCTCGATGGCCATGTACTGACTAGCCAAGTCCTGGAGGGGCGCACCCTTCCAATCGTGGGAAAGCTTGTGTGACATAGCGGGTCTTGGACGAAGATTTCTACAATGGGAATGTTTGCTGTCGTTCCATTGCAAGGCGGCAACGTGAGTCCGCGACTCATCTTCAGACGGGAAGTTCCGCCATCGTCATCATTTGCCGGCCGGGCGGATTTTACAGGACTAGCGGTTGAAGGACGGCCGCCGTCTGGCGGGCACCGACGGCTCTTTGCCTTCCGTCAGATCCGTAAGGATCGGGCAGTCCGGCCGATCGTCGCCTGCGCAGCAGTGTGAGAGGTGGCGCAGCGTGTCGGCCATCGCCTGCATCTCGGCGATACGGGCGTCGAGATCCGCCACGTGGCGGTCCGCGATGGCCTTCACCTCTCGGCTGGGCCGCGCACGATCCCGCCAAAGCGACAACAACTGGGTGATCTCGTCCATAGAGAAGCCCAGGCTGCGCGCGCGCTTGATGAAGCGAAGCTCGTTGATCTGGCGATCGTCGTATTCGCGGTAGTTCGAGTCCGTCCGGCTCGCCGGCCGCACCAGGTCGATCTCGTCGTAATAGCGGATCATCTTAGCAGTCACGCCGGTGGCCTTTGACGCCTGACCAATGTTCATGCGGCGGCTCCTTGGACTGTGGGCTGGAATGCGACCGATCGGGGGGCCAAAGGCTTGAAGGCGCGAAGGCGCAGGGCGTTGACGAGCACGCTGACGCTGGAGAGGGCCATGGCGCCAGCGGCGACCATGGGCGAGAGCAACAGGCCGAAGCCCGGGTAGAGCAGCCCGGCGGCGACCGGGATCAGCACCACGTTGTAGCCGAACGCCCAGACCAGGTTCTGGCGGATGTTCCGCAGCACCGCACGGCTGAGCGCGATCGCCGTGGCCACGCCGCGCAGGTCGCTGCGCATCAGCACCACGTCGGCGCTCTCGATGGCGATGTCCGTTCCAGCTCCCATGGCGATCCCGACGTCGGCGCTCGCCAGGGCCGGGGCATCGTTGACGCCGTCGCCGACGAAGGCCACGCGGCCATAGCGCTGCTGCAGGTCCTTCACGGCGGCGACCTTGCCGTCGGGCAGCACCTCGGCGATCACCTCGTCCAAGCCGAGCGCCGCGCCGACCGCCTGCGCCGTCCGCCGATTGTCTCCGGTCATCATCACCACCTTCAGACCCGCCGCTTTCAGCGCCGCCAGGGCCTCGGCCGTGGTGTCTTTGATCGGGTCGGCCACGGCGAGGATGGCTGCGAGTTCGCCATTGATCGCCGCATAGATCGGCGTCTTGGCCTCACCTGAGAGGCGTTCCGCGTCCGTGGCGAAGGCGGCGACCGAGACACCGAGCTTCGCCATGAAGCGGTCCGCGCCAACCTGGATCCGCTGGCCATCGACGAGCGCTTCAGCGCCGAAGCCGGGAAGAGCCGCGAAGCGGGACAACTCGGGCAGCTGCAAGCCGCGGGCTTGGGCCGCCTCGACGATCGCCTGGGCGATCGGATGTTCCGAGCGGCTTTCGACTGCCGCCACCAAGCGCAGGAGATCGGACTCCGTGAACCCATCCGTGACGCGGACATCCGTCAGGATCGGGCGGCCGAGCGTCAGTGTCCCGGTCTTGTCGAAGGCGACCGCCTGGACGTCGCGCAGGCTCTGCAGGGCCTCGCCGCGGCGGAAGAGGACGCCCAGCTCCGCGGCGCGGCCGGTGCCGACCATGATCGACGTGGGGGTCGCTAGGCCCATGGCGCACGGGCAGGCGATGATCAGCACCGCCACGGCGTTGACCAGCGCGAAGCTCAGCGCCGGGCTGGGGCCGAAGATCAGCCAGGCGGCGAAGGTCAAGACAGCGCCGACGATGACGGCCGGCACGAACCAGCCGGTGACCTTGTCGACGAGAGCCTGGATCGGCAGCTTGGCGCCCTGGGCGGCCTCCACCATTCGCACGATTTGGGCGAGCAGGGTGGCTGCGCCCACCTTCGTGGCGCGGAAGCGGAAAGTCCCGGTCTTGTTGACCGTGCCGCCAACCACAGCGGCGCCCGGACCTTTCTCGACCGGGATCGGCTCGCCCGTGATCATGGATTCGTCCACGTAAGAGGCCCCGTCTAGGACTTCGCCGTCCACCGGCACCCGTTCCCCCGGCCGGACCACGACGACGTCCCCGACGAGGACCTCGGAGACGGGAACCTCGAGGACCGCACCCGCCCGCTCCACGCGCGCGGTCTTCGCCTGCAGCGTCATCAGACGCTTGATCGCCTCGCT
>NZ_JAUXVZ010000018.1 GCF_030680185.1 Phenylobacterium sp.
CATTGGCTCGGAACACGCCCGACTGGGCGAGAAGCTGGTCGACGAGGGTCGTCTTACCGTGGTCAACGTGGGCGATGATGGCGATGTTGCGCAGCGACATGGGAAACCTTTTCCGGAAGCGGCGGCTTTTAGGGGACAAGAGGCCCCACGGCTAGCGCGAAGTCATGTTAGTGCTTCAGACGACCCCTGGCGTCTTGTGCGTTGCAACACGAAACACGATGTGATCCGAGCCCCTAAGCGCTTTGAAAACGTAGGGAAAAGCAGATTTTTTGTGCTCGCACGCGCAATTGCGACACTTTGGCGCTTGTCCTTTTGTGCGTCGCACCGTAGATTTGAAACGTGAGGCGTCTCCGGACGCTTCTGCCCTTCCTGGGCGTTTCCTCCCTAATGAACTGGCCGCGCTTTCGAGCGCGGCCTTTTTTTTTGCGCTGCGGGACGGCCCTCGCGCGCGCCGTCGGCGCCTAGAAGTAGAACCACAAAGAACACGAAGATCACCAAGTTGGGCGCGGCGCCTTCGTGCTCTTTGTGTCCTTCGTGGTTGATCCTCTTCGCGACCGCTTGTGCAGATCAGTCTGGCTTCGGGATCGTGACCCAGGGATGTCGGTGCTCCCCCCAGACTTCTAAGGTGGGCGCTGGAAATTGTGGATCCGCAAAGGCGCCTACGGCGACGGCCACCCATTCGGGCGCGCTACTCGAGGTCCACCACAAGGTTGAGCCGCAGTCGGGGCAAAAGCGAAGCGTCACATCGTGGCCGCTGTCGGAACGCCGAGTGTAAATTGTGGCCTCGCCCGACGCCGTCATGTCAGCCTGCGAGAAGAAGCCGGCGACATTGTACGTGCTCCCAGTCTGCCGTTGGCAGGCCAGGCAATGGCAGACGGCGACTCTCATCGGCTCGGTGGCGCAGCTGACCGCAAGTTGGCCGCAGGCGCAGGTCGCTGTTCTTTGCAACGGTCCACTCCCTGCTTGGCGTGTTCGGGCTCAGAGACGCTTCGACCAGTCCTCGGCCGTCAGGGCCGCGGTCAGGCCCTGGATGTCGGATTTCAGCTGGGCGAAGGCGGCGGTGGGGGCCAGGGCCTCTTCATCCAGATAAAGCGCCCGGTTCAGCTCGATCTGCAGGGCGTGGACCCGGCGGGCCGGGCGGCCATAGTGCTCGGTGGTGTAGCCGCCGGCATAGGGGGTGTTGCGCACCACGCGATAGCCGCGGGCCTCCAGCCCGCGCTCGGCCAGCCGGGTCAGCGCGTCCGAACAGGCCGCGCCGAACCGATCCCCCAACACCATGTCGCAGCCGCCGACGCCTGCGGCGCGCGCGGCGACCGAGGGCATGGAGTGCCAGTCCACCAGAATGGCCACCCCGTGGGCGGCCTGGGCCTCGGCGATCAGTTGGGTCAGCGCCGCGTGATAGGGCCGGTGCGCCCCGTCGATGCGGCCTTGCGCCTCGGCGAAGGTCAGCTTGCGGGCGTAGATCTCCTGGCCTTCGGACACCACCTTGGCGATGGCGCCTAGGCCTGCGGCCACCCGCGCGGTGCGGCTGCGGGCGAAGTCGGGCAGCTCATCGACGAACATGCCAGGGTCGAGTTCGAAGGCGTCGCGGTTCACGTCGATATAGGCCCGCGCATAGCTGGCCGTGATCAGGGCCGCGCCGGCGGCCGGCGCCGCCTCGACCAATTGGTCGACAAAGGCGTCTTCCGAGCGGCGGATGGCGCGGGCGTCCAGCGCGGCGGCCGACATCATGTCGTCAGGATAGAGGCGCCCGGAATGGGGCGAGGCGAAGATCACCGGGGTCGGCGGCGGCGCGCCGGGGTTGGCTGCGCGGCGCACCTCGAAGCCGGCCGGCCTTGGCGGGGCTGGCTCTGCGACATCAATGGGCTCGACCGCGGACATGGCGGCCATATGACGATGCGCCGGACGCGGGGTCAAACGGATCGCTCGGTTGGTTCATCGGGGATTTACAAAGCGGCCTCTATGGTCGCTCCATGAAAGACGACGCCCTGGAAGCGCCCATGCCCCGCATTCTTCTCGCCGAGGACGACGACTCCCTGCGCGGCTTCCTGGCCCGCGCCCTGGAGCGCGCCGGCTATGAGGTCCGCGCCTGCGCCGACGGCGAGGAGGCGGCCTCGGTCCTGGACCAGGACTGGGACCTGCTGCTCACCGACATCGTCATGCCCGGCATGGACGGCATCGAGGTGGCCCGCCTGGCCGCCGCCCGCAATCCGTCGCTCCGCATCATGTTCATCACCGGCTTCGCCGCCGTGGCGCTGGCCGCCGGCGATCAGGCCCCGGCCGGGGCCAAGGTGCTGTCCAAACCCATCCACCTGCGCGAGATCGTCGCCGAGGTGGAGCGGATGATGGCCGCCTGAACCTCGCGGCGGTCGCCGGGCTTTCTGAGCTTGCGCAGGCGAGGACCGCCCGTTATACCGCCGCCCTTCCCGTCCCCTAAGGGGGCCGCCCTTATGGACGCGTAGCTCAGCGGGAGAGCACCTCGTTGACATCGAGGGGGTCACAGGTTCAATCCCTGTCGCGTCCACCATCCACCTCTACATCGTGATCTGGCGGCCGAACTCAAGGCGGCCGGATTTCCGCGCGTCGGCGGGCGGGGAGGGAGCATAACGAATTGGGCAGAGTACTTCGCAGAAAACCCCGGAAAGCAGGACGAGGCCATTGCGGTCTTGCGGCGGGTGACCCGGGAGTTCGATCGCAAGAACGGGACAAAGGTGTCGAAGTACCTGGACGAAGCCCTGGCTAAGGGTAAGGCTTCCGCGTACCCGCCTTCCCCACAATCGAGCTTCGTCCCTGCCCCCTCCAGATCCACCCGTCCAGCGCTGGCTATGGTACGATACAGAGACGGCTGATTGTGTCTCGTTGGATCGATCATCCTATGTTGAGACCATCTTCGGTGGCAGGTCGGTTCCGCTTCCGGAATGGATCTGCATCTCGCCCGATGGGGGCCTCCACAAGAACGCCGGCCTCCTCGCGCTGGATGTTGATATCGCCGAAGCGCCAACCGCCCGCGATGAAATCAGCTGGACGTGCGACTACGTTGTCAAGCTCGTCGCGCATAGCTGGCTCGACAAGATTCGCGATCTCATAGACGAAGAACGGATTGGGCTAGGCGTTCTTCGCAAGAAGGGCGAAGTCGTCTCGGGGTGGTCGACGATTCACGAGCGTCGGCCGCCCGTTCTTCTTGCCACTGAAGGACGCGTGAAAACATGTCCGATCTGCCGATATTCTTACACGGTTCTTCATGGGCGCGAGTACTTCTCAGATCCTGACGTGATTGGGAGGCCCCTCATCGTCAACAGCAATGGCCTGTTCGTCCGCGAAGACATCGCTAGAAGCCGCAACCTGCGAACTCCCCGGGGTGCATTTGAGCCGGGCGTGATCGAATTCGAAGCAAGGCGCTTTTGAGCGCCGCTACGGCGACAAGTGATCAGCCTCCTAGTTCGGGGTGAATAGCCCCTGGAATCCGACGATCATGGCGATGACGCCGAAGATGGCGACGATCAGGCCTGAGCCGGTCGAGCGGCTGTCGGGCACGTCCTGGCCGGTCTTGCGCGCCAGGCCCAGGCGGTCCCACAGCAGCAGCACGCCGGTGATGATCCCGACGATCTCGAAGTGCAGGACGCCCGGTCCGCTGGTCAGGTGGACGATCAGGTAATAGCCGCCGCAGATCAGGGCGATGACGCCGACGATCCAGCCCAGCGGCCCTAGCTTGCGGGCGGCCGCGGCCAGATTGTCGCCAATCGAGGGCAGGCGCGCCAGCAGGCCTATGGCCAGCAGGAAGCCGCCGAAAATGTTCGAAAGGTCGAGGAGGAGGGCGATCACGCTCCTCCAATGCGCTAACAGGCTTGGCTGTTCCCCTGGGGCCTGCAGCGAGCGCCGCCGCCTTGCTCGGCGGAGGGTGCGCCGATATACCCCCATAGGGCATTTAGAGGTGTGCGGAGCCGGGATGATCCAGACTGATCGACGTCGTTTGCTGGCCGGCTCCCTGGCCTTGGGCGCGGCGGCTGCGACCCAGGGCCTGCTGCCCGCCTGGGCGCAGGGCGGGGTCTCGTCTGGCGCGCCGGCCGCGCTCTCCGGCGACCATATCGCCCTGCGGATCGGCCACACCCCGTTTTCGCTCGGCGGCCGGACCGGCCATGCGGTGACGGTCAATGGGACCCTGCCGGCGCCCTTGATCCGCCTGCGGGAGGGCCAGAGGGCGCATCTGTCGGTGACCAATGACCTGGCGGAGGACACCTCCATCCACTGGCATGGTCTGCTGCTGCCATTCCACATGGACGGGGTGCCGGGGATCAGCTTCCCCGGGATCAGGGCCGGCGAGACCTTCCACTACGCGTTCCCGGTGATGCAGGCGGGGACCTACTGGTACCACAGCCATTCCAACCTGCAGGAGGCCATGGGCTGCTATGGCCCGCTGGTGGTCGATCCGGCCGGCGCCGATCCTGTGGCCTATGACCGCGAGCATGTGATCGTGCTGTCGGACTGGAGCTTCATTCATCCGCACGAGATCCTGGCCAGGCTGAAGAAGAGCCCCGGCTATTTCAACCGGTCGCGGACCACGCTGTCGGGCCTGATGTCGGGCGAGGACGGCATGAGCCTGGCCGAGCGGCGCATGTGGGGCGCCATGCGGATGGACCCCCGCGACATCGCCGATGTGAACGGGACCACCTACACCTATCTGGTCAATGGGCAGGGACCTCAGGCACCCTGGAGCGGCCTGTTTGCGCCAGGCGAGCGGGTGAGGCTGCGCATCATCAACGCCTCGGCCATGTCGATCTTCAATGTGCGGATTCCCGGCCTGCCCATGCAGGTGGTGCAGGCCGACGGCGCCGATGTGCGGCCGGTGGAGACCGACGAGCTCCAGATCTCGGTGGCCGAGACCTATGACGTAATCGTCGAGCCGAAGGCGGAGCAGGCCTACGCCCTGGTGGCGGAATCGGTGGATCGCTCCGGCATGGCCGTGGCCATGCTGGCGCCCCGGGCGGCGATGACGGCGGAGATTCCGCCGCTCCGGAAGGTCCCCACCCTGACCATGCGCGACATGGGTATGGGCGGCATGGAGGCGATGGAGGCCATGGATCACGGGGCGATGGACCATGGCGCCATGGACCACGCGGCCATGGGGCATGCGCCTGGGGCGCCCGCCGCCATGGATCACGGGGCTCATCAGATGCGCGACAAGGCCCTGGCCCCGCCGGGCATGGCCGTGGGCGTCGGGGTGGACATGATCGCGCCGGCCCCGGTCAGCCGTCTGGCCGAGCGGCCCATGGGCCTGGAGGATGTTCCCCACCGGGTGCTGACCTATGCCGACCTGGTCGCGCTATCGCCGGGCAAGGACCGCCGGGCGCCGTCGCGCAGCCTGGAGATCCACCTGACCGGCAACATGGAGCGGTTCATGTGGGGCTTCGACGGGCGCAAGTTCAGCGAGATCGTCGAGCCCATCGCGTTTTCCCGGGACGAGCGGGTGCGGGTGACCCTGGTGAACGACACCATGATGGCCCACCCGATCCACCTGCACGGCCACTTCTTCGAGCTGGTGAACGGCGCGCCTGACGGCCATCAGCCCTTGAAGCACACGGTCAATGTGGCGCCGGGCGCGAAGGTGACCTTCGACCTGACGGCGGACGCGCCGGGCGACTGGGCCTTCCACTGCCACATGCTGATGCACATGCATGCCGGCATGTTCAATGTGGTCACCGTGCGGCCCCTGGACGGAGGCGCCGCATGAGGCTCGCCCTCGTCCTGCCTGCCGCCGCCCTGCTGGCGGCCGGCCCCGCCTGGTCGCAGGAGGCCCACGACTCCCACGCTCATCATCGCGCTGCGCCGGCCGTGGACGCCGATCCCCATGCCGGCCACGACATGGGCGCTGGCCCCTTGCCTGAGCCCGATCCCCACGCAGGGCATGGCGTTCCGCATGCTTCCAGCCCCACGCCCGCGCCCGGGCCCGGGCAAGCTGCGGCGGGGTCGGGACCGGCGCACGCCGCTGACCTCCACTTCGACCCGGCCGAGATGGCCCGGGCGCGGGATCGGCTTCGGGCGGAGAATGGCGATGTCCGCACCACGGCCTTGATCCTTGATCGCCTGGAGGCCGGCTTCGGCGATGGCGATGCGACCTGGCTCTGGGACGTTCAGGGCTGGACCGGCGGCGATATCAACCGCGCCTGGCTCAAGACCGAAGGCGAGGGCGATTTTGACGGCGGACTGCACGAGGCGGAGGTCCAGTTGCTCTATGGCCGGGCCGTCACGCCCTTCTGGGACATTCAGCTTGGCGTGCGCCACGACATTGTGCGCGGGGGCGAGGACCTGAGCCACCTGGCCTTCGGCGTCCAGGGCCTGGCGCCGCACTGGTGGGAGATCGACGCCGCCGCCTTTCTCTCGCAGGACGGCGACCTGACCGCCCGGCTGGAGGCCGAGTACGATCAGCGGATCACCCAGCGCCTGATTCTTCAGCCGCGCCTGGAACTGGAGGCCTCGGCCAGTGATGTCCCGGCCCGCGAGCTTGCGGCTGGGTTCACCAGCGCGGCGGTCGGCCTGCGCCTGCGCTATGAGATCGCGCCGGAGTTCGCCCCCTATGCCGGCGTCGAGTGGCGTGGCGCCCTGGGCGGCAGCGCCGACATCGTCGAAGCCGCCGGCGGCGAGGCCGATGATGTCCGTCTGGTGATCGGGCTCAAGGCCTGGATGTGAGGGCCAGGGCCGAACAAAGGTTTGCGAGGCCGCCGTCCCGCGCTTAAGACGCTCGAGATGTTCGCCCTGGCCGCCCTCGCCTGCAATTCCTACGGTCCCATCCGGGGTCGAGGAATGGCGCGCGCCTAGAGCTCAAGAGCGCATCTTCCTTAAAGACCCCGCCGCCTGGCCGGGGTCGAGAGGTCTCCGCCAGGGGCATATCCTGGAGCCCTGACCATGCCGACCGCCGAACTTCGGCTACCCATCGAAACCGAGCGCCTGCGCCTGCGCGACTTCCGCCTGGAGGACGCTGCGGCGGTCCACATCTATGGCTCCGACCCTGAGGTCACCCGCTACATGCCCTGGGGCCCGAACACGCCGGAGGAGACCGCGGCCTTCATCGCGCGGGTTCTTGAGCAGCAGGCGACCTGGCCGCGGCTCGATCTGGGCCTGGCCATCGAGCACAAGGCTCTGGGGGTGGTGGTCGGCTCCATCGCCCTGCATCTGCGCGACATCCCGAACCGGACCCTGGAGATGGGTTACTGCCTGCGGCGCGACCTGTGGGGCCAGGGCGTGGTCACCGAGGCGGGGCGAGCGCTGCTGCGCGTCGGCTTCGAAGACCTGGGCCTGCACCGCATCACCGCCACCTGCGATGTGCGCAACGTCGGCTCCTATCGGGTGATGGAGAAGCTCGGCCTGCGGCGCGAGGGGCATATGATCAGGGACCGACAGGTCCGGGGCGCGTGGCGCGACACCTATCTCTACGCCATCCTCGCCGAGGCCTGGGCCGAAAATCCGGCCTGATCAGGCGCCCGTCCCTGCGGCGAAACGCGATTGATTCGAGTTGCAGGAGCGGGTCTGCCCGTTCGGGCGATGTGCCCGGGCCGGCGAGAGCCTGTGGGCGGACCACGGGGCGGATGGCGCAATAGAACGTACGGTACTGTCAAAAACGGCGGTTTCGCGGCCGGTCTATGGCGGGCCGCCCGCGATGACTTAGGGGAAATTGCGGCGACCAGCCCCCGGTGCGGCGGGGTCCCCTGTTGCCGAAATGCCATTCTCGAAGGTCAAGTATGCCCCTCAACCCTTTGTGGGCAAGGGGTTGAGGATCAAAACTTGCGCATTGGTCAAATAGTCGGGATATGTCTCGGTGTTGAAAAAATTCTGGCGCTTTCGCCAAAGCCGTCAGATGATCATTTTTGCTCAAGGGTCAAAATCCCCACGTCAGAAGGGGATCGACGCCAAGAGGGGGAAGGAAACCAATGTTGAAACGTACCTATTTCCGTGGCGGATCGGTCATGGCCGTCGCCCTGGCCATGGGCGCGGCCGGCACAGCCGCCGCGCAATCCCAACCCACCGTGGTTGAGGAAATCGTGGTGACCGGCTCATTCATCGCCGGCACACCCGAGAACGCCGCTCTGCCGGTCGATGTGATCGGCACCCAGGAACTGGAACGTCGGGGCACGCCCTCGATGGTTCAGCTGATCAAGACCATCCCGTCATCGGGCGCGGTGATCGGCGAAAACAACCGCTTCGGCGCCGGCAACGGCGCGGCGACCATCAACCTGCGCAACCTGAACTCGACGGTGACAGGGCCTCGCACCCTGGTGCTGTTCAACGGGCGCCGGGTCGGGTCGACGACGCGCGCCCTGGGCAGCGTCGATGTGAACATGCTGCCGAGCTCGGCCATCGCCCGGGTTGAAGTTCTGAAGGACGGCGCGGCCGCCACCTACGGCTCCGACGCCATCGCCGGCGTGGTCAACTTCATCACCCGCACGAATCTGGACGGTCTGGAGCTGACGGGCCAATACCAGTTCATCGACGGGTCTGACGGCGACTTCGAGCTGGGCGCGGCCTGGGGTTGGCAAGGCGATCGGGCCAATCTGCTGCTCACCGGCGATTATCGCGAACGTTCCGAGCTCAGCATCTTCGAGCGGGACTGGGCGATCCTGACCGGCCCCGAAGGCTATCTTGAAAACCCCCTCGGCGGCTGGGCCGGCACGGGCAATCCGGGCCAGTACAATGTCGCCACCACGACCCCGGTGGGCTCGCCCACGGCGGGCTTCACCTCGGCCTCCTTCACCGGGGCCCTGCCGGACATCGGCTGCGCGGCCAATGGCGGCGCGCCCTATGTGATCGGCTCGGCGATTGTCAGCCCGACGGCCTGTAACTTCCAGTATTCGAGCTTCGACAATCTCGTCGAAAACGAAAAGCAGTATAAGATCTACGGCCAGTTCGACTTCGACGTCACGGACGACATCCAGTTCCGCGCCGAAGCCCTCTACGCCAACAACTCGACCCCGCTGCAGAGCTGGGCGATGACGGGCCCGAACCAGTCGCCCTCGCCGATCCTCCCGTCCGGCGGCTCGGCCGGCGGCGGCACCTCGCCCATCCCGGCGACGGGCACCTCGGAGCAGTCGCGCTTCTATATTCCGACCTCCAACCCCGGCCTGCAGGCCCTGATCAGCCAGGTCCAGGCGGCCAACTGCTCGGGCGCAGTCCTGCCCTACGGCATCGATCCCGCCAGCTGCGCCACCGGCCTGGCCGTCGCCCAGGCTGGCATCATCAGCGCCGCCCAGAACGGCGTCGTCACCAGCGCCACCAGCTGGCGTCCGATCGGCTTCGCCGGCAATCCCTATACGGATGACCGGCACAGCCACTACACCTACGAGACCCAGACCTTCCGCATCGTCGGGGGCTTCAATGGCCGCATCAACGACTGGCTGCGGTTCGACTCCTCGCTGACCTATCAGCAGATCGACTACGAGTATAATCTGCAGGACATCTCGGTGAACCGCCTGCAGCTGGGTCTGCGGGGCTTCGGCAGCCGGGCCGGCGGCGACGAGTGCACGGCGGCGGAGACCAACAACTTCACCACCAACGCCGGCAATGCGGCCCTGGGCTGCTACTTCTTCAACCCCTTCGCCAACGCCATCTCCGAGAGCACGGCCGGCACGGGCGCGAACCCCTACTACATCGCCTCCAGCGCCATCCCCGGCTTCAACCAGGCCGCAGAAGCCCGGGCCGACGTGGTCAACTGGATGGAGGAAGAGCAGTACAACCACGATCAGAGCCGTCTGTTCGTCGCGGACCTGATCCTCAGCGGGGAAACCCCCTGGACCCTGTGGGCCGACGACAACATCGCCTGGGCCGCTGGTGCGCAGTATCGCTACGACCGGGATATTCGCGATCCCGACGCCTTCTACGACGCCAATGCGACCCCCTGCGTGGACTCACCGCCCTTCGGCGACGGGCAGCCCGCCTGCCCCACCACCGCCAACGGCCCGTTCCTGTTCAACGCCAATATCCGGCCCTACGACGTGAATCGGAAGATCACGTCAGCCTTCGGCGAGGTCCGCCTCCCCATACTCGACACGCTCGAAGTGACCCTTGCGGCGCGCTACGAAAAGTACGAGGGCGTTGGCGAGACCTTCAATCCGAAGGCCAACTTCCGCTGGCAGGCCATGGAATGGTTCGCCCTGCGCGGCGCCATCGGGACCACCTATCGTGCCCCGCAGGCGACCATCGTCACCGACACCTTCGCGCGCGGGCTGACCAACGCCTCGGGCACCTATCGGGCCAACGACCTGTTCGGTAATCCGAACATCGAACCCGAAGAGGCGGTGACCTATTCGGTCGGCGCGATCTTCGATTTCGACCGGTTCAACGCCACGATCGACTACTGGAACTTCGACTTCGACAACCCGATGACGTCGGAAGCCACGGCCGACCTGCTGAACCTGTTCTTCCCGGGTGGGGCCGCCACCGGCCTCTGCGCCAATCCGGCGTATGACGCTCTAGAAGCCCGGTTCACCTTCGTGCCCGGTAGCTGTGCGCGGACCGATATCCTCGGCTACCGCACCCAGTACATCAACGGCGGCGCTATCAAGACCAGCGGCATCGACTTCAACGCGAATATCGAAGTTGCTGAAATCTATGACGGTCAGCTGACGGTCGGCTTCGACGGCACCTACCTGTTGAAGTACGAAGAAGACCCCTACGATATCGAAGGCTTCGCAACTTCGACGGGCACCGTGGACCGGGCCGGCACCTACCGCGCCTCGATCTTCACGGGCTACAACAAGCTGCGGGCCAACGCCTTCGTCAACTACAACCTGGGCATCCACAACTTCCGCTGGCAGCTCCGCCATGTGTCTTCGACGACCCATAGCGAAGCGACGCCGAACGCGATCGCCCGCAATGTCGGCAAGCCGGAAGCTTCGAAGATCCCGGAATACTGGCAGCACGACATCACCTATCGCGTCGAACTGCCCTGGGAGACCTCGATGTCGGTGACCGTGCAGAACCTCTTCGACGAGGAGCCGCCCTTCGCCATCGGCACCCAGTACAACTATGACTTCGGCAGCGGTAACCCCCTCGGTCGGGTGATCGCGGTCAGCGCCAAGAAGCGCTTCTAAAGCGCTTTGAACGCAGCCGGGCGGCGCGCCGCCCGGTTCGCACCTCCTCGGCGTCGCCTTTGCGGGCGGCGCCGATTTTCTTTTCTAAGCTGCAAGTCTGGCGCGCGCTTCGTCCCTGCAGGGTCCCACTTGTTGGACGCGTTCCAGGTCTATGGACGATGGCCCGACGGGAGCGCGGCGGCCTCGGCCTCGGTGAGCTTTTTCACGCTCCGCACCAGGCAGCGCTGCTGTCCGAAGGGGCCTGGAGCGACGATGGTGGCGTCCGTCCCCCGGCAGACGCTGGAACCGTTGCGCGACACGACGGCCAGCCCTTGAGCCCAGTCCATGTCGGGGCAGGGGGCGAACATCTGCATCTGATAGACGTCCTTGACCCCGACGCGAAGATACAGGGTCTCGTCGTCGGGCGCGCTGAACCCATTGACGTTGCGGGTGAAGAAACACTCCCGGCCCTCAGGCGCGGCTGCGGCCGCCTGCATGTCGCCCGCGCCCGCGCCCGAACCTGTAGTCGGCGCGCAGGCGGTCAGGGCCAGGGTGGAGAGGATGAAGGCGAAAACGGGCTGGCGCATCGCGAAGTCTCCGATGACCGCGGCTGGCGGCCGATGTCCGTTCATGAGGCTAGGGCCTAATCGTGGTTTCAATCGGGCGTCCGCCCGGCGCGCCGCATCGCCCGGCGGCGAAAGCGGTCGGGGTCGACCAGTTCGGCCATCTCGCGGGGCAGGGGCGAGGGCGCGCCCAGCATCTGGGCGGCGAGATGCTCGGCCAGCAGGGGCGCCAGGCAAAAGCCCCGGGATCCCAGCCCCCCCAACACGAACAGACCCTGGGCGCCGCCGGGCGCGGGTCCGGCCAGCGGCAGGCGATCGGGCGTTACCGCCCGGACCGAGGCGCGGCCAGCAAGCACGGTGGTGCGAGCCTCGGCGGCGAGGTGAGGAAGAGCCTGGGCCAGGGTCTCCAGGTTTCGCTCATGGTCGGTCGGGCGAACCTCGGCGCCGTCGTCATCGCGGTCGTGGGTGGCGCCGAACACCAGGCCCTCAGGAGACGGCGCGACATAGCCGCCCCAGGCCGTCGCCCGCCCGCTCAGGCCGGGCGCGATAGAGATCTGGCCCCGAACCGCCTGTAGCGGCGCCTCGGCCAGAAGGCCGGCCCCGCCCGCCCCGGCGCAGACGGCGACGGCGTCGCCCCGCCAGACCTCGTGACCCTCCGGCCCCAGCAAGGCCCAGCCCCTGTCCAGGGGGGCGAGGGCCGAGATGGCGTTCAGGTTCACGTCGCCCAGCCAGGCCGACAGGATGGCGGCGGGCCTGACCACCAGGGCGGCGCGCTGGGCGAGACCTGCGCCTTCGACCGCTTCGCCTGTCCATCGCCCCGCAGCTGCATCGTCCATCACCTCCAAGGCGCCTGGTTCGAACAGGTCCGACGCCGCGATCGTCTTGAAGCGATCCTCGTCCTTCGGCTGGCGGGCCAGCTGGAGCACGCCGTGGTCGAGCACGGCGCCGGGGATCGCCCCATAAAGCCGCCCGGCGCGGGCCAGAGCCTGGGCGAACAGGCCGGCGAGCGGGCCAAGCCCGGCGTCGAGGCGCGGGGTGACCAGGGCCGCAGGATTGCCGGACGCCCCGCGCCCTGGACCGCCGGCGTCAAACACCTGAACCTCGGCGCCGCCCTGCCGCAGGGCGCGCGCCAACGCCGCGCCGGCCACGCCTGCGCCAATCACCGCCACCCGCGTCCGCGCATCCTGGGGGGCAGGGGCATTGGTCGTCCAGGCCTCCAGGCGTTCGCGCTTGCGCCCGTGGCCCGGTCGCTTGGCCACCTCGAACCCCTGGGCCTGAAGCCCCCGTCGGACGGCGCCGGCCACGGTGAAGGTGGCCAGGCGGCCACCCGGCGCGGTGCGCGCCGCCACCAGTTCCAACACCTCGTCCCGCCACATCTGCGGATTGAGCGCCGGTGAGAAGCCGTCCAGGAACCAGGCGTCCGCCATGCCCGACCAGGATCTGAGGGCCGCTTCGACCTCCATCACCGCCACGTCCAGGGTGGCGTCGAGCTCGGGAAAATCCACCCGGTGAAAGCCCCGCGCCTGCCCTGGCCAGCGGTCGGTCAGCCGGCGCGCGAGATCGGCGAGTTCAGGCCAAGCGGCCAGCACCTCTGAGGCCGCTTCAGCGCTCAAGGGGTGGGCCTCGACGGTGAAGATGTGAAGGCGCGCGCCGGGCGGGCGGGCGGCTCGCCAGAGGTCGAGCAGGGCCAGGATGTTCAGACCCGTGCCAAAGCCCAGTTCAGCGACGGTGAACCGCCGCCGGCCGCCCCATTGCTCGGGCAGGCCGCACCCCTGCAGGAATACCGCCTGCGATTCGGCCAGGCCGTCCTCGGTGGAGAAATAGATGTCGCCATACAGACGCGAGCGGGGCTGTCCGTGGCTGTCGAGGACCAGGGGAGATTCGGTCTTGTCCGAGGGGGATGGATCGGTGGGCGACATGGCCCCATTGGCGGCGATGGATCGGCCGCATCAAGCTCTATTGGCCCCCGCATAGCAAAAGGGCCGCCCCGGAGGGCGGCCCTTCATCGAAAACGCCGAGGCGTTTGCGAATGGCTTAGTGAGCCGGAGCTTCCACGGCGGCGTCAGCAGCCGGGGCGGGCTCAGCGGCCATGGCGTCGGTCGCGGCGTCAGCAGCGGCGTCAGCAGCAGCGTCGGCGGTCGCGGCGGCGTCAACGGCCGTGTCGGCGGCGGCTTCGGCGGTCGCGGCTTCGGTGGTGGCTTCCGCGGCGGCTTCGTCGGCGGTTTCAGCGGGCTGGCCGCAGGCGGCGACGGAGAGAGCGGCGACGGCG
>NZ_JAUXVZ010000031.1 GCF_030680185.1 Phenylobacterium sp.
GGCACGAAATAGTACATCATCCCCAGGAAGCCGGCGGTCAGGAAGAAGCCGACGGCGTTGTGGCCGTACCACCACTGGGTCAGGGCGTCCTGGACGCCGGCGAACAGGGAATAGCTGCGGTGATGCAGAGCCCCGACCGGCATGGCCAGGTTGTTGATCACATGCAGCAGGGCGATGGTGACGATGAAGGCCAGGTAGAACCAGTTGGCCACATAGATGTGCGGCTCTTTGCGCTTCCAGAGCGTGCCCAGGAAGACCAGCAGATAGGCGACCCAGACCACGGTCAGCCACAGGTCGATGTACCATTCAGGCTCGGCGTATTCCCGGCTCTGGGTGATGCCGGCGAGGTAGCCGGTGGCCGCCAGCACGATGAACAGCTGGTAGCCCCAGAACACGAACCAGGGCCAGGCTCCGCCGGCCAGCCGCGCCTTGGAGGTCCGCTGCACCACATAGAAGGAGGTGGCGATCAGGGCGTTGCCGCCGAAGGCGAAGATCACGCCCGAGGTGTGCAGAGGCCGCAGCCGCCCGAAGTTCAGCCAGCCGTGCTCGGGGAAATACAAGAGGTTGGGCCAGGTCAGCTGGGCGGCGATCACCACCCCCACCAGCAGGCCGACCACGGCCCAGAACATGGTGGCGATGACGCCCGCCCGGATCACCCCGTCGGAATAGTGGGCCTCTGAACTGCGCAGACGGCCCGAATTCAGGGCGACCGTCAGGACCCCGAAGGCCAGCACGAAGGCGCCGATCAGCAGATAGCCGTGGAAGCGGAACAGGCGATCGTCGGAGAAGGCCGTCGCAAATATCGCCCCCAGGGCGGCGAGCCCGGTGAAGGCGTAGAGCAGGAGCGCATCGAGCGGCGCCCGATCCTGCCCGGCGATTGATGTGTTCATGATCCCCAGCGACTCGGTGCGAATGACGTTCGCCACCTCTGCCGTCAGGCGCCTCGCACAGCCTTGATCCATCTCAAGGCCCGCAGGCCCAGGCCTGAGCAATCAAGGGCCAAAGAGGAGTCCGATCATGCGCGCTCACCCCCTGGCCGACCGGGAAAGCCGGCTCATCGCAGGCCTGACAGCCTGGATCGCCGCTGCGCTCAGCGCCGAATACGCCTGGCTGCACGCCCGTTCGACCGAGGCGCTCTACGGCGCCATCTGCGGCGAAGGGCCGCTGGCCCACTGCGCCGCCTGCTACGCCGCCCCCATGCTGGCCCTGGCCGGCGCGGGCCTGCTGGCGCCGGAGGGGCTGCGAGCGTTAAGGGCGGTGGCGGGCGGTAGGCGCTAGTCGCCAGTTAGCGGCTTTTCTAGTCCCCCAATTAGCATGCATCAGTAACAGTAGATGCGCACCGTGCAGCAGCTGGCCGCCGCGGGACCGTTAGAGCCTGAAGGTTAGAAGGAGCTGGCCCGCAAAACGAGGCCTCAGACGAAAAGTCTTAGATCGTCGCCGCCTTGTGCAGATCGATGAACATTATTGGCTCTGCACGGTTTCTGTTAGTCGGCGTGTCAACGACGGTGAAGCCGCACCGCTCGTAAAATTTGACCGACTCTTTCTTAGAATCGACTACGACAAACCTGCATCCAATCGCCGGGCAAATTTCCGTCCGCGCAATGCCTAATGCAAAATCCACCAGTATCCTGCCGAAGCCGCGCCGATTTTCGCCTCGATAGCGCTCGTCTACCAACAAGCGGGCAATTTTAACTGCTGGATAGTGCTCATACGGGAAGATTGGATCGCTTTCGCCGTTGAGCAATGCTTCCTTCGAGACGACCTCGCTGCACACGAGGGTCACGAAGGCAGCGACACGCATATTTTCTTCGTCACGGATGATGTAAGTGCGCGCAAGGTTTGCTTGCTCGTACTTATGAGCTCTCGTCTTCGCAAACTGTTTAAGAGGGGCGAAGGCTTCGCTTCCACTCTTTAATGACTTGAAATTATCCTCGGTAGACAAAGGGCGCAGCCGAAATTCGCCCGCGCCCTCAGCCACAGTTTTTATCGGGCCTTAGCCGGTGCCTTGAAGGTCAATTCGCGATTGCCCTGTCGAAAGTCACCGGCGAGCTTGACCCCCCGAGTGACGCTTTCTTTTGCGCTAGCCTTGGGCTTTCCGTAGGTGACCTGACGCTTAAATTTCTTTGCATCCTCGTCGGTCAGGGTGACGCTGCCAAACGTGCTCGAAATCACTGCCATCGTCGTCTCCTTTCCGTTCAGGGGCACGGTCGTCCATATGACGGTACCGTCAACTCACAACGAATGTAGGTGGATAGCGTTGCCAGCGTGTCAACACCGCTCATCTTGACGGGAGCCAAAAATCATGGCACGAGCAAACGCTCTTTGTGTTTGATCGCTTGCCCGCGCAGGGCTGATTGGGAAAAATAGCACCCGTTGCCGTTTTTCACCATCTAAACCTCCAAAGCCCTCTCCGCGCCTAGGGTGCTGATAACGTTATCAGTGCCGGATTCGGCCGTTTTGATTTGCCCTCACGGTCCTTCCACGGCCCGGGGTGGGACGGCTCTGATGAGTGAAGCTTATGCTTCTCACATGCTACGCCCAGCCGCTGCGGCCTGCGGTCGAACGATGGGCGCTTCCGATGTATAGGGCGCTCGACCTTGTCCCCTCACCCAACCTATCCCACCGAGCCCTTGATCCTAGCACCCCCCTTACACTCCCACCGCCTGTCCGTCGCACCTATGATGGACTGGACGGACCGGCATTGCCGGAGCCTGCATCGGGTGCTGTCGAAGCAGGCGCTGCTCTATACCGAGATGGTGACCACGGGCGCGGTGCTGCACGGGGATCGCGAGCGGCTGCTGGGCTATGACGCGGGCGAGCATCCGGTGGCCCTGCAGTTGGGCGGGTCTGATCCCACCGATCTGGCGGCGGCGGCCAGGATCGGCGCCGACCTCGGCTATGACGAGATCAATCTCAATGTCGGCTGTCCCTCCGACCGGGTGCAGAGCGGGCGGTTTGGCGCCTGCCTGATGCGCGAGCCTGTCCTGGTGGCCGAGTGCATGGCCGCCATCGGCGCGGCCGTGGATGTGCCGGCGACCGTCAAGTGCCGGATCGGGGTCGACGACCAGGACCCGGAGGAAAGTCTGTTCACCCTGGTGGACCTCTGCGCCCAGGCTGGCGTGCGCACCTTCGTGGTCCATGCCCGCAAGGCCTGGCTGAAGGGCCTCTCGCCCAAGGAAAACCGGGACGTACCGCCGCTGGACTATAACCTGGTCTATCGGTTGAAGCGCGAGCGGCCCGACCTGACCATCGTGCTGAACGGCGGCGTGCCGGACCTGGCCGCGGCCAAGGCTCATCTGGCGCAGGTGGACGGGGTGATGCTGGGCCGGGCAGCCTATCACACGCCGGAAATCCTGGGCGCGGCGGACGCCGAGGTGTTCGGCGAGGGTGAAGTGATCGATTCCGCCGCCGCTGTGGAGCTCTACCGCCCCTATCTCGCCGCCCGCCTGGCTGACGGGACGCCGCTCGCCGCCATGAGCCGCCACATGCTGGGCCTGTTCCACGGCCGCCCCGGCGCGCGGGCCTGGCGGCGCATCCTGACGGTGGAGGGGGTCAAGCCCGGCGCGGGCCTCGAGGTGGTGGACGCCGCCCTGGCCGCAGTCACCCAGGCCCGCGAGGCGCGCGACGCCGCCTGAGGCGGGACAAGCCGACAGACCTCTGGGCGCGCCGACCGCCGAATGCGACTTCTGATTGCGCTGACTCAATTCATAGATCATCGTTCCAAGATCAAAGATATTTGACCGCCCACCATAAAAACCAGGGCGGCTTGGGAGGAAGCTATGACACGTGCATCTCTGCGCGGCGGCTCAGCCTTGGCTGGTCTTCTCGTGCTCGGCCTTGGCGGCGCGGCCGCCGCTCAGGACTCCACCGTCGTCGAAGAAGTTGTCGTCACCGGCTCATTCATCCGCGGGACGCCCGAAGACGCGGCCCTGCCGGTCGATGTGGTCAGCAGCGAGGAACTGGCGCGGCGGGGCTCGCCGACGACGGTGGATCTGATCAAGTCGTTGCCCGTCAGCGGGCCTGTGCTGGGCGACTCCAACCAGTTCTCCACCACGGCCCAGGGCCAGGTCGGGGCCGGCACGGTCAACCTCCGAGGCATCGGTTCGCTGCGCACCCTGGTGCTGTTGAACGGCCGCCGCACCACCGCCTCCCCCGGGGCGGGCTCTGGCGGGGTGGACACGAACCTGCTGCCGGTGGCGGCCATCGGCAGGGTGGAGGTGCTGAAGGACGGGGCGGCGGCGACCTACGGCTCCGACGCCATCGGGGGCGTGGTCAATTTCATAACCCGCCGGAATTTCAGCGGACTTGAGGCCAGCGCCGACTATCGGTTCGTCGATGGCTCTGACGGCGACTACACCGCCAGCCTGGTCTATGGCTGGGTGGGAGAGCGGTCCAATATCCTGCTCAGCGCTGGATATCAGCATCGCTCTGAACTGCGGTCCACCGAACGGGATTGGGCGAACCAGGACTATCTGGTCAATCCGTCGGGCTATTCGGTTCTGGGACAGCCCGGCTCCTTCCTGCCGCGCAACGGCGCCACGCCGACCGCCGGCGTGCAGCGGGACGCCAACTGCACGCCGCTTGGTGGCTACGCCGGTTTCTCTGGCACGACGCCAGCCTGCTTTTTCACCTATGTGCCGTTCGACAACGTGATCGAGGACGAGAACCGCTATCAGATCTATGGCGAGTTCAATGTCGACCTGGCCGACAACCTGCGGTTCCATGCCGAGGCGCACTACGCCAAGACCGACATTCCCAACATCCTGTTCTCGCCGTCCTATCCGCCCACATCAGGGCCCAACGGTCCCGGCAGCGTGGGGGTGTTCACGGCGCCAGTCAGCAACCCTGGCGTCCTGACCGGGCTGCAGCAGGCGGGGCTGTCGCCGGCCCAGATCGCCGCGACCAACAACGTCTCCCTGACCCTGTGGCGCGCCCTGGGTTCTGGCGGCAATCCGGCCGAAGACTTCGGCGGCCAGGTGGGCAGTCGGGCCTATGAAATCTACCGCGTCTCGGGCGGCTTTTCCGGCGAGTTCGACTTCGGCGTCGGATGGGACACGGCGATCACCTACTCCCAGGCCACCAGCAACCAGAACACCACCGACATTCTGATCGACCGGCTTCAGAGAGCGCTGAACGGGCTGGGGGGCAATGGCTGCACGGGCTCGACCCCAGGCCAGAACGGCTGCCAGTACCTGAACCCCTTCTCCAACGGCTACGCCAGCAATCCGGCCCTCGGTCTGACCAATCCGGGCTATGTGTCGGCCAACGCCAACGACCCGGACCTGGTCGCCTGGCTGTTCGACACCCAGCAGACCGAAAACCGCCAGAGCCTGCTGGTTATCGACGCCGTCCTGAACGGCGACCTGGGGGATTTTGAGCTGCCCGGCGGGCGGATCGGCTGGGCGGTGGGCGCGCAGTACCGGCGCAACGAGCTGCAGACGACCCTGAACAGTCCGTTCCAGGACGCCCGGGTCACCCCCTGTCCCGTGGTCGGTGTGACCACCTGCGCCTTCGCCACCGGCCCCTATATCTTCCTCGGCCAGAGCCGGCCTTCGCAGCTGGATGACACGATCTACGCCGTCTTCGCCGAGGCCAGCCTGCCCATTACCGACGCGCTCAATGCGCAACTGGCGATCCGTTTCGAGGACTATGGCGGTGAGACCGGCTCGACTACCAACCCCAAGCTGGCCCTGAAGTGGCAGCTTACCGACAGCTTCGCCCTGCGCGGCTCGGTGGGGACCACATTCCGCGGCCCGACCCCGGTCAATCGTTCGGCCAATCAGGTGACCGGCCTGTCCGGGATCATCGCGGCAGGCAACAACTTCAAGTCCGTGGATCTGCCGGGCGACCCAGCCATCGGGCCTGAAAAGGCGCTGACCTACAATGTCGGCGCCATCTTCGAGCAGGGCGGCTTCCGCGCCATCGTCGACTACTGGAGCTTCAAGATCGAGGACCAGATCACCTCGGTGCCGGCCAATGTCGTGGCCACGGCGGTGGCCGGCGTGGGCAACGGCACGCAGCTGGTCAATTGCGCGAGCCCCCTGCGAGATCTCATCACCTTCAACAACAACAACGCCTGCGCTCAGGGCGTGACCGTGGGCAACGACATCGCCCGGGTTCTGTCGCCGACCACGAACGGGCCGGAGATCAATGTCTCGGGCGTCGACGTCCAGATGGACTTCACGGCCAACGATGTCTGGGGTGGCCGGGCGCGGGCCGGCGTCTCGGCCAGCTACTATCTGGAGTACAAGTTCGAGGCGTTTGAATTCAACGGCGTGCTGGTCAATGGGGCCTACGACGCCAAGGGATTCACCAACTATGACCGCCTGCCGGGCACCATCTCGGACTGGCGGGCCAACGCCTACGCCGAGTACGGCCGCGGCCCGCACAACCTCCGGGCTGACCTCACCTTCGTCGATGGGGCCGTGGATAATCGCGCGCCGATCAGCGTGCAGGACACGACCGGCGCGCTGCGGCCTGTGACCTTCGGGCAGAAGGTCGATGACTTCTACACCCTCGATCTGACCTACCAGACCGAGCTGCCGTGGGGCGTGGTGATGACGGCCTCGGCCTTCAACGTCTTCGATCGCGATCCGTCTGCGGCGCGGCTCGAGCTCAGCTATGACCCGTTCATCGGCAACCCCTACGGACGGACCTACAAGCTGGGCTTCCGGAAGCGGTTCTAGGGCGCCCGCGCCTTGCCGAGAGATCGGTCTCCGGAGCGCCGGCCCCGTGGCTCTTACCCGCGGGGCGGCGCGCCAATGAGGCTGAGGTTCTCGCAGGTCATGAACACCGCCGACGGGCCATAGCCGGCCACCTTGGCGGCGAGGTCCGGGGAGATGATGGCCGGCAGGCTCCAGCCTTGTCGGCGCCAGAAGGGCGCGGCGCCCTCCACGGCGATCAGCTCGGCGCGGCTCAGGCCAAGGTCTGACGCCGCGTCGCGCCCGGCGATCAACAGCCGGCGCGCCAGGCCCAGCCCGCGAGCCGCTTCGGCGACCGACAGGTCGTGGACGTACCAGCAGTCCTGCGGCGCGCTCGCCGGCAGAACCGCATCCACCGGCGGCGGGGACCCTGCGCGCCAGGGGTGGCTGACCAGATAGCCGCGGAGATAGTCGCCCTGGCGTGCGACAAGGTTGAGCCCTGGCGCCAGGGCCATGCGGCTCAGGAAGGCGTCGGCTGAATCGTGAAGGGCGGCGGGATAGCCCTGGGCCTGGAGGGCCAGGACGTCGTCCAGGTCCTGCGGCGTCATCGGGCGCAGGACCACGTCGGTCATGGACGCAGGATCAGCGAGGTCTGCGTGGCCTCGAAGCGGGACAGGCGGCCAAGATAGCTCATCCCCAGCAGGGAGCTGTCCAACCCCTTCTCGATCACCAGGGCTTCCACGTCGGTCACCCGGGCGCCGGCCACCGAGACGGCGTCCAGGCGGATGACGGCCGCCCGGGTCTCGCCCGAGGCGGTGATCACCTTCTGCCGGTAATCCAGATCGGCGGGGTCGAAGCCCAGGCGCTGGGCGTCGGCGGGCGTCAGAGCCACGGCGCTGGCGCCGGTGTCCACCAGGAAGCGCACGCTGGCGCCGTTGACCTCGCCTTGCGCCCAATAGTGGCCGTCGCTCGCCTTGGCGATAGCGGCGGTTTCGGCCGGTCGCAGAGACGGGGCGGGCGCGTCACGCAGGGTCGCCACCAGGGCCGAGGCGCCCCGGGCCGGATCCAGAGCCACCACCGTCTGGGCCGCGCCGACGGCCGAGACGGCCGCCACAAGCGTCAGCATGGCAAATTTGAACATTTCGAGTCCCGCCTCACCAAAGGCATAGCGGCCGTTTGCGGCCTTGTTGTGCGGGGAGACTAGGGGCCAGCAGGTTTGCATCCGGTGAATCAGCCGGACTGATCGCCCAGATTGGGGCGGCTCAGATGAGGCCGAGCTTTTCCGGGGCGATGCGGTCCCGGCGCGAGGGCAGCTCGGCCATGATCGCCTCGCGCTCATCGGACGACAGCCGCGCCCAGCCGGCCACCTCGGCCAGGGTCCGGTAGCAGCCAAGGCAGAGCGCGCTCTGGCCATCGATCACGCAGACCTTGATGCAGGGCGTCTTGATGGGAGCGGGAGGGGTGATCATGCCCCCGATTTAAAGGGTCGTGAAGGAGGCGGCCAGAGGCGATGGCATGCCCGATACGAAAACCGACGCTTCATGAACTTCAAGTAATGAACATGAATGAATCTATTGTAATCTCAATTCCGTCATTCTTTCCAAGAGTTCATTTGAGGTTTGTCTCCAAACATCTCAATTTATGATCATTGATTTCGAGGGAGAAACGCCATGAACTTCGCCGCCATTGTTCTTTCCGCCGCCGCGCTCGCCACCGCCGGTTCGGCCGCCGCTGTCGAGCTCAAGGATAACGAGTTCCTGGAGGCGACCCGCTGCCGGGCCCTGGCCAAGGCCGAGACGGCTGGCCTGGACACCGCCGCCATCGACAACATGCTTCGCGACCAGGCCTATGGCCGCACATCCCGGGTGCTGGAGCAGGCCAAGAGCGAGCGCAGCCGCGCCAACCGTCAGGCGCGCTCCAGCGATGAGAAGCTCCGGTTCGAAATCCGCCAGGAAGTCAGCGGCCCTTGCCAGGTGTGGCTGGGCGGCGAGCAGAGTGTGGAGGCCGCCCGGGCCGCCGCGCCGTCCGCCGACTGAACATTCTGGACTTCCAAGCTGTCGCCTGACCTTCGGGCGCGCCTCTCCCCACGAGGCGCGCCCGCTTTTTTGTTCGGCCGCCGGTGGGAACAAAGGCGTGAGCGGGCGCCTTCTTGCGCCAGTGAGCTTGGCCGTGTCAGTGAGCCTGACGGAAAATGAGCCGGAGGCGATGAGCATTCTGACCCCGGGAGAAACCTGCTGGCGGCGCGAGCATGCGGGGCGAGCGGCCTTCCTCGTCGACACCGAGGCCTACTTCAACGCGCTCGCCGAGATCCTGCCGAAGGCGCAGCGGTCCATCTATCTGCTCGGCTGGGGGTTTGATCCCCGCACGCGGCTGTCGCCCGACGGGTTCGATGGCCCCAATGATCCTGATGAGGTGGGCCGGGTCTTGGTGGAGCTGGCCAGGCGGCGACCGGACCTCGATATCCGCCTGCTAATCTGGAAATCGGCCCTGCCGATCAGCGCCAGCCAGAACTTCTTCCCGCACCGGGCCAAGCGCTGGTTTCACGACACGACCGTTCAGTTGCGCCTCGACGAGTCGGTGCCCCTGGGCGCCTGCCATCATCAGAAGGTCCTGGTGGTCGATGACGCCGTGGCCATCTGCGGCGGCGGCGACATCTGCGTGGACCGCTGGGACACCGCCGGCCATCTCGATGGCGACCAGCGCCGCATCATGCCCGACCAGGAATGTCACGCCCCCCGCCACGAGGTGATGATGATGGTCGACGGCGCGGCGGCCGAGGCGATGGGCGACCTGTTCCGCATGCGCTGGCGCCGTTCGGCCGACGAGGTGGTGCCCAAGGCCGCGCCGACCACCAGTGATCCCTGGCCCCAGCGCGTGCCGGCCCACATGCTGGACCTGGACGTCGGCATCGCTCGGACGGTGCCCGCCTGGAAGGGCGAGGCGATGACCGACGAGATCCGGCGGCTGACCCTGGCCTCGATCGCCCAGGCCAAGGACGTGATCTATCTGGAGAACCAGTACTTTACCTCGCCCATCTATGCCGAGGCCCTGGCCGCGCGGCTGCTGGAGCCGGATGGGCCAGAAGTGGTGCTGATCTCCACGGCCCGCAGCCCCAGCTGGTTCGACCAGCTGACCATGGATCGGGCCCGGTCCAACATGCTGTGGCGGCTGAACGCGGCTGATATCTTCGGTCGCTTCCACGCCTATTGGCCTGTGACCCCCTCAGGGCAGGAGATCATCGTCCATTCGAAGGTCACGGTGGTGGACGACCGTCTGGCCCGCGTCGGCTCGGCCAATCTGAACAACCGCTCGGGCGGTTTCGACACCGAGTGCGAACTGGCCGTAGAGGCCGATGGCGACCTGAACCGGCGCAGCATAGCGGCCCTTCGCAATCGGCTAATCGGGCATTTCATGGGCTATACCGGCGACGCCGTGGCCAAGGCTCGGGAGGAGCACGGCAGTCTGGGCGGCGCCATCACCGCCCTGAACCGCGAAGGCCGCCTGCGCAAGCTCAAGTCCCAGGAGATGGGCGCGCTGGGCGATCTGATCGCGGCCTTTCACATCGGCGATCCGGCCGATGTCGAAGACTCCTGGCGCATCTTCCGCAGGCGAGACCGCCTCTATGAGGCCTCGCGACGCCTCAGCCGGCTGGTCGCCGAGGGCCGGCCCGGGGCGGCGGCTCAGATCAGCTCGAAGTCCATCACCAGGGGCAGGTGATCTGAGGCGACCCGGGTGATGCGGTCGTAAGGCGCAAAGACGTCCAGCACCCGCACATGCTCGCTGACGAACAGGTGATCGATCCGCAGGACCGGCATGACGGAGGGGAAGCCCGCCGAGGGCGAGTGTTTCGCCGCGTGTTTCCGCGCCGGCCGCAGGGCGCCGCTGAGGGTCCGGTAGACTGACGAGGCCGACGTCACATTGAAATCGCCGAGCAGGATGGTCGGCCCCTGCCGGTCAGGATGGCCCAGCCAGCCAGGGCCTACGAGGGCCGCGGCCTGGTTCTGCTGCTCCCGAGGAACCAGTCCGAGGTGGGTGTTGAACACCTGCACCTCGCGTCCGTCGAGATTCACCGCGACCCACAGGGCGCCGCGGGGCTCCAGCTGCGAAACCCGCGCATGGCCGGGCAGGGCGGCGGACTTGATCTTCCGCTCGGGATGCCGCGTCAGGATGGCGTCGCCATAGAGCTCCTCCTCGACCTTCATCGCCGGGTGGAAGTGGAAGGCCATCTCCAGGCGCCGGGCGATCTCGTGGGCCTGATCGACGCCATTGGTGCGCATGCGCCCGACGTCCAGCTCCTGCAGCGCCACGATGTCGGGCTCAAGCGCGGCTATGACATCGGCGATCCGGCCGACGTCGAGGCGACGGTCGGTCCCGACGCAGCGGTGGACATTGTAGGTGAGGATGCGGGCCATTCGGGCGGTGTTCTGCGCGCCCTTGGCGGTCCAGGCAAGATGCCGGCGCGCCAAGTCAGCGACCGAAATCCTCTTACGTTGACGTTAGCGTCATCTTTTCTCTTGGGGCCGGGCGGCCTATTGTCCGCGCCTGAGCGGGCTCGACGTCCCGCACGCCCAGGAGCAGCCACGGAGCGCCCCATGAACCTCGATTTTTCCCCCGAAGACGCCGCCTTCCGCGAAGAGGTCCGCGCCTTCATCGCTGAGAATTATCCCAAGGACCTGCGCGCCAAGCAGGACAGCGGCGAGCCGCTGGGCAAGGACGACTATCTGGCCTGGCACAAGGTGCTGGCCAAGAAGGGCTGGGTCGCGCCCTCGTGGCCCAAGGAGTTCGGCGGCACCGACTGGACCCCGACCCAGAAGTACATCTGGTCCGAAGAACAGGCCCGCGCCGACACCATCGCGGTGCTGCCGTTCGGCGTCAGCATGCTGGCCCCGGTGATCTACACCTTCGGCACCGAAGAGCAGAAGAAGCAGTTCCTGCCCGGCATCTACAATGGCGAAGTCTGGTGGTGCCAGGGCTATTCCGAGCCCGGCGCCGGCTCCGATCTCGCCTCCCTGAAGACCCGCGCCGAGCGGGTGAAGGGCGACGACGGCAAGGAGTACTACATCGTCAACGGCCAGAAGACCTGGACCACCCTTGGCCAGTTCGCCGACTGGGGCTTCTTCCTGGTGAAGACTGACCCGGACGTGAAGCCGCAGGCCGGCATCAGCTTCCTGCTGATCGACATGAAGAGCCCCGGCATCGAGGTTCGCCCGATCATCACCCTCGAGGGTGGCCACGAGGTCAACGACGTCTTCCTCGACAATGTGAAGGTGCCGGTGGAGAACCGCATCTTCCACGAAAACCAGGGCTGGACCTGCGCCAAGGCCCTGCTGGCTCACGAACGTTCGGGCATCGCCGGCGTGGCCCGCTCGAAGCGCGGCTTGGAGCGCCTGCGGGAAATGGCCGGGACCGAGCAGAGCGATCTGGGCGGCCCGCTGCTCTCGGACACCTTCTTCAAGCGCAAGCTGGCCGAGCTGGAAATCGACCTCACGGCGCTGGAGTTCACCGAACTTCGCACCCTGGCCGGCGAGTCCAGCGGCAAGGGACCGGGTCCGGAATCCTCGATCCTCAAGATCAAGGGTACCGAGATCCAGCAGCGCCTGCAGGAACTGGCGCTGGAGGCCGCCGGCCACTACGGCGCGCCCTTCCTCCGCGACCTCGGCCACAACGCCAACATCGGCCCCGACTATGCTCAGGGCGTGGCGGGCGAATACTTCAACGGCCGCAAGACCTCGATCTACGGCGGCTCCAACGAGATCCAGCGCAACATCATCGCCAAGATGGTCCTGGGTCTCTGAAGCGCAACCGGCGCAGCTCCTTCGAGGCTCGCTTCGCTCGCACCTCAGGATGAGGTGGAGCAGGCGGGTCAGGCCGCCCTCATCCTGAGGCGCCCCGAAGGGGCCTCGAAGGACGAGGGCGGTTATTCCCCACCGGCCGCAGCGCCCCAACCCCTCCCCGCAAGGGGGAGGGGCTCTGATAAGGAGATTTCTCCATGGACTTCAGCTTCACAGACGAACAGTCGATGCTGCGCGACACGGTCGCGAGCTATCTGGCTGACAACTACGCCTTCGA
>NZ_JAUXVZ010000039.1 GCF_030680185.1 Phenylobacterium sp.
GCGGGGCGCCTTGTAGGACCCGTAATAGAGGCCGCGGAACATGTGGATGTAGACCGCGATGAAGAACATCGAGGCCCCGTTGGCGTGCATGTAGCGCACCAGCCAGCCGTAGTTCACGTCGCGCATGATGCGCTCGACCGAGGCGAAGGCGTGGTCGATGTGCGGCACGTAGTGCATGGCCAGCACGACGCCGGTGACGATCTGGATCATCAGGCAGACCGCGAGGATCCCCCCGAAGGTCCACCAGTAGTTCAGATTCTTGGGCGTCGGATAATCGACGACGCTGTCCCAGCCGAGCCGGATGATCGGCAGGCGCGTATCGAGCCAGCGCTCGACGCCCGTCTTGGGTTCATAGGTGGAATGTCCGCTCATCGCTGTCAGCCCACCTTGACCGTCGTGTCGGAAAGAAACTCGTAGTCCGGCACCGCCAAGTTCAGGGGCGCAGGCCCGCGGCGGATACGGCCAGACGTGTCGTAGTGCGAGCCGTGGCAGGGGCAGAACCAGCCGCCGAAGTCGCCGCCGCCGAAGGTCGGCACGCAGCCCAGATGGGTGCAGGAGCCGATCAGGATCATCCACTCGGCCTTGCCGGGCTTGTGACGCTCGGCGTCGGTCTGCGGATCGGGCAGGTTGGCGTTGTCGTCAGCGACCGCCGAGGCGATCTCGGCCTCGGTGCGGCGACGGATGAAGAGCGGCTTGCCCCGCCACTTGATCGTCACCTGCTGGCCAAGGGACACCTTCGTCAGATCGAAATCGACGGAGGCCAGGGCCAGGGTGTCGGCCGAGGGGTTCATCTGGTCGATGAACGGCCAGGCCAGCGCGCCCACGGCGCCCACGGCGGCCGCGCCTGCGGCGATGTGAATGAAGTCGCGCCGGTTCGGGTCTTCGCCCGAGGCGTGAAGATCGGGATTTTCGCCCACGACGGTGTCAGCCACCTTTAAGCTACCCTTCGGTTGAGGCTGCGGCTCCCTGAGGAACCGCCGCCCGTTCGGACGCTCACGACAAATCTCGCGACGCCCCGCCTTCGGCCCGACCAGAAGCTCTGGACAGGCCTGTTTCGGAACCCATACAGGGACGGAAGAGTTTTCGCACTGCATCGCCGCAAAACAAACGCGGCGTCGCGTCGCGATTCGTCTCACGCCCCCGACCAATCCCGTGGCTGGATCGCTTAGAATGCGTTTGGCGCTTTTTCAACCGGACATTCCGCAAAACGTTGGCGCGGCCCTCAGACTGGCCGCCTGCCTCGATGTCGATCTAGAGGTGATCGAGCCCTGCGGTTTCCCGCTATCCGATAAGGCGGTGCGCCGTGCAGCCCTGGATTATGGCCGTCTGGCCCGCTGGACACGGCGTGCGAGCTTCGCTGAGTTCATGGCGGCGCCGGAGCGATCCGAGGGCCGGCTGGTGCTGTTCACCACCCGCGGCGCCCAGCCCCTGCACAGCTTCGCCTTCAAGCCGGGCGACACCTTGCTGTTTGGCCGCGAGAGCCAGGGGGTCCCGCCGGAGGTGCATGAGGCGGCCGAAGCGCGCCTGCTGATTCCGCTCGCCCCGGAGGCCCGTTCCCTCAATCTCACCGTTTCGGCGGCCATCGGTCTTTCGGAGGCGTTGCGCCAGACCGATGGATTCCCTAGAGCCTGATGCGATCAGACGGAATCGTCTGATCGTTGAATCAGGCTCTAAACTCTAAGTCTTGAGCGCGTTTCGTCCGATAACCGGTTCCCACTTATCGGAACGCGCTCTAAGCCCCTTGTCCCATGACAGACGCAGCCGATCTCGCCGCCACGCTCGAAGACCGCAACATCCGCGCCCGGGCCTGGTTCGACACCCTGCGCGACCAGATCGTCGCCACCTTTGAACAGCTCGAGGACGAGGCGCCGATCGACCTCTATCCCGGCGAGCCCGGGCGGTTCGAATTGACCCCGTGGGACCGGCCGGCCGGCGGCGGCGGCGTGATGGGCTTCATGAAGGGCGGCCGCTTCTTCGAAAAGTGCGGCGTCCATATCAGCCTGGTGCACGGCGTTTTCAGTCCGGAGATGGCCGCCACCATGCCCGGCGCCGACAAGGACCCCCGCTTCACCGCCACGGGCATCAGCCTGATCGCCCATATGCGCAATCCCCACGTGCCGGCCGTGCACATGAACACCCGCTTCCTGGCCACCAGCCAGAGCTGGTTCGGCGGCGGCGCCGACCTGACGCCCACCCAGGACTATCAACGCAACCAGGAAAATCCTGACGCGGTCGCCTTCCATGGCGCGCTGAAGGCCGCCTGCGACCGCCATGACCCTGAATGGTACGGCCCCTACAAGGCCCGCTGCGACGAGTACTTCTTCCTGCCCCATCGCAACGAGCCGCGGGGAATCGGCGGCATCTTCTACGATCACCACAATTCCGGCGACTGGGAGCGGGACTTCGCCTTCACCCAGGATGTGGGTCGGGCCTTCGCCGAGGTCTATCCCGCCATCGCCCGGGGCCGGATGGCCACCCCCTGGACCGAGGCCGACCGCCAGGAGCAACTGGTGCGCCGGGGCCGCTATGTGGAGTTCAACCTGCTCTACGACCGCGGCACCATGTTCGGCCTGAAGACCGGCGGCAACATCACCTCGATCCTCTCGTCCATGCCGCCCATGGTCAGCTGGCCCTGATCTGGGCCTGAGCGATGTTTGCCTCGCAGACCTTGGCCGTGCGAGGATCGGGCATGCGAAATCTGATATTCACGGCCTTGGCGGGCGCGCTTCTCGCCGCCTGCGGGCCGCAGGCCAGCGCGCCTGGCGAGACATCCGCGGTCCCGCCGCCCGCGCCCAAGCCGGCCGTCGTTGGCCCCATCCTGATCACCTTCAGCGAGCGGGGCGCCGGCGAGATCAACGGCGAAACGGCCATGGACGTACGTCGGCTGGGCGGGCTGTTTCCGGAATCCACGGTCCGCCGGGCGCCGCCCCGCGACGGGGATACGACCCCGACCATCACCGTGCGCCGGGCTGACGGCCTGGAGCTCGACCTTCGGTCGGCGGCCGACGCGCCGACCGTCAGCCGCATCCTCGGCCGCGCCGGGCCCGTGACCGGCCCGCAGGGCGAAGAGCTTGGCGCCTCCTGGAGCCAGATGGGGTTCCTCACCGAAACCTGCGCCCGGGGCGCTGGCGACATGGCGGGCGCCCTGATCTGCTATCGGCAGGGCGCGCCGCGCCTGGGCTATGTATTTGGGCTTCCAGGCTTTACCGGCCCCGCAAACGCCGTCCCGGACGAGGACTTCCTCGATGAGAACGCCCGTCTCAACGCCTTCATGTGGTCGGCCCAGGCGGGCTAGGCGCCAACGGACTCAGGGGGCCGTCGCGCTAGATGATGTCGTCCAGCAGGGCGACGAAGCCATCGGGCGAAAGCGGCCGGGGATTGGCCGCCTGACTCTCGACGCTGGCCACCAGCAAGGCCGCTACGGCGCTGGCGGCGACGAAGATCAGCTTTGGAGGGGTCATGCCGGGGGCCCTTTGCGACTGGCGATCTCTCACACCTAACCTCGCCGGGCCGGGATCGTTGCGAGAAAAGCCTCGATCCAGCCGCCGACACGCGAGGCGTCGTTGGGCGCCGCATAACTGGCCACCGCCTGATCAGCCTGCGCATCGTCATAGCGACTGCCCCGGCGCGCCTCGATCAGCGCGCGGGCATAGGCCGGCTCGAACTCCGGGTGCAGCTGGATGGAGATGGCCGGCTGGTCCTCATAGGCCAGCATGCCGAAGGGCGTGAAATCGCTGGCGGCCACCACCCGGGCGCGGGGCGGGGCCTGGACCACCTGATCCTGATGCGACGCCGCCACGGCGATGGGGGCCGTGCTGTCCATCCAGGGGGCCGGATCCGTCACCTCATAGGTGTGCAGGCCAACGCCCCACCCCTTGGGCGACTTGATCACCTCCCCGCCGAAGGCCTGGGCCATGATCTGGTGGCCGAAACAGACGCCGACGAGCCCTGCCCGCCCCTTGGCCGCCCGCAGGAAATCGCTGAGGCCCTCGATCCAGGGCAGGGCCTCATAGACCCCTGCCGACGAACCGGTGACCAGATAAGCCTCGCAGACCTCCGGGCTCGCCGGCAATTCCCCGGCCTCGGCGTCAAACACCACATAGTCGTGGGTGTCCGGCCCCAGCAGAGCCTGGAACATGTCGGGATAGCCGCCGAACTGCGTCTCCAGCGGCGCCGGGGGCGCGCCGGTTTTGAGAATGCCGAGCTTCATGGGGCCGCCCTTAGTAGGCCATGCCCTGGGCGACAGCCTTGAGCTTTTCGATGGCCGAGAACTTGTCGTCGAGGAAGTCGTGGTCGATCCACCAGTCCTCGACCTCCTGCAGCACCTGGCCGACCATCGGCCCCTTGGGCACGCCGGCATGGACCACCTCGTCCCCGGTCAGGGGGAAGGGTGGCGGAGTCCAGCTGTCGCCCAGCGCCAGCAGGCCGCGCCACTGGGCCGCCGTGGCCGTACGATTGGAGCGCGCCCAGGCAAGCTTGACCCGGTCGTGGAAGGTCCCGGTCCCCAGGGCATAGACCGCCCGACGGGATTCCCGCGGGCTCATCCAGCTGGTGATGCGAGGCCCCTGCCCCTTGGCGGCGACCAGGCGATCGCGCTCGGCGTTGGACAGCCGCAGGCGCTCGGCCGCCTGGGCCACGCCGATCTGGTCGGCCGGCAACAGGCAGGCCAGGCGCAGGATCGGATCGCACTCGAAGAGCATCTCGCTCTCGATCTCCACCAGGGCGTCGAAGTCGTGCAGGTCGGCCACGGCCGGCACGATCACGTCCAGCACGCCGGCCTCGGCCATCAGCCGCACGCTGGCGCGCGGATCATCGGCGGCCAGCAGCTTGAGCAGTTCCTTGGACACCCGTTCGCCGGGTCGATCGGTCAGGCTGTCGCGCAGGGCCTGGCAGGCGGCCAGGGCGTCGGGGTCCGGCGCGCCGCGGCCATACCAGGCATGGAAGCGGAAGAAGCGCAGGATGCGCAGATAGTCCTCGGCGATCCGCGTGCGGGCCTCGCCGACAAACACCACCTGACCGGCGCGGGCCGCCGCCAGACCGCTCCCAAGGGGATCATGGATCGTCCCGTCGCGCTCGGCATAGAGGGCGTTGAGGGTGAAGTCCCGGCGCTGGGCGTCCTCGGTCCAATCGGTGGTGAAGGCCACCACGGCGCGGCGGCCATCGGTCTCCACATCCCGGCGCAGGGTGGTGATTTCGAAGGTCTGGCCGTGGGCGAGGGCCGTGATGGTGCCGTGGTCGACGCCGGTGGGAATGGCCTTCAGGCCCGCTGTCGTCAGCGCGGCGGTGACCTCGTCCGGGGTCAGGGTGGTGGCGATGTCGATATCGCTGACCGGCTGGCCCATGACGGCGTTGCGGACAGCGCCGCCCACCACCCGGGCGCATCCTGGACCACCGCGGGCCTCCAGGGCGTCGAACACCGCAGCCGTCGGAGCAGCGCTCAACCAGGGGCGTGGACCAAGGCTCTCGCTCATGGGGCCGGCGTTTCCTTTTCCTCGAAGCGGCCTGGGGCGACCCGGCCGCCTTCTGTGACTTCCGCGGGCACATAGACCTCGCCGCGGTTGTCCGATTGGAACACGACCATGAACAGCAGCGAAAGGCCAAACAGCACCGCCGAGGCCGTGGCGAGCCAGGCCCAGGGCGTCGCGCCCATCGGTCGGCCGGTGCGCTTGGCGTATTCGGCCCAGACAAACCACACCACGAAGGGCAGTGCGATCAGCACCGAACGGAGGAGAAAGACCCTAAGCAACCGCGCCTCCATACAGCCGATCATAGAGCGACCGGAGCATTCCGGCCGTCGCGCCCCAGATGAACCTGTTCTCGTGCGTCATGGCGTAGAAACGTCGCAGCTGGCCAGAAAACTCCCGCTCATGTTCCTCGTGGTTGGCGGGATCCATGAGAAATCCGAAGGGCGTCTCGAACACATCGGCCACCTCGGCCGGGTTGGGGGCCAGGGTGAAATGGGGCTCGATAAAGCCCACCACCGGGGTCACCAGGAAGCCAGTGCCGGTCCGATAGGGGGTCGAGAGCCCGCCCAGGGTGACCAGGGTGCGGGGGATGCCGACCTCTTCCTCGGTCTCGCGGAGCGCCGTCTCCCAGACCGTCTCGCCCGGATCGCGGCGCCCGCCGGGAAAGGCGATCTGGCCGGTATGGCGGCGCAGGGTGTCGGCCCGCCGGGTCAGCAGCACCGAATAGCCGTGCTCGCGCTCGATCAGGCCCACCAGCACCGAGGCAGGCGTCAGGGGTTCGGGCTCATCGGCCAGGTCGGCTGAGCGGGGTTCGAAGTCCGAGGCCACCACGCCGTCCACGGGGTCGTGGTCTTCCAGGGGATCAAGTCGCTGGGTGATCCATTCGCGCAGCGCCCCGGCGGGCGAACTGGGACTCACGAGACCGGCGCCTCCGAGCGGCCGAGGGGAAACCAGACGCCGGCCGACTCCACGCCCAGCACGCCGTCCCGCTCCTGGGCCATCTCGACCAGTTCATAGAAGACCGGGCGGCTGATCAGGGCCTCGAGACCGCGGCGCACATGCAGATAGGGGCGCGGCTCCTGGGTGGTCGGGTCGATCTCGACCCGGAGGGCGTTGTCGGGGCCGGCTTCGACCACATCGCCGACATTGGTGCTGAAGCTGAGCACCGGCGCGCCGTCCATCTGGGCGACATCCAGGGCGTTGGCGATGAACGGCGCATCCTCCACCGTGATCTTCATCTTCTCCACCGGCGTCACCAGCCAGTAGCCGTCAGGGTCCTTGCGCAGGACGGTGGAGAACAGGCGCACCAGGGGCGCCCGGTTGATCGTCGCGCCCTCATGAATCCAGCGGCCATCGGCCTTGATGACGATGTCGATTTCGCCGGAATGGGCCGGATTCCACAGGTGAACGGGGGGCAGGCCGCGGCCCGGCGCCTGCTTGGCCGCCGCGATCACCCCATCAAGGCCAGCCTTGGAGTCGAGCTCTGTCATGGCTCAAAGGTAGGCGTGCGCGAGGTGCGCCTCAAGGCGCCGTAACGGCGCCCTGCAGCGGGGCCTGATCGCCGTTATCGCCCCGCAGGCGCTTGAGCAGCAGCCGGCGGGGATCGACTGGCCCTGGCATCACCACGCCGGCCGTAGGTTCGGCCGAAAAGCCCAGCCGGCCGAAGAAGGGCGGATCGCCCACCAGCAGCACCTCGGAAAAGCCTGCGGCGGCGGCGGCCGCACACGCGACCTCCACCAGCCGGGCGCCGGCCCCGAGGCGCCGCGCCGCGGCGTCCACAGCCAGCGGCCCCAGGAAGATCAGCCGGCGGCCGCCGACGGCGATCTCGGACTGGCGCACCACGCCTACGAGGCGCGCGCCCTCCCAGGCGCAGAAGGACAGGTCGGTTCGCAGGGGGGCGATCTCTCGCACCCGCTCCGACGCCTTCACAAAGCGGCCAGGACCAAAGGCGTGATCCAGCAGGGCATCGATGGCGGGGCCATCTGCGGGGGTTTCGGCGCGAATATCGGGGGCGGGACTCGGGACGGAGTCCGCAAGGGGAACGAAGGCGGCGGTCATGGGCGAACTTTGCGGCGAACTTTGCAGGCTGCGAGACAGACGAACCCGGCCCGCAGCATCGGCGGCGCCAGGCGGCTCTAGAGGACGCGGATCTCGCGCCCGGTTCGTCGCAGCGCACGCATGGCGCCCCTCGCGGTCAGCCCTGGCGATCATGTCGCCGGAAGCGCGCCCGATAAGGCCCCTGCGCCCCAAGGTCAATCGAAACCGAATCGGCCGTTGCGAGGGGCCCGCGCTCAGGTCAAGTTGCGCCGCCCATGTCCCAGTCCCCTCCCGAGTCGCCGGCGTCAGACCCCCTCCCCTCCGCCCGCGCTCTGCTGAGCCAGCGGAGCTATCTGCTGTTCTGGGGCTCGCGCTGGGCCAGTTCGATCGGCGTGCAGGTCCAGAGCGTGGCGCTTGGCTGGCAGATCTACGAGCTGGCGCGGCGGACCATGAGCGTCGCCGAGGCCGCCTTCGTGGTCGGCATGGTGGGCCTGGTGACCTTCATTCCGGTCTTCCTGCTGACCCTGCCGGCCGGCGAGGCCGTGGACCGCTATGACCGGCGCAAGATCCTACTGGCCTGCTACGCCGTCGAGATGACCAGCGCGGGCATCCTGGCCGTCGCCACCTGGCGGGACGTCGCCTCGGTGCCGCTGCTGCTGTGCGTGGCCGCCGTGTTCGGCGCGGGACGGGCCTTCATGTCGCCGGCCGGCACGGCGCTCGGCCCCATGCTGGTGCCCCGCAGCCTGCTGCCCCGGGCCATCGCCTGGAATTCACTGGCCTGGCAGACCGCCGCCATTGCAGGCCCGGCCATCGGCGGCCTGCTGCTGGCCCGCTCGACGGCGCTGGCCTACGAGACCGCCTTCTGCCTCTACGTCGCCGGCGCGACCCTCACCTTCTTCATCAACGGCCGCACCAAGCCCGACCTGCAGCCGGGCTCGCGCCTCGCCCTGATCAAGGAGGGTCTGGTCTATGTGTGGCGCCAGAAGATCGTCTTCGGCGCCATATCGCTGGACCTGTTCGCCGTGCTGCTGGGCGGGGCCACGGCCCTGCTGCCGGTCTTCGCCCGCGACATCCTGCATGTGGGCGAGGAGGGCTTTGGCCTGTTGCGCGCCGCGCCGGCCATGGGGGCGACGCTCATCGCCCTGGTGCTGGCGGCCCGCCCCATTCGCTCCAATGCGGGGGTCACCATGTTCGCCGGGGTCGCGGTCTTTGGCCTGGCGACCATCGTCTTTGGGATCTCGCGCTCGCTCTGGCTGTCGGTGGCGGCGCTGGCCATCCTGGGCGGCGCCGACATGCTCAGCGTCTATGTGCGCCAGACCCTGATCCAGCTGGTCATTCCCGACAATATGCGCGGCCGGGTGGCGGCGGTTTCAACCCTGTTCATCGGCGCGTCCAACGAACTGGGCGAGTTCCGCGCCGGGGTCTTCGCCCGTTTCATGGGGGTGGTGGCGGCCGCCGTGGTCGGCGGCGTGGGCACGTTGATCGTCACCGGCCTTTGGGCCAAGTTCTTTCCCGACTTGCGCAAGGCTGACCGCCTCGAATAACAATTCGCGCAATATTCTTTTAGGGAGATAGATCTATGGGCGTATTAGACGGCAAGGTTGTCCTCGTCACCGGGGGCGGCAACGGCATTGGACGTGAGTGCGCGCTGATCGCCGCGCAGCAGGGCGCCAAGGTTCTGGTCAATGACCTGGGCGGCGGCCTGAAGGGCGAAGACGAGGGTTCAGCGGGCCCGGCCGAGCAGGTCGCCCAGGAAATCCGCGCCGCCGGCGGCGAAGCGGCCTCCAACTCGGAAAGCGTGACCAGCTACAAGGCGGTCGAAGGCATGGTCGAACAGGCCATGGACACCTTTGGCGGCCTGCATGCGGTGATCAATCCGGCCGGCATCCTGCGTGACGTGATGTTCCACAAGATGTCGGAAGACGACTGGGACAAGGTCATCGACGTGCACATGCGCGGCTCGTTCAACGTGGCCCGCGCCACCATCGAGCTGTTCCGCAACCAGAACGACGGCGCCTACATGTTCTTCACCTCGACCTCGGGGCTGTTGGGCAATATCGGCCAGGCCAATTACGGCGCGGCCAAGATGGGCATCGCTGGCCTGTCGCGGATCATCGCCATGGAGGGCGAGCGCAATAACGTCCGCTCCAACTGCCTGGCCCCCGTCGCCTGGACCCGCATGACCCAGTCGGTCCCGGTGAAGGACGAAGCCGCCGCCAAGCGCCGCGAGGCCATGGCCGCCGCCATCCGTCCCGACCAGCCGGCCCGCCTGTCGGTGGCCCTGGTGTCGCCGGCCGCCGCCCACGTCTCGGGCCAGGTGTTCGGCGCCTCGGGTGAGAACATCATCCTCTACTCGCAGCCGCGTCCGATCTCGACCCAGACCAAGGAAGAGGGCTGGAGCGTCGACACCATCCTCTCGGAAGCCGTCCCGGCCATGAGCGAGAAGTTCTTCCCGCTGTCGCGCGGCCCCCTGGCCAGCCAGGGCGCCGCCCCGGCCAAGCAGGGCGCCTAAGCCCTAAAGGGTCGATCAGACCGCAACGACGAGGCCCCGGCTCACGATGAGCCGGGGCCTTTTCTGTTGGGCTTCGAGGCGCCGCGCGGCGAGGTCAGGCGTGTGCTCACGCTCAACCGAACGCCAGCAGGGCGTCGCCTGCGATCAGACGGTCGGGATGGTCCCACCGTCAACGACGAGCTCAGCGCCATGGATCGAGGAGGCGCGGTCCGAGGCGAGGAAGGCGATGGCTTCGGCGACTTCGAGGGGTTCGGCGCCCCGACCGATCGGAATGCCGCCGAGGCCTTTCAGGACGAGCTGACGCGCGTCCTCCAGCGTGCCGCCGTTGGCCTCCTGCAGACGCTGCAGGAACACATCGGCCCCATCGGTCATGATCCAGCCGGGGGAGACGGAGTTGACCCGAACGCCTTTCGGACCCAGCTCCTTGGAGATCGACTTGCTGTAGGTCCGAAGCGCCGCCTTGGCGGCGGCGTAGGCCGTGGTCGCATCCGGGAGAGGCAGGACCGACTGGATGGACGTGACATGCACCACCGCGCCAGCGCCCCGCTCGACCATCTGCGGGATCAGGAGGCGGTCAAGGCGAACCGCGGCGAGAAGGTTGAGGTTCAGCTCGGACAGCCAATAGTCGTCCGTCAGCATGCCGAAGCCGCCCCCTGGCGTCGTCGAGCCGCCGAGGACGTGAGCCAGAATATCCACGCCGCCCAGACGGTCGATCGCCGCCTTCGCCAGGGCTTGCCCGCCCTCGGCCGTCGTCAGATCGGCCTGGACGAACTCGACGCCGTCGATGGGCTCTTGGGCTGCGCGGGCGGAGGTGATCACGCGGGCGCCGCCGGCCAGGAACCGGTCGACGGTGGCGCGGCCAAGGCCTTTGGTGCCGCCGCTGACGAGCACGCGCTTGCCGGCGAACTCGGTCGGGTCAGGCTTGCGATTCATCCCGTGACCTCCAGCGTCTTGATCGCGTCGCCTTCGAGGGTGAAGCGATAGATGAAACGGATCGGGCTGCCCGGAAAGTCGCCGTGGGCGGGGCCTTCGACGATCACCTCAGCGCCCTCGCGCCGGAGGGAGTCGGGCGTGAAGATCGCCTTCACGGGAACCACTTCCTTCTCCAGCAGCCCTCGGATTTCCGAGCGCCCCTGAAAGACGGCGCCGTTGTCACGAAAGACGGCGTCCGGCGCGAAGGTCTGAAGCATGGCCTCGATGTCGAGGCGGGCGTTGGCGGCCACATAGGCGGCGATGGAGGGGGGAAGGTCTAGCGACATGGACTTGTCCTGCTTGCTGCGCAGCCGTCAGCTACGGTCACCAATGAAGGTAGCGATAGACAGACCACGCGATAATCGGGACATTTGAGGACGCTCCATCACGAGATTCGGGACAATGTTCACTGGACTGACTGAGCTGGACGCCGTCCTGATGGTCGCCCGGCGGGGCAAGTTTCGCGCGGCGGCGCTTGAACTGGGCATGTCGACCACGGCGCTCAGCAACGCAGTGGGAAAGCTGGAGCGCCAGCTTGGCGTACGGCTCTTCAATCGAACGACGCGCAGCGTTTCGCTGACAGAGGCGGGCGAGCGGTTCATCGCGAAGGTGGCGCCGGCCATCGGCGAAATTCATGAGGCGATGAGCATCGCCCGCTCCCAGCAGGCCACGCCTGCGGGCGTTTTGCGGATCAACGCCTTTCCAACGGCGGCGCGCGAGATCTTCCCGTGGCTCGTCCTGCCGTTCTTGCGCGCCTATCCCCAGGTTCAGATCGACATCGTCACAGAGAGTCGACTGGTCGACATCGTCGCAGGCGGGTTCGACTTCGGCGTCCGCAGCGCCGACCTCGTGCCGATCGACATGATCGCCCTGCCTCTGGGCGTGGCGCGACGCAACGTCGTGGTTGGCGCGCCGGAATATCTGAAGGCGCATGGGACGCCCGTGACGCCCGAGGACCTCGCACACCATGTGTGTTTCCGCGTTCGCCTTCCCAATGGCGCGATCTATCGCTGGCCCTTCGAGAAGGCGGGGCGTTCGGCGCACATCGACGTCGAAGGCGTGCTGACGCTCGACGAGGCAAGCCTTGCACGGGCCGCCGCGCTCGCGTCGGTCGGTCTCACCCTGGCGATGGAGTCCGATGTGCGTGACGACATCGAAGCAGGTCGGCTTGTGTGCGTGCTTGAGGACTGGACCCCCAAACTCGCGCCTCTCAGTCTTTACTACCCCAACCGGCGCAACCCCAGCGCCGCATTCAAGGCGTTCATCGACTTCGCGCGTCAGCATTATGAAACCGCCAGCGCCTGAGGGCGTCGGCGGGTCGGCCGACCTCAATAGAGGGGCTCAGTCTCCCATCCGGTGAAGCTCAGCATGACCAGGCCCAAGGCGCGCACGCTTCCCTGGTCCGGCGTCCAGCGCTCGACATAGCGATAGCGTCCTCGGTCCACGCCCTCGAAAATCCACTGCGCCCCGTCGTACCCCCACCGGCAGGACACCGCCTTGAGCCGCAGGCCGTTCGCAGCCGACAGGGCTCTGCGGAACTGGTGCGCCTCGTCCTGACTCAAGTCCTTGCTGATCCGCGCCTCAATCGAGCCCGGTACGTAGCCTCCCATGCCCGAAAGACGAGAAGCCGTCATGAGCAAGGCGCCGCTCTTAGCCCGCTCGATGCGTATTATGATGGGCTTTTCGAATGATCTGAGCCAGGTGAACCGATAAACGTCCCGCCTGGGCGTCCCTTGTTTCACCGCCTCCAGCAACGACGGCTCACCGGCCGCCGCCAGATGGCGAGAATACCAGGCCACTTCCCAGTCATCCAAGACAGGCGCATTCCCGTTCTCTCTACAGGTATAGGTCGTTCGCATGAGCGAAGCGGGAAAGTAGCCTAGGGCCGCGTTTGCCCGTTCAGGGACCTTCGTCTTCGATGGCTCGGCATAGCCTGCGGCCGGTGGGCCAGGGATGTGCTGCAGGGGGAAGGCATGTTTCCCCGCCACGGCGGACGCCCCGACCCCGAAGGCGACAGAAAGCAAAAACACCGCCAGGAGGACCACGTAGCTGACCGGCCGCGTCGCCCGGCTCACCCCGATGAGCGGGCCGATCAGGGCGAAGCGGCCTGTGACCAGGGCGTAGATCCACGCGGCGGCTAGGGCTGCCGTGAGGCCGACGACCGAGAGGAACATCACAAGCTGAGCCATTGGGCTCAACTTACTGGACCCGCGAGCTCCTGCAACGCGGTGTGTGGAGTTCGCGCCCTTAGCCAGGCCGCTGGCTCAGGCCTTGTTGATCTGGTCGCGGAGGGCCTGGATCTGCTTGTTCAGCGCCTCCAGATCCTGCCCGGACATCCTGGACCGCTCGATCAGACTGTCGCCGAGGCAGTCGGACCTTTCGAGGAGCGCCTGGCCCTCGGGAGTCAAGTTCACCTCCACCCGTCGTTCGTCATCGAGACTGCGCGTCCGGGTCACCAGGCCCGCCGCTTCGAGGCGCTTCACCAGGGGCGTCACCGTGCTGGATTCCAGATCCAGGCGCGCGGCCACGCCGCCAATGGTCAGGCCGCCCGCCTCCCCCAGCACGCTCAGCACGAGGTACTGCGGGTAGGTCAGCCCCAACTCGTCGAGCAGGGGCTTGTAGGCCCGGGTGACCGCCATGCTGGTGGCGTACAATGTGAAGCAAATCTGTTGGTCCAATGGGCGCACGCCGCCTCTCCTCTGTCGCAAAACCTTCTTATCACAAAAATAGATATCGCGATAAGAAATATCTGGACATCGCGAAATGGCGCAGCCAGAGGTTTTGTTATCGCGATAAACGTTGTCGCAAACACCAATGGAGATGACCATGACTGTGTCCCATCAGGCTTCCCGCCGCGGCGTCATGACCGCCGGCCTCGGCATCGCCGCGCTCTCGGCCGCTACGGTCGCTCAAGGCGCCGAGCCCAAGACCGCCCAGACGCCCCGTGGCGCCGACCGCGCCGAAAGCGGCTATGTCACCACCCAGCACGGCGTGCAGATCTTCTACAAGGACTGGGGTCCGAAGGACGCGCAACCGGTCGTCTTCCATCACGGCTGGCCCCTGTCCTCCGACGACTGGGACGCCCAGATGATGTTCTTCCGGCTGCAGGGCTATCGGGTGATCGCCCACGACCGACGCGGCCATGGGCGCTCGACCCAGACCGACAGCGGCAACGAGATGGACACCTACGCCGCCGACGTGATCGCCCTGGCCGACGCCCTGGACCTGAAGAACGCCATCCATGTCGGCCATTCCACCGGCGGCGGCGAGGTCGCCCGCTATGTGGCGCGCGCCAAGCCCGGCCGGGTCTCGAAGGCCGTGCTGATCGGCGCGGTGCCGCCGATCATGCTGAAGACGCCGGCCAATCCGGACGGCCTGCCTATGGAGCTGTTCGACGGCTTCCGCACGTCCCTGGCCGCCAACCGCGCCCAGTTCTTCCGCGACATCCCCGAGGGGCCGTTCTTCGGCTTCAATCGCCCCGGCGCCAAGGTCAGCCAGGGTCTGATCGACAACTGGTGGCGGCAGGGCATGGCCGGCGGCGCCAAGGCCCACTACGACTGCATCAAGGCCTTCTCGGAGACCGACTTCACCGAGGACCTGAGGCAGATCGACGTCCCTGTGCTGATCCTGCACGGGGAAGACGACCAGCTCGTCCCCATCGCCAACAGCGCGCATCTGGCCATCAAGCTGGTGCGGCAGGGGACGCTGAAGACCTATCCCGGCCTGCCGCACGGGATGGCGTCGACCCACCCGGACCTGATCAACGCCGACCTGCTGGCCTTCTTCAAGTCCTAGGCTGGTCGATCAGAGCACGCGAGAGGCCCCGGTTCGCGTGAGCCGGGGCTTTTTCGGCGTTAGGGGGCGTCCTCGGGCGCGGCGCCTTGGCCGCGATCACCGAAGCTTAGCGAATTGCCGCGCCTCCCCTTCGCGACCGCCACGCCTCCTGATTGAGCCGCCAGAACGCTGTCTCTTTGACGCCCTCGACATACTCGCCGACGCCCATGTGCCGGAGGGTGAAGCCTTGCTTCTCCTTGATGCGCTGCGAGGCGCGGTTGGCGCTGTTCGTGCTCACCTCGATAAAGGGCCAGTCCAGCACCTCGAAGGCATACGCGTTCACCGCGTCGGCGGCTTCCGTCATCAGGCCGCGGCCCCAGTAGTCCTGGGCCAACCAGAAGCCGCGCATGGAGCCGACGCCGGCGTCCGGCCGCAGGTCGATGCGGCCTATCAGTTCGTCGTCTCCGCCCTTGAGCGTGATCGCCCAGTAGAACTGTTCGCCGCGGGCGCGTGTCTCCAGGCATGCGCGGATATGGGTTTCCGCTCCGTCGGCCGGGTAGGGCCAGGGCGTTCTCGCCATCATGTGGCGCACCATCGCCCAGTGCGGGAAATGGCGCTGAACGGCCGGACTGTCTTCGAGCCTCAAGGGGCGGAGGACCAGTCGCTCCGTCTCAAGACGCGGCGTTTCGGGAAGGGGTAAAAGGAAGGGCATCACAAGGGTCTCCTGAATTGGGAGGCCGGATGCATGCTTTCCAAGAAGAAGCCCCGGCCGTCCTCGGCGGGGCTTGGGTCGACGGCTAGGTGTCGCGCACGCAGCCGGCTCCACGCCCCGCAAGGGTGACGCAATTGGTGCTGGCTGACGTATTGAGAGCGCGATCCATGCCGTTGCTGTTATCAAGGCCGCGCCTCAAAATCCATGGGCGTTTCCGCTGAGACCCGAGCGCCCTCGCCGCACGCCGGATCGCCCCATGCCCCAGCATCTGACCGACAAGCCCATCGCCATCGCCTCCGACCATCGCGGGGTCGCCTTGAAGGCGCATCTGTCCGCGTGGCTGGTCGCCCACGGCTACGGCGTGAACGACTTCGGGGCGAACAGCGCGGCCGAGCGGGTCGATGCGATGGACTATGCGGTTCGGTTGGTCGATGAGGTCGGCGCGGGCCGGTCTGACTTCGCCATCGGCATCTGCGGCAGCGGACAGATGATGGCGATCACCGCCAACCGCTTCCCCTTCATGCGCGCGACACTGCTTCATACGGCCGCCGAGAGCGGTCCGGCGCGGGAGCATGGCGACGCCAATATGCTGGTCCTGGGCGCTGACACCGTCGATGAGGCGAGCGCCGCGCAAATCCTGAAGGTCTTCCTCAGCACCGCGCCCCTGGACGACCGCTATGCCGAGCGTCGCGCGCGATTGGCCCGGCTGGACACCTCCAGGCCCTAGTCGGTCTCCCGCCCGAAGGCCTTGCGCAGTTCGTCCTTGGCCGCCTCCAGGGTCTTGCGCTGCTGGGCGGGCAAATTGTCGCCAGCGCGGTTGATATAGAAGGTCAGCATGGACATGGCCGACTGGAAGGGCGTGCCCTTCCGGCGGTGGCTGCGCTCGGCCGAGCGCTTGAGCGAGGCGGCGATCTTCGCCGGATCGTCGAGGGTGAAGACGTCCTCTTCCAGATCCAGGGCGTCGCTGTGTTCGGTCACGTCCTGCGACCATTTTTCGGTTTTCTGACTCATCTGGCCTTCCTCCTCTCGGGGGAACTCGCCGTGCGGCCTGCGGTTTCGAGGGTGTCGCTTAAGCGAGCGCTTGACTCTCAAGACGTGGCCGCTAAAAACTTAAGTCAATGCTACAGCATCACTCCGAGCGCCTCGACATCGCCTTTCAGGCCCTGTCCGATCCGGGACGCCGCGCCATGGTCGAGCGGCTGAGCCTCGGGCCGGCCTCGGTCAGCGAACTGGCGAGGCCCCTGCCCATGACGCTTTCGGCCGTGGTCCAGCACCTCCAGGTTCTGGAAGCGGCAGGGCTGGTGAAGAGCCAGAAGGTGGGCCGCGTGCGCACCTGCAGCCTGGAGATCGGCGCCATCGCCCAGATCGAAGGCTGGATCACCGAGCGCCGGCGGTTCTGGGCGCAGCAGTATGACCAACTGGAGGCCTATCTGGCCCAGACCGCCCCGCAGGAGGGGGACAAATGACGCTGATCAACGCCACCTTCACCATCGAGCGGGCGCTGGCCGCCACGCCGGCCCGGGTCTTCGCCGCCTATTCGAGCCTGGAGGCCAAGATGGCCTGGTTCAAGGCGCCGGCCGATATCGAGACCCTGAACCGCGACTTCGACTTCCGCGTCGGCGGCAAGGAGCGGTTCCACGCCCGCTGGCCGGACGGCAAGGTCACCGACTTCCAGGCCACCTACCACGACATCGTCGAGAACGAGCGGATCGTGCTGGTCTACGACATGTTCCACAACGACGAGAAGCTGTCGGTCTCCCTCCAGACCCTGGAATTCCGGGCGCAGGGCGACGGGACCCGGCTGATCCACACCGAGCAGGGCTCCTATTTCAGCGGCGGCGTCGAGGCCGTGAAGGGCCGCGAGCACGGCACCACCTGGCACGTGGACAATCTGGTGGCCTTGATGGAGGGGCGGGAAGCCCGGGCCTTCGCATGACCCTGGAATTTTTCGCCCACCCCTTCTCGTCCTACTGCCAGAAGGCCCTGATCGCCTTCTATGAGAACGACGTTCCCTTCGCCTACCGGATGCTGGAGGACCCCGGCGTCGGCGAGGAGTTCGCCGAGCTGTGGCCATTGAAGCGCTTTCCGATCCTGCGCGCGGACGGACGGGTGGTGCTGGAGGCTTCGGTCATCATCGAATATCTGCAGGTTCATCATCCGGGGCCTGTAAGGCTGATCCCGGACGATCCCGACCTGGCGCTGGAGGCGCGCATGCTGGACCGCGTCTTCGACAACTACGTCATGACGCCCCAGGGCAAGTTCGTCTACGACTCCCTGCGGCCCGCCGACCAGCGCGATCCGCTCGGAGTGGATGAGGCGCGCCAGATGCTGGACGCCAGCTATGCCTGGCTCGACCAGCGCATGCAGGGCCGCACCTGGGCCGTGGGCGACACCTTCACCCTGGCCGACTGCGCCGCCGCCCCGTCGCTCTTCTATGCCGACTGGACCTATCCGATCCCGGAGGCCTGCGCCGCGCTCAAGGCCTATCGCCAGCGCCTGTTGCAGCGGCCGTCCTTCGCCCGCGCGGTGAATGAGGCCCGCCCCTTCCGCCACTACTTCCCGCTGGGGGCTCCGGACCGGGACTAGGGTGATCGGCTGGCGCCAATCTTGCTTAACGCCAGGCGAGATTGATCAGCGGAGCCGAACCATGGTCGCCAGCATTGGCGCTTCCAACCCCTTTGCGGCCCTGACGGCGTCGAACCCGTTCGCGCGGGATCAGAGCCGCGCCGACAAGCCCCAGGGCCCCAGCGTGACCGACGAGATCGGCCAGGCCGGCGGCTTCTATGAGTGGCAGAAGAAGGTGAAGCGCGAGAAGCTTGAGGAGATGATCCGCAAGCAGGTCGAGACCGAGTTCGCCGCGCAGGGCGGCGGCGACCCTCAGGCGCTGAAATCGGCCATCGCCGAAGAGATCGCCAAGCGCCTGCGCGAGGCCATCGAGCAGGAGGCCAAGGCCGACGCCCAGTCTGGCGACGCCAAGGGCGCCATCATCGACATCGCGGTCTAGACCGGGCCAGCTAGCTCGGAAACTAGCGACGCCCACCGCCGCTCAATGCAAAGTGCCTTGCCCCCAAATTACGAGCGGCAGAGTCGCATGGCTGAAATCTCGCAAACTGCAGCTAGCCTTCGATTGTTTGGCGATGACCTTGACCCAGACGAGGTGACGCAGTTGCTGGCCGCGGCCCCTACACAGTGGGGCCGAAAGGGCGACATCAGGGCGGGTCCGACGCAACACTATGTCGAAAAAACTGGCCGCTGGCATTTCAGCGCGCCCGACGCGCAGCCGGGCGATCTGGAAGGCCAAATAGTACGAATTCTCGCATCGCTCACGCCGGATACGGCCGTCTGGACCGGACTGTCCAAACGCTTCAGCATCGACATGTACTGCGGCCTGTTCATGAGAGAGACGAACGAAGGGCTGGAACTTAGTCCGGAAACGCTCCACGCCATGGGTCAGCGAGGCATCAGCCTCATTCTGGACATCTACGATCCCGTTTCAGATTGAAGTCCAAAGTCGGTCGGAAGCTGACGCCAACTAGTAGGTGGTCATCCTCACCCGATCTTCACGCCAGGGGGCGGGACGGGGTCCTCCGGCACGAAGAAGTCCGGCATCAGGGGCGCGGTGGGATCGACCCGGTACTTGTCGAAGTCCCGCTCGCCCTCGCCATAGAGGAAGGTGTCGTCGATCAGGAAGTTGCCGGTGAAGTCGCGGGCCGGCTTGTTGAAGATGGCGTAGGCGGCGTCGGCCATGATGTCGGTGGTGCGGCAGCTCTTCATGCCCTCTTCGCCGGCCAGGGCGAACTGGATGGCGGCGGTGGCGATGCCGGTGCGGGGCCAGAGCGCATTGAAGGCGATCCCGTCCTCGCGGAATTCCTCGGCCATGCCCAGCACGCACATGCTCATGCCGAACTTGGCCATGGTGTAGGCCACATGGCCCTTGAACCAGCGGGGGTTCATGTCCAGCGGCGGCGACAGCATCAGGACGTGGGGATTGGCGCTGCGCTTCAGGTGGGGGATGCAGGCCTTGGAGGTGAGGTAGGTCCCCCGGGCGTTGACCTGGTTCATCAGGTCATAGCGCTTCATCTCGGTCTGCAAGGTGCCGGTCAGCTGGATGGCCGAGGCGTTGTTCACGCAGATGTCGATGCCGCCGAATTTCGCCGCCGCCTGCTCGACGGCGTCCATCACATTGGCCTCGTCGCGGACATCGACGATCAACGGCAGGGCCTTGCCGCCGGCCTTCTCGATCTCCTCGGCGGCCGAATAGATGGTGCCGGGCAAATGCTTGTGGGCCTCTGCGGTCTTGGCGGCGATGGCGACATTGGCGCCGTCGCGGGCCGCCCGCAGCGCGATGGCCAGGCCGATGCCGCGGCTGGCGCCGGTGACGAACAGGGTCTTGCCTTGCAGGCTCATAGGGTCGCTCCCACGGTTTCTTCGGTGAGGATCCACAGCCGCTCTGCGGCTTCCGGATCCAGGGCGTGGTCCATCACGCCCTGGTTAGGCTTGTCCTTGGTCCAGGGCATGGCCACCGAGCAGTCCTCCAGATAGAGGCCGCCTTCGCCTTCCAGCTCCTCGGCCACGGCGGCCCAGACGCTGGTCGACGCGCCCTGTTCCGGGGTCTTGAAGCCCTCGACCGGCTTGCCGTCCTCGTCCAGCCAGCCCATGGCCGCCATCTCGTCCTCGGTCAGGTGGCGCTGCAGCGGGGTCATGATGCCGCCGGGCATGACGGCGTTGGCGTTGATCCCGTGCTCGGCGAAGCGTTCGTCGAAGGCCACGGCGAACAGCGCATTGGCCGTCTTGGACTGCCCATAGGCCTCCCACTTGTCGTAGGGCCTGTTGCGAAAATGGACGTCGTCGAATTGGATCGGGCTGCGGCGGTGGCCGATGGACGACAGGCTGACCACGCGGGCGGCGCGATCGGCCTCGGCGGCGTTCATCAGGGCCCGGGCCAGGCCGATGCTCAGCAGGAAGTGGCCGAAGTGATTGACCCCGATCTGCATCTCCAGATCGTCCGAGGTGTATTCCAGCGGGCAGGCCATGACCCCGGCATTGTTGATCAGCACGTCCAGGGGTTCATCCCCCCAGGCGTCGACAAAGGAGCTGACCGAGGACAGGCTGGCCAGGTCCAGCGTGCCGGCCACGACGCGATCGGCGCCGATGCTCTCATTGATCTGTACGGCCGCCCGCTCGCCGGCTGAACGGTCGCGGACCGCCAGCATGACGTCGGCCCCCGCCCCGGCCAGGGCGCGTGCCGTCTCCAGGCCGATGCCGCTGGCCCCGCCAGTGACGATGATGTTGCGGCCCGAAAGATCATGCTCGCCCGCGACGATGCGGGCCGGTGTGAAGGCGCCGAACCTCGAACCGAAACTCACCGGCCGCTGACCTTGGCGAAGTCCGGGGCGCGTTTTTCGGCGAAGGCGGCGAAGGCCTCCTTGGCTTCCGGCGATTTGAGCTGGTCGGAGAAGTGACGGCCCTCCCGGTCCATGCGTTCGGCCAGACCGACGGGGTCACGCATCAGCGCCTTGGTGATGGTGACGGCGGCCGGCGGCCGGGCGGCGACAGCCATGGCCGCGGCGCGCGCCCGGGCGCGCAGTTCTTCCCGGGGCAGGACCTCGTTGGCGATGCCCCAGGCGAGCGCCTTCTGGGCGTCGACGGCCTCGCCGAGCACGAACATGGAAAAGGCCCGGGCATGACCGATGCGGTCGGGCAGGGTCAGGCTGGAGGCGGCCTCGGGCACCAGGGCCAGGTTCACGAATGGCGTGGTCAGCACCGAGTCCTCGCTCAGATAGACGAGGTCGCAGTGCAGCAGCATGGTGACGCCGACGCCCACGGCGCGGCCATTGACGGCGGCCACCAGGGGCGTCTTGGCCCGGGCGAGCGCCGCCAGCAGGGGATTGCCGCCGCGGCGGGCCTCATTGGCCGGCGCCTCGCCCGCATTGACCGCCGCGAAGTCCGACAGGTCGTTGCCGGCGGTGAACATGTCGCCCTCGGCCTGGAACAGGATGCAGCGGACATCCTTGTCGAATTCGGCCGCATCGATGGCGTCGCCCAGGGCCTGGTACATGTCCCGGGTCAGGGCGTTCTTCTTTTCCGGGCGATTGAGGGTCAGGGTCAGGACCCCATCGGACGTCTGCGCGATCACATGGCTCATGTGGGGGTCCTCTCCATTGGTCTTACTTCGTAAATTCTAGGCTGCGGCGCCGGACGCGTCGACGCCGTTCTGAACAGCGCCTGTGACCCGCCGCCGCAGGCCGGGGCGCAGCCTGCATCGAGAGGCGGCGTGTCAGCCCCCGTTCATGTGCGCCGATCAAGGATCGTGGAAGAGCAAGAGAGGCGAAAACCCGTGGCGAACCAAAAGCTTGACCACATCGCGATCAAAGGTTTCGGCGTCGGCCAAGCTTGATCTCGGAAAGACTCGACCTTGACCCCAATGGATCGCGGGGGCTTATCTCCGCGCAGAGGAACGACCCCCAGGAGATGAAGTAATCATGAGGCGTATGACAATTGGGCTCGCCGCAGCCCTGGCCGTGGTCGCCCTGGCGCCGGCCGCAGTGATGTCGCAATCCCGCGACGCCGGCGTCACCGAGCAGTCGCGGACCCAGGGCATGGCCGAGGCCCCCGCCCTGGCCCAGGCCGCCGGCCTGAACTGCCAGATCGTCGACGCCCGTCTCGTGGGCAAGAATGAGGATCGCCGCGCCAAGACCTCGACCTCGTACTACGAAGTCGATTGCCAGGAAGGCATGGGCTTTGTGATGGAGGCCGTGTCCGGCGGCGCCACCAACCTGTTCACCTGTCTTGAAGCCGGCGCCGTCGGCGAAGACGGCAAGCCCTCGGCCCTGGCCTGCCAACTGCCCGGCAACCAGAACCCCGGCGCTGAGCTGGCCAAGCTGGCCGCCAAGGACGGCGTCGCCTGCACCGTGGCCAACAGCCGCGCCATCGGCCGCAGCGCCACCAACACCTTTTTCGAGATCGCCTGCGACGACGGCGTCACCGGCTACATCCTGAACACCGGCTATCCGGCCACCGCCGACACCACCGTCGACGCCACCAACTGCCTGATCTACGACCAGGCCGAGACCAACATCAGCTGCGAGCTCGGCGACGCCGCCGCCCGCCTGCGGATTGTCGATCAGATGGCCACGGCCGACGCCAAGAGCTGCGCCGTCACCAATCGCCGCTTCGTCGGCGCCACCACCGATGGCTCCAACTATTTCGAAGCCGCCTGTGAAGACGGCAAGGGCTACATCTACAAGGTCGCCAACACCGGCCAGCTGGCGGAATCCTGGGACTGCGCCCGCGCCCTGGGCATCCTCGGCGGCTGCACCCTGACCGACGCCCGTGAGGCGGCCACCGAGCAGGCGGCCCTCTACACCCGTCTGGCCAAGGGCGCCGGCTTCGACTGCGACGTCGAACGCTACGCGGCCTTCCCCGCTGCGGCCGGCAAGGACGTGGTCGAGCTGGTCTGCAAGGACGGCAAGCCCGGCGGCGTCGGCGTGTTCGAGACCGGCGGCAAGGCCACCGTCTACAACTGCGCCTATGCGCCGATCGCCGGCTATCGCTGCGGCCTGAACGACGACGCGGCCACCTATCCGGCCCTGACCGCCGACCTGAAGAAGCACGGCCGCGACAGCTGCCAGGTGTCGGCCCAGCGCCTGGTCGGCAAGACCGCCGACGGCTCGGCCTATATCGAAGTGGCCTGCGCTGACGGCCTGGCCGGCTACATGATCGAGTACAAGCAGAACCCGATCGTGTCCTCCGACGCCCTGGGCTGCGCCTTCGCCAAGGGTATCGCTGGCGGGTGCAAGCTGCCCGGCAACACCTGATCGATCAGATCGATCGGAACGGCATCAAGGCCCGCGGGAAACCGCGGGCCTTTTTGTTGGCCGGAGACAGGCTCAGCCGATGGCCGCTTCGATGAACATGGGGCCCTTGTTGCGCATGGCGCCGGCGAACGCGGTCTCGAAGGACTCGGCGGTTTCGCAGCGTACGGCCGGCAGGCCCATGGCCTTGGCCATGGCCACCCAGTCGATCCGCGGGTCACCGAGATCGAGCAGGCGTGAGGCCGAAGGGCCAGCCTCGCCCGCCCCCGTGCGGCCCAGCTCGATATTGAGGATCCGATAAGCGTGGTTGGCGAAGACCACGACGGTGACGTCGAGGTTTTCCCGGGCGATCGTCCAGAGGCCCTGGACCGTGTACATGGCCGCCCCGTCGCCGTTCAGCGACAGCACCTTGCGGTCGGGACAGGCCACGGCCGCGCCGATGGACAGCGGGATCGCCTGGCCGATGGCGCCGCCGGTCAGGGCCAGCACCTCGTGCGGGGCCGCCGTGCCGGTCTGGCTGGCGACGCCGCCGCCAGAGGTCACCGAGTCGTCGCAGATGATCGCCCCTTCGGGCAGATGACGGGCGATGGAGGCGCCGGCCGCCTGCGGGGTCATCGGGCCCGTGGGCGCAGCTTCAGGCCGCTTCAGGGGCTGGACGGGGCCCGACGCCGGGGCGCCCAGGGCGTCGGCCAGGGCGCGCAGGCCGGCCACGGCGTCCTCGCTGCGGGCGGCCAGGGTCATCAACTCGCAGCCCTCCGGCACCAGCAGGCTCGGCCGGTCCGGATAGGCGAAGAAGGCCACCGGCTGGGTCGTGCCGGCCAGCAGCATCAGGTCGGTCCCGGCCAGATCGGCCAGGGCCGCCTCTCCGAAATACTGCATCCGCCCGGGCTGGAAGAGGCCGGCCCCCCGGCCTTGGCGGGCGACGAAGGTGTCGGCCAGCACTCGCACCCCATGGGCGGCCAGCCGCGCGGCCTGGACCATGGCCTCGGCGCGGCAGGCCTGGCCGCCGATCAGCAGGACCGTCTTCTTCGCCGCGCGGACGGCGCGGGCGGCCGCTTCGATGGCGTCGCCGGACGGGGCTGGCCGTTCGGGCTTTTTCGCCTTCACCGCGCCCACCTTGGTCTGCGTCCAGGCGGAGTCGGCGGGCAGGATCAGGCTGACCGGGCCGCCGGGCGGGCCGAAGCTCGCGGCGACGGCCTCGGCGGCGAGGCCCGCCACATCGTCGGCGCGGTCGGCCGACTTCACCCACAGCGAGTTCGGGCCGACGATGGTCGGGATGTCGGAGTTCAGCGGCGCGTCGTACTGGCGGTGATAGGTGGCGTGGTCGCCGACCACATTGACCAGCGGCGTGTAGGCGCGCCTCGCATTATGCAGATTGGCCAGGCCGTTGCCGTAGCCCGGGCCCAGGTGCAGCAGGGTGCAGGCCGGCCGATCGGCCATGCGGCCGAAGCCGTCGGCGGCGCCGGTGGCCACCCCTTCGAACAGACACAACACCGGCCGCATGGTCGGCTGCCGGTCCAGGGCGGCGACGAACTGCATCTCGCTGGTGCCGGGATTGGCGAAGCAGGCGTCGACCTCATTGGCCAACAGGGTCTCGATCAGGGCGTCGGCGCCGTTCATCAGTCAAACACCATCACATCAGGGGGCGGGGGATCGGCGAAGAGGCGCGACAGGGCCTCCGCGCGGCGGGTTCTGGCCAGGGTCTGGGCGATGTAGCCCTTGTCGGTGATCTCGCCGGCCCCGGCATCGGGGCCGTCCGGCAGGACCAGGGCGCGCGCGATGCGGCCGCCGCCCCGGGCCTTGGCGTTGTAGGCGTCGAGGCCGCGGCGCACGGCGGCCTCGACCTCGTCGCGGGCCCGGCGGGGATCGGGATAGAACATCAGGCCAAGGGCGGCCTGGCCTTCGCCGCAGACCACCGCGTCGGTGACCGCCCCGCCGATGGCCGACAGGGCCGCGATCCGCACCTCGCCCACGGCCACGAAGGTGCCGCTGGCCAGCTTGAAGTTCTCCGAGATGCGTCCGTCGAAGGCCAAGCCGGCCTCCGGCGCCTGTGGGTCCACCAGGCGCGCGGCGTCGCCGAGGATATAGAAGCCGTCCTCGTCGAAGGACTGGGCCGAGAGCTCGGGCCGTCCCAGATAGCCGGTGGTCACCTGCGGCCCCTTGACCCGGAACTCCAGCTTGCCGGCCACGGGAACCAGCTTCACCGCCGTGCCGGGGATGGGCAGGCCGATCAGCCCCATGCGGTCGTTGGGCCAGTGGACGTTGCAGGCTGTGGGGCCGGTCTCGGTGGCGCCATAACCGCTGGCGAAGCTGATCCTCTCGCCCACGGTGCGCACGGCGACCGCCTGGATGCGGTCGCTGATGTCCTGGCCAAGGCTGGCGCCGCCATACTGCATCAGCCGGAGGCGGGCGAAGAAGGTCCGCGCCAGGGCCTCGTCCTTCTCCAGCTCGTCCACCAGCAGCATCCAGCCGGCCGGAACCATGTTGTGATAGGTGGGCGAGATCTCGGTGAGGTTGCGCACCGTCTCGGCAAACCGCGCCGCCGTCGGCTGGCCCGCATCGATATACAGCGTCCCGCCCCGGGTGGCGCACATGTGCAGGATGGAGTTGGCCCCCAGGCTGTGGCTCCAGGGCGCGGAGTTGACGATCACCGGCGGCTCGTCGTCGTCAAAGCAGGCGGCGATCTGGGCCGAGTTCAGGGCCAGGGCCTGCTGGGTGATGATCACCGCCTTGGGCAGGCCGGTGGAGCCCGAGGTCAGCAGATACTTGGCGTGGTCGCCGGGATGGGCGCTGGGCGCCGCCGCCTGTCCATAGAGTTCGGCGAGCGCGATGTGTCCCGGCCGGCCATGGCTGGCGGCGATCACCGGCAGGCCGGCCAGAACCTCCGCCGACAGCCCGGTGGCGAAGCGCTCGGCGTCCTCGGTGAAGACCGCGGCCGGGCGCAGCACCTCGCAGGCGTGGGTCAGACGCGCCAGGTTCGCCCCCGCCAGCCCATATTGCGGCGAGACCGGCGCCACCGGCGTCCCCTGGCTCATGGCCGCGTACATCAGGAGCGCATGGTCGACGCCATTGTGCGCCAGGATCAGGATCGGCCGCGGACCGGTCAGGCCGCGGGCGACGAGCCCCCCGGCCAGGTGCGTCACCGCATGCCAGGCCTCGCCATAGGTGAGCGTCCGCCAGCCCGCCCCGGCCCGCTCGGCCAGCCAGACGCGGTCGGGCGCCGCCTCGGCCCAATAGGCCAGGGCCTCATGGGGCGTCTGAAACCGCTGCGAGAAGGGCGTGGGATTGGCCAGGACCATGGTCCCGTCCGCCCTATGCTCCACCTCCAGCCGCTTGGCGCCATAGCGCGGATCGCGGAAGGCGGCGGTCTCGATGCGAAGCTCTGCGTCCATATGACTTTATGGACGCGCACGCCGGCGCCTGAAAAGGGGGCGTGGCCTGTGTCGGCCTCAGCTCGCCAGGGTTTCGGCGAAGCGGACGGGCGCCCCGGTCCCCTCGGCCACCACCTCGTCGTCGCGCATGACGACCCGCCCGCGGATGATGGTCGCCATGGGCCAGCCCTTGGCCTCCATCCCGTCGAAGGGGGTCCAGCCGGCGCGGTTGGCCATGGCGTCGTGGGTGATGGTCCGGCGCGCCTTGAGGTCGACGATGGTCAGGTCGGCGTCATAGCCCACCGCCAGCCGGCCCTTGTCGGCCAGGCCGAACAACCGGTTGGCCCCATGACTGGTCAGGTCCACGAAGCGTTCGATGGACAGCCGTCCCTCGGCCACATGGGTCAGCATGATGGGCACCAGGGTCTGGACGCCGGGCATGCCCGAGGGCGAGGCCGGATAGGGCCTGGCCTTCTCCTCGCGGGTATGGGGGGCGTGATCGGAGCCGATGACGTCGGTGACGCCAGCCGCCAGCCCGCGCCAGAGGCCTGCCCGGTGGCGGGCCTCGCGGATCGGGGGGTTCATCTGGGCGAAGCCCTTCAGCCGCTCATAGGCCTCGGGGCCTTCCAGGGTCAGGTGCTGGGGAGTCATCTCGACGCTGGCCACGTCCTTGTGGCGCGCCAGGATCTCGACCTCTTCCGCCGTCGTCACGTGCAGGACGTGGATACGCTTGCCGAGCTTGCGGGCGATGCGCAGCAGCCGCTCGGTGGATTCGATGGCGGCCTGGGCGTCGCGCACCTCCGGGTGACTGGTCCAGTCGCCGGTGCGGGCCAGACCCCGGCGATCGGCCAGGCGGTACTCGTCCTCGGAATGGAAGGCCGCCCGCCTGTTCACATGGCGCAGCACCTGCTCGACGCCCTCGTCGTCCTGCACCAGCAGGGTGCCGGTGGACGCGCCCATGAAGACCTTGATCCCGCAACAGCCCGGCAGGCGCTCCAGCTCGCCCAGGAAGCTGGCGTTCTCGTGGGTGCCGCCCACATAGAAGGCGTGGTCGCAGTGCATCCGCCCCTTGGCGCGGGCCAGCTTGTCGGCGAGCGCATCGGCGTCGGTGGTGGTGGGCTCGGTGTTGGGCATCTCGAAGACGGCGACCACGCCGCCGAGCACCGCCCCGCGCGAGCCGCTCTCCAGGTCTTCCTTCCACTCCAGGCCGGGCTCGCGGAAATGCACCTGGGTGTCGATGACGCCGGGCAGGACGTGCAGGCCCGCCGCGTTGAAACGCTCGGCCGCCGAAGCCTGGGAGAGGTCGCCGATAGCGACGATCTTGCCGCCGCGCACGCCGATATCGGCGGCCCCGCGTCCGTCGTGGTTCACCACCTCGCCCCCATGGACGATCAGGTCATAGGTCTCAGCCATGGCTCGTCTCCGTCTGCGCCAGCAGGTCGTAGGCCGCCCGCGCCACGGTGTCGACGCTGAGATCCATCATGTGACAGAAGCTCTGGTTGAGGTCCGGGTCCTGCTGGCGGATCTGTTCGAAGGTGCGGGCGCCACGCACCACGCGGGTCTGCGGCCCCCAGGGGGCGTACAGCGTGTCGTCCGAGGGGCCGAACAGCCCGAGCGTCGGGGCGCCGGCCGCGGCGGCCATGTGCATCAGCCCCGAATCGTTGCCGACGAAGAGCCGCGCATGACGGAGCGCGGCATAGCTGGTCAGCAGGTCGGTCTTGCCCACCAGGTTGATGAACTTGTGGCTGGGAACCACGTGGCGCAGCGACGCCACCACCTCGGTGTCGTCGGGAGATCCCAGCACCATCAGCCGCGCGCCCTGCAGGGCGCCGTCCCGGCCAAGCAGACGGATGGCGAGCTGGGCGAACCGTTCAAGGGGCCAGGTCTTGCCCACCCAGTTGGCGGCCGGCGCCAGGGCCAGGATCGGTCCCCCGCCCCGGGTCAGGGCGGCGGCGGCGGCCTCGGTCTCGGGGCTCGTGAAAATATGGGGCGCCGGCGGCTCGTCCTCCAGCTTCAGCAGGCGGGCGGCCTCGACCACCTTGTGGACGGGGTGGCCAGGCTGGCGGCGGAAGATCGCCCGGCGCCTGGTGCGCACGAAGCTGGCCATGGCCGAGCCGCGCAGGTCAACCACCAGGCCCCAGCGCCGGTGGCGGACCCTGTTCCACAGGGCCAGCCAATGGCCGCCGTTGCGCGCCTTCTGGAAGACGATCAGCTCGTCCAGGCCTGGCGTGTCGGCGAACAGCGGCGCGGCGGCGGGTCCGGCCACAATGGTGAAGCGGGCGTGGGGAATCTCTTCGCGCAGCTTGGCCAGCAGGCCGGAGGACAGCACTGCGTCCCCGATCCGGGTCGCGGTGATGAACAGAATGGGGAAAGACCCTTGCGTCATCGGCCGGTTATAGAGGGCCTCTGGCTGGCGCGCGAGCCGCCGCGATCCTAAGTGCCCTACCATGGTCCAGACCTTGAGCTATGTTCCCCTCGCCAGCCGCGCCGTGATCGCCCTGGGCGGGGCTGACTGGCGCGACTTCCTGCACAATCTGATCAGCCAGAATGTCGAGACCCTGGCGGCGGGCGAGATCCGCTTCGGCGCCCTGCTGACCCCCCAGGGCAAGGTGCTCTACGACCTGTTCGTGATCGGCCGCGAGGACGGCTGCTGGCTGGACGTGGCCGCCGAGCACCGGGACGCGATCCTGCAGCGGCTGATGATCTATCGCCTGCGGGCCAAGGTGACGATCGCCGCCGACGAGGCCGAGGTCGCCGTCCTGTTCGGCGATGGCGCGGCGCCCGGCGAGGGCTGGCTGGCCGATCCGCGACTGCCGCAGCTGGGCTGGCGCGGCTATGGCGCTGTGGCCCCGCAGGGCGCGGCCATGGGCGGCGAGGCCGACTACGCTGCCTTCGCCCGATCCCTGGGCGTGCCAGGTCCCGCCGACTGGGGGACCGAGCAGACCTATCCGATCGAGGCGAATTTCGACCTGCTGAACGGCATCGACTTCAAGAAGGGCTGCTTCGTCGGCCAGGAGACCACCTCGCGGATGAAGCGCCGCGGCACGGTGAAGACGCGGTTCCTGCCGATCCGTTTCGAGGGCGTGGCCCCGGCGCCCGGCGCCGAGGTGCTGGCCGGCGAACTGCGGGCCGGCCAGATGCTGAGCGGCGCGGACGGCCTGGCCATGGCGTCGCTGCGCCTGGACCGCATCGAAGGCGCCGACCTGAGCGTGGACGGCCGGCCCGTGCGGGTGGTGCGGCCGGACTGGTTCGAGCGGGCGCTCACACAGTAGGTTCCCGGCGCCCTCGGACTTGATCCGAGGGCCCATGAACACCCTGCCAGGCCGGTGTTCATGGATGGTCGGGTCAAGCCCGACCATGACGGAAAAGGGTGTTGGCGTGAGGGGGAACCTCCTCACTTGCGAGCCTGGAAGGCCCCGGCGAAACTTCGCCCATGAGCAGCGAGCTGATTCGATGTGGCTGGCGCGGCATGGCCGGCGACCCGCTGTACGAGGCCTATCACGACACCGACTGGGGCGTGCCGGAGTACGATCCTCGGGCGCTGTGGGAGAAGCTGGTGCTCGACGGCTTCCAGGCCGGGCTCTCCTGGATCACCATCCTTCGCAAGCGCGAGGCCTTCCGCGAGGCCTTCGCCGGCTTCGACCCCGAGATCGTCGCCCGCTTCGACGAGGCCGACCGCGCCCGACTGATGGCCAACGCCGGCATCGTCCGCTCCAACGCCAAGATCGACGCCGCCATCGCGAGCGCGCGCATCTATCTGGACATGCGCGACAAGGGCCAGGACCTGTCGAGCTTCCTCTGGGCCTTCACCGACGGCAAGCCTATCCAGAACCAGTGGAGTGAGATCGGCCAGGTCCCGGCCCAGACGCCGCTGGCCGTGGAGGTGTCCAAGGCGCTGAAGGCGCAGGGCTACAAGTTCGTCGGCCCGGTGATCGTCTACGCCTTCATGCAGGCCGTGGGCATGGTGAATGACCACCTCACCTGCTGCTTCCGTCACGACGAAGTCGCGGCTATGAGCGCCTGATGGCCCGCAAGCCCGCCCCTCTCCTCGTCTTTCCAGACCTGCTGCTGGAAGCCGCCTGCCCCTCTCCGGTCTGTGGCGTGGACGAGGCCGGCCGCGGGCCCTGGGCCGGCCCGGTCAGCGCCGGGGCGGTGATCCTCGATCCGGCGCGCATTCCGACGGGCCTCAACGATTCCAAGAAGCTGACCGCCAAGGCCCGCGAAGGCCTGGAAATCGAGATCAAGGCCAGCGCTATCGCCTGGGGCGTCGGCTTCGCCTCGGTGGGCGAGATCAGCGAGCTCAACATCCTGCACGCTGCGGGCCTTGCCATGTGCCGGGCCATCGAGGCCCTGGCGGTGACTCCGGTCTTCGCCCTGGTGGATGGCAACTACCCCTTCAAGCTGCCCTGCCCGGTGAAGACCGTGGTCGGCGGCGACGGCAAGTCGCTCTCCATCGCCGCGGCCTCGATCCTGGCCAAGGTCGCCCGGGACCGGCTGATGATCGAGATGGACGAACGCTATCCCGGCTACGGCTTCGCCGGCCACAAGGGCTACGGCGCCCCGGTCCATATCAGCGCCCTGGAACGCCTGGGCCCCTGCGAGATTCATCGCGCCAGCTGGTCGCCGGTGCAGAAGGTGCTTCGCGGCGAGCGCATCACCGGAAGCCTCGCCAAATACGACGCCGAACCCCTTCAGGACTGAGGCTGGACCGGGGTTCGCCGACCGGCGGCTCTTGACCTTCCGCCTTCGGCCCCGGCGAATGGCCGCTGGGACGTGTTGGCGTGAACAGGGGCTTGGCCGCGGTCATGCAGCCAGGGGAAAAGCGTAGGTCGGCGGTGGGGACCGCATCCGGCGGGCCGGGGGCCGAGCGCCTTCTGGCCTCGATCGACCGCGTGTCCCCCGACGCCGCGGCGGCCGGGGCGCCCCTGTCCCTGCCTGCCCAGGCCCTGGCGAGCGCGGCCTTCACGCGTTCCGGCCGATTGATCCTCGCCGATCCGGTCTTCACGCAGACCTTTGGCTCCGACCTCCAGCCGGCCCCGCCCGCGGTGGGGGCCTGGCGGCTGTCGGCGGAGCCATGTCTGGACGGGGACACGGCCGTCGTGCTGGTCGCAGCGCCGCTGGCGGCCCGCCGCTGGCCCCTGTCGCCGGCCATCGCCGCCGCTGGGGAGGGTGAAGCCGGGTTGATCGTGCTGACCTACCGTCCCTTCGCCCATCCAAGCCTGGTCCAGCGGGCCTGCGACGGCTGGCGGCTGACGTCCCTGGAAGGCCGGGTGGTCGCGGCGCTGCTGGGACGCGACAACCTCAGGGCCGCCGCCCGCTCCGCCGGCGTAGCCTACGAAACCGCCCGGGAGGCGATCGCCTCAGCCCTGCGAAAGGCCGGCGCCCGACGGCAGGCCGATCTGGTGCGCCGGCTGCACATGGCGGTGGGGCTGGGGGATTTCGACCTGGCCGAGACCGGCCTGCTCGCCCAGGCGCTCGGCCTGTCTCAACGCCAGGCCGGCGTCGGCCGGCTGGTGGCCATGGGTCTGACGCGGCCGGAGATCGCCGCCACCCTGCAGGTCAGCGAGCATGTGGTGAAGGCCGAGCTCAAGCGGCTGTTCGAGGTGCTGGGCGTGCGCACAGCCGGCGCCCTGAGCGAGGTGGTGGTCCAGGCCTCGGTCCTGCTGGCGGTAGCCGGCGCCGACAACCTCGCCCATGCGGCCCAGGCCGACGAACTGAGGCCCCTGCGCCTGCTCGCCCGACCGGACGGGGGCGGACGTATCGCCCTGTCGGACTATGGCCCGGCCAGCGGCGCGCCCACCTTCCTCATGCACAGCGCGCTGACGGGCAGTCTGATCGATCGCGGCCTGATCGGCGCCCTGCAGCGGCGGGGGCTCCGACCTATCGCCATCGAGCGTCCGGGTTTTGGCCTCACCGATCCGCCCCAGGGCGAGGGCGAGGTCGGCGCCCAGCGCGCAGCGGCCGACATGGCCCTGGTGGCCGGCGCGCTCAGGCTGAAGTCGGTCCGCCTGCTGTGCCGCGGCGGCGAGGCCGCCGCCCTGGCCTTCGCCGAGACCTATCCGCAACTGTTCGCCGGCGGCGTCCTGCTCAATCCCTTTCGACCCTATGAGGTCGACACCCGCTGGGACGGACTGATGAACATGGCCAAGCGGATGATCTCCGCCCAGCCGCAGCTGATCGAACCGATCGCCGCCTTCCTGGTCCGGCGCGCCAGCCCGAAGTCCATGGCCGGTATCGTGCGCGAGGCGGTCAAGGCGAGCCCGGCCGACCTCGCCGCCCTGGAGGACCCGAGGGTCCTGGCCGACTATGTGGCCTCGGCCCGTCTGGCCGCCCTGGCCACCCCCTGGGGCTTTATCCAGGAGCAGAGCGGCTATATCGGCTGGCGCCCGCCGACCCTGGCCGATGGCCGGTCCTGGACGCGGATGGTCGGCGAGCAGGACGTGCTCTACCTCCCGGGCGAAGGCGATGAGGTGTGGGACACGGCCCTGCCTGGCCACCAGGTGATCCGGGTCCCGGAGGCCGGGCGCCTGATCCACGCCTCCCACCCCGAAATCGTCGCCGCAGCGACCGCGGCCCTGGTCTGACACACCCCCCAACCGGGGATACCGGGCGGGGTTAACGGGCGACATCGTCGCCCATCATGACGCACCAGCCCCAGGCCCCCTGGCCCCACATCCCCATCTCCGCCGCCTGGGCGTTGGCCCCGCCGCTGACCCAGACCAGCAGCGCCATGCTTGTGGTCGATGGCGGCGATCGGGTTCTGGGCGGCAATCCCGCGGGCGTCGCCCAGTTTGGCGCCTTGCTGGGCGCCATCGAGGGCGACCGCCTCGCCTTCCGGGACGCCGCCTGTGCGGAGGCCCTGGCCACGGCGCGGCGGCGTCTGCGGCAGGATCGCATCCACGAAGTCATCGTACGGTTCGACGCCGACGCCGGTGGGCCACTCTTCGCCCTTCTGTCCGGCGGCGGCGACAGCTACGCCCTTCTTCTGCCCCCGCCCGCACGAACCGAGGCCTTGGCTAGCGCTCTGATAAGCAGCTTTGGTCTGACCCGGGCGGAGACCCGTCTGGCGCTGAAGCTCCAGGGTGGCCTGAGCCTGGCCGAATGCGGCCGCGACCTGGACATCTCGGTCAACACGGCCCGCAATCAGCTCCGCGCCATCTTCGAAAAGCTCGGCCTGCGCCGCCAGAGCGAACTCGCCCGAACCCTGGCGCAGCTGGCGGCTCTGGCGAACGGATGAGGCCGGCGCCTTAATCCCTCGTTCACCACGTTTCGAAACGGCCCCTTCACCACGATGGGGGAAGATTCCCTTCTGTAGATCCGAGGGGCGTCATGAACTTTCCCGCCGAAACCATCATCCAGGGCGATTGCATCGAGGAGCTGAAGAAGCTCCCGACGGGGTCTGTGGACCTGGTCTTCGCCGACCCGCCCTACAACCTGCAGCTGGGGGGCGACCTGCTGCGGCCGGACAATTCCAAGGTCGACGCCGTCGACGACGACTGGGATCAGTTCGAAAGCTTCGCAGCCTACGACGCCTTCACCAAGGCCTGGATGGCCGAGTGCCGCCGGGTCCTGAAGGACGACGGCGCCCTGTGGGTGATCGGCAGCTATCACAACATCTTCCGGGTCGGCGCGACCCTGCAGGACCTGGGCTTCTGGATCCTGAACGACGTGGTCTGGCGCAAGTCCAACCCCATGCCGAACTTCAAGGGCACCCGGTTCACCAACGCCCACGAGACCCTGATCTGGGCGGCCAAGTCCCGCGGGGGCCGGCGCTACACCTTCAACTACGACGCCATGAAGATGGCCAATGACGAGCTGCAGATGCGCTCGGACTGGACCTTCCCCCTGTGCACCGGCGAGGAGCGGATCAAGGACGCCAGCGGCGCCAAGGCCCATCCGACCCAGAAGCCCGAGGCCCTGCTCCACCGCCTCATCCTGGCCTCGACCAAGCCCGGCGACCTGATCCTCGACCCGTTCTTCGGCTCCGGCACCACGGGCGCGGCGGCCAAGCGGCTGGGCCGGCGCTTCATCGGGCTGGAGAAGGAGGACGATTACATCGCCGTCGCCAAGACCCGCATCTCCAAGGTGATTCCCGTCTCGCCCGAGGACGTCCAGGTGACCGGCTCCAAGCGTTCCGAGCCCCGCGTGCCCTTCGGCCAGATCGTCGAGGCAGGCCTCCTGCGTCCCGGCGACGTCCTCTATTGCCCCAAGGGCGAGCGGGCCGCCCGGGTCCGCGCCGATGGCAGCCTGGCGGTGGGCGAGATGACCGGCTCGATCCACAAGGTGGGCGCCATGGTGCAGTCGGCGCCGGCCTGCAACGGCTGGACCTACTGGCACTTCAAGACCGATGCGGGCCTCGCCCCCATCGACGTCCTGCGAGCGAAGATGCGCAAGGAAGCTCCGGCGGTGGCGGCTTAAGGCCACTCACCCCGACCACCATCACCGTCATGCTCGGCCTTGTGCCGAGCATCCCTGTCGAGGGCGGGGCGCAAGCGTCGAGAGGGATCCTGGGCACAAGGCCCAGGATGACGATAGTGGGGCTAAGAGCGCGGCGGACAAGCCCTACAGCAGGTTCGACAGCCCCGCCCGCGCCGCCTTCAGGAAGACGCTGGGCAGGGCGTCGAGGTCGCGTCGGTGCGTCCAGATCACGTCATCGGCGTCCCCTTCCGCCCGTAGCAGCCGCAGGGTCAGGGAGAAGTGGGTGAAGACGTGGTCCACCTCGCCCGCGCCCTGCCAGTCTCCCGCGGCCGGGGCCGCCGCCAGCGCCTCGGCGTCTGACCACCGGGCCTCCCGCCAGTCGCTGGTGGGCAGGGCCAGCATGCCCCCCAGCAGGCCCTTGGGCGGCCGGCGCACCAGGGCGACCTCCTCCCCGCGGGTCAGGATATAGGCCACGCCGTGGCGGTGGGGTCGGGCCGCCTTGGCGCTCTTGCGCGGATAGGTCTCCGGCGCGCCCGTGGCCAGGCCGGCGCAGGCGGCCGTCAGGGGGCAGCGGTCGCAGAGCGGCGACTTGGGCCGGCAGACCGTGGCGCCCAGGTCCATCAGCGCCTGGGCCCAGTCGCCGGGGCGCTCATCGCGCACCAGGGCGGCGGCCAGGGACTTCAGCTCCGGCTTGGCGGCCGGCAGGGGCGTCTCGACGGCGAATAGCCGCGCCATGACCCGCTCCACATTGCCGTCGACCACATTGGTCGCCTCATCGAAGGCGATCGCCGCCACGGCCGCCGCCGTATAGGGGCCGAGCCCCGGCAGGGCGCGCAAGGCCGCCTCGGTGTCGGGGAAGACGCCGCCGTGGTCGTTCGCCACAGCCCGGGCGCAGGCCAGCAGGTTGCGGGCCCGGGCGTAGTAGCCAAGCCCCGCCCAGGCGGCCATCACCTCGTCGTCCGGCGCAGCGGCGAGATCCGAGACCGTCGGCCAGCGGGCGGTGAACTTCAGAAAGTAAGGGGTGGCGTGCGGCACCGTCGTCTGCTGCAGCATCACTTCCGACAGCCAGACGCGGTAGGGGTCTGACCGCAGGCCACCGCGCCCCTGCGCCGGCCCCGTCCGCCAGGGCAGGTCACGGGCGTGTCCGTCGTACCAGGACAGCAGGGCGGCGCGGAGGGCTTCGGGCTTCACGGCGGCAGACTTAGGCGTTCGCAGCCGACTTGGGCAGGGGGACTCTCACCTGGCGATCGTTCGGGTGTATCCTGGCGTCCTGATGGCCCGCCGCCCCCTGCCCGACCTGGAAGAAACCCGCCAGATCCTGGCCCAACGCCGCTCGCGTCCCGCGCCGCGGCCGCCCCCGCCGGCTGGCCGCGCGCTGAACAAGCTGATCCGTGATCTGGACGCCCGGTTCGGCCAGGGCCCCGGCGCCCTCCAGGCCCGCTGGCGCGAGATTGTCGGCGAGCAGATCGCCCGGCGCACCGAGCCGGTGAAGCTGGTCAAGGGCCGCAATGGCGCGGGCGCAGCCCTGGAGATTCGCGTGGCCGGCCCGGCCGCAGCGCTCGTCCAGCATCAGGCGCCGGAAATCCTCTCGCGGGTGAACCTGTTCCTGGGCTCCGGCGCCGTCGAGCGGCTGCGGATCGTGCAGGGCCCCCTGCGCCCGCAGGCCCCCACGCCGGCCCAGACGCCCCGGCGGCGCCCGGCCCCCCTGGACGCCGCCCAGGAAGCCGAACTGAGGGAAAGTCTGGCCGAGGCGCCGGATGGTCCTTTGAAAGCCGCATTGCTGGCCTTGGGACGTGGTGTGCTGCGCGGCGCCGCGCGACGTTGACATTGGCGGCTCCGCGCCGTTCCTGCCTGCACGTGGACCAGCCGCCAATGGCCGCATGGGCCGAGCGCAGGGAATCGCGCTTAACTCATCAAACCGGACTTGAGAACAAAGGGCCGACCCAAAATGCCGAACCTCAGCCGCCGCCTCCTGATGGCCGCCGCCGCCGCGACGCTGGTCGCTCTGGGCGCCTGTTCGGGCGCCTCCTCCGCCGGATCCGCCAATGGCGACATGACGATGGGCGACCCCAATGCGCCGGTGAAGCTCACCGAGTACGCCTCGCTGAGCTGCGTCCACTGCGCGACCTTCAACAACGAGGTCTTCCCGGAACTGAAGTCGAAATACATCGACACCGGCAAGGTCCACTACACGCTGAAGGAATTCCTGACCCAGCCCGTCGAGGTCGCGGCCGCCGGCTTCCTGCTCGCCCGCTGCGCCGGCGACGACAAGTATTTTAGCGTGGTGGATTCGATCTTCCACAGCCAGCAGGAGATGTTCACCAGCGGCGACGTGCGCGGGACCCTGCTGCGCATCGCCCAGTCGGCGGGGCTGAATGAACAGCAGTTCCAGGCCTGCGTCTCCGACGAGGAAGGTCTGCGGGCGCTGAACGCGCGCATCGACCAGAGCCAGCGGGAAGCGCGCATCACCTCGACCCCGACCTTCCTCATCAACGGCAAGGTGGTGAAGGAAGGCGAGATGAGCATCCAGGAGCTCGACGCCGCCATCGCCGCGGCCCAGAAGTAGCGGCCGAGGGACCCAGGCGCCCGTGCGCTTCCAGCGGCTTCGGCTCACCGGATTCAAGTCCTTCGTCGATCCGACCGAGTTTCGGATCGAACCGGGGCTGACGGGCATTGTCGGGCCGAACGGCTGCGGCAAGTCGAATCTGCTGGAAGCCCTGCGCTGGGTCATGGGCGCCAATTCCGCCAAGGCCATGCGGGCCGGCGGCATGGACGACGTGATCTTTGCGGGATCGGGCAAGCGCCCATCCCGCAACCATGCCGACGTCACCCTGACCATCGACAATTCCGAGCACCGGGCGCCGGCGGCCTATAACGACCATCCGGTTCTGGAGGTGGTGCGGCGGATCGACCGGGGCTCGGGCTCGACCTATCGGATCAACGGCAAGGAGGTCCGCGCCCGGGACGTCCAGCTTTTGTTCGCCGACGCCTCGACCGGCTCCAACTCCCCGGCCCTGGTGCGCCAGGGGCAGATCTCCGAGCTGATCGCAGCCAAGCCGCAGAACCGCCGGCTGATCCTGGAAGAGGCTGCAGGCGTCTCTGGCCTGCATTCCCGCCGTCACGAGGCCGAGCTGCGCCTGCGGGCGGCGGAGACCAATCTCGCCCGGCTGGACGACGTGGCCCAGGAACTGGAGGGCGGGCTCAACCGCCTGCGCCGCGAGGCCAAGCAGGCCGAACGCTACAAGCGGCTGTCGGCTGAGATCCGCGCCCTGCAGTCCGCCCTGCTCCATGCCCGCTGGACCGAGGCCCGCCAGGCCGCCGAGCGCCTGCAGGCTGAGGCTGGCGAGGCCGCCCGCGCCGTCGAGGCCACCGCCCGCGCCGCCGCCACGGCCACGACTGACGCTGAGATCGCCGAGGCGGCGCTGGCGCCCCTGCGCGAGGCCGAGGCTGTGGCCGCCGCCGTGCTGGGCAAGCTCGCCATCGACAAGGACCGCATCGAGCGCGAGGGCGAGGCCCTGGCCGCCGAGGTCGCCCGCGGCGAGGCCGAGATCGCCCGCATCGACGCCGACCGCGCCCGCGAAAGCCAGATGGTCGAGGACGCCCAGGCCGCGCTCGCCCGCCTGGCGGAGGATGTCGAAGGCCTGGAGGCCGCCGTGGCGCAGGCCCCGGAACGCCTGCCGGAACTGCAAGCCGCCCTGGCGGGCGCTGAAGCCGCACGCGCCGCCGCCGACGTCGATGTAGAGCGTCTGGCCGCCGCCCTGGCCGCCCAGGAAGCCCAGGCCCGCGCCGCAGCGGCGCAGATCAGCGAAGCGGAGTCCCGGGTCGCCCGCACCCGTCGGACCCTGGACCAGACCCGGGCCGAGCGGGCGGCCCTGGGTCCGGCGCAGGACCCCGCCATTGTCGAGGCCAAGGCGCAGTTCGAGGCCGCGCTGGCCGCCCTCGCCGCCGCCCGCGCCCAACTGGAGGAAGCCGAGGCGGCTCAGGTCCGCGCCGCGAGCGCCGAGGCGCAGGCCCGCGAGGCCGCCCGCAAACAGGACGAGGTGATCGCCCGGCACACCGCCGAGGCCCGCGCGCTGGCCCAGATCGTTGCCCCTCAACTGCGCGGCGGGTTTGCGCCCGCCCTGGACGCCATCGCGCCGGCGCGCGGCTATGAAATGGCCCTGGCCGCCGCCCTCGGCGATGATTTGGAAGCCGCCCTCGATCCTAAGGCGCCGGCCCACTGGGGCGGGGCGGAGGCTGCGCCCCCGGTCTGGCCGGCCGGCGCCAGCCCCTTGAGCGACCACGTCAAGGCTCCGCCGCAACTGGCGGCCCGCCTGGCCTATGTGGCCCTGGTGTCCCGGGACGCCGGCGAGGCCCTGACCAAACAGATCGCCCCCGGCTGCCGGCTGGTGTCCCGCGAAGGAGATCTCTGGCGCTGGGACGGCTTCACCGCCCGGGCCGAGGCCAAGAAGCCGGCGGCTGTCCGCCTGGAGCAGAAGACGCGGCTGGCCGAGGTGGAGGCCGAGATCGAGGCTCTGACGCCCGCGGCGCAGGCGGCCAGGACCGCCCTAAGCGCTGCGCGTGAGGCGATGACCCAGGCCGAAGCCGCCCACAAGGCGGCGCGACGGGAGCCCCCAGCCTGCGAACAGCGCGTCGGCCAGGCGCGCGCAGTCCTGGAGCGTCTGGAGCGGGAGGACGCCCGCCGCGAGGCCCAGGCCCAGGCCCTCGACGACATGATCGGCCGCTTCGAAGCCGAGCTGGCCGAGGCCCAGGCCCACCATGCCGCGGTGCTGGCCGAGGTGAGCGTGGCGAGCGCCGATGGCGACCTGGCCGCCGCCCTGGCCCAGGCCCGCGCCGCCGCAGGGCCGGCTCGAGAGGCCGCCGCCGCCGCCCGTTCGGCTCTGGATGTGGAGACTCGCGAGCGAGAGGGCCGCGCGCGCCGCCTGACCACGCTGGTCAAGGAGCGCGACGACTGGGCGCGGCGGGCCGAAACCGCCAGCCGACGCCTCGACACCCTTGAGGCTGACCGGGCCCGCACCCTCCAGGCCCTGGACGCCGCCCGGGAAGCGCCCAAGGCGCTGGACTCCCGCCGCATCGCCCTGCTGGACGCCTTCGCCGCCGCCGAGACCCGGCGCGCCCAGGCCCGCGACGCCATGCTGGCCGCCGAATCGACGCGCTCGGACGCCGAGCGGGCCCTGCGCGCCGCCGACGCGGCCGCCGCCCAGGCCCGCGAGGCCCGCGCCGCCCTGGACGCCCACCGCGAGGCCGCGGTTCAGCGGCTGACCGAAATCACCGAGCAGATCCGCGAGACCGCCCGGGTGGAGCCCGCCGAGCTCGCCCGCCTGCTGGCCGACGAGGCCGTGGCCATCCCCGCCGACGCCGGCGGCATGGAATCCCATCTCCACAATCTGGAGCGTCAGCGGGACTCCATAGGCGCGGTGAACCTGCGGGCCGAGGATGAGGCCCGCGAGAGCGCCGCCCGCCTCGAGACCATGCAGACCGAGCGCGCCGACCTGACCGGCGCCATCGCCCGCCTGCGCCAGGGGATCGACGAGCTGAACGGCGAGGGCCGCGAACGGCTGCTGGCGGCCTTCGAGGTCATCAACGCCCATTTCAAGACCCTGTTCGAAACCCTGTTCGAGGGCGGCCAGGCCGAGCTGCGCTTGGTAGAGTCCGACGATCCCCTGGAGGCGGGTCTGGAAATCTATGCCTGCCCGCCGGGCAAGCGCATGGCGACCATGAGCCTGATGAGCGGCGGCGAGCAGGCCCTGACGGCGGCCGCCCTGATCTTCGCGGTCTTCCTGGCCAATCCGGCGCCGATCTGCGTGCTGGACGAGGTGGACGCGCCGCTGGACGACGCCAATGTCGATCGCTTCTGCAACATGCTCGACGAGATGCGTCGGCGCACCGAGACGCGGTTCATCACCATCACCCACAATCCGGTGACCATGGCCCGCATGGACCGGCTGTTTGGGGTGACCATGGCCGAGCGCGGCGTGTCGCAATTGGTGTCGGTGGACCTCCGCCAGGCCGAGGCCCTGGCCGCGGAATAGGCGCCGCAGACGCCGAATCGCGGCGCCTAGGTCGATAGGCAAGAGAAATCAAACAATTAGAGTGGGGCGCCAGCGCCTTGACGCTGTACCTCCGCCCCTTTAGGTTCCGCCGCGATCGAACCAGGGGCGCCGGCAGGCCGCCCGCGCCCGGGGAAGGCGTCATCCGCTCATGTCGCAGTCGAACGATCCGCACGATGAGGCGCTGAAACGCCTCGACGCACAACTGGATGCGGTGAACGCCCAACGGGCGGCGCGTGACCAGAAGGGGAAGTTCGACACGAGCGCGATCGGCTCCGGCTACAAGCTGGTGGCCGAACTGATCGGGGGTGTTCTTGGGGGGCTCGGCCTAGGCTGGCTCTTCGATCAATGGGCTGGAACCTCGCCCTGGGGCTTGCTCCTGGGCGTGCTTGTGGGTACCGCCCTGGCGATGTTCTTGATCTCGCGTTCAGCGGGACGCATGAGCGCGCAGGCGGCGGCGAAGGCCGGACCGGTTTCCTCGGTCCCCTTCGACGACGATGAAGATGACGACGACGGCTGGCCCGCGGGGCCTGGCCAGAACAAGAGGGACTGAGGCGTGGCTGATCCGATGCATCAGTTCGAGATCCAGCAGGTTCTCGAGCTTCCGCCTGTTGCGGGCTTCGATCTCTCGATCACCAATTCGGCCTTGTGGATGATCATCGCCGCGGCCAGCGTCACCCTGTTCTTCGCCGCGGCCTCGGCCAAGGCCGCCGTGGTGCCGGGCCGGCTGCAGTCGGTGGGCGAGATGCTCTACGAGCTGATCCACAACCTGACCGACTCGATCATCGGTCACGAGGGCAAGCGGTACTTCCCCTTCGTCTTCACCCTGTTCGCCTTCATCCTGGCCATGAACCTTCTGGGCATGGTCCCCTATTTCTTCACCTCGACCTCGCAGCTGGCGGTGACCGCCACCCTGGGCGTCCTGGTGATCGCGGTGGTGATCGCCGTCGGCTTCGCCCGCAACGGCCTGGGCTTCTTCAAGCTCTTCGTGCCCTCGGGCGTGCCCTTCTTCGTGCTTCCCCTGGTGGTGGTGATCGAGATCATCTCCTTCCTGGTCCGCCCGGTGACGCTGGCCCTTCGACTGTTCGGCAACATGGTGGGCGGCCACGTGGTGCTGAAGGTCTTCGGCGGCTTCGTGGTCTCGCTCGGCGCGCTGGGCGCGCTGGGGATTGTCGGCGCCCTGGTCACCCTGACCGGCACCGTCGCCATCACCGCCCTTGAGTTCATGGTCGCGTTCCTGCAGGCGTTCGTCTTCGCCGTGCTGGCCTGCGTCTATCTGAACGACGTCGTGAACCTGCATAGCCACTGATCACGACTGACTCCTCACCCCCGTTTCCCCGACCCCATCGCTTAAACGGAGCACTCTCGATGGATCCCCTTGCTGCTAAATACGTCGGCGCTGGCCTGGCGATGTTGGGCATGATCGGCGCCGGTATCGGCCTCGGCACCATGTTCGGCCAATACCTCAACGGCGCGCTGCGCAACCCGTCGGCCTCGGCCGGCGAGCGTCCGATGCTCTTCCTGGGCATGGCGCTGACCGAAGCCCTCGGCATCTTCGCCTTCGTGGTCGCGCTGCTGATCCTGTTCGCCGCCTAAGGCGAGACTATCCGTGCGTGGGGGGGCGGGCTGTCGCACGGCCCGCCTTTCGCATGACCCGGCTTTCGGATTTCTCGTCCTTCGCACGGACCTGCGCAGACTCAACGGAGCGCCTTGATGGCCCAGACTTCACCAGAGCTCGAGCCCGGCGGCGCCCTCGTCGAAACCCCGCCGACCACGCCGAGCCACGATCTGCACGAAAGCACGGAAGCCGCCGAGCACGGCTCGTCGGGCCTGCCCCAGTTCGAGTTCGGCTACTGGCCGGGCCAGATCTTCTGGCTGCTGATCGTTTTCGTCATTCTCTACGTCATCCTGTCCAAGCTGTTCCTGCCCCGGGTGGGCGGCGCCATCGAGGCGCGGGCGGCGAAGATCGAGGGCGACCTGGCTGACGCCCGCAGCGCCCGCGACGAGGCCGAGCGCCAGTCGGCGGAGGCCGCGGCTGAACTGGCCCAGGCCCGCGCCCGGGCGCAGAAGACCGCCGCCGAAGCCAAGGCGGCCGCCAAGGCTGAGGCCGACAGCCGCAATGCGGCCGAGGAAGCCAAGCTGAACGTGCGCCTCGCCGAGGCCGACGCCGCCATCGCGGCGGGTCGCGACCGGGCCATGGCCAATGTCCGCACCGTGGCGGCCGAAACCGCCGAGGCCATCGTCGAGAAGCTGAGCGGCCAGGCGCCGTCCCGCGCCGAGGTCGATGCGGCCATCGCCCGTAACGCGGCCTGAGGAGAGACGACATGACCTTTTTCATGACCCCCGAATTCTGGGTTCTGGTCGCCGTCCTGATCTTCTTCGGGCTGCTGATCTATCTGAAGGTGCCTGCGGCCATGGCCAAGGCCCTGGACGCCCGCGCCGAGCGGATCCAGGCCGAGCTTGACGAAGCCCAGCGCCTGCGGGCCGAGGCCGAGCGCCTGCTGACCGAGATCAAGGCTCAGCGCGAAGAGACCGAACGCCTGGCCGCCGACATGATGGCCCAGGCCAAGGAAGACTCCGAGCGCATGCGCAAGGACGCGGCGGTGAAGCTGGAAGAGCAGATCGCCCGCCGCACCGAGATGGCCGAGCGCAAGATCGCCAGCGCCGAAGCCCAGGCCATGGCCGACGTGAAGGCGGCCGCCGCCGACATGGCCGCCGAAGCCGCCCGCAGCGTGCTGTCGGCTCGCCTGGCCGTGGCCACGACCGATCCCCTGGTGGACCGGGCGATCGGCCAGATGGCTTCTAAACTACAATAGTCGAGGCTCTGCGCCGGCGTCGAAACAGACGCCGGCTGCGGACCGCCACCCGGTAGCGCCGCGGGATGATCAGGCGCTCGGTTCTCAGCATCATCTGCCAGGCCACCGGCGCCACCTCCGGCCGACGCTTCAGCAGCCGGCGTACGGGGCTCAGCGTCCGAGGATGGGCGCGCTGGAAGCGCACAAAGGCCCGCCGGGCCTTGTAGGAATTGCGCAGAATAATCATCAGGCCGACGGCCGCCACCGGCAGGCCCATGGGCCCCGGCAGAGGGGCGATCAGCACGCCCGCCAGGACGATCAGCCCACCCAGCCCCACCAGCCCAAGCCGCAGCAGCCGGCGCAGCATCTGGCCGACGCCGCCGGGGGCGGAGGTGTGGCCATGAGGCCGCGCGGAGAGGGCGAGAGACACGCTTGCAAACCTGGGATCGCGCGCGGTCAGACCCGTTCGGGGAGGCAGGGCCCCCGCGCGCTCTCCTCATATGTGCCGCGTCAGGCTGAAAGTAAGGCGACAGCCGGCCGCTTTCTGGGCCTTGCCGCTGCTATTCTGCGGCGAGCGGCGCCGGCGCCACACCTGACTCCGGTTTCCAGGTGAGGCGGGGCTTGCGGGCGGCCAGGGTTTCGTCCAGCCGGCGCATGGGGGCGAGGTAGGGCGCGCCCTTGAAGCGGTCCACATCGCCGGCCTTGGCCGCCTGGGCGAGCGCCACCAGGGCGTCGCAGAAACGATCCAGTTCCTGCTTGGACTCCGTCTCGGTGGGCTCGATCAACATCGCCCCATGCACCACCAGCGGGAAGTACATGGTCATGGGATGGAAGCCCTCGTCGATCATCGCCTTGGCGAAGTCCAGCGTGGTGACGCCGGTCCCCTCCAGCCAGGAGTCGTCGAACAGGGCCTCATGCATGCAGGGGCCGTCAGGGAAGGCCGGCGTCATCACGCCCGAAAGCCGGGCCTTGATATAGTTGGCGTTGAGGACGGCGTCCTCGGCCACCTGCCGCAGGCCGTCGGCCCCATGGCTGCGCATATAGGCGTAGGCGCGCACGAACATGCCCATCTGGCCGTGGAAGGCGCTCATCCGCCCGAAGGCCTGGGCGGCCTCTTCCACCGTCTCCTCGACGAGGGTCAGGCCGTTCGCCCCGTGCACCACCCAGGGCGCCGGCGCAAACGGCGCCAGGGCTTCGGAGAGCACCACGGGTCCCGCGCCTGGACCGCCGCCGCCGTGCGGGGTGGAGAAGGTCTTGTGCAGGTTGATGTGCATGGCGTCGACGCCCAGGTCGCCGGGGCGAACCCGACCGACGATGGCGTTGAAGTTGGCCCCGTCACAGTAGAAGTAGGCGCCCGCCTCATGAGTCAGCCGGGCGATCTCGATAATGTCGCGCTCAAACAGGCCACAGGTGTTGGGATTGGTGACCATGATGGCCGCCACGTCGGGGCCGAGCTTGGCGGCCAGATCGGCCAGATCCACCCGGCCGTCCTCGGTCTGGGCGATCTCGGTCACCGAATAGCCGACGAAGGCGGCGGTGGCCGGGTTGGTCCCGTGCGCCGAGGTCGGCACCAGGACCCGGCGGCGCGGATCGCCCTTCGCCTCGTGCGCGGCGCGGATGGCCAGCAGACCGCACAACTCCCCATGGGCGCCGGCCTTGGGCGACAGGGCGACGGCCGGCATGCCGGTCAAGGTCTTGAGCCAGTGCGACAGACGGTCCATCAGGGCCAGGGCGCCCTGGACGGTGGGCAGGGGCGCCATGGGGTGCAGGTCGGCGAACCCGGCCAGCCGCGCCATCTTCTCGTTCAGGCGCGGATTGTGCTTCATCGTGCACGAGCCCAGGGGATAGAGGGCCAGGTCGATGGCGTGGTTCTTCTGCGACAGGCGCACATAGTGGCGCATGGCCTCAGGCTCCGAGAGGCCGGGCAGGCCGATCGGGGCGCTACGGGCCAGATCCCCCAGGTCGGAGCCATCGAGGTCGGCCTCGGGCAGGTCGACGCCGGTCTTGGTCCAGCCGTCCCGCTCGAAGATCAGGGCCTCATCCTGCAGCAGGCCGCGGCCGCCGGTCAGGGAGGCGAATTCGGCCGCCAGGGGCTGCACATCCTCGGGCCGGGTGGGCCGGCCGACATTCTGCATGGTCATCGGCCGATCCTCCGGGCCAGGGCCTGGGCGAAGGCGTCGATATCCTCGTCCAGGGTCATTTCAGTGGCGGCGCACAGCAGGACGTCGTCCAGGCCCGCATGAGGGTCCAGGCGCGAGAAGGGCACGCCGGCGACGACACCGTCGTCCAGCAGGCCCTCGACCATGGCCGCAGCCTCGCCGGGCAGGCGCACGGCGATCTCGTTGAAGAACCGCTTGGTCAGCACCTCGACCCCCTCGATGGCGCCGAGCGCCTGGGCCAAGCGACGGGCCTTGGCGTGGTTGATGGCCGCGAGCTGACGCAGGCCCACCTCGCCCAGCAGGGTCAGATGGATGGTGAAGGCCAGCGCGCAGAGCCCCGAATTGGTGCAGATGTTCGAGGTCGCCTTTTCCCGCCGGATATGTTGCTCGCGGGTGGAGAGCGTCAGGACGAAGCCCCGGCGACCCTCGGCGTCGACGGTCTCGCCGCACAGGCGGCCAGGCATCTGCCGGACCAGTTTTTCGCGGCAGGCGAACAGGCCGATATAGGGGCCGCCGAAATTCAGGGCGTTGCCGATCGACTGGCCCTCGGCCACCGCGATGTCGGCGCCCATCTCGCCGGGCGACTTGAGCAGGCCATAGGACACCGCCTCGGTGGTCACCACGATCAGCAGCGCGCCAGCCTTGTGGGCGGCCTCGGCGATGGCGGTGACGTCGGTGGCGACGCCAAAGACATTGGGGGTCTGGACCACGACGCAGGCGGTTTCGGCGTCGATGGCGTCCACCACCGCGGCCTCGGCGTCGATGGCGACGGTCTGGCGGACGATGTCCATGCCCTCGGCATGGGCGATGGTCTGGGTGGTGGCGGCATAGTGGGGATGCAGGCCGCCGGACAGGATGGCCTTCTTCCGACGGGTCACGCGCCGGGCCATCATCACCGCCTCGGCGCAGGCGGTGGAGCCGTCGTACATGGACGCATTGGCCACATCGAGGCCGGTGAGCGCGGCCACCTGGGTCTGGAACTCGAACAGCACCTGCAAGGTGCCCTGGGCGATCTCGGGCTGGTAGGGGGTGTAGCTGGTCAGGAATTCCGAGCGCTGGATGATGTGGTCCACCGTCGCCGGCACATGGTGGCGATAGGCGCCCGCGCCGCAGAAGAACGGCCCGGCCCCGGCCGAGCGGTTCAGAGCCGCCAGCCCTACAAGCTCACGCTCCACCTCCAGCTCGCCCGCATGGTCGGGCAGATCGAAGGTTTCGGACTTGCGCGCAGCCGCCGGCACATCGGCGAACAGGTCATCAATAGTCGCAGCGCCGATCACGCCCAGCATCTGGGCGCGGTCGTCGGGCGTGAGCGGCAGGTAACGCATGGGGCTTACAGGCTCTCCAGGAAGGCGTCGTAGGCGGCGCGGTCCATCAGCGCCTCATAGGCCGACGGATCGGCGATCTTGACCTTGGCGAACCAGCCGCCGGCTTCGGGCGCCTGGTTGACCGTTTCCGGCGCGTCGGCCAGGACGGCGTTGGCCTCGACCACCTCGCCCGACAGGGGAGCGTAGACGTCCGAAGCGGCCTTGACGCTCTCGACCACGGCCAGGCCTTCGCCGGCGCTGACGGTCTTGCCAACCTCAGGGGTCTCGACGAAGACCACGTCGCCCAGCTGCTCGGCGGCGTAGGCGGTGATCCCGATGGTGGCCACGTCGCCGTCGAGGGCGACCCATTCGTGATCCTTGGTGAAGCGCATTGCGGACATTCCTTCTCTAGACCTTGCGCACGTAGCGATGGGGGACGAACGGGGTGGCGACCACCTGGGCGGCCTGGGCCCTGCCCCGCACGATGACTTTCAGTTCCGTCCCGGCGGCGGCCAGCGACGGCGGCACAAATCCAAGGGCGATGGGATAACCAAGGCTGGGGGCGAAGCCGCCCGAGGTGACGACGCCCACCACCTTGCCCTCGGCGTCGGCGATCTCGGCGCCTTCCCGGGCCGGCGCGCCCTCGACCTTCAGGCCGACAGCCTTGCGGGCGACCTCACCGGCCAGTTCGGCGGCGATGCGGCTGGCGCCGGGGAAGTCGCGGGCGTCGCGGCGCTTCTTGGACACCGCAAAGCCAAGACCGGCTTCGATGGGCGACACCGTCTCATCCAGATCGTGGCCATAGAGCGGGAGCCCGGCCTCCAGCCGCAGGCTGTCACGGGCGCCCAGGCCGATGGGTCGGACCCGCTCATCGGCCAACAGGGTGTTCCAGATGCGCAACGCGGCCTCGCCCGGCACGGAGATCTCGTAGCCGTCCTCGCCGGTATAGCCCGAGCGCGAGATGATGGCGTCCACGCCAAAGGCTGGGATCGCCGCGGTCTCCATGAAGGCCAGTTTTGCGGCGTCCGGCGCATGAATGGCCAGCACCTCGGCGGCTTTCGGCCCCTGCAGGGCCATCAACGCCCGGTCCTCCAGGCGATCGATTCGCACCTGGCCGGCCAGTTCGTCGTCGATGACCTTGAAATCGTTTTCCTTGCAGGCGCCGTTGACCACCACGAACAGCCCATCGTCATCGGGACGCCCGGCCATCAGGTCGTCGATGATGCCGCCCTTCTTGTTCAGAAGGACGGAATAGCGCTGCTTACCGGGCTTCAGGCCGATGAAATCGCCCGGCGTGACCTCCTCGAAGGCCGACAGGGGCGAGACGCCGCGTAGGCGGGCCTGACCCATATGGGAGACGTCGAACAGGCCGGCGCTCTCGCGGGTCCAGAGGTGCTCCTTGAGCACCCCATCCTTGTACTGCACCGGCATGGAATAGCCCGCGAACGGAACCATCCGGGCGCCGGCCTCGAGATGGGCGGCGTGAAGGGGCGTCAGTTTAAGCGTCTCGTCCGACACGGCGGGCCTCCGGCTGATGATTCGACGCGCCGGGGCCTTGGTCGCCCATTCTCGACACGCGCCCCCGCTGTCCCTGAGCCTGAGAGATTTAGAGGCGGACGATCATGTCCGCGCCCATTGCTCCTTCGGCGAGCCCTACCTTTCGGCGGGCTGCTTTCCAGCGTTCATCAGCTCTTCGCGGTCCGTTTGCCTGAGCGTTTCCGGGGCGGTTGCGCCTTCGGCGCCGGGCCAGACGAACCCGGTCTCTCCCGCGAGGAGTCCTCGGAAACTCCGCGATCACCCGTTGGGAGTCAACGCGCAAAGTTCGCGCGGCGGCATGGCGCATCGCCACGCCCAGTTATGCGCCGTTGCGCCCGCCCGAACGACTCCAGCGGGCGCTCGGGCGGGCGCGCTGGGATGGTCAGCAGCAGGCCGCGGCGGGCTCTTGCGCTTTGGGCTCGGCGCCACAGCAGGCCGCCGCAGGGGCTTCCATGGCCGGGACGTCGTCCTCGCCATAGGTGGTCGCCTCGCCAAAGGTGTGGAAGGTCTCCCAGCGCAGTCCCGACGGATCGCTGACCCAGGACTTGTCCGACCGGGCATAGCAGCAGGTGGCCGCTTCCTGGTCGAAGGTGGTCTCGCCGGCCGCCTTGAGACGTTCGGCCAGCACCGTCAGTTCGTCGCCCTCGTCCACCTGGATGCCCAGATGATCGACGCCAACGCGCCCGCCGTGGGTGGAGATGGCGAAGTTCACCTTCGGATCGTCCAACTGCCACTTGGCGTAGTCGTCCTTCACCACTGTGGGCTGGGCGCCGAACAGGGTGGCGTAGAACTGGGTGGAGCGGTCCAGGTCCTCGACCGAGACGTGCACATGCAGACGCTTCATGCGGGCATTCCTTCTTTCTGATCGCAACAGGATTGAGCGGCCGCGGCCGCAACGGGGTCGCAGACCTCTGGGCGGCCCTGGCAGCAGTCCTGCATCAGGTAGAGGAGCAGGTCCCCCATGCCGTCATAGTCGGCGCTATAGATGATCGATCGCCCGTCCCGACGGGACTTGGCCAGGCCGGCATTGGTCAGGATGCTGAGCTGGGCCGAGAGGGTATTGGGGGCGACATTGGCCGCCCGGGCCAGATCGCCGGCCGGCAGGCCCCCGTCGCCGGACTGAACCAGCAGACGAAAGACTTCCAGGCGGCCCTGTTGAGCCAGGGCGGACAGACGCTTGAGGGCGGTATCGATTTCCATAATTCAACAATTATGGAAATGATGAAGTTAGGTCAAGGCTCAGATGACCGGCGATCGCGGTCCAAAGAGGATGACGCCTGCGCCGACCAGGCAGATGCAGACGCCGATCAGATCCCAGCGGTCTGGGCGCACCCCCTCCACCGCCCACAGCCAGACCAGGGCCGAGGCGATATAGACCCCGCCATAGGCGGCGTAGGTCCGGCCGGCATGCTCGGCATCGACCAGGGTCAGCAGCCAGGCGAAAAGGGCCAGACTGGCCATTCCAGGGATGAGCCAGAGGATGCTCTGGCCCTGGCGCAGCCAGGCCCAGAAGGCGAAGCAGCCGGCGATCTCGGCGATCGCCGCGCCCAGATAGGTCAACAGCCAGAACTTCATGCGTCCCTCCGCCCATGCCGGGCGTTGAAGACTACATGCGTTCGGGCGTCTCGATACCCAGCAGGTCCAGGGCGAGCTCAAGCTGCTGCAGGGTGACCTTGGCCAGGGCCAGGCGCGAGGCCTTGACCGGCGGCTCGGCGATCAGGATCGGACAGGCCGCATAGAAGCGCGAAAAGGCCTGGGCCAGCTTGTAGGCGTGATCGGCGATGAAGTTAGGCGCCTTGCGCTCATAGGCTTCAGCCAGGGCCTGGTCGAAGGCGTCCAGCAACAGGACGAGCTCGCGCTCGGCCGGTTCGGCCACCTGGATCTCGCCGCCAGCCACGCCTTCGTCGGCGGCCTTGCGCAGCACCGATTTCACCCGCACCGCCTGATAGAGCAGATAGGGGCCGGTCTTGCCCTCGAAGCTGGTGAAGCGATCGAGGTCGAACACGTAGGAGGTGCCGCGGAAGTTCTGCAGGTCGGCGAACTTCAGGGCGGCGACTGCAACCTTGTGGGCGGTGGCCTCGAAGGCATCGGGGTCGAGACCCGCGCCGAGGTCGGCCTCTTTCAGACGCTCGCGGGCCTTGTCGCGAGTCATCTCGATCAGGTCGTGCAGCTTCAGCACACCGCCTTCGCGGGTCTTGAAGGGCTTGCCGTCCGTACCGTTCATGGTGCCGAAGCCGATATGCTCCAGCGCCCCCTCCTTGGCGTAGCCGGCCAGGTAGGCCGCCCGGAAGACGATCTCGAAATGGTCGGCCTGGCGCTGGTCCACCACATAGAGGACGTGGTGGGGATCAAAGCCCTGCTTGCGGTCGAGAATGGTGGCGAGATCGGTCGTGCCGTACATGGCCGAGCCTTCGGACGACACCACCAGCAGGGGCGGCAGCTCGCGCTTGTCGCCCTGGCGGTTCACGCGAATGATCCGGGCGCCCTGGTCCTCGACCAGCAGGGCCTTGGCCTCCAGGTCCTTGACCATGTCCGGGATCAGGGGATCGGCGTCGCTCTCCCCCTTCCAGAGGTCGAAGTCCACGCCGATGGCGTGGAAGTCCCGCGCCAGCGCCACCTGGGTCACCCGAGCAAAGTGACGCCACAGGAGGTGGTAGCCTGGATTGTGCGCCTGCAGCTCGGCGGTGAGCTTGCGCGCCCGGTCGCGATAGTCGGGATCTTCCTTCCCCCTGGCCGCAGCCATGGGATAGAGCCGGTCCAGGTCCGCCAGGCTGACCCGCTCGTCCAGGGCCTTGAAGGCCTGGGCCTCGTCTTCAGGGGTCAGGGGCGTGGTGCGGGCGTTGACCTGCTCGACCAGCCTGGCGACGAAGGCGTCTTCGTCGCAGACCGCCCCGATCAGCAGCCCCATCTGATAGCCCCAGTCGCCGAAGTGGGCGTCGCCAACCACCTCGTCGCCGCGGAACCGGTAGAGCCGCTTGATCGCCTCGCCGATGATGGACGAGCGCAGATGGCCCACATGCATGGGCTTGGCGACATTGGGGCCGCCATAGTCCACCAGCACCCGCCGCGGCGTCTCCACCAGGGCTGCGCCCAGACGGGAATCGGCGGCCAGTTCATTGGCCCGGACCGCAAGGGCGTCCGGCGCCACGCGCATATTGATGAAGCCCAGGCCGGCGATCTCCACCGAGGCCAGGCGCGGGTCTTTGGCCAACTCCGCCACGACGCCCGCGGCGATCTCGCGGGGGTCGCGGCGCGCCTTCTTGGCGGCCGCCAGGGCGCCGTTGCATTGGAAGTCGGCCAGGTCAGGCCGGTCGGACGGCGTCACACGGCCAAGCTCGGCCGGCAGACCCGCAGCGGCGAAGGCGGCCGAAACCGCCTCCCCCAAGCCCCTCTTCAGGTCGGTCATGGGTTGGCTTGCGTGGTCCCGGTGGCCACGTCGGTCCCGACGTCGATACGGAAGCGCTTCCCGGCCCGGTTGAACTCGGCCATCTCGGGCGTGACGTCAAAGCCGACCAGGACCTCGAAGTTGGCGCCGCTGGTGGTGAGCTGCGCCCGCGGGATCACGATGCCCTCCACCATCTGGCGGACATAGGTGCGATCCTCGCCCGGACGGAAGGTGACCGGCAGATCGAAATATTCCTTGGCGATGACCGCGTCGTTACGCTTGGTCACCGCGACCCAGTAGCGATAGGTCTTCTGCGATCCCTGGGCGGTGGGGCCGCGGCCGAGCTCGAACAGGAGCTCCATCATCACCTGAATCGGCTCCTCGTTCTCATAGGAACAGCCGGCCGAAATTCCCTGGATCTCGCCGGAATAGCCCACGGCGGCGGAAGCCTCCTGGCCGCCGGCGAACTCCACATAGCGCCCGGCGTCATAGAGCACCTTCACATAGGGGCACGGACCGGCGTTGCGCAGTTGCGGCAGGGGCGCCTGGCGGTCGCCCCACTCGGTCTGGCGCTGCCGACGGTCGCTGGCCTGCTCGGAGCGGCCCTCCGGGGTTTGGCTGCGCCCCTGGGCCAGGCTCTCCGCCGGGAAGGAGCCGGCGGCGAGCGCCAGGGTAAGAGCGGCAAGCAGGTAACGGCGCATCAGACGTCCAGAATTGTCGGCGCGGGGGCCCCGCGCATGCAAGGCCTGTACTAATGGTTCTCGATTGAGGCCGCAACGCGGCTGGCGGCGGGGGCTGCAAACCCCTAACTTCAAGACCATGAATCCTGCCCTCGATCCCGCCCCGATCCGAACGCCCCTGACCGTCCTTCTGGCCGCGCCCCGCGGGTTCTGCGCCGGCGTCGACCGGGCGATCCAGATCGTTGAGCGGGCCATCGAGAAATACGGGGCGCCGGTCTATGTGCGCCATGAGATCGTCCATAACCGCCATGTGGTCGATCGGCTGCGCAGCCTGGGCGCGGTGTTCGTCGAGGAGTTGGACGAATGCCCCGACGACCGCCCCGTGGTGTTTTCGGCCCACGGCGTGCCAAAGTCGGTCCCGGCCGAGGCCGGACGTCGGCAGATGCTCTATCTGGACGCCACCTGCCCGCTGGTCTCCAAGGTCCATGTGGAGGCCCAGCGCCACTATGAGGCCGGCAAGGAGATCGTCCTCATCGGCCATGCCGGCCACCCGGAGGTGATCGGCACCATGGGGCAGCTGCCGGACGGCGTCGTCACCCTGATCGAGACGGTGGAGGACGCCCAGGCGTTCACGCCCAAGGATCCGGCCAACCTCGCCTTCGCCACCCAGACCACGCTCTCGGTTGACGATACGGCCGGCATTGTCGGCGCCCTGCGCGCCCGCTTCCCCCAGATGGCCGCCCCCCACAAGGAGGACATCTGCTACGCCACGACCAACCGCCAGGAGGCGGTGAAGTCGGTCTCGGCCCGGGCCGACGTGCTGCTGGTGATCGGCTCGGCCAATTCTTCGAACTCGGTGCGTCTGGCCGAGGTGGGGGCCCGCGCCGGCTGCGTGGCGCACCTGATCGACGACGCCAGCGCCCTGGACTTCGCCTGGCTCGACGGCGCCCAGACCGTGGGCGTCACCGCCGGCGCCTCGGCGCCCGAGGATCTGGTTCAGGGGGTGATCGACAAGCTGGCCGAACGCTTCGACCTGACCATCGAAATGGAAGAGGCGGCCCGCGAAGCGGTGACCTTCAAGCTGCCGCGGCTGTTGAGCGAGGCAGAGACGGCCTAGGTCGGCTACGTAAAATACGGTTGCGGGAGCGGGTCTGTCTTGACCGCGCCTGCGGCCTCCCCCATGCCCGGCGGCCATGGCCGTCTATACCGACATCTCCGACGAAGAGCTCGCCGAGCTGCTCGCCCGCTATGACCTGGGGGCGGCGCAGACCTTCAAGGGCATCGCCGAAGGCGTGGAGAACTCCAACTTCCTGCTGGAGACCGACCGTGGCCGCTTCATCCTGACAATCTATGAGCGTCGGGTGCAGCCTGAAGACCTGCCCTTCTTCCTCGGCCTGATGCATTGGCTGGCCGATCACGACTACCCCTGCGCCACGCCCATGGCTGGCCGCGACGGGGAGCTGATCCAGAGCGTCCGCGGCAAGCCCGCGGCCATTGTCGGCTTCATGCCGGGCCTGTCGGTGCGCCGCCCCACGGCCCGCCATTGCCGGGAGGCCGGCGAGGGCCTGGCCCGCCTGCACCTGGCGGCCGAGGGCTTTCCCATGGGCCGGGCCAATGATCTGGGCCATGAGGCCTGGGGTCCGCTGTTCGCCGGCCTGAAGGGCGCGGCCGAGGACCTGAAGCCGGGCCTGGCCGCGACCATCGACGCCGACCTGGCGCACCTGGCGGCCCACTGGCCGACGGGCCTGCCCGAAGGCGTCATCCACGCCGACTATTTCCCCGATAACGTTTTCTTCCAGGGCGAGCAGTTCGCCGCGGCCATCGACTTCTATTTCGCCTGCGTCGACGCGCTCGCCTATGACATCGCCGTGGCGCTGAACGCCTGGTGCTTCGAGGCCGACGGCAGCTTCAACATCACCAGCGCCCGGGCCCTGGTGGCGGGCTATGAAGCTCACAGGCCCCTCACCGACGCCGAGCGGAACGCCCTGCCGATCCTGGCGCACGGGGCGGCCATGCGCTTCTTCCTGACGCGGCTGAACGACTGGGGCGCGACGCCGGCCGGCGCCCTGGTGCGGCCCAAGGACCCTCTGGAATACGAGCGCAAGCTGGCGGTCCATCGCAGCGCCACAGACCTCGTGCTGTTCGGGGATCGCCCGTGACGCCGCAGGTCACGGTGTTCACCGACGGCGCCTGCAGCGGAAATCCTGGCCCCGGCGGCTGGGGCGCGATCCTGATCTTCGGCGAGCGGGAGAAGGAGATCAGCGGCGGCGAGCCGGCGACCACCAACAACCGCATGGAGATGATGGCCGCCATCCAGGCGCTGGAGACGTTGAACCGTCCCTGCCGCGTCGAGCTGCACACCGACAGTCAGTATGTGATGAAGGGCATCACCGAATGGCTGCCCGGCTGGAAGGCCCGCGGCTGGAAGACGGCCGCCAAGGCGCCGGTCAAGAACGCCGACCTCTGGAAACGGCTGGACGAGGCGCGCCTGCGCCATCAGGTCGACTGGCGCTGGGTGAAGGGCCATGCCGGCCACGTTCTGAACGAACGGGCCGACGCCCTGGCCCGCAAGGGCTTGAAGGACGCCCAGGCCCTGGCCTGAGCGCGCGCTCTAGCCCAGAAGCAACAGACCGACATAGGCCACATAGGCCAGCAGGAAGCCTGCGCCCTCCAGGCGCTTCAGCCCGCCGCCCGTCCGCAGCAGCAGGGCCAGGAGGCCGGTGGCCGCCAGCAGCACCCAGATGTCCAGGTTGGCGATTTCCGGCGGAATGCGGATCGGCGACACCGCCGCCGTGATCCCGAGGATTCCGAAGACGTTGTAGATGTTGGAGCCGATGACGTTGCCCAGCGCCACGTCGGCATGGCGGCGCAGGGCGGCCACCACGCAGGCCACCAGCTCCGGCAGGGACGTGCCCACCGCCACGATGGTCAGGCCGATCACCCGCTGCGGCATGCCCAGGCCCTCGGCCAGCTCGATGGCCCCGCCGACCAGCAGGCGCGCGCCGACCACGGTCAGGACGATGCCGCCAGCGGTCATCAGGACGAAACGGCCCAGGCGCTTCCAGTCCCGCTCCACGGGCGGCCGGGTGACCCCGCCGGCTTCGTGATTGCGCTCACGAAGATAGGTCACCACCAGATAGATCCCGAGCAGGACGAGGAGGAACAGGCCGAACCAGCGGTCGATAAAGCCCGCCACCACCGCCAGCAGGCAGATCACCGACGAGGCGCCCAGCGCGATCATGTCCCGCCCGATCGCCTGGGGACGGACATAGATCGGCGAGATCGCCGCGGTGACGCCCAGGATCAGCAAGATGTTGGCGATGTTGGAGCCGACCACATTGCCCACGGCGATATCGGGGGCGTTGCGCAGGGCGGCGATCAGGCTGGTGACGAGTTCCGGCGTCGAGGTGCCGAAGCCCACCAGGACGAGACCGCTGAGCAGGGGCGAGACCCCCAGCACCCGGGCCGAACCCACCGCCCCACGGACCAGGATTTCGCCCCCGAACGCCAGGAAGACCAGGCCGCCGATGATCAGCAGGGAGATGATCACCTGAGCGCCGCCCCTGGGGCCGGCAAGAAGTCGCAGTCGGGCAATGGGCGCTCCTTTGGGTCGCGGAAAAGAGCGAACGGATGGGGCAGATGTTCCGCCCGCCGGCCTCAGGCGCCCAAAATGGGGCCGCGGCAAATTGGCGATGTCCGCCCGAGTGTCAAGACGTCCCTTGGGGCGAGCCTCAGGGGGAGACTGGCGGCGCAAGCTCCAGGGCCTGCCGCCGCGCCTCAGCTTCGCGGGGGTCGAGCCTGTGGGCGACGCGGCTCATTCGGCTGGCGAGGCTCTGGCCGCGGCGAGCCGTCGCCGCCTCGGCGATCCGGCTGGCCCGCGTACATTGGGGATACTCGGTCCGGCGCGCGGCGAAACCGGAATTGAAGGCCTCCTTCATCCGCCGGTCGAGGGCCGCATCGGGCTGTTCGGTGTCGGTCACCCCGATCATCCGGTCGCGCCAGTATTGGTCATAGGCGCCTTCGCAGACCTGACGCAGGGCGTGGCTCTCGCCGAGGACATAGGCGATGTCCACCAGGGTCTGGCGTTGGGCGGGCGTTCGCTCCTGCGCCACGGCGGGGTTCGCCAGGGCCAGGAGTCCGCCGAGGATCAGAAGCGCAGCTGCACGCATGGCGCCTAATCTGAGCCTTCCCCCCGTCGTTGTCACGGGTGCGCGCTTGAGGGGCGAACCCTCGCCTCGGGGCGCGGCTTCTGCTAGCCGGTGGACCGACAGCGCGGGGGAGCGATCATGCGGGCGACAGTGTTCTTCCAGACCTTGGTCATCAGCCTCGTGGTGAGTTTCGCCGCAGGTCCCGGCCAGGCCCAGACGGGCGCGCCGGCGCGCGATCCCAGCACCCTGATCGCCGTGCTGGCGGACATGGGCGCCCGGGGCGAGATGGAGGGCCGTGAGGCCGACCAGGTGCGCCTCAATGTCGTGACGCCGGGCGGCATCTTCGGGGCCGAGTTCATCGGCTGCGACGAGGCGGGCCGCGCCTGCCGCGCGCTGGGTTTCACCGCCAGCGTCGACAAACGCGCCATGACGCTCGACCACCTCAACAGATTCAACAGCCGCGACATCCTCTGCCGCACCGTGATGCGCGGCGATCAGGCCGATATCCGCTACGGGCTGCTGCTCGCCGACAGCCAGACCGAGGACGACCTGCGCGATCATGTGGCTGTCTGGCAGCGCTGCCTGGGCGCCTTCGCCGGCTTGGCCAACGACCCCGACGGCTTCCTCGGCGCGGCCCAGGACTAGGCTCAGGCCGGGACGCGGCTGCGGAGTTTCGCCATGCGGTCAATGGCGGCCTCGGCCTCTGCGACCATCTCGGCCACGATCTGGGCCGCCGGCTTGATGTCATGCACGCCGCCGGCCGACTGGCCCATGGCGAAACACGAGCGGTCAGGGTCCAGCCCCTCGACCTGACCGCCGATGCCGCCCATCACGCCCGCCTTGGACGAATGCATGGCCTGCATGGGGAAGGGTTGGATGTCCTGCGGACGGGTTTCCCAGTCTTCCACATAGGGGTTCTTCATCACCCGCATGGGCTTGCCCGAATAGCAGCGGGTGCGGACCGTATCGACGTCCTCGGCCGCCACCACCGCCTCGCGATAGGCCTGGCCGGCGTGGGCCTCGGTGGAGGCGATGAAGCGGGTGCCGATCCAGACCCCTTGCGCGCCCAGCGCGAGCGCGGCGGCCAGGCCGCGGCCATCGGAAATGCCGCCGGCGGCGACCACGGGAATCTTCACCGCCTCGACGGCTTGCGAAACCAGCGGCAGGGTGCCGACCAGGCCGGTGTGGCCGCCGCCCTCCCCGCCCTGGCAGATCACCGCGTCGCAGCCGGCCTGCTCGGCCTTGACCGCGTGCTTCACCGCGCCGCAGACCACCATGACCTTGAGACCCGCGGCCTTCAGCTTCTCCATGATCGGCATGGGCACGCCGAGGCCAGCGATGAAGGAGGACGCGCCTTCTTCGATGATGATCTCCACCGAGGCCGTCAGGCTCTCGGGCGAGGCGGCCAGCAGATCGACGCCGAAGGGCTTGTCGGTGAGCTTGCGGACCTTGCGCATCTCCTCGCGGATGAAGTCCGGCGAGCGGCCGGCCATGCCCAGAACCCCATAGCCGCCGGCCTCGCAGACGGCGGCGACCAGGTCGGCATAGGCCACCCCGCCCATGCCCGCCTGCATGATCGGATGCTGGATTTCCAGCAGGTCGCAAAGCGGCGTGTGCAGGGTCATGGCGTCGTCTCCCGTGGTGTTCTGATTGCCCCCACCATGGCGCCGACGACCGCGCCCGCAAACACTGACCCTGCGTCAGGGGGCTCAAGGCTTCGCGCGCAGCGCATTCAAAAAGAGGGGACACGAAGGACACGAAGGACCGCGAAGGACACGAAGGGAGAAGCCGCGAGGCCTTCGTGTCCTTGGCTTCCCTTCGTGCCCTTCGTGTCACCTTCTTTTTCAGCGCCTGCGGCGCAAGGCGTCGGGATCAGAAGACCCCGTAGCCGCCGTCGATCAGGAAGGAGTCGCCGGTGTGGAAGCGCGAGGCGTCAGAGGCCAGATAGACGGCCATGCCGCCGAAATCGGCCGGCTCGCCCCAGCGGCGCATGGGCACGCGCTTGATGACGTTCTCGTTGAACTTGTCATTGTCCTGGGCCGCAGCGGTCATGTCGGTGGCGACCCAGCCGGGCAGGATGACATTGGCCCGCACCCCATAGCGCGCGTGCTCCACGGCGATGGCCCGGACCATGGGGATCAGGGCGCCCTTGGTGGCGGCATAGGCCTGGTTGCGGGCCGCGCCGTCCAGGGCCGAGAGCGACGAGATCGCCACCAGCGAGCCGCCCTGCCCGTCAGCGCCCCTAGCGACCATGTGCTTGCACGCCTCGCGGAAGGTGAAGAAGACCCCGTCCAGATTGACCGACAGCACCTTGCGATAGGTCTCGGTAGGAAACTCCGAAAAGGACCTCGCCCCGCCGCCGATGCCGGCGTTGGCGACCACCGTATGGACCGCGCCCATCTTTGCCACCGCAGCTTCCATGCCCTCAGCCACCGCGGCCTCGTCGGCCACATTGACCACCTGGGTCAGGACCCGCACGCCGGTGGGCTTGAGCTTCTCTTCCGCCGCCCGGTTCTTGTCGGGATTGGAGCCCCAGATGACGATGTCGGCGCCGGCCTGGGCCATCGCCTCGACCATGCCAAAGCCGATCCCGCCATTGCCGCCAGTGACCAGGGCCACCTTGCCGGTCAGATCGAAGGGTTTGTAGGCCACGGCGTCCTCCTCATTTTCAAACACTTGTTGGGCGAGAAGAGAGGCGGGACGAGGCGGCAGGTCAAGGGTGACGCAGGGGCGGGGGCGCCCACCGGAGTTGATCCGCTTGATGGGCTAGAAAAGGCAGAGGCGTGCGCGTACATTGTGCGCATGGAAAACACGCACGCTTCCGGCCGCCAGCGATTGAACCTTACCCTTCCAGGCGCGCTGGTCGAGGAAGCCAAGGCGCTTGGCCTAAATCTCTCGCGGGCCTGCGAGAGTGGCTTGGAGGCTGCTGTCGCGGCTGAACGGGCGCGTCGCTGGCAGGCTGAAAACCGCCCCTTCTTCGACTGGTACAACGCCAAGGTGGAGAAGGATGGCCTGTTGTTGGCAGAGTACCGGCAGTTCTGATGAAGCATGGCGTTTACCGGCTTCCGAACGGCGTATTGGTCGTGGACGTACAGTCGGATCTGCTGAATCCCACAAACACGCGCGTCGTCGTGCCGCTCATTCCCTCGCTGGAGTTGAAAGGCTCACAGCCAGGACGGCTGACGCCCATTTTCGAGGTTGAGGGTCAGGAGGTCATGCTGCTGCCTCTGCAGATGGCCGCCATACCTCTTCGCGAGCTAGGTCATCGCCCCCTGCGCATACTCACTGAGGACGAGGCCTATGCCGTGAGTGGCGCGCTTGGCGTGCTGTTCGACGGCGTCTAGCAAAGCCGGCCTCTGTTTTCAGGCGAATTCGCAGAGTCCCCTACAAGCGGCCACCGCACGTGCGTGCTCCCCTGCTGGGGCGCGTGTCCCTGGGTCAGGCCGGCGGACGACGACCCACCCTTCGACCTCAAGTCGCCGTCCAGCCGCCGTCCACTGAGAGCGCGGCGCCGGTGGCTGAGGCCCCCATGTCGGAGACGAGATAGAGCAGCATCCCGGCCAGGTGGTCGTATTCGACGAAGGCGCGGTTGGGCTGGGCGGCGAGGATGACCTCGTCCACCACCCGGTCTTCGGAAATGCCCCGGGAGCGGGCCTGGTCGCCGATCTGGGCTTCCACAAGAGGGGTCTTCACATAGCCCGGGCAGATGGCGTTGCAGGTGACGCCGCTCTTGGCGAGCTCGACGCCGACGGCCTTGGTCAGGCCGACCACCCCGAACTTGGCCGCCACATAGGCCGACTTGAACGGCGAGGCCACCAGGCCGTGGGCCGAGGCGATATTGACGATCCGGCCGCGGCCTTGGGCCTTCATCACCGGCACGGCGGCGCGCGTGGCGTGGAAGGCCGAGGACAGGATGATGGCGATCAGGGCGTCCCACTTATCAGCCGGGAAGTCTTCGATCGGCGAGACGTGCTGAATGCCCGCATTGTTGACCAGGATGTCGAGCCGGCCGAACTCGCGCACGGCGAAGTCCACCAGGTCGGCGATCTGATCGGGTTTGGTCATGTCGGCGGCGTGATAGGCGATGGTCGCGTTGGTGCGCGCCTGCAGCGCCTTGCGGTCAGTCTCGATCTGGGCCGGATCGCCCAGACCGTTGAGGATCACATTGACCCCCTGTTCGGCCAGGGCTGTGGCCATGGCCTGGCCGATACCGCTGGTGGAGCCGGTGACGATGGCCACATGGCCGGCGATCCCATAATCCACGGCCATGTCGCGCTCCTTGAGGTCTGAATGTCAGGCCGCGGCGGCGGCCGGTTGCTTGCGGCTGAAGGTCCATTCGCCGGGCTGGGACTGGGCGGCCACGAAGCCGTAGCCCTCCAGATCGAAGCCCCGCAGATCATCGGCGCGGGTGATGCGGTTGTCGATGGCGTACCGGGCCATCAGGCCCCGGGCCTTCTTGGCGTAGAAGCTGACGATCCGTGCATGGCCGTCCTTTTCCTCCAGGAAGCGGATGTTGAGGATCGGCAGCTTCAGGGCCTGGGCGTCGACGGCGCCGAAATATTCCTGGCTGGCCAGGTTTACGAGCGTCGGGTCGGCATGGTCCTGGCCGGCGACGTTCAGCGCCTTGGCGATCCGGTCGGCCCAGAAGTCATAGAGGGTGGCGCCGCGTTTGGTCTTCAGCCGCGTCCCCATCTCCAGGCGATAGGGCTGGATCACGTCCAGCGGCCGCAGCAGCCCATAGAGCCCCGACAGGATTCGCAGATGATCCTGCGCCCAGTCGAGGTCAGCCTTGCTGAGCGTGCGGGCCTGAAGCCCCGAATAGACGTCGCCGTTGAAGGCCAGGGCCGCCTGCAGCCCGTCCTCGCTCTCGGGATCGAAGGCCTGGAACCGAGCGCGGTTCAGCTCGGCCAGATTGTCCGACAGGGACATCAGCCGCTTGAGGTCGGCGACGGTCAGTTTGCGGGTGGTCTTGGCCAACTCGATGACGTCCGCATCGAACTGCGGCGCCGTCATGGGCAACAGCTTTTGCGGCGCGGAAAAGTCCAGCGCCTTGGCCGGGGAGAGAACGATCAGCATGGCGCGGTCCTTTGACCGCTCTTGATGACAATGCCAAGGCGGTTAGGCGCCTTAGAAGTGGACCCGCGGGTTCATGATGCGCTTGGGGTCAAGGGCGGCCCGGATCGCCCGCAGGGCGTTCACCTCAACCGGGGCCTTATAGCGCAAGGCTTCTTCCGTCTTCATCGCCCCCAGGCCGTGCTCGGCCGAGATCGAGCCTTCGAGGCGGGCGACAATGTCGTGGACAAGCCGCGACCCAGCGTCACGCCCGGCCGAATGGGCGGCGTCGTCGCCGCCGTCCGGACGCAGCACGTCATAGTGGATGTTGCCGTCCCCCACATGGCCGAAGGCGCAGATCCGGCAGCCGGGGGCAAAGGCGGTCATGGCCGCGCCCGCCTCCTCCAGGAAGTCGGCCACGCGGCTGACCGGCACCGAGACGTCATGCTTCCAGGTGGCGCCCTCGGGCTTCTGGGCCGGCGACTGGTTTTCCCGCAGGGACCAGAGCGCCTCGGCCTGGGTTTTGGTCTGGGCGACCACGGCGTCGGCGATGAGCCCAGTCTCCAGGGCCTGGCCGAGCAGCCGCTCGAGCGCCGCCTCGGCCGAGCCCGGCTCGCCAGACGCCACCTCCACCAGGACGTACCAGGGATGGGGCTCGCTCAACGGATCGCGCTGGCCGGCGATGTTCTTGAGTGCGAAATCGACGCCGACCCGGCTGATCAGCTCGAAGGCCTCGACGCCGCCGCCGGCCGCCTCCTTGGCCCGGGCCAGCAGGTCGAGCGCCGCCCGCGGACTGGCCAGGCCGACCATGGCCGTGGCCCGGGAGGGCAGGATGGGGAACAGCTTCAGGCTGGCGGCCGTCACCACGCCGAGCGTGCCCTCGGCACCGATCAGCAGCTGCTTGAGGTCATAGCCGGTATTGTCCTTGCGCAGGCGCTTGAGGCCATTCCACACCTCGCCATTGGGCAGCACGGCCTCCAGGCCCAGCACCAGGTCCCGGGTCGTTCCATAGCGCAGCACCGCGGTGCCGCCGGCATTGGTGGAGATCACCCCGCCGATGGTGGCGGTCCCTTGCGAGGCGAGGTCCAGCGGGAAGCGGCGGTTCTTTTCCAACGCCGCCTCATGGGCGCCGGCCAGGGTTACGCCGGCCTCCACCACCATCACGTCGTCCAGGGCGTCCACATCGCGGACGGCGCGCAGGCGCTCGGTGGACAACAGGATCTCGCCCATGGGGATCTGGCCGCCCACCAGGCCGGTGTTTCCCCCCTGTGGCGTGATGGGGACGCCCGCCTCGAAACAGATGCCGACCACGGCGGCGACGTCGGCCGTCGAGCCTGGCAGGGCCAGGAATGGCGTCTGGCCGCTCCAGCGGTCGCGCCATTCCAGCAGCTTGGGCGCCAGGCGCTCAGGCTCCTGGCTCCAGCCGCCTTCGCCGAGCACGGCCTTGAGGCGGGAGATGACATCGGCGGGCACGGAAGTGGTCATGGGATAAATCTAGTCCCTCAGGGCTAGCCGACAAAGCCCGCGGCCCGGCGCAGGCGGTCGGTGATCGCCTCCCCCAGGCCATGGGTCGGGATCGGGGCCACGGCGATGGCCCGCGGAGCCGTACGGTCGGCGGCCCGCAGATAGGCGAACAGGTGGGCAGCGGCCTCGGCCAGGTCACCGGTCGGGCTCAGATTGAACACCCGCGGCCCATCCGGCGCCCCGGGTCCGAAGGCCAGATAGGCCTCGTCGGCCTCCGGCGCGGCGACATCCAGGCGCACCGGCGCCTGGGGGGCGTAGTGACGGGCCATGCGGCCGGGCGAGCGCCGGGCGTCGTCCCCGGCCTCGGCCAGGGGTCCGATCACCGCCTCGATCTGTTCGCGGGTCACCGCGCCGGGCCGCAGCAGACGCGGTTCGTCAAGCAAGGCGACCACGGTGGACTCCAGCCCCACGGCGCAGGGGCCGCCGTCCAGGGCGGCGAGGGCAAAGACGCCGGTCTCCTCCAGGGCGTCGGAGAAGGTGGTCGGGCTGGGCCGGCCCGAGCGATTGGCCGACGGCGCCACCACCGGCCGGCCGAGGGCCGCGATCACCGCCCGAGCCATGGGGTGAGCCGGGGCGCGCACGGCGACGCTGTCGAGGCCGGCTCGGGCCAGGTCGCAGACCGCTGCGCTGTCAGTGACGGGCAGGACCAGGGTCAGCGGGCCGGGCCAGAAGGCCTTGGCGAGCGCCCGGGCGCGGTCGTCGAACCGGGCGATGGTCTCAGCCATGGCGAGGTCGGCCACATGGGCGATCAGGGGGTTGAACCGCGGCCGGCCCTTGGCCTCGAACAGAGCGGCCACAGCGCGCGGATCGGCGGCGTCGGCGGCCAGGCCATAGACCGTCTCGGTGGGCAGGATGGCGAGCGCGCCGCTGGCCAGGGCCTGGGCGGCGCGTTCGACCGCTCCATCGACTTCGCTCATGGTCTGGCTCCGGTTGCGCGCAGGGGTGATAGCCGTAAAGGGGCCAGCTTGTCCCGCCTCGACCAGCCCGGCCTTGGTGACGCCACGTCATCGCGCCTAAATAGCGCCCTGCCAATCTGGAGCCCCGCATGACCTTCCGCGCGCCCGTCCGCGACATCGCCTTCGCCCTCAACGTCGCCGGCCACGGGGACCTGGCCAAGGCGAGCTTTCCGGAGCTGGACGAGGCCACGATCGAAGCCGTGCTGGACGCCGCCGGCGCCTTCACCACAGACGTGCTCGCCCCCTTGAACCGCATCGGCGACCAAAAGGGCGCGAGCCACAAGGACGGCAAGGTCACCGCCGCGCCGGGCTTCGCCGAGGCCTATCGCGCCTTTTCCGAACAGGGTTGGAACAGCCTGTCGGCCGAGCCCGAGCATGGGGGCCAGGGCCTGCCCAAGGCCATGGAACTGGCCGTCTTCGAAATGGTCCATGCGGCCAACATGGCCTTTGGCCTCTGCCCCATGCTGACCCAGGCGGCCATTGAGGCGCTGACCCTGCACGGGGACGAACGCCAGAAGCGCCTCGTCCTGCCGAAGCTCGTGTCCGGCGAATGGACCGGCACCATGAACCTGACCGAGCCCCAGGCCGGCACGGACCTCGCGGCGCTCACCACCCGGGCCGAGCCAGACGGGAACGGCGGCTACAGGCTCTATGGCCAGAAGATCTTCATCACCTGGGGCGACCACGATGCGGTGGACAATATCTGCCACCTGGTGCTGGCCAGGCTGCCCGACGCGCCGCCAGGCGTGAAGGGCATCTCGCTGTTCCTGGCCACCAAGCGGCTGGTCAAGGATGACGGGTCGCTGGGCGAGGCCAACGCCCTTTGGCCCGCCTCCATCGAACACAAGCTGGGCATCCACGCCTCGCCCACCTGCGTGATGATGTTCGACGGCGCCCAGGCCGAGCTGGTTGGCGAGCTCAACCAGGGCCTGGCCCACATGTTCGTCATGATGAACGCCGCACGCCTGCAGGTCGGCGTCGAGGGCGTCGGCATCGCCGAGCGGGCCTTCCAGCAGGCGCTGGCCTACGCCCAGGACCGCATGCAAGGGCGATCGGCCTGGACCGGCGCCTCGCCGGCGCCGATCTACGACCATCCCGATGTGCGCCGCACCCTGATGCTGATGAAGGCGAAGATCGAGGCGGCCCGCGGCATCTGCTTCATGACTGGCGTGCTGGCCGACCATGCGCGTCTGGCGCCGACGCCCGAGGCCCAGGCCGGCGCCAAGGCGCGCCAGGAGTTGCTGACCCCCATCGCCAAGGCCTGGTCCACCGACATGGGGGTCGAGGTGGCCTCCATGGGCGTGCAGATCCACGGGGGCATGGGCTTCATCGAGGAGACCGGGGCGGCCCAGCACTATCGCGACGCCCGCATCGCCCCGATCTATGAGGGCGCCAACGGCATCCAGGCCCTGGACCTGACCGGCCGCAAGCTCGGCATGGCCGACGGCGCGGTGATGGATGCCCTGTGCGCCGAGATGGCCATGACCGCCGAAGCGCTGACCGAACGCGCGGACCTGACCGAAGCCGGCCGCCGCCTGGCCGAGGGGGTGCGGGCCCTGGAGGCCGCCACGGACTGGTTGCTGGCCAACCGGGGGACCGACTCCGCGGCCGGCGCGACGCCCTATCTGAAGCTGGCCGGGGACGTGATCGGCGGCTTCGTCCTGGCCCGGCAGGCCCTGGCCGCCGCGGGCTCGGACGATCCCTGGATGCAGGCGAGGCTGCCGCTCCTGCGCCTCTATGCGGCTCAGGTCCTGGCCGGCGCCGGGGGCCTCGTGGCCGCGGTGACCCAGGGGGCGGCGGAGCTGGAGGCGGTGAGCGCCGAGGCGCTGGGCGGCTGACAGGCTCACACGCCCTCGTCCACCGCCTGGACGATCCTGGCCCGGCCGCCGCGGATCTGGAAGAACAACCCCTTCTCGCCATCATTGGCGAGGTTCAGCACGCCTTCGACCTCGATGAGGTGGTAGCCGGCGCGGATGGGGCGATCCAGCCAGACCTCGATCACCTCATTGGGTTCGGCGGGCGGGTGATAGAAGCAGACCGGCGTATAGGGCGAGATCAGGAAACGGCGGGTCTGCTCGGCCATCTCCAGGGGCAGCATGAAGCCCTGGATCCTGAACGGCTTGCCGGCCAGCTCGCGCACGGCGGCCGGGTGGCTGGCCTGGAAGAGCTGGCTGTCCTCGTCCACCCAGACGCGGGTCTGTCGAAGCTTCTCCCACTGGGGGCCGTCCGCGGTCGGCAGGGTCAGTTGCAGGGCGCGTTCGCCGGCAAGCTCCTGCGCCATCGGGCTCTGGCCGGATTCGAAGTCGGCCCAGATGTCGTCGACCGCGGCCGGCGTCGGAGCCATGTCCGGCTCCTCCAGCGCCTCGGCGGGCGCCGCCTGCGGTAGCGCCGTCTCCGATAGCGCCGGCGTCTCGGGCGCCTCAGGCGGCGGCCCGCAGGCGGTCAGGACGAGTAGCGCCAGCGTCAGGGCGGGGTCAGGTCGAATGGGCATGAGAGTGGCGGGCCGCCCGGCTCTTCCAGTTCATGAGGTGGGCGCTGGCCAGGGTCAGGCCGCCGGCCACCGTCAGGAGCGTCTCGGCGTCGTGAAAGACCAGGCCCGACACCAGCAGAGCAAGGCCGGAGGCGGCCAGGCTGATCGGCCTCAGGCGTCGGGGTTGCGCCAGCAGCAGGGCGCCGACCGACAGGGGCGCGGCCAGGATGACGAAGGCCAGGTGAACCCACTCGGCCTCGCCCCAAAGACCCACCAGAGGGGCGAAGGCGGCGGCCACCGGGAGCGCCAGACAGTGGATCAGGCAGAGGCCAGACAGGCCGATCGCCGAGCCATCGAGCAGGCCGGCGGTGGAAAGCTTCATGAAATGACTCGTTTCAGGGGTGGCGCACGCCCACCTGTGGGATGATCGGGCGGACGCCGCGCGGGTCCGCGCCTCATTGATGTTATAATATAACGTCTACGAACACCCGTGCGGTGGTCAAGCGGATTCTGGTCTGGCGGTCCCCCAGCCTCTGGAGGGCGTGACGCCCAGAGGCTTTGCGAGCCAGGGCCCTGCGGCGGCCTGCCGCAGCGGCGTCCATGCTTGATTCAGCCTTCCCCGGCAGAGTGTGGGCCGACAGTTCCACGGATGCCCCCATGACCCCCGAGCCCAAGACGTCCACCGTCCCCTGCCAGGGCTGCCGCGATGGCGCAGGCCTCGACTTCGATTTCTCGATGGCCTTCCAGCCGATCGTGGACATGGAGACCGGGCGACCCTTCGCCTATGAGGCCCTGGTCCGCGGGCCGGCGGGGGAATCGGCCTGGAGCGTGCTGTCCCAGGTGACCGAAGAGAACCGCTACGCCTTTGACCAGCAGTGCCGGGTCAGGGCGATCGAGACGGCGACCCGGGCGGGCATCCTCGACGGCCCGGCCCGGCTGTCGATCAACTTCCTGCCCAATGCGGTCTATTCGTCGCTGGCCTGCATCCAGCTGACCTTGAAGACCGCCGCGGCCAACGGCTTTCCCACCGACCGGTTGATCTTCGAGTTCACCGAGAACGAGCAGATGGCCGACCCGGCCCATGTGGCCAATATCGTCGCCAGCTATCAGAAGATGGGGTTTGGCACCGCGCTGGACGACTTCGGCGCCGGCCATGCGGGGCTGAACCTGCTGGCCCGCTTCCAGACCGACATCATCAAGCTGGACATGGAGCTGATCCGCGGCCTGGACGAGAGCCTGGCCCGGCGGACCATCGTGGCCGGCGTGGTGCGGATGTGCGCCGAGCTTGGCGTCGAGGTGATCGCCGAGGGGATCGAGACGCAGGGCGAACTGGCGGCCCTGCGCGCCATCGGGGTTCGCTATATCCAGGGCTATCTGCTGGCCCGCCCGGGCTTCGAGACCCTGCCGGCGGTCGACCTGCCGGCGCCGCAACGCATCGCGGCGGCGGGCTAAATCCCGACAGGATCGCTGGCCAAGGCCAGGTCCTGCCGGGACATTTGCCGAATTAGGTCAGGACGATGATCGCCACGCGGCGATTCTGCGCCCGGCCGTCGGCGGTGTCGTTGGACGCCACAGGCACCTCTTCGCCATACGAGATGGTGGCCATGCGGTTGAGCGCGATGCCGTTCAGGGAGAGGTACTTGCGGACCGCCTCGGCCCGGGCCTCGCCCAGTTCGTCATTATAGCCAGCCGGGCCCGTGGCGTCGGTGTGGCCCTGGATCTCCAGGTAGACGTTGCGGTTTTCCGAGGTCAGCCGCTGGACCAGCTCGGCCAGCCGGGCCTCGGCCTCCGGCGACAGGGCGTGGCGGTCGGAGGGGAATTTCACGGAGTCGTCGGAGAGCACGACCTCATAGAGGAACTTGCCCTCGGCCAGCTTGTGGGCGGCGTTGGCGCGGTCCAGGGCCTCGCCGGCGGTGCCCTGCACCTGGGTGACGCGGTTGTCGACCACGGCGACCTCGTCGCGGACAAAGCCCTTGGTCGCGCAGCCGCTGGCCACGAGGCCAGCCATCACCAGAACGCTGACGGTCGCAGCCGACCGGAGTGTGGATTTCGTCATGTAAGCGCCTTTTTGCAACGCAGACCCCAATCCCCATCTGCAACGAAGCCGACATTGGGTTTCGCTATCACGGCCCCGTGATGGCGCGTTCGTGGCGCGATCAAGGCGCCTTGACCATGGGGAGGCCCGTCCGCCGCCACCTTCTCGACGCATGGCCGTGGGAGCCATTTGGGTCCCGATCACGGCGACAGGCGCTTCATGCAAGGGCGAGACGGCAGGGACGAGCGACGCAGGAAAGCTGGCCGGGCAGGCGCCGGCCTGGCGAGCCTGGCGGTTCATGCCGCGCTCCTCGGCGCCCTGGCTCTGGCCCCGCCCAAGGCCGTAGAACCTGAACCCCGGGCCATCGAGGTGGCCCTGATCACGCCGCCCCCGCACCCTGAACCGCCCCCGCCGCCGGAGCCTCCGCCCGCCGAGGCGCCCGACGGTCCAGCCCAGGACGCCGCCGCCCCGGCCGCCGCCGCCACGCCGCCTTCGCCCGCGCCCAAGCTCGCCCCCCCGGCC
>NZ_JAUXVZ010000040.1 GCF_030680185.1 Phenylobacterium sp.
CGAAGTCTGTCTCTGGCGGACATCCGCAGGCCTAGGGAAGAAGCGCCGCCTGCCGGTCGCCCTGGCGAGACCACAGGCGTTCTTGTTCAGTTAGCTTCGCCATCTGAGAACGGAGGGGGGCGAGCACTTCAATCGGCGCGCGGGGACGCCCATCGGAAGCGGAGCAGTCCGGGGTTGGACAAATCGACTCTGCCTCGAGGGCGCAATGCTTCGTGCGCTAGTTTTCCGCACGGTTTGGCGGTTTCGCCGAAGTTGGTTCATGACGGCGAGCCGGGGCTAGATCGCCTCCCATGCGGACTCCAGGCGGGGCAGGCGGACCTGAATCGCTGCGGCGATGGAGTCATGGAGCGGCTCAGGAAAACCAGGTGGCATTTTCTGTAGCGCCTGGGCCGCTGCGTCCGGCGCGGCCGTCAGCACGTCCTCGAGGGCCTGCCGGATGACAGCCGGTCCCAGGCCTGCGGCCTTGGCGGTCTCGACGAAGTGTCGACCGTGAATATCCAGGATCTTGTAGTGGGGGTAAGCGCCCAGCGACATGGCCAGGGTGAAGCCCCTGTGTGGGATGCGCTTGGCGTCGAATGCCGGCTGGGCGCTGAGGACATCGTAGAACGGGGTGAGCTCGAAGCGACCGCCCGGACGCAGGAAGATGCTGAAGTTCTTTGCATGCCCATCGGTGGCGCCCATGAGCCAGAAGATGATCTGGCTCTTGAACACCTTGGCCTGGGCGGCCAGGGGATCGTCGCTCTCCTGAAGCTTGGTCAGGATGTCGACAACACTTGGGCCCCCGTCGCGTTGGTACTTGCGGCTGGATGGGACCGACAGCGCCTGGCAGAAGTCTTCCTGCGGCAGACGCAGGATGTGGTCGCCCCCCCGAGGGCGGCGATCAAAGCGTTCCACCACCAGCACACGTCGCGCGCCAAAGGTGGCGATCTCGGTCCGTGCGATGGGCAGACCGAAACTCTCCAGCAGGGTCAGGCAATAGTGCTCGTTCTCGACGCTGTCGCTGAGATCGATCACCCCTGACGAGGTCGGAATCTCTCCGAGCTGAGGCTTGAGAATATGCGTGGTCGGCGTCGTTCCGATGGGCCGCATCCACTGGCCTTGGTGACGAAGAAGCGCCGTCTTCTCCTGGGCGCCGGCGACCGATATCCGGAAGTCCTGCTCAGGGTCTATGCCCAGGGGCGCCCGGGCAAGGTTGGCCAGCAGCGCCTCGATCTCCGCGTCGCTGATCGGTGCGCCCTCGATGGGCTGTAATGCGTCCGCCCCGTCCTCTTCGGGAAGGAACTGCATCGCACCCACGCAATCGCGTCCGATCTGAGCGAGCAGGCTGTAGGCGTCAGCGGCCCCAGCGCCCGTGCGCTCGGCGACTTGTCGGCGAACATAGGGGTTGTCTGGCAGGAGGTTGTCGAACACGGCGACGACGGCCTCGCCGCGCCACGGGGCGTTCTGCAGAGGCAGGGAGAGGGAGACCGGAAAGGCCGGCGCCCAGGCCAACCAACCGGGGTCGTACTGGAAGCTTATCGCGCCGCTGGCCTGTTTTTCCAATCGACCGCAGAGACGGTTGTTGATCAGCACCTTCAGGGGGGCGTGGGCGCGACGACGGGGCATCAGAAGATGTCCTCGATGTCGGCCGTCGAGCTCTGGCTGCGCGGCTCAAGGGTCATTTCAAGCCCCAAGGCGGCCAGCACGTCGAACAGAGTGGAGAGCTTCACGCCGCCTTGGCCAGTTTCGATCTTTGAGATCATTTCCTGACGTTGGCCGGCCAGTTGGGCGAG
>NZ_JAUXVZ010000056.1 GCF_030680185.1 Phenylobacterium sp.
GCGGGCCTTCTCTTCCGGGGCCGCGTCGATGTCGGCGTAGTTCATCGCCTTGCCACCGCTGGCCTTGGCCAGAACCATCGTGATCGCCGCCGTCAGCGTCGTCTTGCCGTGGTCAACGTGACCAATCGTGCCGATGTTGCAATGCGGCTTGTTACGTTCGAACTTTTCCTTGGCCATTCTCTTCTCTCCGTCCCCTGAACAGGGGGCTTATCCTTGGGTTTTCAGGGGCCCCGGCGGACCACAGGTCCGCCGAAAGCAGGGGTTGGTATTAAGCGGAATACTTCTTGATCACTTCGTCGGCGACGTGTTGCGGCACCGGCTCGTAGTGGTCGTACTGCATGGTGAACTGGGCGCGGCCCTGCGACATGCCGCGAAGCGTGTTCACATAGCCGAACATGTTGGCCAGCGGCACGAAGGCGTTCACGACGGTGGCGTTGCCGCGCATGTCCTGACCCTGGATCATGCCGCGACGGCCGTTCAGGTCGCCGATGACCGAACCGAGATAGTCCTCGGGGGTCACGACCTCGACCGCCATGATCGGCTCGAGCAGCTTGGGCGCACCCTTTTCCTTCAGTTCGCGGAAGGCGGCGCGGGCCGCGATTTCGAACGCCAGCACGCTGGAGTCGACGTCGTGGTATTTCCCGTCCGTCAGGGTCGCCTTGAAGTCGATCAGCGGGAAGCCGGCCAGCAGGCCGCCGTCCTTGATGGAGTTCAGACCCTTTTCCACGCCCGGGATGTATTCCTTGGGCACGGCACCGCCGACGATCGAGTTCTCGAACACGAAGCCCGTGCCCGGCTCGCCGGGCTCGAAGGTCAGCATGACGCGGGCGAACTGGCCCGTACCACCGGTCTGCTTCTTGTGCGTGTAGTCGATGTCGACCTTGCGGCCGAGGCTTTCACGGTAGGCGACCTGGGGCTGACCGATGGTCGCGTCGACCTTGTAGGTGCGGCGCAGGATGTCGATCTTGATGTCGAGGTGCAGCTCGCCCATCCCCTTGAGGATGGTCTGGCCCGACTCATGGTCCGTCGAGACGGTGAACGAGGGATCCTCCGAGGCCAGCTTGGCCAGGGCGACGCCCAGCTTCTCCTGGTCGGCCTTGGTCTTGGGCTCGACCGAGATCTCGATCACCGGGGCCGGGAATTCCATCTTCTCGAGGATGACGGGCGACTTCAGGGGATCGCACAGGGTGTCACCGGTGCGGGTGTCCTTGAGGCCGGCCAGGGCGACGATGTCGCCGGCGTAGGCTTCCTTGATGTCCTGACGGTCATTGGAGTGCATCAGCAGCATGCGGCCAACGCGTTCCTTGCGGTCGCGGCTGGAGTTCAGCAGGCCCATGCCGGTTTCCATCTTGCCGGAATAGATGCGGCAGAAGGTCAGCGAACCGACGAAGGGGTCGTCCATGATCTTGAACGCCAGAACCGACAGGGGCTCGTCGTCCGAGGCGCGGCGCACGATCGGCTCCTCGGTCTTGAAGTCGATGCCCGGGGTCGGCGGGATGTCCGTCGGCGACGGCAGGTAGTCGACCACGGCGTCGAGCAGGGTCTGCACGCCCTTGTTCTTGAAGGCCGAACCGCACAGGATCGGATAGAAGGCGCCGGTCAGCACGGCCTTGCGGATGCATTTCTTCAGCACTTCCAGCGAGGGCTCGGTGCCGTCCAGATAGGCTTCCATCGCCTCGTCATCGAGCTCGACGGCGTTGTCGATCAGGTACTGGCGAGCGGCGACGGCCTTGTCCATCAGGTCGGCGGGGATCGGGCCGACGGTGAAGTTGGCGCCCAGGGCGTCGTTGTCCCAGACCACCGAATTCATGGCGACGATGTCGACCAGGCCGGTCAGCGAGGACTCCGAACCGATCGGGAACTGGATCGGCACGGCCTTGGCGCCCAGACGGTCGCGGATCGACTGCACCGAGGCGTCGAAGTCAGCGCCGATCTTGTCCATCTTGTTGACGAACACGATACGCGGCACGCGGTATTTGTCGGCCTGGCGCCAGACGGTTTCGGTCTGCGGCTCAACACCGGCGTTGCCGTCCAGCACCGTCACGGCACCGTCGAGCACGCGCAGCGAACGCTCGACTTCAATGGTGAAGTCCACGTGGCCGGGGGTGTCGATGATGTTGAGGCGCTTCTCTTTCCAGAAGGCGGTCGTCGCGGCCGACGTGATGGTGATGCCGCGTTCCTGCTCCTGGTCCATCCAGTCCATGGTCGCGGCGCCGTCGTGGACTTCGCCGATCTTATGGTTCTTGCCGGTGTAGTACAGGATCCGCTCGGTCGTCGTCGTCTTGCCCGCGTCGATGTGGGCCATGATGCCGAAGTTGCGGTAGTCCTCGATCTTGTTGATGCGGGCCATGGAGCGTGCCTTGAAGTAAAATCAGGACGCGTTTCGCGCCCTCGGGAAATATCGGTCTGTGCGGATAGGCGGGCGCGGGCGGTTTAGCTCAAACCGCCCGCGCCGGATATCCTCGGATAGTCAACGCAGGTGACGCTTTGAAGGCGCTACCAGCGATAGTGGCTGAAGGCGCGGTTGGCTTCGGCCATCTTGTGGGTGTCTTCGCGCTTCTTGACCGCGGTGCCGCGGTTGTTCGAGGCGTCGAGCAGTTCGGCGGCCAGCTTCTCGGTCATGGTGTTCTCACCACGCTTGCGCGCGGCGTTGACCAGCCAGCGGATGGCCAGGGCGCGACGACGATCGGGACGAACCTCGACCGGCACCTGATAGGTGGCACCACCGACGCGACGCGAACGGACTTCGACGGCCGGAGCCACGTTGTCCAGAGCGGCGTGGAACGTCGCGACGGGCTCCGATTCCTTCTTCTTGTCGGCCAGGATTTCGAACGCGCCGTAGACGATGTTCTCGGCGACGGCCTTTTTGCCCTCGTACATGACGTAGTTCATGAATTTGGTGACGATCAGATCCTTGTATTTGGGATCCGGCAGAACTTCGCGCTTCTGTGCGCGGTGACGACGGGACATGAGCTTGGCCTTCTAAATCGGTGTCGGACGGCCGGTCCAAAGCCCGAGGGCGTGGACCGGCGAATGGAATGGGGCGGTCGCTTATTTCGGGCGCTTGGCGCCGTAGTGCGAACGGCGCTGCTTGCGGTCCTTGACGCCTTGCGTGTCGAGCACGCCGCGCAGGATGTGATAGCGCACGCCGGGAAGGTCTTTCACGCGGCCGCCACGGATCAGGACCACCGAGTGCTCCTGCAGATTGTGGCCCTCGCCGGGGATGTAGCACACGGCTTCGATGCCGGTGGTCAGACGCACCTTGGCGACCTTACGCAGAGCCGAGTTGGGCTTCTTCGGGGTCGTCGTATAGACGCGGGTGCAGACGCCGCGGCGTTGCGGGCAACCCTTCAGGGCCGGGACCTTGTTACGGACCGGCTTGGGTTGGCGCGGCTTGCGGATCAGCTGGTTGATAGTCGGCATTCGAAACTCGTCTCTTTCAATCGATGGAGGCGTGTGCCTTTCGGCCGGGGCGCCTCATGAGCCTTCTTTTCGGACGACGCTGACGCGCCGCCCCGGGTTTGATCTCGAGCCGGAGACGCGACCGCCAAACGAAAAAACCGGAACGCGCGCTTCGGGCGTTCCGGCGGGCACAGCCCGTCCGCTCAATTGTCACGATCCCGGAATCCGGCGAACCGGACACCTCGAAAGTGGGCGGCTTCTACGCGCGGGCGGGTCGCAGGTCAAGGGTGGCGGCAATCGGTCTCGAGTGACGTGCCGCGCAAGGAGCGTCAACAGGCCCCAATACGGCCACGCTCGCCCCCTCCTCTGCGCGCATGACGGGTGGATGGCGATTCAGGGGGCCGGCGTGGATATGGCCCGCCCGAGCGGAGCGGTGGCGCAAGCCGGTGATCGTGGCCGTGTCCGTGCTCGGCCACGTCGCCATCTTCGCCTACCTTGGCCTGCGTTCCATGGGCCTGACCATACCGGGCCTGCTCGATGTCGACCCGGGGCCGATCATCTATGTCCAGATCGAGCCCCGTCCGATGCTGCCGGGCGAGGTCGCCCGCGTACGGTCATCGCCCGAGCAACCGCTGATCGACACCGCTCCCATCCTGCCCGGCTCGCCGACCGCCGACCGTGATCGGCCGTTCCGCGATCCGACCGAGGATGAGGACAGCCCTGCCCCACCGGCACCCCGCATCGGGACCCCGGCACCGGGCGTCCCCGCTCCTCCCGCCGGCGTCGACGGCTGGGCCGTGCGCGCCGAGTCCCTCGGCGACCGCGTCGGACGCGGTATGCGCACCCGTGGCCCCGGCTGCGCCTCCCCGTCCCTGCTGAGCGCCGCCGAGCGCGCCATCTGCGACGACCGCTTCGGCCAGCGCGCCGCCGCCGCCGCGCCCATCGATGGCACCAGCGGCAGCCCGTTCGCCGCCGAAGGGGCCCGCCGCCTGGCCCAATATGAAGCGCGTCGCCGCCCCCTCTCGGGGGGCAGCGGCAATGTCGGGCCACAGGATGGCGTCGGTTCCAATTTCGGAGTCGGCGTCGCCGGCGCCCACCTCGACCCCTCGTTCCGCCCCGACTCGACCCAGAACATCCGCACCGACCGCCGCGATGGCCCGCGCTAGCCAATCCGGTCGCGCTGGAGCAGCAAGCCCGCGCTACGAACGTTCACGCCCCAGACGGGCGCTCATGCAGCGAGCCGCCGCGCGGCGAGCGATAGCGCCCCAACAATAAAAAAGGGCGGCGCCGTTTTCGGCACCGCCCCCTTCATTTCAGTCCAGGACCGAGGCTCAGCCTTCGCTGCTCTCCAGCTCCAGCGCCAGGTCGGCCGGAAGCGGCTCGATGGCCGCCTCGCGGGTCGAGGTCAGTTCAGCGTCACGCTCGTTGGCGATCTTCTGCAGGCTGCGGAGATAGGCACCGGTGCCGGCCGGGATCAGGCGGCCGACGATGACGTTCTCCTTGAGGCCTTCCAGCGTATCGACCTTGCCGTTGACCGAGGCGTCGGTGAGGACGCGGGTGGTCTCCTGGAAGGACGCCGCCGAGATGAAGCTGCGGGTCTGCAGCGACGCCTTGGTGATGCCCAGCAGGACCGGCTGGGTGGTGGCGATCCGGCCGCCACGCTTCTCGACCTTCTGGTTCTCAAGCACGGCCTCGGCCACCTCGACCGTGTCGCCACGGATCAGGGTGGTCTCACCCGAGTCGAGAATCTCGACCTTCTGCAGCATCTGGCGAACGATCACCTCGATGTGCTTGTCGTTGATCGGCACGCCTTGCAGGCGATAGACCTCCTGCACTTCGTTGACGAGGTACTCGGCCAGGGCCTCGACGCCCTGGATGCGCAGCAGGTCGTGCGGATCCGGGTTGCCGTCGATGATGTAGTCGCCCTTGTTGATCAGATCGCCGTCGTGGACGGAGATGTGTTTGCCCTTGGGGATCAGGAATTCGACCGCATCGGCCTGGTTGCCATCGGCGTCCAGTTCCGGCGTGATCTTGATGCGACGCTTGTTCTTGTAGTCGCGTCCGAATTCCACACGGCCGTCCATCTCGGCGATGACCGCGCAGTCCTTGGGACGACGGGCTTCGAACAGCTCGGCCACCCGCGGCAGACCGCCGGTGATGTCGCGCGTCTTGGCACCCTCGGTCGGGACGCGGGCGATGATCTCGCCCGGCTTGACCACGTCGCCGTTGTTCACGGACAGAACCGCGCCCACCGGCAGCAGGTAACGGGCGTCGGAGCCCGAAGCCAGTTTGGCATAGCCGTCACCGACGGTGACGCCCATGGCCGGACGCAGGTCCGCACCACGCGGGCTGGCACGCCAGTCACTGACGACGCGCTGGGCGATACCCGTCGCTTCGTCGGTTTCCTCGCGGACCGACAGGCCCTCGACCAGGTCCTCGAAGCGGATCGCGCCGCCGACCTCGGTCAGGATCGGAGAGGTGTAGGGGTCCCACTCCGCCAGGCGCTGGCTGCGCTTGACGTCGGATCCCTCGACCACCCGCAGACGGGCACCGTAGGGGATCTTGTGGCTCTCGCGGTCCTTGCCGTCGACCATGATGGTGACGACGACGTTGCGGCTCATGGCCACCAGATCGCCGTGTGCCGCCTTGACGGTGGGTCCGGTGATCCGGGCGATGCCGGGGTTGGTCGCCTCGTAGAACGAGGTCTCCGCCACCTGGGCCGTGCCGCCGATGTGGAAGGTCCGCATCGTCAGCTGGGTGCCGGGTTCGCCGATCGATTGTGCGGCGATAACGCCGACCGCTTCACCGATGTTGACGTTGGTGCCGCGCGCCAGGTCACGCCCGTAGCAATAGGCGCAGATGCCGGCTTCGGCTTCGCAGGTCAGGGCCGAGCGGACCTTGACCGACTGGACGCCGGCGTTGTCGATGATCTCGACTTCTTCCTCTTGCAGATAGGTGTCAGCCTTGAACAGGACGGTTTCGCCGCCCGGCTCCTTGATGTCCTCGGCCGCATAGCGACCCAGAACCCGCTGACCCAGCGAGACCAGCACGTCGCCGCCTTCGACCACGGCGCGCAGGGTGATGCCCCGCGTCGAGCCGCAATCGTCCTCGGTGACGATGGAGTCCTGCGCCACGTCGACCAGACGACGCGTCAGATAGCCGGAGTTGGCGGTCTTCAGCGCGGTGTCGGCCAGACCCTTACGGGCACCGTGGGTGGAGTTGAAATATTCAAGGACGGTCAGGCCTTCCTTGAAGTTCGAGATGATCGGCGTCTCGATGATCTCGCCCGACGGCTTGGCCATCAGGCCTCGCATGCCGCCCAGTTGCTTCATCTGTGCCTGTGAACCACGGGCACCGGAGTTGGCCATCATGAACACCGAGTTGATGTCCGGCGCCTGACCCTTGGCCAGCACGCGCGGCTGGGCAATCTCGCCCATCATCGCATCGGCGATCTTGTCCGTGGCCTTGGCCCAGGCGTCGACGACCTTGTTGTACTTCTCACCCTTGGTGATCAGGCCGTCGGCGTACTGTTGCTCGTACTCCTCGACCTGGGTCCGGGTGGCGGCGACCAGCGTGGCCTTGGCGGCGGGGATGACGATGTCGTCCTTGCCGAAGGAAATGCCGGCCTTGGCGGCCTCGCGGAAGCCCAGTTGCATCATCTGGTCGGCGAAGATGACCGTCGCCTTCTGACCGCAGTGGCGATAAACCTGATCGATCAGGTTACCGATTTCCTTCTTGGTCAGGTTCTTCTCGAGCAGGCTGTAGCCGATGTTGGCGTTGTGCGGCAGCAGCGCGCCGAGCTTCATCCGGCCCGGAGTCGTGTCGATGACCTTGGTGATGACTTCGCTGGCAGCGTTCATCTCGGTCCAGCGGGCCTTGATCTTGGTGTGCAGGGACACGACGCCGGCGTCGAGCGCGGCATCGATCTCGCCCATGTTGGCGAACAGCTTGCCCTCGCCCTTCTCGCCTTCCTTGATCAGCGACAGGTAGTAGAGACCCAGGACGATGTCCTGCGAAGGCACGATGATCGGCTTGCCGTTGGCGGGCGACAGGATGTTGTTGGTCGACATCATCAGGACGCGCGCTTCCAGCTGGGCCTCAAGGCTCAGCGGGACGTGGACGGCCATCTGGTCGCCGTCGAAGTCGGCGTTGAAGGCGGTGCAGACCAGCGGGTGCAGGCGAATGGCCTTGCCCTCGATCAGCTTCGGCTCGAACGCCTGGATGCCCAGACGGTGCAGGGTCGGGGCGCGGTTGAGCAGCACCGGGTGCTCACGGATGACCTCGTCGAGGATATCCCACACCTGCGGCTGCTCGCGCTCGACCATGCGCTTGGACTGTTTGACGGTGCCGGACAGGCCCTTGGCGTCAAGGCGCGCATAGATGAACGGCTTGAACAGCTCGAGCGCCATCTTCTTGGGCAGGCCGCACTCGTGCAGCTTCAGCTCGGGACCGACGGTGATGACCGAACGGCCCGAATAGTCGACGCGCTTGCCCAGAAGGTTCTGGCGGAAGCGGCCCTGCTTGCCCTTCAGCATGTCGGCGAGGGACTTCAGCGGGCGCTTGTTGGCACCCGTGATGACGCGGCCGCGACGGCCGTTGTCGAACAGGGCGTCGACCGATTCCTGCAGCATCCGCTTTTCGTTGCGGATGATGATGTCGGGCGCGCGCAGCTCGATCAGGCGCTTCAGGCGGTTGTTACGGTTGATGACCCGGCGATACAGGTCGTTCAGGTCGGAGGTGGCGAAACGGCCACCGTCCAGCGGCACCAGCGGGCGCAGTTCCGGCGGAATGACCGGCACGACCGTCAGGATCATCCACTCGGGTTTGTTGCCGCTCTCGAGGAAGGCCTCGATCAGCTTCAGGCGCTTGGAGGCCTTCTTGGCCTTCATTTCCGAAGGACTGTCGGCCAGTTCACCGCGGTGACGCTCGGCCTCGGCGTGCAGGTCGATGCCGATCAGCAGGTTGCGCACGGCCTCGGCGCCGATCTCGGCGGTGAAGCCGTCATCGCCGAACTCGTCCTGGTAACGGTAGAATTCGTCTTCCGTCAGCAGCTGGTTCTGCTTCAGCGGGGTCAGGCCCGGCTCGGTGACGATATAGTTCTCGAAATACAGGACGCGCTCAACGTCCTTCAGGGCCATGTCCAGCATCAGCGAGATGCGCGACGGCAGCGACTTCAGGAACCAGATGTGGGCGACCGGGGCGGCCAGTTCGATGTGGCCCATCCGCTCGCGGCGAACGCGGGCCAGGGTGACCTCAACGCCGCACTTCTCGCAGATAATGCCCTTGTACTTCATGCGCTTGTACTTGCCGCACAGGCATTCGTAATCCTTGGTCGGGCCAAAGATACGGGCACAGAACAGACCGTCACGCTCGGGCTTGAACGTCCGATAGTTGATTGTCTCGGGCTTTTTGATCTCGCCAAACGACCACGACCGGATCTTCTCCGGGCTGGCGAGGGCAATTTTGATCTGGTCGAAGGTCGGAGTGACCGGGACCGCGTTGAAGATGTTCAGGACTTCCTGGTTCATCTTGTTTTCCTTCTGCGGCGGGGGCCGCGAATAATTTGGTGGCGAGTGGCGAGTGGCTGGTGGCGAGAAAGTCGGCGGTGGCGAGTGACGGGGCGAAATCTCGCCACACGTCACTCGCCACTCGCCACTCGCGTCAGCTGTTCTCCAGCTCCACGTTCAGGCCCAGCGAGCGCATTTCCTTGACGAGCACGTTGAAGCTCTCGGGAATGCCCGCCTCGAAGCTGTCGTCGCCGCGGACGATGGCCTCGTAGACCTTGGTCCGGCCGGCCACATCGTCGGACTTCACCGTCAGCATTTCCTGCAGGGTGTAGGCCGCGCCGTACGCTTCCAGCGCCCAGACCTCCATCTCGCCGAAGCGCTGTCCGCCGAACTGCGCCTTGCCGCCCAGCGGCTGCTGGGTAACGAGCGAGTACGGCCCGATCGAACGGGCGTGGATCTTGTCGTCGACCAGGTGGTGCAGCTTCAGCATGTAGATGTAGCCGACCGTGACCGGACGCTTGAACTGCTCGCCGGTCTGGCCGTCATAGACGATCGACTGGCCGGTGCGGTCGAGACCCGCCTTCTCCAGCAGCTCCTCGATGTCGTTGATGTGCGCGCCGTCGAACACCGGGGTGGCGAACGGAACGCCCTTGGACAGGTTCCTGGCCAGCTCGACCAGGTCCTCTTCCGACTCGGGAAGCGTCGTGTCCGGGCCGTAGATGCTGGTCAGGTGATCGACCAGCGCCTTCTTCTGTCCGCCCTGTTGCCAGGCCTCCAGAAGGCCCTGGATCTGCTTGCCGAGACCGGCGGCGGCCCAACCGAGGTGGGTTTCGAAGATCTGGCCGATGTTCATGCGCGAGGGCACGCCCAGCGGGTTCAGCACGATATCCACGGCGGTGCCGTCCTCAAGGTGCGGCATGTCCTCGATCGGCAGGATCTTGGAGATGACGCCCTTGTTGCCGTGACGGCCGGCCATCTTGTCGCCGGGCTGAAGCTTGCGCTTCACGGCCACGAAGACCTTGACCATCTTCATCACGCCCGGGGGCAGTTCGTCGCCGCGCTGCAGCTTCTCGACCTTGTCCTCGAAGCGGCGGTCGAGCGCTTTGCGGGCGTCCTCGAACTGCTTCTTCATGGCCTCGAGCTCGCCCATCGCCTTCTCGTCGTCGAGGGCGATCTGCCACCACAGGCCGCGCGACAGTTCGCTCAGCTTGGCTTCGGTCACTTCACCACGGCCCAGGCCCTTCGGACCCGAGGTGGCGTTCTTGCCGAGGATCAGCGGGTGCAGACGTCCGTAGACGTTGCGCTCGAGGATCTTGAGCTCGTCGTCGCGGTCCTTGCCCAGACGTTCGATTTCCGAACGTTCGATGGCGATGGCCCGCTCGTCCTTGTCGACGCCGTGGCGGTTGAACACGCGCACGTCGACGATGGTGCCGGCGACGCCGGGCGGCAGACGCAGGCTGGTGTCGCGGACGTCCGAAGCCTTCTCGCCGAAGATGGCGCGCAGCAGCTTCTCTTCCGGCGTCATCGGGCTCTCGCCCTTCGGCGTGACCTTGCCGCACAGGATGTCGCCGGGCTGGACCTCGGCGCCGATGGCCACGATGCCCGCCTCGTCGAGGTTGCGCAGGGCTTCCTCGCCGACGTTGGGGATGTCGCGGGTGATCTCTTCCGGTCCCAGCTTGGTGTCGCGGGCCATCACTTCGAACTCGTCGATATGGATCGAGGTGAAAACGTCGTCGCGCACGATACGCTCCGAGATCAGGATCGAGTCCTCGAAGTTGTAGCCATTCCACGGCATGAAGGCGACGAGGGCGTTGCGGCCCAGGGCCAGTTCGCCGAGGTCCGTCGACGGACCGTCGGCGATCACGTCGCCCACCTTGACCTCATCGCCCACGCGCACGATCGGGCGCTGGTTGATGCAGGTCGACTGGTTGGAACGCTGGAATTTCGACAGGCGATAGATGTCGACGCCCGAACGGCCGGCGTCGAGTTCGTTGGTGGCACGGACCACGATGCGGGTGCCGTCGATCTGTTCGACGACCCCGTCACGACGGGCCACGACCACGGCACCGGAGTCAACGGCGACCACAGATTCCATGCCGGTGCCGACCAGCGGCGCGTCCGACTGCACCAGGGGCACGGCCTGACGCATCATGTTCGCGCCCATCAGGGCCCGGTTGGCGTCATCGTTTTCCAGGAAGGGGATCAGGGCGGCGGCGACCGAAACGACCTGTTTCGGCGACACGTCCATCATGTCCACGTCGGCGCTGATCAGCAGCTGGGAATCGCCGTTGATCCGGCCCGGGACCAGCTCCTCGACGATCATGCCGTCCTTGAGCTCGATGTTGGCCTGGGCGATCGTGTATTTCGCCTCTTCCATGGCCGAGATGTAGACCACCTCGTCCGTGGCCCGGCCGTCCTTGACGCGACGGTAGGGGCTCTCGATGAAGCCGTATTTGTTGATACGGGCGTGCGTCGCCAGCGAGTTGATCAGGCCGATGTTCGGGCCTTCCGGGGTCTCGATGGGGCAGATACGGCCGTAGTGGGTCGGGTGCACGTCACGGACTTCAAAGCCGGCGCGCTCGCGCGTCAGACCGCCCGGGCCAAGCGCCGAAAGGCGACGCTTGTGGGTGATCTCGCTGAGCGGGTTGGTCTGGTCCATGAACTGCGACAGCTGCGACGAACCGAAGAATTCGCGCACGGCCGCGGCGGCCGGCTTGGCGTTGATCAGGTCGTGCGGCATCACCGTGTCGATATCGACCGAGGACATACGCTCCTTGATGGCGCGCTCCATCCGCAGCAGGCCGACGCGGTACTGGTTCTCCAGCAGCTCGCCGACCGAACGGACCCGGCGGTTGCCGAGGTTGTCGATGTCGTCGATCTCGCCCACGCCGTCCTTCAGGCCGACGAGGATCTGCAGCACGCGCAGGACGTCGTCCTTGCGCAGCACGCGGATCTCGTCCGAGACGTCCGGGGTTTCCAGACGCATGTTCATCTTGACCCGGCCGACGGCCGACAGGTCGTAGCGCTCGCTGTCGAAGAACAGCGAGTTGAACATGGCTTCGGCGGCTTCCGGGGTGGGCGGCTCGCCCGGACGCATCACGCGATAGACGTCGAACAGCGCGTCCTCGCGGCCGGTGTTCTTGTCGATGCGCAGGGTGTTGCGCATGTAGGCGCCGACCGTGACGTGGTCGATGTCCAGCACGTCGATGGTGGTGAAGCCGTGGCTCTCCAGCAGCTCGATCGACTCGACGTCCAGCTCGTCGCCGGCCTCGGCGTAGATCTCGCCGGTCTCATAGTTCACGGCGTCGGCGGCCAGGTATTTGGTCAGCAGGGCGTCGGCGGCCAGCGACAGCGACGTGGTCGTGTCACCCAGCTTCTTGGCCTGACGGGCGCTGATCTTGGTGCCGGCGGGGGCGATGATCTCACCGGTGTCGGCGTCGACCAGATCGAATTCGGGCTTCACGCCCTTCCAGCGCTCGGCCTTGTACGGGGTGACCCAGCCTTCGCCGCGCTTCTCGTAGGGCACGGTCTCGTAGAAGGTCTTGAGGATCTCCTCGCCGTCCATGCCCAGACCCATCAGGAAGGTCGAGGCCGGCAGCTTCCGGCGGCGGTCGATGCGGACGTAAACCACGTCCTTGGCGTCGAACTCGAAGTCGAGCCACGAACCGCGGTACGGGATCACACGGGCGGCGAACAGCAGCTTGCCCGAGCTGTGCGTCTTGCCCTTGTCGTGGTCGAAGAAGACGCCCGGCGAACGGTGCATCTGCGAGACGATGACCCGCTCGGTGCCGTTGACGACGAAGGTGCCCTTGTCGGTCATGAGCGGGATGTCGCCCATGTAGACGTCCTGCTCCTTGATATCCTTGACCGAGCGCGCGCCGGTCTCTTCATCGGCCTCGAACACGATCAGGCGCAGCTTGACCTTCAGCGGCGCGGCATAGGTCATGTCGCGCTGGATGCATTCCTCGACGTCGTACTTCGGGTCCTCGAACTCGTAGGAGACGTATTCCAGGATGGCGCGTTCGTTGAAGTCCTTGATCGGGAACACCGACTTGAAGACCGCCTCAATGCCCTGATCCTTGCGCGGTCCCGAGCGCACTTCGCGCTGCAGGAACTGCTCATAGGAGGCGCGCTGCACCTCGATCAGGTTCGGCATCTGCACCGCTTCCGGGATGCGGCCGAACGAGTGACGGATGCGCTTCTTGCCGGTGAACGAGGTGGCGGTAGCGAACTGACCGGGGGCGACGGTGAGTTCGGCTTTGGACTTGGCCATTCTGTATTCCCATAACGCAACCCGGGCAGGTCGCGATCAATGCAGCAGCCACGGCTCCGCCTCTCGGGCGAACCGTGACCATCGGTTTCGGCGTCCACCCTCGGGCCTTGCGGCACCAGGACACCTCAAAATGCAGGGCTCCTTGGGGAGGAGCGCGCCTTCGCACCGGTCGGAGGGCGACAAACCGGGCCTCGGCGCTTTCGCGCGAATCTCATACTGAGTTAGCGGAACCGGGTCATATACTCGCTTTCCCGACGAAATAAAGGCCCCCGCCTATCTTTCGTCAGGACGTAGCGTCCGCTCCAGGAAGGCCAGAACCCGTGGCCAGGCGTCGGCCTGGGCCCGCGCATTGGCTTCGACGGTGCCACCACCGCGCGTCACCTCTCCGGCCGTCGGAGCCCAGCCGTCGCCGCCGACGTCATGCCCGGCTTGCGGATAGACCAGCAGCACGGTCTCCCGGCCCGCCGCGGCCCGGCTGGCCGCCACATTGCGGGCCATCTGACCCGATCGCCACTCCCGGTCGGCGTCCCCCGCCACCAGCATGACCGCGCCGGGGAAATCCTCGACCCGGATGCGGGCCGCCGCCTCGCGCTCCGGATGGGCCGCCCGCCCGTCCTCGTGGATCTTCAGCAGATCGGCATTGCCCGGCCCGGCCAGCAGCCCCTCGACAAAGCCGACATAGGGCATGAACGGCAGCGGCTCACCGCCGTAGGAGAAGGACGAGCGCGTGCCCTCGGCCTCCACCGTCTCCAGTCCCCAGCCCTCCCAGACCAGGTCCGACGGCGCAAAGGCCACCACCGCGGTCAGCCAGTCGTATTGGCTGGCCGCGATCAGGGCGAACTCCGCCCCCTTGGAGCCGCCGAACAGGGCGATGCGGTCGGCGTCGACGTCCGGCCGCGTGCGCAGCCAGTCGCGCAACTCGCCGATCTGGTCGATGCGGATGTCGATGAAACTGCCCGGCAGGTCCGGAAACTCCTTCGGCGGGCCGTAGTCGCCCCAGTCGGCGGAATAATAGGGCAGACCGACCACGGCATAGCCCAGCCCGGCCAGTTTGCGCCCGTAGCGGTCGCTGGCCCGGGTGCCGCCGTCGGCCCCGTGCAGCACCACGATCACCGGCCGCCGCCCGCCGCCTTCTGCCTGATACAGGCGCGCCGCCGGAAAGCCGGGTATGTCCTCGACCGCGATGGCCGCCAGGGTCCCGACCAGACGGGTCATGCCGGTCGCCACCACCCGGTCGCCGACCTGGGCCCGCAGCCGCACCTCGCCCGAGCGCCAGTCACCGGGCAGGGCGTCGGCGGTCGGCTGCATCGACCAGAACAGGCCGGCGGCATCGACCCCGGCGTAGTCGCCGCTCAACGGCGCGTTCGCGGTCAGGTCGACGCGTCCCTGCCCGTCGGCGGTGAACCGCGCGCTTGAGCGCCACACCGCGTCATGGCCGAAGCGGCGCTCGGCGCTGATCTCGACGGCCTGGCCGGGCGCGACCCCGCTGAGCACGACGGCCACCGGGCTGCCATGTACCACCGGACCCTCCGGCGAGATCTCGAAACTCTGCGCCGTGGCGGTGCCGGCGGTCAGCATGGCGATGAGGGCGGCGGTTCCGGCCAGGGCGCGGATCGGGCGACGGACAGGCGTCATGGGTCACATCCTTCTGTGTGCGCCTCGGCGCGAGGTCGTGGGTCAGGGGTGGTTGAGGTTCAGGGCGAAGGCGGCGTTCGCCAGAAAAACACGTCGTCGACGCCACGCCGAAAGACGTGGGCCAACCGCATGGCCAGCTCCAGCGACGGGGCATAACGCCCGGCCTCGAGCGAGATCACCGTCTGGCGGGTCACCCCGGCCGAGCGGGCCAGGGCGTCCTGGGTCATCTCACCATGCTCGAAACGGAGGCGGCGCAGGTGGTTGCCGATGGCCAGCTCAGCCATGGACTTCGTCCTCCGGCCGCGCCGCGTCCCGATAGCCGATGAGCTGGGTCCCGTGCCGGGCCAGCGACGCCAGCAGGATCACCACCACCAGCACATTGCCGAGCACGAAGGGCGACAGCCGCTCGACCACCACCGGCGGCGCGAACCCCAGGGTCAGCAGCAGGCCGATCAACAGGACGATGAAGGTGGTGTAGCCGACGTGCACGCCGCGCGTCGCCATCTCCCGATCACGCTCGTCCTGCTCCATCCGCTCGGGGCGGACGATGACCCAGCCGATCCCGGCGGCGGCAATCAGCGTCCAGTTGTCGAGCGCCAGGGTATTGCCCTGCCCGACGTGCAGATCGACTCCCTGCGCCAGCGAGGCGATCAGATGGCCGCTGACCAGCGCCAGAGCCGCCAGGGCGTGCCACGAGCAACGCTCGCGCGGACCGGGCTCGCCACCATCACGATGCCGCATCCCGTCCCAGTGCCGACGCACCGCGACCGCGACCAGCAACAGCACCACCGCCCCGACCCAACCCGGTCGCAGCGGCCAGTCGAACAGCGGCCAGGCCAGAAAGGCCCCGAACGCCATGCCGAGCGCGGATACCGCCAGAACCCTGATCACATGTCCGCTCCCTGATACATAATGTATGTTCCAGCTTACATAATGTTATGTCAAGCGTACACCTATGGACCGGCGAGCCCCGGCCGGTACGAAGCGCATTCCGCGCGCCTCCGACCCCTGCTAGCGTCGCGCCATGACTCGCACCCTGATCGCCGCCGCCGCCGCCCTGACCCTCGCCGCCTGCGCCTCGACGCCCGAGCCGATGGGGCCGCCGACCTCCGAAGTCCGCCCGCCGGTCGGCGAGGCCAGCCAGGTGAGCTGGGACGCGGGTAATGCCGCCTATCTGGCCTGGAACGCCGGACGTCCCGGCTGGACCACCACCGACTCCGGCCTGCAGTACCGTCGCATCAGTCCCGCCCGGCCCGAGGGCCGACAGCCGGTCGCGACCGACACCGTCCGGGTCCACTATCGCGGCACCTTCATCGACGGCCGCGAATTCGACGGCTCCTGGGCCCGCGGCGAGCCCTCCGAATTCCCGCTCAACCGCGTCATCAAGGGCTGGACCGAGGGCGTGGCCCTGATGCGCGTCGGCGAGCGCTTCGAATTCGTCATCCCGGGCGGACTGGCCTACGGCGAACGCTGGGCCGGCGGCGGCAAACTGCCGCCCAACTCGACCCTGCTGTTCACCGTCGAACTGCTGGAAGTAAAATAGGCGCTCTGATTTTTTGCTCCGCTCATCCCCGCGAAAGCGGGACGGCGGAACTCCGAACATGACGACGTTTTAATCCAACACGGGCCGGTCTCGCTTGACCCCCGCCCGTGCCCGGCGTGATCTGCGCGCCCTGCCCGTCCAGCCGGAAGTCCCCCTGATGAAGCGTCTGATCCTGTCCGCCTGCGCCGCCGCCCTGCTGTTCGGCGCCGCCCCCGCCCTGGCCCAGGTCGGTACCCCGGCCCTGGATCGACCGCTGGCTCCGATCCCCGCCCCGCGCGACGTGGCCTATCCGGGGGTCATCACCCTCGAGATGGACGCCACCGATATCGACCGGCGCATCGTCTCGGTGAAGCAGACCATCCCCGTCACCGGTCCCGGCCCGCTGATCCTGCTCTATCCGCAGTGGATCCCCGGCAACCACGGCCCGGTCGGCCCGGTCGACGACATCGCCCAGCTGCACATCACCGCCGACGGCCAGGAACTGCGCTGGGTGCGCAATACCGTCCGCACCAACGCCTTCGAGGTCGAGGTCCCGGCCGGCGCGACCGCGGTCGAGGTCGCCTTCAAATGGCTGACCCCGATCGACTCCCCCCAGGGCCGGGTCGTCATCACCGACGAGATGCTCAACATTCAGTGGGAAAAGGCCATCCTCTATCCGGCCGGCTACTACTCACGGCAGATCACGGTCCAGCCGACCCTGCGCCTGCCGCTCGGCTGGCAGTATGGCGCGGCCCTCGACACCGTCTCCTTCCAGAACGGCGTGGCGGTCTTCGCCCCCATCACCCTTGAACATCTGGCCGACAGCCCGGTCTTCGCCGGAGCCCACTATCGCCAGATCGACCTCGATCCGGGCGGCCGTTCGCCGGTGCGGCTCAACATCGTCGCCGACAGCGCCGCCATGCTGGCCGCGACCGACGAACACATCGAGCGGCATCGCGAACTGGTCCGCCAGGCCGACCGCCTGTACGGCGCGCGCCACTTCAACCACTACGACTTCCTGCTCGCCGTCACCGACCGGCTGGGCGGCATCGGGCTGGAGCATCACCGCTCGTCCGAGAACAGCGTCGACACCCGCTACTTCACGGCCCCGTCCTCGACCCTCGCCGACCGCGACCTGCTCGGCCACGAATACACCCACTCCTGGAACGGCAAATGGCGCCGCCCCGCCGACCAGCTGACCCCCACGCTCAACGAGCCGCTGCAGAACTCCCTGCTCTGGGTCTATGAGGGCCAGACCCAGTACTGGGGCCTCGTCCTCACCGCCCGCGCCGGGCTGATGAGCAAACAGCAGGCGCTGGACGTCTTCGCCAACACCGCCGCCACCTATGCCGACGACAATCCCGGCCGCGCATGGCGCGCCCTGCAGGACACCACCAACGATCCGATCATCGTCCAGCGCCGTCCCCAGCCGTGGGGCACGGTCCAGCGCGGCGAGGACTATTATCGCGAAGGGGCCATGATCTGGCTCGACGCCGACACCCTGATCCGCGAACAGTCGAACGGCCGCCGCTCGCTGGACGATTTCGCCAAGGCCTTCTTCGGCGTCCAGGACGGCGACTGGGACCCGGCCCCCTACACCTTCGCCGATGTGGCCTCGACGCTCGAAGGCGTCCAGACCGGCGACTGGGCCGGCTTCCTGCGCACCCGGCTCGACGCCGTCGGTCCCGATGCGCAGGGCCCGCTGGGCGGGCTTGAGCGTGGCGGCTACCGCCTCGCCTGGGGCACCACCCCCAACGGCTATTCCCGCGCCCTCAACACCGAACTGGGCCGCGTCGACTTCGCCTGGTCCCTGGGTCTCAGCCTCAACACCTCCAACCGCGTCACCGCCGTGCGCTGGGGCTCGCCCGCCTTCGAGGCCGGCCTGACCTCGGGCTGGGAGGTCGTGGCCGTCAACGGTCACGCCGCCAGCGCCACCGCCATCGCCGAGGCCATCACCGCCTCGGCCGGCAATACGACCCCGATCGAGATGATGCTGAAGAAGGGCGACCGCTTCCGCACCATCCGCTTCGCCTATCACGGCGGCCTGCGCTACCCGCGCCTCGAACGTATCGAGGGCACCCCCGACCGTCTCGGCGACATCCTCGCCCCGCGTCGCCGTTGATCGTGAGGGACACCAAGATGATCCGCACCGCCGCCCTCGCCCTGCTGCTGACCTCGGCCGCCCTGCCGGCCCTGGCCCAGACATCCCAGGCGCAAACGCCCCTGCCCGCCCCGACCAGCCTGCCGCGCCCCCTGCCGGCCATCCCCGCGCCGCAGGACCGCGACTATCCGGGCGTCATCGGCATCCGCGTCGACCTCACCGACCTCGACCACAAGGTCATCCGGGTGCGCCAGACCGTGCCGGTCAGCGCCGGCCCGCTGGTGCTGCAGTATCCGAAATTCATCCCCGGCAACCACGCCGACACCGGCCCGATCCAGCTGATCTCCGGCCTGACCGTCAGCGGTGGCGGGGCGCGCATCGAATGGGTCCGCGACACCGTCGACCCGCACGCCTTCCACCTCGACATCCCGGCGGGCGTGACGGAGATCGAGCTCGGTTTCGAATGGCTGACCCAGCCCGACAACGCCGTCTGGCGCGTGGTCATGACCTCCGAGATGGTCAATCTGCAGTGGGAGAAGGCCCTGCTCTATCCGGCCGGCTATGCCCACAGCCGTATCACCTTCGCCCCCTCCGTCGTCCTGCCCGCGGGCTGGCAGTATGGCGTGGCCCTGACCACCACCGGCCGCGACGGCGACGTGGCCACCTTCGCCCCGATCTCCCTCGAGCACCTGGCCGACAGTCCGATGTTCGCCGGGGCCCACTATCGCCGCGTCGACCTCGATCCGGGCGGCCGGTCGCCGGTCCACCTCAACATCGTCGGCGACACCGCCGCCTCGGTGAACGCCACGCCGGAATGGATCGCGAAATACGAGGCCCTCGTCGACCAGGCCGACCGGCTGTTCGGGGCCCGCCACTTCGACCACTATGAGTTCCTGCTGGGGATGACCTCGAAGATGGGCGGCATCGGCCTCGAGCATCACCGCTCGTCCGAGAACACCGCCGCCCCCGACTATTTCTCCACCGCCAACCCGTCCTACGGCACCCGCGGCCTGCTCCCGCATGAGTACGTCCACAGCTGGAACGGAAAATTCCGTCGCCCTTCAGACGAATACGTGCCGAACTTCAACGTCCCTACGCAGAACAGCCTGATGTGGGTCTATGAAGGTCAGACCGAATACTGGGGCGATGTCCTGACCCCCCGCTCCGGCCTCGGCACGGTCGAGGAGGCGGTGATCAACCTCGCCGAGGTGGCCGGCTTCTACGACCAGCAGCCCGGTCGCCAGTGGCGCGCCCTGCAGGACGTCACCAACCACAATCTGCTCGGCTACCGCACCACCAACCCCTGGGGCTCGTGGATGCGCGGCACCGGCGACTACTACCGCGAAGCCTTGCTGATCTGGCTCGACGCCGACACCCTGATCCGCGAGGCCACCCGCGAGCGCAAGTCGCTGGATGATTTCGCCAGGGCCTTCTACGGCGTCGAGGACGGCGTCTGGGAGGCGCGGCCCTACACCTTCGACGACGTCGTCTCGCATCTGAACGCGGTCCACCCCCACGACTGGGCCACCTTCCTGCGCAGCCGACTCGACGCGGTCGGGCCCGAGGCCCGCGCGCCGCTGGACGGCCTCGCCCGCGCCGGCTGGCAACTGACCTGGGTCGACAGCCTGACCGCGGTCGAAAAGCGGTTGATGGGCGGCTGGGCCAGTGATTTCCAGTATTCGCTCGGCTTCAGCCTGGGGGGCAACAATCGCATCAGCGGCGTGCGCTGGGGCGGGCTGGCCTTCGAACAGGGTCTGGGGGCCGGCTGGGATCTGGTCGCCGTCGGTGATCGCGTCGCCTCATCCGCCGCCCTGCGCGAGGCCGTCACCGCCGCGAAGAACCGATCCGACCCCATCGTCCTCGTGGTCAAACGTGGCGATGAGTTCCGCACCGTGTCCTTCGACTACCACGGCGGCCTGCGCTACCCGCGCCTGGTCCGCATCGAGGGCACCCGCGACCGCCTCGCCGACATCTTCGCGCCCCGCCGGCGGTAGGGATCAGCCGTTGCCCAGGTCCCAGCACACCTGGGGCTTGGGTTGGGTGCGCATTTCGTTCACCAGCGCCGAGCATTGCGTCCGCGCTTCCTCCGGCGTCAGCGCCTGGAGGGTCCAACGCAGGTCGCGCAGTTCGGTCCGCAGGGCCTCGTGGTCGATCGGCCGGTTCACCCGCTCGCCACACGTCGCCATGTCCATCTTCAGCGACGCCATCTCGACGCAGGGCAACGGCAGGTCGCCGATGATCTCGCGGGCCCTGACGGCCGTCATCGGCAGGTCGGGCGATGGCGGCGATGGCGGCCCCGCCGGAACGGGCGGCGGCGCTTCGGCGGCCGGTTCTCCGCAGCCGGTCAGCCCGAACAGGACGGCCATGGCCAGGGCGGTGATTCTGATGGACATGGGTTCCCTCCCGTTGTCCGCACATCCCGACACAACCAACCGCCCCTGTCCATTCCGCACAGAAAAACGGGCCGGGGATCGCTCCCCGGCCCGTCTCTTCAGTTCAAATCCAGATCGCCCTCAAGCAGCGCGAAGCGCGTTAGGGCAAAAAGGGTTTCTTACTTGATCTGCACCTTGGCGCCGGCTTCCGTCAGCTTCTTGGCGACTTCGTCGGCGTTCTGCTTGGAGACGTTCTCGACGACGTTCTGCGGAGCGCCTTCGACCAGGTCCTTGGCTTCCTTCAGACCGAGGTCCGAACGCACGCCACGGACTTCCTTGATGACGTTGATCTTCTTGTCGCCACCGTCCAGCAGGACGACGGTGAACTCGGTCTGCTCTTCAGCAGCTTCGGCCGGAGCGGCGGCGCCGCCACCGGCAGCGGCCATGGCGACCGGAGCAGCGGCGCTGACGCCCCACTTTTCTTCCAGCAGCTTGGACAGCTCGGCGGCTTCCAGGACGGACAGTTTCGACAGGTCTTCAACGATTTTGGCGAGATCGGCCATGGGATGTTTCCTTCGGAGGATTGGGGTTCAGTAGAGAGTTTGCAGAGATGAAAGAGGCGGTTCCGCTTACGCGGCGTCCTTCGTGGCATAGGCGTTGAAAACGCGGGCCAGTTGGGCAGCCGGGGCCTGAACGACGCTGGCGATACGGGTCGCAGGCGTGTTGAGCAGGCCGAGGAACGAGGCGCGGATCTGATCCAGCGACGGCAGTTTGGAGAGAACCTCCACGCCCTTCGCGTCCAGAACCTTGTCACCCATGAAGCCACCGAGGACGACGAACTTGTCGTTGGCCTTGGCATATTCAGCGGTGATCTTGGCGGCCGTCACCGCGTCGTCAGCATACGCGATGCCCACGGGACCCTTGAACAGGCCGTGGTATTCGCTGCCGTCAGCGGCTTCGAGCGCCTTGAGCGCCAGGCGGTTCTTGACCACCTTGAACGTGCCGCCGGCAGTACGCAGGCGTCCACGCAGGTCTTCCATATCCGCAACGGTCAGACCCAGGTTGTGGGTCACGACCACGGCGCCCGCGTCGGCGAATACGCCTTTAAGCGTTTCGATCGACTCGGCTTTTTGAGCGCGGTCCATTGCGGTCTCCAGTCTGTATTCGCCGCCGGGCTTATTCCCGACGACGGATTGGCCAAAGCGCGTCGCATCGCTGCGAAGCGTTCAGGCCGGTCGAAATGTCCGAAGGAAGCTCAGATCCCCGACGCCCGGATACCGGAACGTCTGGCGTCGTCTGCATCCCCATCTCCCCACGGCACCAGAGGGCTCTCTGGCATTTATGGCCTGGGTGACCCCCACGCCCCGAAGTTCTCGGACAGGACCGCCGCGGCCGAAGCTGCGACGGAGAAGGCGCGCTCTATACACGCACGCGCGCAGAACTCAAGCGTCCGCATGCCTGCACGGCCCCTGCACGATAAATCCTCGGGACACCGTCCCACATTCGGGGCAGGTTTGCCGCCGCATACTGGGGGGACTGCATGACGGACGCTATCGAGGCCACCGGGCGCAACAGCCTTGGCCGCACCGGATCGCCGCTGCTGATCGTCTTCCGCCTGGCCATAGGCCTGTTCCAGGGCTTTGCCCTCTGGTGGCTGTTTCGCTCGGCATCACCCGGCAGCGATGGCATGCACTGGCCCGCGACGGTCCCCGAGGTGTTCGCCCCCCTGGCCTTGATCCTCGTCATGATCCCGGTCGTGCTGCTGGCCGGCGTGGGCCGGATGCGCTGGACCACCCTGCTCCTGTGGGCACTGGGTGCCGTGGCCTTCCTCGCCCTGCTGGGATGGTACGGCGTGGCCAGCCAGGCCTCGGGCGAGTTCGAATCGGGGCGTTACCCGCCCTATCTGCCCTGGCCCATGCCCCTGTTCGCGGCCACCGCCCTGTTCATCGGCCACCATCTGGTCCTTCCGGCCGACATGGAACGCAAATGGATCGCGGCCTTCCCGACCTATTTCGACACGGCCTGGAAGGCGGGGGTACAGCTGGCCCTGTCGATCGGCTTCACCGGCGCGCTGTGGATCCTGCTCTTCCTCGGCTCGGCCCTGTTCAAGGTGATCGGCCTCGACTTCCTGCAGGAGCTGATCGGCAAGGACTGGTTCTCCATTCCCGTGACCTGCGTCACCTTCGCCACCGCCGTGCACCTGACCGACGTCCGCGACGGGCTGATCCGGGGGGTCCGCAGCGTCGTCCTGATGCTGCTGTCCTGGCTGCTGCTGCTCATGACCGTGCTGGCCGCCGGCTTCCTCGGGGCCCTGCCCTTCACCGGGCTCGAGGGTCTGTGGAACACCGGCAGCGCGACGGCGCTGGTGCTCTCGGCCGCCGCCGCCCTGATCATCCTCATCAACACCGCCTATCAGGATGGCCGCGCCGACAATCTGCCGCCCCTGATCCTGCGGGTCACGGTGCGGGTCGCCGCCGTCCTGCTGACGCCCCTGATCATCATCGCCTTCTGGGGTCTGGCCCTGCGCATCGGCCAGCATGGCCTGACCCCCGACCGCATCATCGCCTTCGCCTGCGCCGTCATCGGTGCCGCCTATGCCGGCGGCTACGGCTTCGCGGCCCTCAGCCCCTTCTGGCGCAAGGCCGCCGGCTGGATGGTGCCGCTGGAGCGGACCAATGTCTGGACCGCCGTGCTGGAGGTCGCCGTCATCCTCGCCCTGTTCAGCCCGATCGCCGACCCCGCCCGCCTTTCGGTGATAGATCAGGTCGCACGACTGGAGCGCGGCGCGGTCACGCCGGACAAATTCGACTACCGCTTCCTCCGCTTCCAGAGCGGCAGGTCAGGCGCCGCCGCACTGGCTCGGCTCACCCGCTCTTCCGACCCGGTGATCGCCCGCAGCGCCCGCAACGTCCAGGCCGTCGAAAACCGCTGGGATGATACCGACATCGGTTCGCCCAACCGGGAACCGGACTATGAAATCGCCCCCGCGGGCGCGGCGCTGCCGCCGGGCTTCGCCATTGCGGTCCCGCCGACCGACGAACGGGCGCAATGCGCCGGCGCGGCCCGTTGCGTGGCCCGCGCCATGGACATCAACGGTGACGGCGCGCCGGAAGTGCTCGTGGCCAACGACTGGACCATACAGTTGTGGACCCGCGACGCCGCCGGAGCCTGGTCGAAGACCGGCCATTGGCTGCCGAACCGCTGCCGGGGCCCGAACCGTCCCGGTCGCCTGAACCTGCGCGACGCCTTGCGCAAGGATGAGGCGCGGCCCGTCCCGCCCGCCTGGCCGGACCTTATGGTCGATGGCGTGCCTGCGGTGCCGCTCGAACGCAATCTCGACTGCGACCTGGCTGTGGAAGCGATCGAGCCGGTGCCCGCCCCCCGTTAACCCCGTACTCACCCTGCCCCCCAACCCGATCTTCACCTTGTGAGGGTTAAAACGTCCCGGAATGAGCCAGTCCCGCTGCAATGAGGACCGGCCAGCAATCGTGATGTTGAAGGGGCTGCCCCATGGCGAAGACCGTTCTCGTGGTCGACGACGATCCCACCCAGCGCCGTATCGCCCAGGCGGTACTGGAGCGTGAGGGATATGCCGTCGTCCACGCCGAATCCGGCGGCGAGGCCATCGACCGCCTGACCAAGGGCGGCGGGGCCGACGTGGTCCTGCTCGACATGGTCATGCCGGGCATGAGCGGCATGGAGGCCCTGGCTGAAATCCGCACCGCCGGGGTCACCACCCCGGTCATCGTCCTCACCGCCCAGGGCGGGGTCGACGCCGTGGTCAAGGCCATGCAGGCCGGGGCCCAGGACTTCTTCGTCAAGCCCGTTTCGGCCGACCGTCTGCTGGTCGGAGTCTCCAACGCCCTGCAGCTGACCCAGCTGACCGCCGAGGTCGGGCGGCTCAAGAAGCACGTCTCCGGCCGCACCTCCTTCAACGACCTGGTCGGCCAGAGCCCGCCGATGCGTATGGTCAAGTCGCTGGGAGCCCGCGCCGCCAAATCCTCCATCCCGGTCCTGATCACCGGCGAGAGCGGCGTCGGCAAGGAAGTCATCGCCCGCGCCCTGCACGGGGCCTCCGACCGGTCCGGCAAGCCGTTCGTGGCGGTCAACTGCGGGGCCCTGCCCGCCAATCTGGTCGAGTCGATCCTGTTCGGCCACGAGAAGGGGGCCTTCACCGGGGCCCACGACAAACACCTCGGCAAATTCCAGGAGGCCAACGGCGGCACCCTGTTCCTCGACGAGATCGGCGAACTTCCGCTCGACATGCAGGTCAAGCTGCTGCGCGTCCTCCAGGAGGGCGAGGTCGATCCCGTCGGCGCCAAACGCTCGGTCAAGGTCGATGTCCGCATCGTCTCGGCCACCAACCGCGACCCGGCCCAGCAGGTCCGCGCCGGGGCCTTCCGCGAAGACCTGTTCTATCGCCTCAATGTCTTCCCGATCGAGGCCCCGTCCCTGCGCGAACGCCGCGAGGATGTGCCGGCCCTGATCGACCACTTCATCGCCCGCTTCAATGTCGAGGAGGGCAAGCGCGTCGCCGGCTGTTCGGGAGAGACCCTGGCCCTGCTCTGCGCCTTCGACTGGCCCGGCAACGTCCGCCAGCTCGAGAACGCCATCTATCGCGCCATCGTCCTGGCCGACGCGCCCTTCCTGCAACCGCACGACTTCCCGGCCATCTCGGGTATCTCCTCCCCCCTTGTGGGGGAGGTGGATCGTCGCGACTGCGACGAGACGGAGGGGGCCGACGCCACCACCGGCTCTTCCATCGACCTGCCGCCCCTGCCCGACACGCCGATCCGCATCCTCGATGACCGCGGCCATCTGCGCACCCTCGAGGAGATCGAGCGGGACCTGATCCAGCACGCCATCGAGGTCTATGCCGGCCATATGTCCGAGATCGCGCGTCGCCTCGGCATCGGTCGCTCGACCCTGTACCGCAAGGTCCGCGAACAGGGGCTGGAGGGCGTTCTCAAGGAAGCCGGCTGAGGTTTTCCGGCAACGCCACGGCGAAGCCCGGAATCTGACCAAAAGTTCATTGGCCAGTCGACCGGTCAACCCCGAAGAGAGGCGAACGCTTTCCGCGTACTCAACCTTTGGTTTCCGCGCTGAAATGCGACGGAAATCTCTGGCGGGTCCGTTGCAAGGCTAGATTCTCCCCGGGACCCGTTCGCATGTTGCTCGTTACCACCGCCCTCTCCGGCCTCATGGCCGGTCTGATCCAGACTGCGCCCGTGCCGGTGCCGCCCCAGACGCCGCCGCCCACCCAGGACCCCGCGCCCCGGGCTCCGGCCGATCTGGAAGTCTATGTTCTGGACGACGTCAACACGACGACGGCCCGCCCGCGCGGCAGCGTCAACTCCGACATCCCGCCCGACATCACCCTCACCAACGAACAGATCCAGGCCTACGGCGCCTCCAACATCGCCGAACTGCTGTCCTATCTGGAGCCGCTGACCCGCAGCTCGCGCGGTCGCGCCGACGGCCAGCCGGTTCTGCTCGTCAACGGCCGCCGCATCTCCGGCTTCCGCGAGATCATGGGGCTCCCGCCCGAGTCGATCGAGCGGATGGAAATCCTCCCCGAGGAGGTCGCCCTCGAATACGGCTACCGCGCCGACCAGCGCGTGGTGAATTTCGTGCTCAAGGCCAATTTCCGCTCGGTCACCGGCGAACTCACCGGCCGCGTGCCGACCCAGGGCGGCCGCACCACCACCGAGATCAAGGGCAACAATCTGAACATCTCGGGCCCGACCCGTTGGTCGGTTGACGCCGAATACGAGCAGTCCACCCCCGTGTTCGAAACCGAGCGCGACATCGACCGCACCGCTACGCCCGGCGCGTTTCCCGTCGTTGAAGGTGACCCCACCATCGATGGCCTCAGCGCCTATCGCACCCTGATGGCCCAGAGCGAACGCACCACCGTACGCGGGACGTTCAAGCGCGACATCAACGGCACCACCCAGGCGACCGTCAGCGGCAGTCTCGAGGACCGCTCGAACAGCAGCTTCAACGGCCTGCCGGCCTTCCGCCTGACCCTGCCCACCGGCAATCCCTTCTCGACGTTTGCCACCCCTGTCCTGGTCGACAGCTATCTGGACGCGCCCGACACCCTGGCTCGCCAGACCGACACCCTGACCGGCGGCATCGGCCTCGTCCTCGACGGCTTCCTCGGCGACAACTGGCGCTGGACCCTGAGCGGCAACTATGACCGCGTCGAAACCGACACCCTGACGGGGCGCGGCTACGGCTTCTCGGCCTTCCAGGCCCGCATCACCGCCAATGACCCGACCGCCAACCCCTTCGGCACCCTGTCCGCAGCCGACTTCACCCGCGCGGCGGACGACACCGCCAACTCCGTCTCACAGGTGCTTTCGACCGAACTGGTGCTGAACGGCGACGTCTACCGCCTGCCCGCCGGCGGCATCTCCTCGACCTTCAAATTCGGGGCCGACACCCGCTCGCTGGACTCGACCAGCACCCGCACCGGCCTGACCACCGAACGCTCCCAGTCGCGCGACCGCTTCAACGGCCAGGCCAATTTCAGCCTGCCCATCGCCAGCCGTCGTCAGGACGTCCTGCCCGCGCTCGGCGACCTGTCAGCCAATTTCAACGTCGGCTATGAGGAGCTGTCGGACTTCGGCGGCCTCACGACCTTCGGTTTCGGCGTCAACTGGTCACCGATCGAGCCACTGTCCCTGTCGCTCGGCTACACCGACGAACAGGGCGCGCCGTCGATCTCGCAGCTCAACGACCCGACCATCTTCACCCCCAATGTCCCGGTGTTCGACTTCGCCACCGGCCAGACGGTGCTGATCACCCGCATCGACGGCGGCAATGCGAACCTGAACTCGGACAACCGCCAGGTCTGGAAGGCCGGTCTCAACCTCAAGCCCTGGTCCGAGACCGATCTGCGCTTCAGCTCGACCTGGACGTACAGCCTGACCGAAGACGCCATCGCCGCCTTCCCGACCCTGACCCCGGACCTCGAGGCCGCCCTGCCGGGCCGCTTCACCCGCGTCGGCGGCACCCTGACGTCCTTCGACGCCCGGCCGCTGAATTTCGAGCGCTTCGAGCGTCAGGACATCCGCACCGGCTTCAACTATTCCCGCGCCTTCGGCACGGCCAATCCAGCCGCAGCCCCCGTCCCCGGCATGCCCGGCGGAGCCCGGCCGCCCGGTGGTGGTGGCGGTGGCCCGCGCGTCGAGGTCCATAACAGCGGCGGCGGCGGTGGACGCGGCGGCGGCATGCAGCCCGGCCAGGGCCGGTTCAACATCTCGGTCTACCATACCTACCGGATCCAGGATGAGATCGTCATCGCCTCCGGCCTGCCGGTCCTCGACCTGCTAGACGGGTCCGCCACCGGCGCGCGCGGCGGCAGTTCCCGCAACGAGATCCAGGCCCAGGGCGGCGTCTTCCGCAACGGCATGGGGGCCTTCGTCAACGCCAACTGGCGCGAAGGCACCCGCGTCGACGGCGGCACCGGCCCCGACCTGACCTTCGCCGATCAGGCCACGGTCAATCTCAACCTGTTCATGGACCTCAACTCCCGCACCGCCTGGGTCGAGAAATTCCCCTGGCTCAAGGGCGCGCGGATCAATCTCGGGGTCCGCAACCTGTTCGACACCCGGCCCGAGGTCTCGGCCAGCAGCGGCACCACCCCGCTCAACTACCAGCCCGACTACCTCGACCCCGAAGGTCGCACCATCAGCCTGACCTTCCGCAAGATCCTGTTCTAGGTGGTCAGGGCTTAGGGCTTAGGGCTTAGGGCTTGGGGAGCGGCACCGTCCCTCTCGGGATCGGCCAAGACCTAAGCCCTAAGCCCTAGGACCTGTCTTTCTTCCCCCACCGCCGCTTCGGCTCCTCCCCCCGGGCCTTGGCGGTGATCTCCTTCAGCTTGCGGCCCTGCATCGCTGACAGGGCCTGGCCCGGCGCGCCCAGTTCGGGGTCGCCGAAGGCCCGGCCGTGGGTCTTGACCCGCTCCGACACCGACTCGATGAATTTGCCCTCCCATTCGGACAGCGAAACGCCCGCCTTCTCTGCCGAGCGGCGGGCGCGTCTGAGAGCATTGAGGGCCGCCCGCTGGGCCGCCTTGCGCTGGGCTTCGAAGGGGCTGGGCGGGGGTTTGCGCTTCACAGTAGGGATTGGGGATTAGGGATGAGGGATGAGGAAGGATCGTCGCAGATCAATGCGCGACCGACCAGCGGCCCCATCTAATCCCTAATCCCTAATCCCTCATCCCTAGTCCCTCATCCCTCATCCCTCAAAATCAGATCTCGCCGAGCGCCGCCAGGTACAGGTCGAGGATCGCATCCTCCTCCTGCCGCTTGGCCTTGTCCTGCTTGCGGATGCGGATGACCTTGCGCAGGATTTTCACGTCATAGCCCTCGCCCTTGGCCTCGAGGAAGACCTCCTTCATGTCGGCCATGACGGCGGCCTTGTCCTCTTCGAGCCGCTCCAGCCGCTCGATGACGGTGCGCAGCCGGCCCTGGGCGACCGAGGTCAGGACGTCGGGGGAGGAATCGAAGGATGCGTCGTCGGCCACGGGGAAACTCCAGTAAAATTCAGAGGGACGCTAACCACGCCAATGCCCGCGATTCAACGATCGCTGGGGGCAGACGCGAAAAAGGCTGCGGACAAGTCCGCAGCCCTGAAACGGTTTTGCGCTCAAGCAGCGGGCGACCGCGTCGCCCGCGTTAGCGCAGCAATCAGCCCTGCTTGGCTTTAAAGCGCGGGTCGGTCTTGTTGATCACATAGACAACACCCTTGCGGCGCACGACCTTGCAGTCGCGGTGGCGGGTCTTGAGCGACTTGAGCGAGCTGCGGACCTTCATGGTCGTCGTCCTGGGCAAAACAAAATGAAAGAGCCGCGAAGTCGGGACCACGCGGCGGAGCGGTGCGTATAGAGAGGCTTCCGGGAATCGTCAACCGGGGACTGGAGACGGTCCGCGAACCGTCGGTGGTCGAGAGTCCGCTATGGGGGGGAAGCGGACCTTGCAGATCGCAGTGGTGAGGGTTCCACAGGTCGTTTACGCTGACCCTAGATGCGCCCAAATCGATGGCTGCGGTCGCGTCGATCATAAAAAGTGCAACCGACACAACTCGAGGCTAGGTTTATCGATGCCTGCTGCCAAATATTACTACCGGTCATCTTTAATATGGCGTTATTTCGGGATGATAACTCTTATTGTCGTAAATCTGCTTGACTTGCCGAGCACATACTTCCAGTTCTTCAACGAATATCCCGGAAAGCTAATAGTGTATGCCGTTGCGATTTATTTGGTTGTTGTTCTATTGGGACAGTTGCCAGCCTTTGTGAGAGCCGTTTTTAGAATTCCAGCCGTCGAGTATAACGACCGAATCTTGCTGGTCCGGGGTTGGACTGATCAATCCTTCACCATCATCCCCGGCGGCGAGGTCAGATTGCGTTTCGAGGAAAAGCGAGATCGGATACTTGTGTCGGAAGGCACTCGAACAGCTTGTATTTACCTTGGCCAGATCGACGGCCCCGCGAGCCTCGCCCGCTTCCTCAAAGGGCTGTTGATCGAACCCATTTAACTCGCCACGGTCGGGTAATATCAACGGCAATAGTGCGCCTCGCCCACCCGACCTGAAAGTCCGCAATGGGTCGGAAGCCGACCTTGGCCCGTCGCCCATCCACCCCGCGCTCAAGCAGCGAGCCGCCGCGCGGCGAGCGATAGCGCCCAGAAAGAAGAGATGGAGGCCTAGCCTCCGAGTTGAACGGAGGGTTAACGGGGTTGCACCCCCGCCGCGTCGCCCCTCCGCCACCAGGCCGTATCAGAGAGCGGGACCACCCTAACCCCGACCGGTTAATCGCGACCTGAACGACACGGTGAACGCGCCCTTTACCCTGTGGCCTCGCTTTGGCCCCGGTATTGCAGCAACGCTAACCAGCCTCGCGCACTTGTTATGGCGGGATAAACTCCGGGGACTCTACAGCTATCGTCATGCGCATCAGCCTTCGCCTCCTCCTCATCGCCTCCGTCGCCGCCTGCGCGCCCCTGTTGCCGGATGCGCCGCCCGTGACGGCGGCCGCCCAGACCAGCCCGCCCCCGGCCGCGCCCGCCGCCGAGGTCCCGGCCCTGCCCGCGTCCGACGTCGTCGACCAGGCCGGGTTCGAGGGCTGGAAACAGGGTTTCCTGGCCCGCCACGGCGGGGCCCGCCGCGCCGCCTATGAGCGCGAACTGGCCGGCCTGACGCCCGACCCGTCGGTGATCCGCCTCGACCGCAACCAGCCTGAGTTCAGCCGCCCCGCCGGGGCCTATGTCCAGTCCGCCGCCTCGGCCACCCGCATCGCCCAGGGCCGCGCCCGCACCGATCGGGTGCCGTGGGAGGTGACCCAGCGCTATGGTGTGCCGACCGAGATCCTCGTCTCCGTCTGGGGCAATGAGAGCGCCTTCGGAGCCATCCAGGGCGACTATGACGTCATCCGCTCCCTCGCCACCCTCGCCTTCGACGGCCGCCGCCGCGAATGGGCCGAGGGCGAGCTCAAGAACGCCCTCGACATCGTCCTCGACGGTCGCCGCGACCGCGCCGGCCTCAAGGGCAGCTGGGCCGGGGCCATGGGCCAGACCCAGTTCATGCCCGATGCCTATCTGCGCCTCGGCGTCGACCAGACCGGCGACGGCAAGGTCGATATCTGGGGTTCGGACGCCGACGCCCTCGCCTCGGCCGCCAATCTGCTGGCCCGCGCCGGCTGGAAGACCGGCCAGACCTGGGGCTATGAGGTCGTCCTGCCCACCGGCTTCAACTATGCCGAGGCCGAGGGCCCGCGCCATCCGTGGCGCTACTGGGCCCAGCGCGGCGTCAGCCTCGCCCGCGGCGGGGCCCCCAACGCCGCCGAAGCGCTGGAAGACGCCGTCATCCTCCTGCCCCAGGGCGCGCGCGGCCCGGCCTTCCTGGCCCTGCCCAACCACTATGTCATTCGCCGCTACAACAACTCGGTCAGCTACGCCCTGGCCATCGGCCTGACCGCCGACGGCATCGCCGGCAAGCCCGGCCTGGTCGCCGGCTGGCCCGACGACGCCCCCCTGTCGCGCGACCAGCGCCTCGGGGCCCAACGCGCCCTGACCGCCATGGGCTATGACACCCAGGGCATCGACGGCATCGTCGGCACCAACACCCGCACCGCCCTGCGCGACTGGCAGATCGCCAACAACCGCCTCGCCGACGGCTACCTCACCGCCGAACTGGCCGATGAGCTGATCCGCCGGGCGCAGTAGGAGCCTCTGACGCGGATCCTCCTGTCTCCTCCCTGTCGCGCAGCGAATGGGGAGGGGGACCATCCGGAGCCGTAGGCGAAGGATGGTGGAGGGGTCGACGTCGCACCTGCTGCGTCCGCCAAATCCGCGCCGCCGCCACCCCTCCGTCACGGCGCGAAGATGCGCCGCGCCACCTCCCCATCGCTACGCGACAGGGAGGAGACAGAAACCCATGACGCTGTGCTGGCTATTCCCGAATAGTTAGTCGGGTTTACGAACAAATATCCTGCCCTTTCAACGCCCTACCGATTCGCAAAACTTTATACTTAGCGAGGTTCCGGCCCCGCTTAGACTCCCACCCATCCCGTCGGTGGGGAGGGCGTCGGATCCAACGCCTCGATGTCGGCGGGCTGTGGTCGAGCGATGAAGCCCGGGCGGAGGAGAGTCCGGGGGTCCTTGCGGAGGTCGATGGATGGCATCCGCCTGCTCGCCGCGCGCTGCTGGATGCGGACCGCCGACGCCAAAGGCGTCATGTCCGCCCCGCGTCGTCGTTCGCAAGGACGGCGGCGGATGATCCGGTAAGGCCCGAACGTCAGGGCCGCCAGCCGGAGGGCGCGTGGATAACGACTGCGCGGGGCCGGTCAGCTTCGTCGAAACGGTAAATCACATTCGCACCGGACGAGGTCCGGCCGCCCCGCGCCCTCCCCATCCGCCTGTCCGCAGGCGGCGATGAGTCATGCGCCGAACATATCCCTCCCCTTCATGGGGAGGGACGGCGAGGCGCAGCCGAGCCCGGGTGGGGCACGCCAATCCCCCACCGACCGTGCCCGGCTTCACACTTCCCCACCCGGTCGCTTCGCGACCACCCTCCCCATGAAGGAGAGGGAGAACAGCGCCCCAGCAACCACGACCACCGCGTCCCCGCGTCCACATGAACGTTGTTTACCCGCCCCACCTTCGCTAACCCGAGGGGAACCCCAACCCGGAACCGCCATGCCCCGCCCGACCGATCGCTTCGAAGGCACGTCCAACTATATCGCCACCGATGATCTGAAGATCGCGGTCAATGCGGCGGTGGCGCTGGAACGCCCCCTGCTGATCAAGGGCGAGCCCGGCACCGGCAAGACCGTGCTGGCCTATGAGATCGCCAAGGCCATGAACGCCCCGCTGATCACCTGGCACATCAAGTCGACGACCAAGGCCCACAACGGCCTGTACGAATACGACGCCGTCTCGCGCCTGCGCGACAGCCAACTGGGCGAGGCCCGCGTTCACGACGTGCGCAACTACCTCAAGCCCGGCAAGCTGTGGGAGGCCTTCACCGCCCCGAACCGCCCCGTTCTGCTGATCGACGAGATCGACAAGGCCGACATCGAGTTTCCCAATGACCTGCTGCAGGAACTCGACCGCATGGAATTCTACGTCCAGGAGACGGACGAGACCATCCGCGCCGAAGTCCGCCCCGTGGTCGTCATCACTTCGAACAATGAGAAGGAACTGCCCGACGCCTTCCTGCGCCGCTGCTTCTTCCACTACATCCGCTTCCCCGACACGGAGACGATGAAGGCCATCGTCGATGTCCACTTCCCCGGCATCAAGCCGCGGCTGGTCTCCGAGGCGCTCAAGACCTTCTATGAGATCCGCGACACGCCGGGCCTGAAGAAGAAGCCCTCGACCTCGGAACTGCTGGATTGGCTCAAACTGCTGCTGGTCGACGACGTCGATCCCGAAACCCTGCGCGAAAAGTCTCCCAACAAGCTGATCCCGCCGCTGCACGGGGCCCTGCTGAAGAACGAACAGGACGTCCACCTGTTCGAACGCCTGGCCTTCCTGCACCGCCGCGAAGGGGCCCGGCCCGGCGGTTGAACACACGGGCGATCAGGTTTGGACACCCGCCTTACCGCGATTTCACTGGCAAATGAATCGAGCGCGCGCAGGATAGACGCGTACCAGGACCACAAGTCGATGACCCTACGTCCCTTTCTGATCCCGACCGTCTGCGCCTTCGCCGGCCTCGCCGCCTGCGGTGACGGCGTGAGCATTTCCTCGTCCCACACCGAGACCCGTGACGCCAAGGGCGTGCTCAAGGTCGTCGAGACACTGCAGTGCCCTCAGACCATCGGCTCCCTGACCCGCAAGGGATCGGCCTCGGCGGCCGGCACGGTCTGCACCTACATCGGCCCCAAGGGGGCTGAGGTCAGCCTCCATCTCGTGCCGCTGGACGACGCGTCCCCGGCCGATGTGCTCAAGGCCTTCGAACAGCGCCTCTCCAGCGATCTGCCGCGTGCCATGGCCGCCATCAACGCCGCAGAGGCCGAGGCTGCCCGGGCCGAGGGCGAGGCTGACGCCGCCGGCGCGGCGGCCGATTCTGCCCAGGCCGAGTCCGAAGCGGCCCGGCTCGCCGCTGAACCGTCCGCCGGGCGCGGTGACCGCGCCTCGGTCCGCGGGCCGGGCGTCGTCATCGAGGCCCAGGGCGACGACGCCACGGTCCGTCTGCCCGGGCTGCAGATTGAAACGCGGGGCGACAAGGCCAGCGTCCGCATCGGCGGCTTCCATATCGACGCCGACGACAGCACCGGCTCGGCCCGCGTCTCGGGCTCCAGCGGAAACGGCGACAGTGTCAGCATCAACGCCCGGAATGACGCCGCCGAGATCCGCGCCAGCGGCGGCGGCGACGCCACCCGCGTCAGCTGGATCCTGACCGACGACCGCAACGAGGACTCGCGCTGGCGGGTGGTCGGCTACGAGGCCCGTGGCCCCGTCGGTGGCCCCCTGGTGGTCGCCACCGTCCGCTCGCGGGACCGCAACCGCGAACGTGCTTTCGAGGATGCCAAGGCCCTGGTCGCGCTCAACGTCGGGGATTAACCGCCGCGCCGGAGTGGCTCCGGTCTTGATCGCGGCGTCCCGATGCGTCACCAACCCTGCCCACAAGCGCAGGAAATATTCTTGGCCGTCACGCCCCGCAAATCCACAAAGGAACCCCGCGCCTGGCAGCGTATGCTGTCCGGTCGGCGTCTCGACCTGCTCGATCCCTCGCCCTTCGACATCGAAATCGAGGACATCGCCCACGGCCTTGCCCGCGTCGCCCGCTGGAACGGCCAGACCATCGGCGCACACGCCTTCTCGGTCGCCCAGCACTCCTGCGTCGTCGAGGAGATCGCCGCCCACATCAAGCCGGGGCTGGAGCCGAAATGGCGTCTCGCCGCCCTGCTCCACGACGCCTCGGAATACGTCATCGGCGACATGATCTCGCCGTTCAAGGCCGCCCTCGGCGTCAACTACAAGGCCTTCGAGGCCCGGCTGGAAGGGGCCATCCACGTCCGCTTCGGCCTGCCGCCGAAGAATCCCGTCGAGATCAAGACCCTGATCAAGAAGGCCGACGTGGCCTGCGCCTATTTCGAAGCCACCCAGCTGGCCGGCTTCAGCAAGAAGGAGGGGCTCACCCTGTTCGGAACCCCACCCAAGGGCTACGACCTGATCATCGACCCCCTGCCCGCCCCGGTCGCCCAGCAACGCTACCTCGAGCGCTATCGGGTGCTGGCCGAGGCCGTCGGCCTGATGCCCGCCGCCGACGCCTGGCATACGGAGTAGCCGATGGGGTCGCCGGCTGAACAGGGTGTCCGCATCGGCCTCTCGGCGGTCGTCATCGCGCTCCGCGACCGCAAGGCCTGCGTCCTGACCACGCCGGGCGACGACGGCTCCGCCGCCCTGCCCTTCGGCCCCTTCGACCCGGCCCGCGACCGCACCTTCGAACTGGCCCTGCGCGACTTCGTCACGGCCCAGACCGGTTTCCACCTCGGCTTCGTCGAACAGCTCTACACCTTCGGCGACCTCGGCCGTGCCAGCCCCCGGGCCACGCCGGGTCCCGACCGCCGACGCGAGGTCTCGGTCGGCTACCTCGCCCTGACCGCCGATGCCGCCGACGCCCCCCTGGCCGAGGCGCGCTGGACCCCGGTGCTGGACATCTTCCCCTGGGAGGACCGCCGCGACGGCGACCCGGCCTGCCTCGCCCCGCTGGTCGCCGAGCTGACGGCCTGGGCCGCGGGCGACGCCCGCCGTCAGGCCCGGATCGAAACCCTGTTCGCCACCACCGCCGCCCATCGCTGGAACGAGGGCCGGGTTCTGGACCGCTATGAGCTGCTCTACGAGGCCGGGCTGGTCGCCGAGGCCGCCCGCGACCAGGACCGCCCACCGCTCAACGCCGCGCCGGGTCGGGCGATGGCCTCCGACCACCGCCGCATCCTCGCCACCGGCCTCGGCCGACTGCGCAGCAAGCTGAAATACCGACCGGTCCTGTTCGACCTGATGCCCGCCGCCTTTACCCTGTCGGAACTCCAGACCGCCGCCGAGGCCATCGCCGGCCTGTCGCTGCACAAGCAGAATTTCCGCCGCGGTGTCGAACGCACCGGCCTGGTCCAGCCGACCGGCCGCCTCTCGGCCGCCACCGGGGGCCGACCGGCCGAACTGTTCCGCGTCATCGACGGTGACCTGAGCACCGGCGAGACCCTCGGCCTGCCCCTTCCGGCGCAGCGCTGAGCGATTTCTCCCGAACCCGCTTGCGGCGCAGCCCCCGGCCCATTAGAGAAGCCGCTCGCTCGACCAAGCGTCTATCGGCCCCGCGGAGAGGTGGCAGAGTGGTCGAATGTACCGCACTCGAAATGCGGCGTGCCTTTGCGGGCACCGTGGGTTCGAATCCCACCCTCTCCGCCACTCACCCCTGCGCCAGGCGTCCCTCGACCGGCAGGCCCATGGCGGCCCCTCCAGCGATCCAGACCTGATCCTCCGCCCGCGCTTTCGGCCCAGGTGCCCGACTGCTAGCAAGGCCGTGAAAGCGAGGCTCCCATGCTGAAATTCATTCCCGTCGTCATCGCCCTCCTTCTGCTGCCCGTCCAGGCCCACGCCGAACCCCGCCCGGGCTTCCACGCCGGTCCGGTGTTCACCAGCTTCGGTGACATCGCCTCGGTCGAGAGCGATCTGCCGATTCCGCAGGGCACCGTCTTCCGGGTGCTGTTCGACGTGACCGACAAGGCCACGCCCGGCCAGCTGAGCCGCCACATCGACTCGGCCGCGCGCTTCATCAACATGCATGTCGAGGCGGGGGTCCCGATCTCCGACATCCATGTCGCCATCGTCGTCCACGGCGGTGCAGCCGCCGACCTGCTGACCCAGTCGGCCTATGCGGCGCGCAATGACGGGGCGACCAACGGCAGCGCCCGGGCGATCGCTGAACTGAAGGCGCACGGCGTCGAGATCTGGCTGTGCGGCCAGACGGCCGCGGCCTACCAGATCACCAGATCCGACCTGCTGCCGGAGGTCGGGATGTCCCTGTCGGCCATGACGGCCTCCGCCCTGCTGCAGCAGCGCGGCTACACCCTCAATCCCTGACAGGAACAGGACGGTGCCCCGTCAACGCCTCGAATGGCGACGGGTCGACGGCGGGGCGGGCGTGGACAAGGCCGGGTGCGGTAGCCATGTGCGGGGTCGGCCGCTCCCCTCGGGTGATCGGGTCCGTCTGATCCTTCTCGTCGAAAGACTTCGCCCGTGCCTGTATCCCATGCCCCCGTCCGGTCCGTCGTCGAGCTGATCGGCAACACGCCGCTGATCCGGCTCAACCGTCTCTCGGAAGCGACCGGGTGCGAGATTCTGGGCAAGGCCGAGTTTCTCAATCCCGGCCAGTCGATCAAGGACCGCGCTGCCCTGTCGATCGTGCAGTCGGCCAGGGTCAGCGGTGAACTGCGGCCGGGCGGCACCATCGTCGAAGGCACCGCCGGCAACACCGGCATCGGCCTCGCCCTCGTCGGCGCGGCCCTCGGCCATCCCGTGGTCATCGTCATGCCCCGGACCCAGTCGGACGAGAAGAAGCAGGCCATCCGCGCCCTCGGGGCCCGGCTGATCGAGGTCGATGCCGCGCCCTTCTCCAGCCCGAACCATTTCGTCCATCACTCCGGTCGACTGGCGCGGGAGCTGGACGCGTCCCTCCCCGACGGGGCCTTCTGGGCCAATCAATTCGACAACACCGCCAACCGCGACGCCCACTACACCGGCACCGGTCCGGAGATCTGGGCGCAGACCGAAGGACGGATCGACGGCTTCGTCAGCGCCGTCGGATCCGGCGGCACCATCGCGGGCGTGGGAGCCTTCCTGAAGGAACGGGACGCCGCCATCCAGGTGGCCCTCGCCGATCCGGCAGGGGCGTCCCTGTTCAACTGGTTCACCATGGGCGAGATGTCCGGCGTGGGCTCCTCCATCACCGAAGGCATCGGCGTGGCCCGGATCACCGGCAATCTGGCGGGCTTCACGCCGGACCAGGCCTATCGCGTCGAGGACGCGGAGTTCCTGCCGGTCCTGTTCGACCTGGTGCGCGAGGAGGGCCTGTCGCTCGGCGGGTCGGCCGGCGTCAATCTGGTCGGGGCCGTGCGGCTGGCCCGGGAACTCGGGCCGGGCAGGACCATCGTCACCTGCCTGTGCGACCTCGGCTCCCGCTACGCCTCCAAACTGTTCAATCCCGCGTTTCTCAAGAGCAAGGGCCTGCCGGTCCCACCGTGGTCCGAACCCACGACGGACTGACATGGTCCGGTGCCGTCTCAGCCTGCGGAATAGGACGTCTTGGTCTGGGTGAAGAATTCGACCGCCGCGAAACCCTGCTCACGGGCCCCGTAGCTGGACGATTTCGAGCCACCGAACGGAACGTGATAGTCGACCCCGGCCGTCGGCAGATTGACCATGGTCATGCCCGCCCTGGCCCGCCGCTGGAAGTCGCGGGCGTGCTTCAGCGAGCTGGTGACGAGGCCGGCCGACAGGCCGAACTCGACGCCGTTGGCGATCTCCAGGGCCTGGTCATAGTCCTTGACCCGGATGGTCGAAGCGACGGGACCGAACACCTCTTCATGGTTGATCCGCATGCCGGCCTCGGTGTCCGCGATCAGGGTCGGCTGCACGTACCAGCCCGGCTTCTCCATCTGCAGGCGGGTACCGCCGGTGACGATCCGGCCACCTTCGCCCCGCGCCACCTCGATGTAGCGATAGGAGGTCTCCATCTGGTCCTCGGACACGGCGGGACCCATCTGGGTCTGCGGGTCCAGCGCATCGCCGACCCGCAGGGCCGCCACCCGTTCGGCCAGGGCCGTGACGAAACGATCATGGATGCCGTCCTGCACGATTAGCCGGCTGGAGGCCGTGCAGCGCTGGCCGGTGGCGAAGAAGGACCCATCGAGGGCGATTTGCACCGCCCGATCCAGATCGGCGTCATCCAGCACGATCAGTGGATTCTTGCCGCCCATCTCAAGCTGGACCCGCGCCTGGCGCTTGACGGCCCCCATCGCGACGCCCGCGCCGACGCCCTGGGAGCCGGTGAAGCTGAGCCCGTCCACATCCGGGTGATCGACGATGGCCTGCCCCACCCGGCCGCGTCCGATGACCATGTTGAGCACGCCCTTGGGCAGCCCCGCCTCATGCAGGATGGCGATCAGGGCCTCGGCCGTCGCCGGCGTCAGGCCCGCGGGCTTCATCACCACCGTATTGCCGAACGCCAGCGCCGGCGCGGCCTTCCAGGCTGGAATGGCAACCGGAAAATTCCACGGCGTGATCAGGCCATAGACACCGACCGCCTGACGGTAGGTCTGGATCTCCACACCGGGGCGCACCGAGGCCAGGTTCTGGCCGTGGACGCGCAGGGCCTCGCCCGCGAAATATTTCAGCACCCGGCCCGCACGGACAGTCTCGCCGATCCCCTCGGCCAGGGTCTTGCCCTCCTCGCGCGAAAGCAGCCGTCCCAGCACCTCGCGGCGCTCCATCACCAGGGTGCCGGCGCGGTCCAGAATGTCGGAGCGCAACTCAGGCGATGCCTCAGACCAGGACGGAAAGGCCGCCTTGGCCGCCGCCACCGCCGCATCCACTTCGTCGGCGCTGCCGTCCGGCGTACGGGCGACCACTTCGCGGGTGTCCGAAGGATTGAGGCTCTCACCCGGACGGTCGGCGGAGACCTTCTCGCCGTTGATCCAGTGGCACAGTTCGATCGTCTCGGTCATGGCGCGTCCTTGGTCTGGTCCCGTCGATCTAGCAACCCGAGCGGCCCGGCGACAGGCCTGTGACCGAACAGAGGCCGCAAAGTCTGCGATAAGCGGTCCGGAATGGGCGAGTCGGAGAGCATCATGAGCGCGGCACAGACCGGAACGGCGGCAGGCTGGCGCTTCTGGATCGACCGGGGCGGTACCTTCACAGACATCGTCGCGCGGGCCCCTGACGGGGCTCTGCAGACCCGCAAACTGCTGTCCGACAATCCCGAACAGTATGCCGACGCCGCGGTCGAAGGCATCCGGAGCGTCCTGGGCGTAGAGGCCGGCTCGCTCCCCGCCGGCCTGGTCGGGGAGGTGCGGATGGGCACCACCGTGGCCACCAACGCCCTGCTGGAGCGCAAGGGCAAACCGGTCGCCCTGGCCATCACCCGCGGCTTCGGCGATGCCCTGCGCATCGGCTGGCAGAGTCGACCTGACCTGTTCGCCCGCCACATCGTGCTGAACGACCAGCTCTATGACCGGGTCATCGAGATCGACGAACGGGTGCGGGCCGACGGCGGCCTCGACCAACCGCTGGACGAGGACCGGGCCCGGGCGGATCTGACCGAAGCGCGGGCGGCCGGTTTTCGCGCCGTCGCCATCGCGCTCGTGCACGGGTGGCGCTTCACCGACCATGAGCGACAGCTGGCGGCCATCGCCCGTGAGGTCGGCTTCGAACAGGTCTCGGTCAGCCATGAGGTCGGCGCATTGATCAAGCTGATCGGGCGCGGCGACACCACGGTGGCCGACGCCTATCTGTCGCCGATCCTGAGAGCCTATGTCGACCGCGTCGGGGCCGATCTCGGCCCCGCGACCCCGCTGCTGTTCATGCAGTCCAGCGGTGGGCTGACGGCGGCCGAGGCGTTCCGTGGCAAGGACGCCATCCTCTCGGGTCCGGCCGGCGGGGTGGTCGGCATGGCCGAAACCGCGCGCGCCGCCGGCTTCGACCGCGTGATCGGTTTCGACATGGGCGGCACCTCGACCGACGTCTCGCATTTCGCCGGCGACTACGAGCGCACCTCGGACGCCGTGGTGGCCGGCGTCCGCCTGCGCGCGCCGATGCTCAGCATCCATACGGTGGCGGCGGGCGGCGGCTCCATCTGCCGCTTCGACGGCTCACGGCTGAGGGTGGGACCGGAATCGGCCGGGGCCGTGCCGGGACCGACCGCCTATCGCCGGGGCGGACCACTGACCGTCACCGACTGCAACGTCATGCTGGGCAAGTTGCGTCCCGACCAGTTCCCGGCGGTGTTCGGGCCCGATGGCGACCAGCCGCTGGACGAGGACGCTGTACGCGAAGGCTTCGAGGCCCTCGCGGCCGAGGTCACCCGCGCCACCGGCCGCGACGCCACACCGGAAACCCTCGCCGAAGGCTTCATCACCATCGCGGTGCAGAGCATGGCCGAGGCGATCAAGTCCGTCTCGATCCAGCGCGGCTATGATGTCAGCCACTATGTGCTCAACTGTTTCGGCGGCGCGGGCGGCCAGCATGCCTGTCTCGTGGCCGACGCCCTCGGCATGACCCGGGTGATGCTGCATCCGTTCGCAGGGGTCCTCTCAGCCTATGGCATGGGCTTGGCCGAGGTCCGGTCCATCCGCCAGGCCACTGTCGCGACGCCGCTGGAATCGTTCAGTGACACGGCCCTGGCCGACCGGGTCAAGGCGCTCGACCGTCAGGCTCGCGGCGATCTGACCGCCCAGGGTTTCGCCGATTCGGCGCTGACCACCCTGGTCCGGGCCGAGATCAAATTCGCCGGCTCCGACACCCCGCTGGTGGTTCCCTTCGGTCCGACGGATGCGATGCGCACCGGGTTCGAGGCCCTGCACCGGCTCCGCTTCGGTTTCTTCGCCGAGGACAAGGCCCTGGTGGTCGAGATGCTGGAGGTCGAGGCGGTCGCCGCCTCCGGGCAATCGCCGTCGACGCCTGTCGACACAGCATCGGCCGGATCCCCGACCGCCGTCTCCCGGGTCGCGGTCCGGATGGCAGGCGCTGATCACGACACGCCGGTCTATCGCCGCGCCGACTTCGGTCCCGACGACGCCGTCGAAGGCCCGGCCATAATTCTGGAGGACACCGGCACCACGGTGGTAGAGCCCGGCTGGCGCGCTTCGGCCGACGCGGCCCTGAACCTGATCCTCCAGCGCACCACGCCCCTGCCGACCCGCACCGCCATCGGCACCGATGTAGATCCGATCATGCTGGAGGTGTTCAACAGCCGTTTCATGGCCTGCGCCGAACAGATGGGCGAGGCGCTGCGGGCCACGGCCTATTCGGTCAACATCAAGGAACGGCTCGACTTCTCCTGCGCCATCTTTGACGCGACCGGGGCCCTGATCGCCAATGCCCCGCACATACCGGTGCACCTCGGGTCGATGGGCGAGAGCATCCGCACCGTCATCGATTCGCGTGGTGACGGAGCCGACGGGCGCGGCATGAAGCGCGGCGACGTCTATATGCTCAACGCTCCCTACAACGGCGGCACCCACCTGCCCGACATCACCGTCATCATGCCGGTGTTCCTCGAGGCTGACGAAGCGCCCGCCTTCTTCGTCGCGGCGCGCGGTCACCACGCTGACGTCGGCGGGATCACGCCCGGATCGATGCCGCCCGAATCCAGGACCGTTGAGGAGGAAGGCGTGCTGATCGACGACTTCCTGTTGGTCGACGCCGGACGCCTGCGGGATTCCGAAACTCGGACCCTGTTCGCCTCGGGTTCCTATCCGTCGCGCAACGTCGATCAGAACATGGCCGACCTGAAGGCCCAGGTGGCCTCCTGCGCCCGCGGTGGCGACGAGCTGACGCGCATGGTCGGGGAGTTCGGCCGGCCGGTGGTCGCCGCCTATATGGGCCACGTCCAGGACAACGCCGAGGAGTCCGTGCGGCGCGCCATCGCCGCGCTCAAGCCCGGTTGGTTCGAGCTCGAGATGGACGATGGCGCGGTCATCCGGGTGCGCATCGAGGTCGACACCGAGGCCCGCAGCGCCGTTGTCGACTTCAGCGGCACCAGCGACCAGCGGCCCAACAATTTCAACGCCCCGCTGTCGATCACCCGGGCAGCGACCCTCTACGTCTTCCGCACCCTGGTCGACGATGCCATCCCGCTGAACGAGGGCTGTCTGAAGCCGATCCGGCTGATCGTGCCGGACGGATCGATGCTGAATCCCCGCTATCCCGCGGCCGTGGTGGCCGGCAATGTCGAGACCAGCCAGGCCGTGGTCGATTGCCTCTATGGAGCCCTCGGCGTTCTGGCCGGCAGCCAGGGCACGATGAACAACTTCACCTTCGGCGATGAGGCCCGCCAGTATTACGAGACCATCGCCGGCGGCTCCGGCGCCGGACCCGGTTTCGACGGAACCGCAGCGGTCCAGACCCATATGACCAACAGCCGGCTCACCGATCCCGAGGTCTTGGAAACGCGCTTTCCGGTCCTGCTCGAGGAATTCTCCATCCGACGCGGTTCGGGTGGCGAAGGTGCCAGTCGCGGCGGTGACGGCGCGGTGCGTCGGGTGCGCTTCCTCGAGCCGCTGACTGCGGCCATCCTGTCCAACCACCGCCGCACCGCGCCCTTCGGTGCCGCGGGCGGTGAGGACGGAGCCATCGGGGTGAACCGGGTCGAGCGGGCTGACGGATCGATCGAGCCGCTGGGAGCCACCGCCGAGGTCGAGATGGCGGCGGGGGACGTCTTCGTCATCGAAACACCGGGCGGCGGCGGTTACGGCGCGGCCGTCGTTGACCGCTTCCCTCCGCGCCCCGGAACGGACTAGCTTCGCGAACCAACAGGACGGGGACGGGCGTATGTGGGTTCTTCTGGGCATAGCGGTGCTGGTCGCCGGCTTCGTGGCGCGGCTGAATCCGCTGGCGGTCATCCTCGCCGCCGCCGTCGTGACCGGGGTCGCCGCCGTGATCGTGCCGGGCGTCGGCGTCGCCGAACTGGGTCAGGCGGCGCTCGATACCATCTCGGCCTTCGGCAAGGCCTTCAACGACTATCGCTACATCAGCGTGATCTGGCTGGTGCTGCCGTTGATCGGCCTGCTCGAGCGCTACGGCCTGCAGGAACGGGCGCGCATCCTGATCTCCAAGGCGCGGGGGGCCACGACCGGCCGTATCCTGCTGGCCTATTTCGTGCTGCGCCAGATCAGCGCCGCCCTCGGCCAGACCAAGCTGGGCGGCCACCCGCAGATGGTCCGCCCGCTGGTCGCCCCGATGGCCGAGGCGGCGGCCGAAACGCGCCTCGGCCCCCTGCCCGATGCGGTCCGCTATCGCATCCGCGCCCACGCCGCGGCGGTCGACAACATCGCCCTGTTTTTTGGCGAGGACATCTTCATCGCCATCGCCTCGATCCTGCTCATCAAAGGCTTCCTTGAGGCCTACGGCATCATGGTCGAACCCCTGCAGCTTTCGGTCTGGGCCATCCCCACCGCCATTGCGGCCCTGCTGGTGCACGGGACACGGCTGGTCATGCTGGACCGGTCCCTGGCCCGCCAGATGACCGAGGCGGAGGCCGGCCAATGATCACCCTGCAGTGGCTCTACATCTTCGCCGGCCTGACCTTCGCCGCCTTCTCGGTGCTCAGCATCGCCGACCCCGCCAATCCAAAGCGACTGGGCAACACCGCCTTCTGGGGGCTTCTGGCGGTCAGCTTCCTCTTCGGCTCCTACCTGTCCGACCTCGCCAACGGCCTGCTGGTCGTGGCCCTGGCAGTGATCGCGGGCTTCAAGCTGCTGGGTCAGGGCAAACCGGTCACAACCCCGCCCGAGGCGCGCCAGGCCAGCGCCGAACGGCGCGGCGACTGGCTGTTCGTGCCAGCCCTGTTGATCCCCATCGTCGCCCTGCTGGGCGCTCTGGTGCTCGACAAGACCGTCATCTTCGGCGTCCCGCTGTTCGGCCCGGAACAGCCGACCCTGATCGCGCTCGGCCTCGGCGTGGTCGCCGGCCTGACCCTGGCCATGGTCTGGCTGAAGCCGCCGCTGCTGGCCCCGCTGCAGGAGGGCCGCCGACTGATGGATTCCGTCGGCTGGGCCGGCGTTCTGCCCCAGATGCTGGCGTCGCTGGGCGCGGTGTTCGTCATCGCCGGCGTCGGCGATCGCATCGGCGAGCTGTTCACCACCTATCTGCCGCTGGATCACCGGCTGCTGGCGGTGATCGCCTATTGCGTCGGCATGGCCGTGTTCACCTTCATCATGGGCAACGCCTTCGCCGCCTTCCCGGTGATGACTGCCGCCGTCGGCCTGCCCATCGTGGTGCTCCAGTTCGGCGGCAATCCGGCGATTGTCTGCGCCATCGGCATGCTGGCCGGCTTCTGCGGCACCCTGACCACGCCGATGGCGGCCAATTTCAACGTGGTGCCCGCCGCCCTGCTGGACCTGCCCGACCGCGAGGCCCCCTTCAACGGTGTCATCCGGGTGCAGATCCCGACCGCGGCCACCATCCTGATCGTCAACATCACCCTGATGTATTTCCTGGCCTTCCGGTTCTGATGATGGCCCGTACGCTCGACGCCGCCACCGCCTCCCGTTTCGCCGCCGCCGCCCTCGGCCATGTGACGCGCGAATATCCCAACAAGATGGATCATGTCCTCGCGGGACCCGAGGACGTACAGGGCCCCCGTGCCCTGCACCCGATCTTCTTCGGCAGCTACGACTGGCATTCCTGCGTCCATGGCTGGTGGACCCTGTTCACCCTCGTGCGGCTCTATCCGGACATGCCCGAGGCGGCCCGGATCGCGGCATTGGCCGACGAGCTGTTCACTGCGGACAACGTCGCCGCCGAAACCGCCTATCTGGAGCGTCCGGGCAGCCGGGGATTCGAACGCCCCTATGGCTGGGCCTGGCTGTTGATGCTGGCGGCGGAAATGAACCGCCCCGACGCCGCAGCGGACGGGAGATGGTCAGCCGTAATCCGCCCGCTGGCCGCTGCCTTCGCCGAACGCTTCAAAGACTTCCTGCCGCTCGCGACCTATCCGGTCCGGGTCGGCACCCATTTCAACACCGCCTTCGCCCTGCGTCTGACCTCGGAGGCCGCCGGGGTTCTCCGCGACCACGATCTCGTTGGGCTCTGCGACGAGCGTGTTCTTGCCTGGTATCTCTCCGACCAGGACTGCCAGGCCTGGGAGCCGTCCCAGGACGAATTCCTGTCTCCCGCCCTGATGGAGGCCGCCGTGATGCAGCACATCCTGCCCTATGGCGAGTTTGCGGGCTGGTTGGACGGCTTCCTGCCCCGGCTGGCCCGGCGCGAGCCCGCCACCCTGTTCCAGCCCGCCAGCGTCAGCGACCGCTCCGACGGCAAGATCGCCCACCTCGACGGACTGAACCTGAGCCGGGCCTGGTGCTGGCGCGAGATCGCCGCGGCCCTGCCGGCCGACGACCCCCGCCGCCCGATCGCGCTTGAGGCCGCGGATGTTCACCTCGACGCGGCGCTGCCCCACGTCACCGGTGACTATATGGGCGAGCACTGGCTGGCCAGTTTCGCCCTGCTGGCGCTGCTGGCCTCCGACGGCTCTGTCCAGACCACGACTTGCGCCTGACGCCCGACGCCAGCATAAGGGCGACCCGTCATCGCGGACGCCGGTTTAGCTCAGTTGGTAGAGCGCCAGTTTTGTAAACTGGATGTCGCGGGTTCGAATCCTGCAACCGGCACCAGCGCCCGCGGTCAGCCCCCGCCGAGCGCGACAGCGACCCGATACACGACGAAGGCCGCCAGATAGGCCAGGGCGAACATGTAGACGACCATCACCCACATCCATTTCCACGAGTTCAGCTCGCGCTTGACCACGCCCAGGGTCGCCACGCACTGCGGTGCGAAGACGTACCAGGCGAGGAAGGCCAGACCGGTCGCCAGCGACCACTGGGCGGCCAGGGTCGCGCCGAGCAGGCTGGTCGCGCTCTCGGGATCGGCGACGGCATAGACCGTACCCAGCGCCGCCACCGCGACCTCCCGGGCCGCCATGCCCGGCACCAGGGCGATGACCATCTGCCAGTTGAAGCCGATGGGGGCGAAGATCGGCTCCAGGGCGTGGCCGATCATGCCCGCGAAACTGTAATCGATGGCCGGAAGGGTCGCGCCTTCCGGAGGATAGGGGAAGGTCGCCAGCGCCCAGACGATGACCATCAGCGGCAGGATGATCCGTCCCGCCCGCTCGAGGAAGATCCGAGCCCGGACCCACAGATTGAACAGCACGCTCATCGGGTCCGGAGCCTTGTAGGCCGGAAGTTCCATCATGAAGGGTTCGACCGCCCCCCTCCAGAACACCCTGCGAATGACGAAGGACACCGCCAGGGCGCTGATGATGCCTGCGGCGTAGAGACCGAACATCACCAGCCCCTGCAGGCTGGCGAAGCCCCAGACCGTCTGGTTCGGAATGAAGGCCGCAATGATCAGGGTGTAGACCGGAATCCGCGCCGAACAGGTCATCAGCGGGGCCACCATGATTGTGGTCAGGCGGTCGCGCTTGGAATCGATCACCCGCGCCGCCATAATTCCCGGGATGGCGCAGGCAAAGCTGCTGAGCAGGGGGATGAAGGCCCGTCCGTGCAGGCCAGCGCCGCCCATGATCTTGTCCATCAGGAACGCGGCCCGCGCCATATAGCCGAAGTCCTCCAGCATCAGGATGAACAGGAACAGGATCAGGATCTGCGGCAGGAAGACCAGTACGCTACCGACACCGGATATCAGGCCGTCGACGATCAGACTCTGCCAGATGCCGTCGGGCATCACCGCCGCCACCCAGCCGCCCAGCATGCCGAGGCTGGCCTCGATTCCGTCCATGAAGGGCGTGGCCCAGGAGAAGACGGCCTGGAACATGACGAACAGCAGCGCCATCAGGATCAACAGTCCGCCGACCGGGTGCAGCAGGATGGAGTCGATCCGCCCCGTCAGGGTGTCGGGCCGTTCCGGCGGGCGGACGCAGGCCTTCATGATCCGCTCGGACTCGCGCGCCGCGCCGCGAAGAGCTTCGGCGTCCGGCACCGTCCAGGCATTTTCGCCGGTGGTGTCAAGGGCACCTGCCGCCGTGTCGATAGCAGCGATCAGGTCGTCGATTCCGCGCCGGCGCGTCGCCGTTGTCGGCACGATCGGCAGGCCCAGTTCGGCAGACAGTCGTTCCAGATCGATCCGGAGGCCCTGACGCTGGGCGATGTCATACATGTTGAGGGCCAGCACCATCGGGCGGCCGACAGCCTTCAACTCCAGCACCAGCCGCAGCACCAGCCGCAGATTGGTGGCGTCCGCCACCACGGCGATCACGTCCGGCGTTTCCTCGCCGGCCAGCTTGCCCAATACCGCGTCGCGGGTGACTTCCTCGTCCGGGCTGCGGGCGCGCAGGGAATAGGTTCCGGGCAGGTCCAGCACCGACATCGCCCGGCCCGTCGACGAACGTATTTGGCCTTCCTTCCGCTCGACCGTAACGCCGGCGTAGTTGGCGACCTTCTGGTGGGCACCGGTCAGTGCGTTGAACAGGGCGGTCTTGCCGCTGTTCGGATTGCCGACGAGCGCGATCCGCGCGCTCCGCACCGCCATATCCATCAGGCGGCGACCTCTTCTGTCACGAACTGGGCTTCGGCAGCCCGGATCGGCTCGAATCTGACGGTCAGGCTGGCGGCCTCATGGCGACGCAGCGCAACCCGCATGTCGTCGACCTTCATCGCGATGGGATCGCGGCCAAACAGGCCTTCATGGAGCAACTCGACCCGTGCCCCCTCGACAAAGCCCAACTCCAGCAGACGTCGCTCCAGCTCCATCGCGTGCTCATCATGGTGGCAGTGATCGCCGACCTGGACGATGACACCATGATCGCCCTGTCGGGCCTGGCTGAGTTTGCGGGTATCGGACATGAAGCTCGTGAACATTCGGTGCGGGCAATCCGCTTGTTGACACTGATTATCAGGTGCGACTGGCATTCGTCCAGTCCGACATCTCGCCGCAGACGGTTGCCCGTTGTCATGGTTGGGCTATCACAGGCCCACACCTCCGGAGACCGCCGATGCGCCGCCCTGCCCTGATCGTCCTCGCCGCCGTCGCCTTGGCCGGCTGTAGCCAGGAACAGGGTTCGGATGCGAGCGTGCCCGCCGCCCCGGCCAGGCCCGCGCCAACCGCGGAAGAAAAGGTGGCGCTGCTGACAGGCCTGCCCGCGCCCTGGAATGCAGGCGATCTCGACAACGGCCGTCGCGCCTTCGCGCGTTGCCGGTCATGCCACACCATCACCGAGGGCGGACCGAACATGACCGGCCCCAACCTCTACGGCGTATTCGGACGTGAGGTGGGCATCCACCCCGGCTTCAACTATTCGTCCGCGATGGCGGAGGCGGACTTCATCTGGGACGGGGAGCGGCTGGACCACTGGCTGGAGAACCCGCGCACCTTCCTGCGGGGCACCAAGATGAGCTTCGCGGGCATCCCCGATCCGGAGGACCGCCGCGACGTGATCGCCTTCCTCAAGGTCGAGACCGGCTACACGCCGCCGCCGCAGCCCTGAGGCCTATTCCACCGCCGGAATGGGGGCATGGGCGGTGCGTTCCTGCGCCTCCCATTCCTCGATCTTGCGGGCGGTGTAATCGGGCGACTTGGTGAAGCGCGCCAGGGCCCCGTAGATCACCGGCACCACGAACAGGGTCAGCAGGGTCGCGAACATCGCTCCGGCAAAGATCACCACACCGATGGTCTGTCGGCTGCCGGCCCCCGCCCCCTGCCACAGCACCAGCGGCAGGGCACCGAAGGCGGTGGCGATCGAGGTCATGATGATCGGGCGCAGGCGCAGCGTCGAGGACTCGATGATGGCGTCATGGATCGATCGACCCTGATCGCGGAGCTGATTGGCGAATTCGACGATCAGGATGCCGTTCTTGGCCGCCACGCCGATCAGGATGATCAGTCCGATCTGGCTGTAGATGTTGAGGCTTGAGCCCGCCATCACCAGCCCGAACAGGCCCCCGGCCGCGGCGAGGGGCACGGTCAGCATGATCACCGCCGGAGTGATCCAGCTTTCAAACTGGGCAGCCAGCACCAGGAAGACCAGCAGCAAGGCCAGGCCGAAGGCTGCCGCGACGGCACCGCCGGCTTCCTGTTGGTCCCGCGCGGCCCCGCCCCATTCGGTATTGACCACACCCTGCGGCTGCTCCTGCGACACTTCCGTCAGGAACCGGGTGGCATCGGCGATGGTCATGCCGGGATTCAGGTCAGCGCTGAGAGTGATGGCCCGCTGGCGGTCGAGACGCCGCCGGTCAGGTGTGTCACCCGAGGTCTGGGTCGTGACCACCGCGGACAGGGGCACGAGTTGCCCGCTGCCGGTCGGCACATAAAGGGCCTCGAGGTCCGCCACTGTGCGGCGGTTCTCGCGTTCAGTCTGGAGGATGACGTCATACTCCTGGCCCCCGCGCAGATAGGTGGTCGCCCGCCGAGAGCCGAACATGGTCTCCAGCGTCCGCCCGATCGACTGGGCCGAAACGCCGAGCGCGGCCGCCTTTTCCGGATCCACATCGACCAGCAAACGGGGAGAGTTGGGTTCATAGTTCAGGCGCGGGCGGGAAAAGCCCGGGTTCTCGAGCGAGCGCGCCAGCACCGGCTGCAGCCAGCGGAAGATGTCCTCATATTCGCCACCGGTGACCACCATTTCGACCGCGTTGGAATTGCCGCCGCCGCGTTGGAAGGCCCCCGGCACCGAGGCGTTGACCTGGGCGTCTGTCTGGCTCCTGAGACGCCGGTTCAACTCCTGGGATATCTCATCGGCGGCCCGGTCCCGCTTGGACCAGTCGGCGAGAATCAGGACGGCGTTGCCCGAGTTGAAACTGCCACCCCCGAAGCCCGGCGCGGACACCAGATAGCTGTCGACCTCGCCGCTGGCCTTGTACTCGGCCAGAATGGGTTCGAGCCCCAGCATGACCCTGCGCGTAGTGTCGAAGCCCGCCCCTTCAGGTCCCTGGACCCGGACCGAGACCCGGCCCCGGTCTTCCGGGGGCACCAGTTCGTTGGGCAGGGTGAGGTACATGCCGGCGGCACCACCCGCGACCAGCAGGATCAGGCCCGCGACGCCCGCGACCGCGATCCGCCGGCCCAGCAGCGCCTGAAGGGAGTTGGCGTAGGAGTTCTTCAGCGCGTCCATGGCCCGGTCGACCTTGCGCGCCAGCCAGCCACTACCCGAGGCGGGTCTCAGAATGCGGGACGCCAGCATCGGCGACAGGCTGAGAGCGAGGAAGGCCGAAAAGGCCACCGCCGCGGCGATCGCCGCCGCCAGTTCGACAAACAGCCGACCGACATAGCCGGGCAGGAACAGCAGCGGCGCGAACACCGCCAGCAGAACGATGGTTGTGGCCACCACGGCGAAGAAGACCTGACGCGCACCGCGTTCGGCGGCCACGAGCGGCGGCTCGCCATGGTCGATGCGGCGTTGGATATTCTCGGTCACCACGATGGCGTCGTCGACCACCAGTCCGATGGCCAGCACCATGGCCAGCAGGGTCAGGAGGTTCAGGGAAAAGCCCAGCGGTGCGAGCACGATAAAGGTCGACAGCAGGCAGATCGGAGCCACGACGGTGGGAATGAAGGCCGCGCGCATACTGCCGAGGAAGACGAAATTGACCAGAGCGACCAGCACCAGCGAGATGCCGATGGTGATCCACACCTCATCGATGGCGTGCGAGGTGAAGACCGAGTTGTCCGACCCCACCACCAGTTCCGCGCCCTCGGGCAGGTTGGGCTGGATGGACTTCAGAAGTTCGGTGACGCCCGCGGAAATGGCCAGGTCATTGGATTGGGCCTGACGGGTGACGGCCAGGCCGATCTGGTCGAGGCCATTGCCCCGGAACAGCCGGCGATCCTCTTCAGGGGCTTCAACCACCCTGGCGATATCGCCGAGCCGGGTGACATAGGCCCCCTGTCCCTGGATCGCCCCCGACGCGCCACTGGGCAGGCCGACACTGCCCGTCGCGCCGGCCGTCACGGTCGGGGCAGAGCCGCGCGTCCCGATCGGCAACCGCCGGAAGTCCTCGGCAAAGGCGTAGTTCCGCGCCACGCGCACGGTGTAATTCTTCTCGCCCGATTCCAGCTGGCCGGCCGGAAGCTCGACGTTCTGGCTGGTCAGGGCGGTTTCAACGTCGGTGACCGTCAGTCCGCGCGCGGCCAGCGCCGCCGGGTCGAGCCAGATGCGCATCGAATAGCGCTGCTCGCCATAGATCTGCACCTGGGCCACCCCCGGCACCGTGGCCAGGCGGTCGATCAGATAGCGATCGGCGTAGTCGGTCAGCTCCAGCCGGTTCAGCTTCGACGAGCGCAGGAACAGGATCATGATCGGTTGGCTGTTGGTGTCCGCCTTGGCCACCTCCGGCGGATTGGCCTGGTTCGGCAGCCGGCCGACCACCCGCGAGACCCGGTCGCGCACGTCATTGGCGGCGTCGTCGATGTTGCGGCCCAGCGAAAACTCGATCGAGACGTTGGAGCGTCCGTCCCGGCTGGTCGAATTGATGCGTTCCACGCCCTGGATGCCGGCGATCTGCTGCTCGATCGGCTCGGTGATCCGGCTCTCGATCACCTCGGCCGATGCCCCGGCATAGCTGGTATTCACCGACACGATGGGCGGATCGACGTCCGGCAGTTCGCGCACGGGCAGGAAGAAGAACGCCGCGGCTCCGATGACGCACAGGGCGATGGCGGCCACCGCGGCGAAAACCGGGCGGCGGACGGCCAGATCGGAGAGCATCATCGAGCGGCGCTCTTGGCCGCGGCGGGCGGACCGCGACCGGCCACCGTGACCGGCGCGCCGGGCTGGATCCGGTTCAGCCCCGACCCGACGACCCGGTCTCCGGCGGCGAGGCCGGAAAGGATTTCGACATAGCCGCCCTCGACCGCGCCGGTCTCGACCTCGACGCGCTGCGCCGTCGTGCCGCGCGCGCCCGCGGCGATTCGATAGACGAAGGCACCCTGTCCTTCATACTGGACCGCACCCTCGGGTGCCGCGGGGGCCGTTCTCACGCCCTGCTGGATGGCCACGCGGATCGCCATGCCCGGCCGGATGCGCGCGCCGGGGTTGGGGATTTCGGCCCGTGCCGTCACCGAACGGGTCTGTTCGTTCACGCGGGTGTCGATCAGGGCGATGCGGCCGGGGAAGGTCGTGTCGCCATAGGCTTCGATCCGGCCCGAGATCGGCGTCCCGACCCGCAGCACCCCGAGGTACCGTTCCGGCACCGGAAAATCGACGCGGACGACATCAATGTCGTCGAGCGTGGTGATGACGCCGCCCGGACTGACCAGGGTGCCGGCCGTCACCGTGCTGAGCCCCAGTACGCCGGCAAAGGGGGCCCGGATCAACCGGTCGCCGCGCCGGGCCTCGGCCGCGGACAGCTGGGCCTGGGCGCTCTCAAGTCCGGTCAGGGCATCCTCAGCGCTCACCCGGGGCGCGATGCCGCGTTCGGCCAGGGCACTGAATCGGTCGTACTGGCGCTGGGCCTGGGCCACCTGGGCGCGGGCCTGGATAATCCCGGCGTCCTCCTCGCGCGCCTGCAGCTCGACGAGGGGAGCTCCCGCCCGGACGCGCTGGCCGTCGGTGAACAGGACCCGAGTGATCAGCTCGCTGGTGGAGGAGGTGATATTGACCGAGCGGCGGCCACGCGCGACGCCCAGCACCCGGATCTCGTCGGTGAAGGAGCGAACACCGATCACCGCTTCCGAGACCGTCTGTCCGCGCCCTCCGCCGGGCCCGCCCCGTCCGCCCGGACCGTCGCCGGCCTTCTCGTCACCGGCGAAGGCCACCCTCAGGACGACGGCCACAATCATCAGCCCCAGCAAGACTGCAGCGGCGACGATAAAGAAGTGGCGTTTGATCACGCGGCAGGCTCTCTGGAGATTGAACGAGCCGACTTAGCGGCTCTCGCCGTCGACGCAATCAAAGTTCATGTAACGGATGCTGTTTCCCTTTCCGTCGCCGGAAAGGCGTTCTGAAAGGCCGCGCTCAGAAGCGCCGCCAGAGCGCGATAACGGGTCCGCGGCTTTCCGGGGTCTCCCGGCCCGAGATCGCCTGGCGCCAACCGGCCTGTAAGCTCCAGTCGCCAAGATCGCGCACCACCGAAGCTTCGACAGACAGCCAGCGTGGGCCCCCCTCATCAGCTTGTCCGCCATAGGCCTGAGCCAACACCATCCAGTCCGCGTTGAGGTGCACCCCGGCGGTCGCATCGACCCGGGTTTCGTCCAGCAAGCCCTGTCGCATACGGCGCGCCGCCTGCAGGTCGACGAAAGAGCCGGTCAGGCCCCAGCGCCCGGAGCCGCCGAAGGAACGACCCACCGCCGCCCGTACCTCCCAGTCGTTGTCACCGATACCGGGCGCGGCATAGCCGGCGTTGCGCCCCTCCCCTCCGTCGGCATAGCCGACGTACAGGCTGACCGCCGAGCGCTCGGCACGCCACACCTGCCAGGTCACCCCGATCTCGGCGGGTCCCCGCCCCTCATAGTCGACAAAAGCATCCTCGCCCGACTGCCAGTCGCCCTTGAACTGCACCGTCAACCGGTCAGTGATGCCGTACTCCGCAAACACCCCCGCGACCGTGTCCCGGCGCTCCGCCGGAAGATCGGCGAGCAATCCATCCATGTCGAAGCCACGGTCGGCCCGCATGTCCTCAAATTTGGCGATCAGTTGGCCCTTGCCCCTGGCTTGCGTCCATGGGCCCGCGATGGCGGGCCCGGCGACCGCCAGAAGGGCCGTTGCGGCCAGAAGACCGCCGACCGGTTTCACACGTCGTAGCCCGGCGACTTGCGGTCGAGCATGCGCAGGGCCCCCGGCCAGGCCAGGGATGAAATAAAGCCGATGCCCTTGCCCTGCTCCCTTGTCTCCGCCTGGGCGGCGTCGGGGGCGAACAGGACATGCTCCCGGCCGCCGGACAGGGCCGCGACCTGCTGGGCACAGGCACGCTCAAGGAAGAACATGCCGATCCAGGCCGCCGCCGCCGTCTGGCCCACCGCGAGGGTACCGTGGTTGCGCAGCAGCATCAGCGGCTTGTCGCCCAGATCGGCCACCAGCCGCTCGCGCTCCTCATGGTTCAACGCCAGCCCCTCATAGCCGTGATAGGCGACCTGATGCTGCAGCAGGCAGGCGTTCTGACCGATAGGCAGCAGGCCCTCGGTCTGCGCCGCCACGCCGACACCGGCCACCGTGTGCAGGTGGATGACGAAACGAGCGTCCTCGCGTGCGGCGTGAACGGCCGAATGGATGGTGAAGCCGGCCGGATTGATGAAGCTGGTGGTGTCCTGAACGATGTTCCCGTCCAGATCGACCTTGACCAGGCAGGACGCCGTCATCTCCTCGAAATAGAAGCCGTACGGATTGATCAGAAAATGGTGTTCCGGCCCCGGCACCCGGGCCGAAATATGAGTGAAGATCATGTCGTCCCAGCCATGCAGGGCCACCAGGCGGTACAGGGCCGCCAGTTCGACGCGGACGGTCCACTCCGCCTCGGACACCCTGGATTTCAGGGAAGCAGCGGTGCCGTCGGCCATGGGAGCAGTCCTCGTTCTGATTGGCCACACACGCTCGACCCGTGTGAAGCCGACGTCAAGATTCAGCTTCCGTTAACCGCGTCTTAGTGGGCTCGGCCTAGCGTTGTATGGTCCGTCCCATCGTCGGCGCGTCGGAGACGCCTGTGGTTCTCGTCCAACTCGTGCCTGCCAGTCACGCCGCCGGCCCCACGCCGCGCCTCGGCGATCTGTTGGCGCTCGCCCACGACCCCAGTACCGAGGCCCGCCAGCGACTGCTGTTGGGTGTCGTGGCCCTGTGCGACGCCTGCCCGCCGTCTGTCGACGTTTCTCCGGTGCTCTGCGAGATATTTCTGACCCTGGCCCGTCAGGCTGAGCGCGACGTGCGCAAGGTGCTGTCCGAGAAGCTGGCTCACGCGGAATGGGCCCCCGCGGCGCTCGTCAACGTCCTCGCCCTCGACGAAATCGAAATCGCCCGACCGATCCTCGAGTTCAGTCCCATCCTGCAGGACGATGATCTGTTGCGTGTTCTGATCGAGGCGTCCCTCGAGCACCAGATCTCCGTCGCCCGCCGCCCGCAGATCAGCGGCCGTGTCGCCGACGCCGTGATCGACCGGGCGGAGCCCGCGGTGCTCATGGCCCTGACAACCAACCGCACTGCGGAGATCAGCACGGAAGGAGTCCGCCGGCTGGTCGAACACTCCCGCCGTATCGCCGCGCTGCGCGGCCCCCTGACCCGCCATCCGCTGCTTACCGAGGCCCTGGCCGAGCAGTTGTACGAGTGGGTTGGAACGGCCCTGCGTCAGGCGATTGCCACCCGCTTCACAATCGACGAGCAGGCCCTCGGCATAGCCGTTCGGGACGCCGTGCAAGGCGTGACCCGTCCCGCCGGTCATGAACAGAACCCGGAGGACCAGGGCGACCGCGACGAGATGGAGCGACGGCTGATCGACAAGCTGCAATCCGCCGGGCAGCTGCGCGCGGGTCTTCTTATCCGGGCCGTCCGCGAAAAGCGGCTGAGTCTGTTCTCTCACGGCCTGGCAGCCCTGGGCGGATTCTCCGTCGGTCAGGTGCGCTCCGCCCTGTCGGCACCCTCGCCGGAAGCCCTGTACTACGCCTGCGCCGCCGTCGGGATCGACCGCGCGGTGTTCCCGACCCTGCTGGTCGAGCTGCGCAAACTCAACGGGTCTCTGCCCGGGGATCGCGGGGAAGCGATCTGGCTGCGAGGCACCCTGTCGCAAGGCTCTGCGGCGCGGTCTTTCAAGGTTCTGTCCGGTGGTGATCACGGCCAACTGAAAACCGCCGTTTGACTTCGCCTTCCGGCTCGGCTTGCGTGTGGGCGTGACTGATCCTGCGCCGGCCCCCATCCGCATCGCCTTCGCCGCCTCGGATCGACCCGAGGCCCAGGCAGCCCGTGAGCGGCTGACCGCGCGATATGGCTCCGTCGAGCCGGACCAGGCCCAGGTTATTGTCGCCCTCGGTGGTGACGGTTTCATGCTCGAGACGCTTCACACCGTCATGGAACGACGGACCCCGGTGTTCGGCATGAACCGTGGCTCGGTCGGCTTCCTGATGAATGAGTTCGAGGAAGAAGGACTGCTGGAGCGGCTGGCGGGCGCGGGGCGCGCCGTCATCCACCCCCTGCAGATGGACGCCTGGACCGAAGCCGGCCAGGCGCACAGCGGCCTGGCGATCAATGAGGTCTCCCTGCTGCGTCAGACCCGCCAGAGCGCCAAGCTGCGGATCTCGGTCGACGGCCGCGTGCGGCTGGAGGAATTGTCCTGCGACGGCTGTATGCTGGCGACCGCGGCCGGGTCCACCGCCTACAATCTGTCGGCGCACGGCCCGATCATTCCGCTCGACTCCAGGGTGCTGGCATTGACACCGATCAGCGCCTTCCGGCCCCGGCGCTGGCGCGGTGCCCTGTTGCCCCATCAATCGAAGGTGTGTTTCGAGGTGCTGGAGCCCGACAAACGGCCCGTAAGCGCCACGGCCGATGATTTCGAGATCCGGCGTGTGGCCCGGGTCGAGGTCCGGGAACGCCGCGACATCGCCCTGACCATGCTCTTCGACGCCGGTCGGTCGTTCGAGGAGCGGGTTCTGGCAGAGCAGTTCACTTCCTGACGGTTGTGCACCGCTTTTTAAGGAGACCGGTGCAAGGGTTGGCTCAGTCCGTCCGCAGGAGTCATCCGTGAGCAACCCGGCCCAGGTTATTCGCCCGCCCAATACCCTTCGCATGAAGGTCGGTGGCGGCTTTGGAGGCATCGACGCCGGTGCCATCGCCAAGGCCGAAGAGGCCCTCAAGGCAATGTCCGCGCAGTTCGGACAGTGGCTTCAGGATGAGATCACCAAACTGGACAAGGCCCAGACCGACATCCGCACCCTTGGCTACAACACCGCGACGGCGGAAGCCCTGTATTTCCGCGCTCACGACCTGAAAGGACTGGGCACGACCTACCAGTATCCGCTGGTCACCCGCCTCGCCGGTTCGCTCTGCAAGATGATGGACGATCCCGTAAAGCGCACGGCCGCGCCGGTCGTGCTGCTCGACGCCCATATCGACGCCATCAAGGCCGTGGTTCGGGATGAAATCAAGACCGACGATCATCCGGTCGGCAAGATCCTGGCTGAAACGCTGGAAGCACGGGTCGCCGACCACCTCGGCTGAGGCGACTTTCCGGTACCATGAACAGGCTGACGCCCGCCTTCGGCGGGCGTTTTGCTGTCAGGCCGCAGCGCTGACCTGGGCCCGGGCGGGCAGCGGATCATGATCCAGCCGCTCCATCAGATAGGCCAGATCTTCACGCGGCGCGTTCGGACGCTGGGTCAGGAAGCGCTCCAGCATCTGTTGACGGAAACCGTCACCTGATGTGTCCGCCCCTTCGGCCTGCAGGGTGCGCCAGGTATCGACGCCCGCCCGATAGGCCTGGAACAGGCGGGGCGGCAGGCCCGCGCGGTCGTAGATGGCTTTCAGGCCCAGCGGCCCGGCATCGTGGATCATCAGCCAGGCCCGCGCGTGTGGAGCCCCGGCCAGCTCGGCCATGCCATGTTCGAACAACGCCATCTGCCCCCGCGCCAGGGCGCGAAGCAGCAGGGAGGCGGTCAGCACCCGACGGGCGTTCAACTTGGCCACAAACTGCGGCAGGTCGGCCTGACTGGACGCCTGATCCACCAGATCGACCGTGGCCCGCTCTCGGGCGAAGGCGGCCAGACGGATGGCGGTCTCGGGAGCCACGGCGTGGCGCGTCACCAGATGCTCGCGCACGGCTTCGGAGGCCAGTTCGACCAGCCGTTCGGTCACGGACAGCGGCAGCACCTGTCGATAGGCGATGGCGGCGATGATCTCGGGCGAGGTCCCGAAGCGGTCGATACAACGCCCCAGCGCGGCCTCGGCCAAGTCAGCATTGTCATTGGAGGCCAGGGTCCGCACGGCCTGTTCACAGCCGACCTCGGCAAGCGTGGTCGCCACGTCGCGACCGACCCCGGGCCGGCCCGCCACGGCCACCTGACGTACGGCCGATCCGGCCTGAACGATCTCGATCAGGTCCTCATCGGAAAAGGCCGGAGAGAAATTGATCACCGGCAGGGCGACGCTGTCGACGTCGGCTGCCAGCTTGCGGGCGACGTCGCGGGGAATCAGGTCCGATGACTTGAGTGTCACGGCCATGGCGCGCCGCACCAGTTCGGCCGCGTCCTGGGCAAGCATGCGCAGGATTTTCTGCGCGGCCTCGCGGTCCTCGTCGTGGAGGTCGGCCTTGTCCATGCTGCGGCACAATTTATGGGCCGCGGCGGCCCGCTCGTCCGCGTCGGTCGCCTTGATCAGGCGGCGGATGTCGATCTCGGTCAGTCGGGCGCGATAGGCGGTCATGATCAGGTCCAGGCTTTGCCGGTCAGCATCAGCCCGCCATCCTTAACGGGCGGTTCACCATCGTCGGATTCGGGATCAGATACTCTTGCTGGTTTCCGGACCAAAGGCACCGCCGAAGCCGCTGCCCTTGCCCTCGCCGTCCTGGCCCAGCAGCAGGGCCAGAAGACTCTGGTCCTGCTTGAGGCGATCCAGCCGCGCCGCCAGCATCTGATCGCGCTCGGACAGGTCCGGAATCGCCTGTGACGGCCGCATGGCCGCCGGTGCCCCGTCGCCCGCGCTGCGCTGCAGATTGGCATGAACCTCGGCCACCGTGGCCGGGCGGCCGTCGCGATAGAAGATCGACCGGTTGGCCGCGGCGGCTTGCGGGAACAGCGAAACCGCGCTGGCCGTCGGCCGCCGCTCCATGGCGTCCATCAACTGCGCCGCGCCGGCCGGTCCCAGGAAGTGGGCGGCGTACAGATCGCCCGCGCCGGGCTCCCGCCCCGAACGACCCCGCAGATATGCCGCGTTTGACGCCGTCAGCTCGGCCGCCATGGTCGAGGCCGCCTGGGGATCGAAGCGCAGGTCCAGCACCACGTTGCGCGCCGAGCCCTCGACCTTCCAGCGCCCATCCCCACCGCGGTAGATCAGGTCGGCATATTGGCCGTAGCCGTGTTTGGCACCGTGAGCCTTAACCGTCCCGAGCCAGGTCTGTTCAATGAACTGGAACAGGCCCGCCGCCGACGATGTGCGGGCCCGGGCAGCCGGATTCATCGCGCTTTCCCGCCGCGCCGTCCGGACCAGAAAGTCAGCGTCCACGCCGGTCGCGTTCGAGGCGCGCCGAATGGCTGCCTCAACTCCGCCGGCGGATGGAATCGCTCCGATATTCATGAGTCATGACGCTGGGGGTTCGTGGTTAATCAAATCCTAACAGCGACCTTTGCGTCCACAACCTCTTAACCTTCGGGCGGCCGTCGCCACGGTGGCGCTTTCAAGGCAGGGCTCGCCCCAAACTTGCCGTCAGGTCAGCGCTCAACTTCGCCTTGGGACGCTGTGGGGGCAGCGAAAGACAGGGAAGAGACGGCCATGATGATCAAGACAGCGGACGGCCCCGGAATGGTGAGCCCGATCGACTTCCACGAACGCACGAGCCCGAGATTCTCGAAAGCGACCTGGATCGCGACCGGTATCGTCGTCGCGGCCCACGTCGGCCTCGGCACGGCGATGTACTATCAGCGGTTCGAAATGCCGCAGATCAAAGCCTTGGCTCAACCTGACCCGATCGAGGTCACCTTCGAGCGGTTGCCCATGCCGGTGCCGCAACCCAAGCCCCTTCCCGCGCCGCCCAACACCCGGGTCAACGAGACAACGGCGACCACACCCGACGTGGAGCCTGTGGCCGTAACCCAGGGCGAGACCGTTGCCGACAGCACTACGATCACGACGACGAAGGTCTCACCCGATCCAGTTCCCGACGCCAGGCCGGTCGAACCCGTCCGCCCGCAACCGCCCGCGGTTATCCGCAATCCCAGCTGGTCACGCCAACCGTCGGGCGATCAGATGATGCGGGCCTACCCTCAACGGGCGATTGCCGCCGGCGTGGTCGGATCGGCGTCGCTGAACTGTCTGGTGCTGCCCTCGGGGGCCGTGACCGACTGCAATGTCACCAGCGAGACGCCGGGCGGCTATGGCTTCGGCCGGGCGGCAGAGGGCCTTTCGCGCTATTTCCGGATCAACCCGCGTACCGTCAACGGCGCGGCGGAGGGCTCGAGGGTCAACATCAACCTGCGCTTCAACCTGCCGGAAGACTGATCAGGCGAACCTGAGCGGGTCGAGGGCGGCGGCGTCCGCCACGGGCGGGCGGCCCTCGATCCCGTCCGCCGTGATGCGCGCGACCAGCGGCCCCATCAGCCAGCCGTTGCGGCGGGGGGCGAGGGCCAGGTACAGGCCCGGCTCACCGGTGGGACCGGCCAACGGCAGGCCGTCGGCGGTCGCGCCGCGAATGCCCACGCGGGTCACTCCGGCCTCGCCGGTCGCGTCAAGGAGCGCCAGTCCCGCCGCGACCTGTCTCGCGGCCTCGACCGGATCGGGATCCAGATCGCGCCGCCCCGGCTCCATGGTCGCGCCGATGACGACCCCACCATCGCAGGGGGCGGCATAGATCCCCGGGCCTCGGATCACCCGGGGCGGGGGCGGTGTCGCGACAAAGGTCAACTGACCCCGGATCGGCAGGATCGCAGCCACGCTGGCGGCGACAGCGTCCGGCAGGCCGGCAATCGGGTCTCCGGCACCGGTGGCCAGCACCACCGTGGGGGTGAACCAGACACGACCATCACTGGCTTCGACTCTCCAGCGCAGTGCGTCCCCGGTCAAACGGGCGATCTCCCCCTTCACCACGACCAGGCCGGGCGCTCGCGCCAGGGCCTTCAGGGTCGGGCCGACCTCAATGCGCCAGTCGGCCGTGGTGGTCAGACCGCCCCGATCCGTCCGGGCGTCAAAGCCGAGCGTTTTAAGGCGGGCGACGGCGCGCTCGGGCTCAGGACCGCGCCAGTCGGCACCTTCACGGAGAAGCCGCAGCGCGTGGGTCTCGGCGAAGGCCGGCCACAGGTCACGAGCCCGCTTCAGCAGGGTCGCGCGCTCCGGCGGTAAGTCCTCGAGCAGCGATTCCAGTGCCGGCGCGATCATCCCGGCGGCAATGGACGAGGCATTCGGCGCGCCGGGGTCGAGAATCGTCACGGCATGGCCGCGCACCGCCAGTTCGGCCGCGGTGCAGAGGCCGAGCACGCCGGCGCCGATGACGATCACGTCTGGAGAGGAAGCCACGGGCGATCAGATCGACCGCCCGCGCTTCGATTGCAAGGCGCGATATTACTCGGCGGCGATCGCCGAGGCCCGGCGGGCGTCGATGCGGGCGGTCAGCGCGGCGTGCTGGTCCCACAGGGCGCGGGGCAGGCGGTCGCCGAACTGGGCATAGAATTCCGGGATCAGCGAGGCCTCCTCGGCCCAGACCTCGGCGTCGACGTCCAGCAGGGTCGACAGATCGGTGTCCGAAAGGCTCAGGCCCGACAGGTCCAGCGCCTCGCGGGTCGGAACACGACCGACCGGGGTGTCGACGGCTTCGGCCTCGCCGTCGAGGCGTTCGGCGATCCACTTCAACACGCGGGCGTTGTCGCCAAAGCCGGGCCAGACGAACTGGCCGTCGTCATTCTTGCGGAACCAGTTGACGAAATAGAGCCGCGGCAGTTTGGCGGCCTCGGTCTTGCCGGCCATCGACAGCCAGTGGGCGAAATAGTCGCCCATGTTGTAGCCGCAGAAGGGCAGCATCGCGAAGGGATCGCGGCGCAGGGTGCCGATGGCGTTCTCGGCGGCGGCGGTGCCTTCCGAGGCGACCGACGAGCCCATGAACACGCCATGCTCCCAGTCAAAGGCCTCGGTGACCAGCGGCACGGCCGAGGCGCGGCGGCCACCGAACAGGATGGCGTCGATCGGCACACCCTTCGGATCTTCCCATTCCGGCGCGATGGTCGGGCATTGCGCGGCCGGAGCGGCGAAACGGGCGTTGGGATGGGCGGCGGGCTCACCCGAGGCGGGGTCGTGGGGCACACCCTTCCAGTTGGTCAGGCCCTCGGGCGCGGTCTTGGTCAGGCCTTCCCACCAGACGTCGTTGTCGGCGGTCAGGGCCGTATTGGTGAAGACGGTGTTGGACCCCATGGTCGCCAGGGCGTTGCCATTGGTGTTGCGGCTGGTGCCCGGCGCGACGCCGAAGAAGCCGGCCTCGGGGTTCACGGCGTACAGGCGACCGTCGTCACCGAAGCGCATCCAGGCGATGTCGTCGCCGATGGTTTCGGCGGTCCAGCCCGGAATGGTCGGCTGCAGCATGGCCAGATTGGTCTTGCCGCAGGCCGAGGGGAAGGCGGCGGCGACGTATTTGGCGCGGCCCTTCGGGTCGGTCAGCTTGAGGATCAGCATATGCTCGGCCAGCCAGCCCTCGTCGCGGGCCATGACCGAGGCGATGCGCAGGGCGTAGCATTTCTTGCCCAGCAGGGCGTTGCCGCCATAGCCCGAGCCGTAGGACCAGATCTCGCGCGTCTCGGGGAAGTGGACGATCCATTTGTCGGCGTTGCAGGGCCACGGCACATCGGCCTGGCCCTCGGCCAGCGGCGCGCCCAGCGTATGCACGGCGGGCACGAAGACGCCGTCGGTGCCCATCAGGTCCAGCACCGGCTGGCCCATGCGGGTCATGATGCCCATCGAGACGGCGACATAGCCGCTGTCGGTGATCTCGACGCCGAGGGCGCTGAGGTCAGAGCCGAGCGGGCCCATCGAGAACGGCACGACATACATGGTGCGGCCGACCATGCAGCCGTCGAACAGGCCGTCGAGGCGCTGGCGCATCTCGGCGGCGTCGGACCAGTTGTTGGTCGGGCCGGCGTCGATCTTGTCGGCGGAGCAGATGAAGGTGCGACTCTCGACCCGGGCCACGTCCTTGGGGTCCGAGGCGGCGTAGTAGCAGCCGGGGCGCTTGGTCTGGTCCAGTTCGCGCAGCGTGCCCTTGCCGATCAGGTCGGCGACGATGGCGGTCTTTTCGGCTTCGGAGCCGTCGCACCAGTGGACGCGGTCGGGCCGGGTCTTGGCGGCGATCTTTTCGACCCAGGCCAGGAGGCCGGCATGGCGGGTGGGGGCCGGATGCAGGCCGGGGATGGAATCCGTCACGCGCACTCTCCTGATTGGGGCCCGGCGATCTGACGCCGCCATGGCTGATCCGTGCGTGGCTCATCACGCAATGTTTCAGGGCGAATGACACCGAAGCGGACGCGGCGTCAACCGATGCATGTTTCAACCTCTCGCGAGCGAGGCACCCGGCCGCGCCCGCACAATTCCGGTCGCGGAGTGGCGCGGGGCGGGTTATCGGAACGACCATGCAGACGATGGACCCCGCCAGAGCGAACCCCGAAGGGGCCCTCGCCTCACCCGCCGTGGCGCGAAACACGGGGCCGATCCTCGAGGTGCTGAAGGCGCATATGCCGGCGACGGGCCGGGTGCTCGAAGTCGCCGCAGGCTCGGGTGAGCATGCCGTGGCCCTTGCGGGTGCCCTGCCCGGCCTTGACTGGACACCCAGTGACCCGAGCGCCGAGGCGCGGGCCAGTATCACGGCCTGGGCGGCGGGCGCGGCTCTGCCCAATCTGCGCGACCCGCTGGCACTCGACGTGCGGGACCCGGCGAGCTGGCCCGAGGGGCCGTTGCAGGCCGTGGTCTGTATCAACATGATTCACATCAGCCCGTGGGCGGCGACCGAGGGGCTGATGGCGCTGGCGGGAAGCCGGCTGGCCACCGGCGGTCTGCTGGTCCTGTACGGGCCGTACCGCGAGGCCGACGTGCCGCTGGCGGACTCGAATGCCGCCTTCGACGAGAGCCTGAAGGGCCGTAATCCGGACTGGGGTCTGCGCGACCGGGATGGGGTGGCGGCGACGGCGAGGGCCGAAGGGCTGGCCCTGACCATGCGGATCGGGATGCCAGCCAACAATCTGATCCTGCTGTTCCGGCGGGTCTGAGCGGCGCTTGTGCTTTCGGCGGGGATGTGGCGGCATTGGGCTCAAGCTTGGCTGAACCCGAAAGTGACCTCATGAAACGTCTCCTCGTCCTTCTCGCCGTTCTGGCCACGGCAGGTCCGGCTCTCGGCCAGACGCCGCCGACAGCCGCGCCGACGGCGGCTCCCGCTGCGTCCTATGGCGCGCCGATCCGGCTGGAGGTGGCCCAGGCGCTGATCGTGCGGGCCACGGAAGAGGCGCGGGCACGCGGGTTCCGCCTGGCCTTTGCCGTGGTCGAGCCGTCGGGCGAGCTGGTCGCCTTCGGGCGGATGGACGACGTCCAGTACGGCTCCATCGCCATTGCCCAGGCCAAGGCCCGGGCCGCGGCGCGGTTCCGCACGGCGACCGCCGCGCATGAGGAGCGGCTGACGGCCGGGCGCACGGCCCTGCTGGCCATCGAGGGCATTGTGCCGATCGCCGGGGGCGTGCCCATCGTGGTCGACGGCCGGGTGGTCGGGGCCATGGGCATCTCGGGGGCCGCCTCGGCGGATGACGATGCGGTGGCGCGGGCGGCCATCGCGGCGGTGATCGGTACCTAGACCCGGCCCGCCCCGGCGGCTACGGAGCCGCGCATGGCCTTCTCCAGAACCTACGACGGCGACGAGCCGGTCCGGATCAACAAATGGCTGGGCCAGACCGGGGTCTGCTCGCGGCGCGAGGCCGATGCCCTGATCGCCGACGGCCTGGTCTCGGTCGAGGGCGAGGTGGTCACCGACGCCGGGCGCAAGCTCGAGCCCGGCCAGACCCTGACCCTCAGCGAGCGGGCCACGGCCACCCTGGCCGAGGGCGTGACCATCGTCATGCACAAGCCGCTCGGCTACGTCTCGGGCCAGCCCGAGCCGGACAAGCTGCCGGCCGTGCGGCTGGTCACCGACGGCAACCGGGTCGGGCCCGGCGTGACCCCGGCGGACGACCACTCCCTGCCCCCGATCGGGCGGCTGGACGAGGACTCCCGCGGCCTGTTGCTGCTGTCCTCGGACGGGGTGGTGGCCAAGGCGGTGATCGGGCCCCAGTCCGACCTGGACAAGGAGTATCTGGTCCGCATCGCCGGTGACGTGACCGAGAACAAGTTGAAATTGCTACGTTATGGCCTGATGCTGGACGGCCGCCAGCTGAAACGCGCCCACGTCAGCCGGATGGAATCGTTCCGCCTGAAGTTCATCCTGCGCGAGGGCCGCAACCGCCAGATCCGGCGCATGTGCGACATGGTCGACCTCGAGGTCATCGACCTGATCCGGGTGCGGATCGGGCCGCTCAGGCTCGACAACCTGCCCGAAGGCAAATGGCGCATGCTGACCGCCGAGGAGCGGGCCGCCCTGGTCGGCTGATCGCGCCAAAAACAGAGTCCAATGAGTCCGAAGAGTCTACTTCGCCGGACCCTCGACCGCGCGATACGGACGAGGACCGGAGAGCATTCTAACCGGTTGATGCGTCAGAAACGGTCGCATCGGCGACCCGAAACGACAAAGGCCGCCCCCGGTATCAGGAGGCGGCCTTCGAAAGGCTGACGACCGGGGTCACCGGCCCTCGCGCGGTTCGTCGCTACTGGATACGTCGGGCCGCGTCGGCGAGGGCCTCGGAGGTGCCGAGCACCTCGACCGTGTCGCCGGAGACCATGACGGCGGGCGCATCGGCGCTGACGTCGGTGGTGCGGTCGAGGGCGCGCAGAACGTCGGCGACGCCTTCACCGAAGGCCAGGACCGGCGTGCCCTTGGCCTGGGCGTGCTGGATGGCGTCATCGAGGGCGGCGATGTCCGTGGTGTCGTTGGCGGCACCGGCCGGAACGATCAGGGCCTTGAGGGCACCGTTGTCGATGTCGGAGACCTGGGCGGTGGCCAGCACGCTGGTGCCACCGACATTCATACCGGCCTCGCCGACCGACATCGGGGCCAGGGACAGGCCGTTCGAACGCAGCACGGCTTCCGCATCCGGCAGATCGCCGAAGGTCATGGACCGGCGCATGGCCAGGCCGACACGGGCTCGGATCGGCGGGGCACGGTAGCCATAGCGCGAACCGGGATTGGAGCGGGGGGTGAACGGTGCTTTGCGTTGTGCGAACAAGAGCGTCTCCTCGGGGGGTTTCAGGGTCTCGAAGTCCAGCGACGAATAAGGTTCACCCGCCGCCACGCAGGGCGTGGGCAGGAGGCCGTCTGGATTTCCGGATGACCACAACATAACAGAAAGTTTCGATTTATCAAGTGTTGATCGAAAAAACTTCAGATGGAGTGGGGTTTGGAGGGGTGCCTGAGGGAGTGTCTCCTCCCTGTTCGCGCAGCGAATGGGGAGGTGGCACGGCGCCCCTTCGCGCCGTGACGGAGGGGTGGTGAGCGGCGCTCAAGCTTCATCACGGGGGCAGCGGGTTCCTGCCCCACCCCTCCACCACGCTTCGCGTGGTCCCCCTCCCCATTCGCTCCGCGAACAGGGAGGAGACACGGGCGTCAGCGCTCAGATGGACCGCAGGTGCGGCCCCACCTTCCTCTCCAGCAGCGCCACCAGCTCGGGCTGCATGAAGGCGTAGTCATCGGGGATGTCGAGGCAGATGACGCGGGCGCGTTTGAGCCAGAGTTTGAAGCGGCGCTGCAGCCGGGCGCGGTGGGCGCGCTCCATGACGAAGATGATATCGGCCCATTCGACCAGTTCGGCGGAGCAGTGCTCTTCCGCGTCGGGCGCCAGGCCGGCGGAGGCGGTCTCGACGCCGGGCCATGCCGCGAACACCTGCTCGGCCGTGGGGGAGCGCAGGCGATTACGGGAGCAGAGGAAGAGGAGGTTGGTCAGGGGCGTTCGCCTGTCAGCAGGTCCGGATACAGGTCGCTCCAGTGCGGATTCATGCCCTCTACCAGAGCGAATTTCCAGGGTCGCAACCAGCGCTTGATGCGCTTCTCACGCAGGATCGCCTGATCGACGTACCGGTGATGCTCGTACCAGACCAGCAGATCCGTCTGCCGCTCGCGGCTGTAGCCGTCGACCTGCCCATGTTTGTGCTCGCCGACCCGCCGGATCAGATCGTTGGTCATGCCGACATACAGCCAGCCGCATGGACCGCTGGCGACGATATAGACCCAGAAGCTGTGGTCGGTCATGGGGCCGTTCCCCCTCTTGCTCTCATGAGAACATATCAGGAACATTCTTCACCCTCAAGATCGCCCTCCTTGTCATCCCGGAAGCGCCCCAGGCGCTATCCGGGACGGTGGCGGCACCCCACCATGATCCTCCCGGACAGCCCCCTTGGGCTGAGCCGGGAGACAGGCGGCGACAGCGTCAAACGACGACACCGGGGCGCAGCGTCGCGGGTCCAATATTTCCAGCGTCCGCAGGCCGTCGCCCGGCTCAGCCCAAGGGGGCTGTCCGGGCGTTGGGCAGAGAGGACTTCAGCCGTCCCCGATCTCCGCTTCGCTTCGTCGGGGATGACAAGGAGGGCCATGCCGCGAACACCTGCTCGGCCGTGGGCGAACGCAGGCGATTGCGGGCGCAGTGGAAGAGGAGGTTGGTCACCGGGCGCAACTGTTCCATTGTTCGTCAGCAAGCGAGACACAAATGAACCGAACACCAGCTTGGTATAAGTTTCACAACAGCCGGTTCACCCAATCGTGGCTGTCTGGCCAGATACGTATCAGCAGCCTCGACTACTTTGCCTATCGGGAATGGCCGGGCGGAGATGATCAGATTGGAGATCGGCTCGAAGCTGGCGCGCAGATGGTCGCTGCAGAGCCTCTTGTTTGGCAGGCGGATACCGCCCCCCCAAATACGGCGTGGCTTCGCCAACAGAACATCGTCGTTCACGACGGAGGGGGCATCAACCTACGGATTGAAGCACCGACTATAATATTGGCGGATGACCCTGCCCACATCCTTTGCTTGGCTGAGGGCGACTTTTCGACCTGCAGTGAGTACTGGCTGGCGGAAGGATATGATGCAGCGGTCGAAATTCTGGACGTTCCAGCGTTTGCGTACGCACTCTGGAGAGAGGGATTCACCAAGCGAGGCACGCCGTTGAGGGATCTCTTTGGCGAACCAAAATTCGACTGGGTAACCTACGGCGACAAACGCGTTGATCTCTCAGAATCACGCCTACCCATCCGGGGCCCGTTCATGAAGCCCGACCGGCTAGCCGCTCAGGCTGAGTATCGCATCTGCTGGCCACAATTGGATCCCCGGGTGCGAGACCAACTGGATGTAGTTCTCCCGCGCCCTGAGCGGTTCATTTCCCGGAGGCTCGATGGACCAGTTGCTGACCGTCCCGAACCCCAGACAGCGCAGCCCACCTTGGCTGAAGCAACTAATTTGTTGTTAGCCAGGCACGAAGCTTGGGAACGGGATCGCCCCGCGAAGCGCCCCCCGTTTTCCCCTCGTGAAGCAAGCGATTCGCCAGACCTTGTAATGGCGTGGTTTGAGGAGCTCTCGCGACAAGCTCGGGAAGGAAACCAGCTTTTTGAGCAGGATGCCAAGCGACTGATCTGGCGATGGCGGTTAGAAAGCGGTCGCCGCTTCAACTTGGCGGGGCCCTACGATGAAGGCGGGGCCACGATGCTCTATCTGAAGATGCTCGCAGGCACATATCCTAGCGCTGAGATGGTCGACATACTCGAATAGCGCCAGCCTACAACGGAATATTATCGTGCTTCTTCCACGGGTTGGTCTGCGACTTGTTCTTCAGCGTCCGTAGCGCCTTGATCAGCCGCCGCCTTGTCCCGTGCGGCATGATCACATCGTCAATGTATCCCAGCGACGCCGCCACGAACGGGTTGGCGAAGCGTTCCTTGTACTCGGCCTCGCGCGCCGCCAGCGCTTCCGGGTCGCCGGCCTCCTTGCGGAAGATGATCTCGACCGCGCCCTTGGCCCCCATGACGGCGATCTCGGCGCTGGGCCAGGCGTAGTTGACGTCGCCGCGCAGGTGTTTGGAGCTCATCACATCATAGGCGCCGCCATAGGCCTTGCGGGTGATCACCGTCAGCTTGGGCACGGTGGCCTCGGCATAGGCGAACAACAGCTTGGCCCCGTGCTTGATCAGGCCGCCATATTCCTGGCGGGTGCCGGGCATGAAGCCGGGCACGTCGACGAAGGTGACCAGCGGGATGTCGAAGGCGTCGCAGAAGCGCACGAAACGCGCGGCCTTGCGGCTGGAGTCGATGTCCAGCACCCCGGCCAGCACCTGCGGCTGGTTGGCGACGACGCCGACGGTCTGGCCGTCGAGGCGGCCGAAGCCGGTGACGATGTTCTTGGCGAAGTCCGGGCCGATCTCGAAGAATTCGGCCTCGTCGACCGTCTTGAGGATCAGCTCCTTGATGTCATAGGGCTGGTTCGGATTGGCCGGGACCAGGGTGTCGAGGCTGGCCTCGTCGCGCTCGGGATCGTCGTAGCTGTCGCGCACCGGCGGCTTTTCGCGGTTCGACAGCGGCAGGAAGCCGATCAGGCGGCGCACCTCGCTGAGGGCCTCCAGATCGTTCTCGAAGGCGCCGTCGGCGACGCCGGACTTCTGGGAGTGAACCCGCGCCCCGCCGAGGTCCTCGTGGGTGACCACCTCATTGGTGACCGTCTTCACCACGTCGGGGCCGGTGACGTACATGTAGGACGTGTCCTTCACCATGAAGATGAAGTCGGTGATGGCCGGGGAATAGACGTCGCCGCCGGCGCAGGGGCCCATGATGACGCTGATCTGGGGGATGACGCCCGAGGCCAGGGTGTTCTGCAGGAAGATGTCGGCATAGCCGGCGAGGGATTCGACGCCCTCCTGGATGCGGGCACCGCCGGCGTCGAACAGGCCGATGATCGGGGCGCCATTGGTCAGGGCCATGGTCTGGATCTTGACGATCTTGGCCGCGTGCGCCCCCGAGAGCGAACCGCCGAAGACGGTGAAATCCTTGGAGAAGACATAGACCAGACGGCCGCCGATGGTGCCGCGGCCGGTGACCACGCCGTCGCCGGGGACGCGCTGCTTCTCCATGCCGAAATCGTGCGAGCGGTGCTCGACGAACATGTCGGTCTCCTCGAACGAGCCCTCGTCGAGCAGCACGGCGATACGCTCGCGCGCGGTCAGCTTGCCCTTGGCGTGCTGATTGGCGATGCGTTTCTCGCCGCCACCGAGGCGGGCCCCGGCGCGACGCGCTTCGAGCTGTTCGAGGATGTCTTTCATGGGAGTCTCCTTGAGCGGGAGGCTTAAGGAGGGCCGGAGGCGGTGGCAAGCGCCCCCTCCACCATGCTTCGCATGGTCCCCCTCCCCCGTCGGGGAGGAATGGCGGCGGCAAGTCCTCCCCCAACGGGGGAGGGGGACCGCCGGAACGGCGGTGGAGGGGGCCGCCTACCCCGAGAACCCCTGCCCGAGCGGTTCGGGGGCGGTCATCGTCGCCAGCCGCTGCAGTTCGGCGACATGGGCGGCGAAGGCGGTGCCACCGGCGGCGGTGAGGGTCAGCCAGGTGCGCTGGCGACCGTCGAGCGCGGCCTTGCGCAGCCGGACATAGCCGGCGTCTTCCAGCTGTTTCAGATGTTTGGACATCACCGAGTCCGAGACGGCGATGGCGTCGCGGACCATGGCGAACTCGGCCTCGTCGGTGGCCGAGAGGATGGCGCAGATCTGCAACCGGCCGGGGGCGTGGATGACGGGGTCGAACTGCGGGACGCGGCTCATCGGACGCCCATCTCGGCGCGATAGACCCGTCGCCACAGGCGCGAGGCGACGAGGGCGGCAACGAAGGTGATGGCGGCCAGCGGCAGCGGCACCCACCAGAGCTCAAGCTGACGTCCGGCGATCACGCTGAAGATGACCGCCACCAGGACGAGGCCGAGCCCGACGGAAACCCAGCGCGCCCGGGGCGGCTTGAGTCCGCTGATGAGGACCCCGGTGCGGTCGGCCCAGGTGCGCACCAGCAGCGCCAGCCCCACGATGCCGAAAACGGAGCCGAGCACGCCGATCGGGGACGGAAAGGCGTGCGCCCCGATCATCACCGCCGCCAGCGACGAATAGATCAGGTCGTAGGTCCAGGACTTTTCGTCGACTCGTCCGCCGACGGCGGTACGGGCGGCGCTGATCGAGGCGAGCGCCTCGGCGGGGGTCTGGTCTTCAGTCATGGCGGCGCTCTCACTTTCTGGATTGGAAAGTGATCGGCACTTTCCACATCGTCAAGTGATTATTTTCCGCATTGGAAAGTCAACAACCCCTCCACCCCGCTACGCGGGGTCCCCCTCCCCCGACGGGGGAGGAACAAGCGCCCGGAACCAGCGGTCGAGCAGGACGGCCTCGGCACGGCGGGCGGCGGTGCGCTCGGCGGCCTCGGCATCGGTGCCCCACTGGCGTTCCTGGAAGGCCTCGTCGAGGCGGCTCAGTTCGAAGGCGGTCTCCCCCGCCAGCGCCCCGCGCTGCACCGCCAGGGCCAGCACGGCCGATCCGAGCAGGGGCGTGGCCATGGCCAGGCCGGTCAGGGCGAAATCATCGAGCCGCAGGGCCAAGTCGGCGACGCGGGCGATGGCGGCGGGGTCCTGCTGGCGGTGGACGATGCCCACGCAGGGCTCGAGCGTCACGCCCAGCTCCAGTGCGGCCCAGTCGCGCCACGGCGTCCAGTCGCGCGCCTGTTCCGTGGCCAGCGAGGTCGGGTGTTCGGCGAGGTAGCAGAGCAGGTCGGTGCCGGCGAAGGCGGCGATCTCTTCGGCCACGGCCTCACGCACCTGACTGACCCGGTCGATGGCGGTCGAGGCCAGACGGGTGGCGGGCATGGTCCCCGGATCGATGAACTCGCCCTGGGCGGCCCATTCTTCGGCGACCAGCCGCGCGGCGGCCCCGGTCGGCAGGCGCAGCTGGGCATGGGCCGGGGTCTTGGGCGTGCGCCCGTCGAGAGTGACGCTCCAGCCGCGCTCGCCCTCGACCACATCGACCGCCGTCCAGAAGCGTTTGAGGCGTTCCTCGGACTCGCGGAAACCCTTGCGGGCGGCGACATTGGGATCGAGGGGCGGGATGTGGCTCATCAGGGTCTCAGGCGGCTCGGGTATGGGCGTCGAACCCGTCGAGGACGACGGTCAGTTCGGCGAAGCTCTGCGCCACGTGCCGGGCCCCGGCGGCGCGCTGTTCCTCGACCGTATGGAAACCCCAGGCCACACCGAGCGGCAGGACCCCGGCATTGACGGCCATGCGGACGTCATGGGTCGTGTCGCCGATCATGATGGTCGTGGCCGGATCGGCGTCGCAGGCGGCCATGGCGGCGTGGAGCATGGCAGGGTCGGGCTTGCCCGGACCGTCCTCGGCGCAGTGAGACGAGATGAACATGTCGGCCCAGCCCTCGCGGGCCAGGTTGCGGGCCACGCCGCGCCGGTTCTGGCCGGTCGCCAGGGCCAGCCGCCAGCCGTCGCGGTGCAGCCGGCGCAGGGTGGTCATGGCCTCCGGATAGAGCGGCTCCTCATGGCCGGCATCGAACATGCGGCCGAAGCTGGCGCGGAAGCCGGCGATGAAACGGGCCAGGTCGGCGGGGCCGAGATCAGGCTCCAGCACCGCCATGCCATGCTCCAGCGTCAGGCCGACGATCTGGCGCACCCGGTCATAGTCCGGTTCCGGCAGGCCGAGGTCGCGCGCGGCCTCGCAGGCGGCGCGATGGATCGAGGCGCGGCTGTCGACGAGGGTGCCGTCGATATCGAACACGGCAAGGGGTCGGCTCATCCGGTCCTCCCCCATCGGGGGAGGTGGCATCGCGCGGCTTCGCGCGGTGACGGAGGGGGCCTGAACCGGGCGCTGGTGTCCGGGGCCGCCCCCTCCACCCCGCTTCGCGCGGTCCCCCTCCCCCGATGGGGGAGGAATGCGGTCATCGCTGGCGTTTCACCCCTTCGAACGGATCGCGCTCATTGCCCTCGGCTTCGTCGAAGCCGAAATGGACCATGCCGGCGAGAATCTCGGGGCTCAGCGGGGCCTCGACCACCAGCATGCCGCCGGACGGGTGTTCCAGCTCGATGCGGCGGGCGTGCAGCTGCAACTTCAGCGGGCCGGACAGCTCTTTCGACTTCTCATCCCCGTATTTGCCGTCGCCGAGGATCGGGTGACCGATGGCGGCCATATGGGCGCGCAGCTGGTGGGTCCGGCCGGTGAAGGGGCGAAGGGCCATCCAGCTGGCCCGGTGGGCGGCGCGGCTGATGGTGGCGAAGGCGGTCTCGGCCGTCTCGCCGCGCGGGTCCTTGCGGTCGGCGGGGCGCATCATCTCGAAATCGTTGATGCCGGTCTTCTTCAGCGGCATGTCGATCTGGCCGGCTTCCGGCTTGGGATTGCCGATGACGATGGCCCAATAGGTCTTCTTGGCCTGACGCCGGGCGAAGGCCCCGGCCAGACGTTTGGCCGCCTCGGGTCCCTTGCCGAGCAGCAGCACGCCGGAGGTGTCGCGGTCGAGACGGTGGACGAGGCGCGGGCGGTCCATCCCCTCCCCCCAGGCCGACAGCAGCCGGTCGACGTGGCGGCTGGTCTTGGTGCCGCCCTGGACGGCGAGGCCGTGCGGCTTGTTGATGGCGATGACCATGTCGTCCTCATAGAGGACCAGCGACTTGGCGAATTTGATGTCCTGGGCACTCAGCGTGTGGACATCGCCGGCCTGACGCGAGGTGTCGTCGGGGATCGGCGGCACGCGCACGGCGGCACCGGCGGTCAGCCGGCCCTCGGGCTTGATGCGGGCTCCGTCGACGCGGATCTGGCCGCTGCGGGCCATCTTCTGCACCTGGATGTTGGACAAATGCGGCCAGCGCCGGCGGAACCAGCGATCCAGTCGGATGCCGTCTTCGGCCTCGGCCACATAGATGGTCAGGACCTCGCGCTTGGGGGCGTCGGGGGTTTCCCGGATGGGTTCGTCAGTCAAGGGGCGGCTCCGAAGGCGCGGCGGGCGACCATCAGGCCGATAAACAGGGCGAGCACCGAAAGCGCCACCGAGGCGGCGACATAGCCCCCGGCCATGGCCAATTGACGGCGCTCGATCATCAAGGCCGTTTCCAGCGAAAAGGCCGAGAAGGTGGTGAAACCGCCCAGCAGGCCGATGGCGGCGAACAGGCGCAGGGACTCGCTGTTGGCTCCACCACGGAAGGCCAGCCAGCCGGCCAGCAGCCCCATGAGCAGGCCGCCGACGACATTGACCGTCAGCGTCGCCCAAGGCCAGCCGCTGGCGGGCAACACCCGTCCGACCCCGTAGCGGGCGACAGCGCCGAGGGCACCCCCGGCTGCGACGATCAGAAAACGTGTCATGGTGCGGGGCTTATACTGGAGTTGGCGGCGAAGCGAAGACGTACCGGGAACGGATCGGCCGGGGCGTCTGACTGAAACTTCACTTGCCCCGGACCCCGGTTAACGGTGTTACTGATCAGCGGCGCCGCTTCGCGCCCAGGGGGAACGCTGTCGGCCCGGCGGCGCGATCTGCCATAGTGTCGGGCTATAGTTTCAAAGGACCGCCGGAAGCGCCATGTCGCACGACGATCACAACCACGGACACGAAGACACCAGCCACGGCGCGTCGCAAGACGACGGCCATGGCGGTCAGGGCGAGGACGCCCGGCTGCATGCCGCGCCCAACGCCCCGCCGCCCGGCGCCGCCCAGCGCGAGAATCGCGGCATTCCCTCGGCCACGCCGACACACCAGAGCGGCCCGTTGCGCGGCGCAGACGGCATCCTGCGGCCGATCCAGGACAGTGAGTATTTCTCGGAAGACCCTGCGGCGACCGAACGGGTCTCGGCCCACATCGACGAATATTTCAACCAGCCGCTGGATATCTTTCCGTTCTGGGAATCGGAGGGCAAGCCCGACCGTTTCCACGTGCTGTACGCGCGCCAGATCGAGGAGCGGTTCCCGGTCGATGCCGATCTGAGGGCCAACATCTATCGCTATGGCCGGGGGGTGTTCGACGCCCTGCGCATCCATGTCCTCATCAAACGGGTCAACCAGATCCTGGCCATGGCCGGCTTTGCCGCCCTCGCCCTGCTGGGCCCGACCTGGTTCAGCCAGTGGACCGGCACAGACGCCGCCGGCGCGGCCATCGCGGCCGGGGCCATGGTGGCGGTGCTGGGCCTCTACTGGGGCATCCAGCAGATCCTGTTCATCCAGTACCGCTTCCGGCTGGAGAACGATTCCTACCAGCTGTCGCGCGAGATCGTGCAGCGCACCCGCGAACTGCAGAACCTGTTCACCAGCGGTCGCGCCATGGCCGACCAGGCGGAGACCCGCTACCAGCAGGACGGCAAGGCGTGGGGCCAGCGGGCCCTGTATCTGACGCGCCTGACCATGTGGCTGGGCGCGCGCATGGAATACCTCGAGAAATACGTCCAGATGGAGCTGTGGCGGGTACGCCGTGAGCGCTACTGGATGCGCTGGCTGTCCCGGATCCTCACCCCGCTGGTGTTCGTCGGCGGCGTGGCCATCTTCGCCCTCCAGCCCGGCCTCGTCGGTCACGAAGTCGCCCTGCGCGGCCTGCAGGGGCTGGCCGTGGTGCTGTCGGCGATCGTCGGCCTGTTGTCGTATTTCCGCTGGCAGACCCCGACCTCGGCGGTGCAGGACAAGCTCGGCATCGAGAACTGGGTCCGTTACGCCTCGCTGGACGTCGATAACGCCGTCGCCGACCAGGTGCGCCGCGACAAGGAACGTCTGGTCGAGTACCGGGCCCTGACGCGCGGCGGCAGATAGGGATTAGGGATTAGGGATTAGGAGTGAGGGTTCGAGCTACGCTTCGGCCGAGTCAGGCCATTCCTCCCTAATCCCTAATCCCTCCGCAGGCTGTCCTGCACCTCCAGGGCGTCATAGACGTTCGGACGGTCGGGACGGGGCCCGTCGCCCATCAGCACTTCCAGCGTGGTCGAGGTCCGCGACGGGCCGGTGAAATTCAGCCCGACCCCGACGCCGACTCCGGACGACGAATAGCGGCCGTAGCGGCTTGAGCCGCGCCCCGAGCCGAAGCCGATCCCCACGCTGGGCCGCATGCCACCGGCGCTGTCGGGACGGCCGTCAGTCCAGCGCTGGGTCACCTCGAACCAGTCATGTCCGGTGGCCCGGGTCAGTTCGGCCGCGCGCAGGTAGGCCATGTCCATGACCGGGCCGGGCGCGCCCACCCCGGTGTAGGTGACGCGGAACCGGTTGGACTCGATGCGCTGTTCGGAGAACCCCTGCCCGCCCGGTCCCATCTGCGGACCATAGGGGGCGAGGCTGGCACAGGCCGACAGGGCCAGGCCGGCGGCAACGATCAGAGGCAGGGTCAGACGGGTCATGGCGGGGCTCCGGTTTCCCTTGGGAAGCGTCGGATTATGGCTTGGGTTCCGCCCCTCCACCACCCTGCGGGTGGTCCCCTACAGCCCGGCCGCCGCCTTCAACGCCTCAAAATCCTCGGGTGGGGGGGCCTCGACGGTGCGGTAGCCGCCTTCAGGGTGAGGAAATGTCAATTTGGCCGCGTGCAGCATCAGGCGGGGCGCGGCGCGGCCGGCGAAGGTCAGGGCCCCGCCGTAGCGGGCGTCCCCGGCCAGCGGGCGGCCGATCGAGGCCATGTGGACGCGCAGCTGGTGCATCCGCCCCGTGGCCGGATCGAGCTCGACCAGGGCCCCGTCCTCGGAGGCCGCCAGGGTGCGATAGCGGCTCAGCGCGGCCTGGGCCCCCGGCGTCTCGGCAGTGACGGCGCGCATATAGCTCTCGCGGCCGATCTCCTGACGCAGCAGCGGCGTGTCGATGGTGCCGGATTTCGGATCGGGGGCCGCCGACAACAGGGCCAGATAGGTCTTCTTGAAGCGCCGCGCCTGCATCGCCTTGCCGAGGAAGCCGGCGGCGGGCTTGGTCTTCGCGGCGAGGATGACACCCGAGGTGTCGCGGTCGAGCCGGTGCACCAGATCGGGGCGTTTGCCGTTGGAGCGGGCGAAGGCCCACAGCAGGTCGTCCAGGGTGTGCGCCTGGATGCGGCCGCCCTGGCTGGACAGGCCGGCGGGCTTGTTGAAGGCGATGACGGCCTCGTCCTCGTGGATCACCCACGAACGGACGGCGGCGATGTCGGCTTCGCTCAGGGAAACGGGGATACGGTCGGTCACCGCGCGTGCTTACGCGGGAACCGACCGTGCGTCAGCCCGTCAGCGCAGAATGCCGCTCTTCGATGCCATCCGGCTGTACCAGACGAAGAACAGGCAGGCGGCGAGGATGACGCCGTACATGATCATGCCCTGGGTGCCACCCGCGGCCCCGGCATCCGTCATGCCGTAGGCATAGACCAGGCTGACCAGCAGGCCGAGCAGGGACACGACGAAGGCCTGGAAGGCCAGTTTCATGCGCAGGAGCAGCAGGATCGAACCCGCCAGCGCGCCCCAGACGCCAAAGGCCCAGGCCGCCACGGCCCAGGTCGGCATGTCGTGGAACGTCGCGATCTGCGCCGCGGTCATGCCGAGGCTGGCCATATAGGCTTCGCCGTCCGGCAGATTGGTGCGGGTGTAGTCATAGGCCCCGTAGCTGTTCCACAGCAGGCTGATCCCGCCCACCGCCCACAGGTGCCACGGCGTCGAACGCGTCATTGAAGTCATATCGGTCATCATCCCCTCCCAAGGATCGTTGGTATCAAAAGGCCGGCTCGCTGGCCGGTCAGCGCAGCACGCCCCGCTTCGACATCATGCGGGCGTACCATGCGAAGAACAGGGCGATGGCGGCGATCATGCCCCACATCATCATACCCTTGGACCCGCCGAGGGCGGCCCAGTCGTCCATGCCGTAGGCGTAGAAGACGCTGACCAGGACGCCGAGCAGGGATATGGCGAAGAGGTGGACCGCCCAGCGCGAGCGGAGCAGCAGCAGGATCGCGGCAATCACCCCACCCCACACGGCGGCCGCATAGGGGATCTTCGTCCACTCCGGCATTGAGGTGTAGTAGGCGACCTGTTCCGGCGGGAAATAGGCCTGCAGATACTCGGCGCCCCGGGTCAGGGTCATGATGAAATCATAGCCGGCGAAGCCGTTCCAGGCGAGCGCCAGCAGCCCGACCAGCCACAGATGCCACGGCGTTTTCACGGTCATGGTCGTCATTGGCCCCTCCCAAGGTTGACGTAAGCGAGACTAGTCCCAAAAACGCCGTTACGGCAACGCTTACGGACGGGTCACCCGCCACGGCGGATCGACGCGGTTCTCGCCGGCGAAATACAGGCACAGCCGGTTGCCGTCGGGGTCGCGCAGCCGCGCCTCGCGCCACAGCCAGCGCTGGTCCTGCGGATCGCTGTCGAAGACCACCCCCGCGGCCTTGAGCGCCACCACCCGGGCGTCGAGGTCGTCGCATTCGAAATAGATCAGGCTGCCGCCCGGCGACGGCGGCTCGGCGAGATGGATCGAAAAGGTCGCGCCGCCGGGGCAGAGGAAGCGGGCGTAGTGGTCGCTGGACACGATCAGCTCCAACCCGAGCCGCTCATAAAAGGCGCGGGCACGCGGGATGTCGGCGACCTCGACAGTGATCTGGTTGAGGTTCATTCGCCCCCCACCGCCCTCGATGCCCGCAGCGCCGCCCAGCGCTCGAGCCGTTCCTTGACCTTGGCCTCATGCCCCTCGCCTTTCGGAGCGTAAAAGGTGCGGCGCTCCATCCCGTCGGGGAAGAAGTTTGCGCCGGAGAAGCCCTCCGGCATGTCGGGATCATATTGATAGCCCTGGCCGTAGCCGAGCGACTTCATCAGCTGGGTCGGGGCGTTGCGGATATGGGCCGGGGGCGTCAGAGAACCGGTCTCGGCCGCCGCGCGCTTGGCCGCCTTGAAGGCTTCGTACACGCCGACCGATTTGGGCGCAGTGGCGAGGTGGACCACGGCCTGGGCCAGGGCCAGTTCACCCTCGGGGCTGCCGAGGAAGTCGTAGGTGTCCTTGGCGGCATTGGCGACCAGCAGCGACAGCGGATCGGCCTCGCCGATGTCCTCGACCGCCATGCGCACGATACGCCGCGCCAGATACAGCGGATCCTCACCGCCGTTGAGCATCCGCGCCAGCCAGTAGAGGGCCGCATCGGGGTCCGAACCGCGAACCGATTTATGCAATGCGGATATGAGGTTATAGTGTTCTTCTCGACTCTTGTCGTAAGCAGGCGCCCGCTTCTGCAGGATGCCCGCCAGGGCCTGGACGTCGAGCGGTTCGGGGCTGGTATCGGCGAGGTCGAACAGCACTTCGGACATGGTCAGCAGGTAGCGACCGTCGCCATCCGCAAGCGCCGTCAGGGCGTGGCGTGCTTCCGGGGTCAGGGGCAGGCTCTTGCCCTCCTGTGCCTCAGCACGAATCAACAGTTGATCGAGGGCCGCATCGTCCAGCCGCTTCAGCACATAGACCTGAGACCGCGACAGCAGGGCCCCGTTCAGCTCGAACGACGGGTTCTCGGTCGTGGCCCCGACCAGGGTGATGACCCCCTCCTCCACGAAGGGCAGGAAACCGTCCTGCTGGGCCCGGTTGAAACGATGGATTTCGTCGACGAACAGCAGGGTCGACTGGCCGGCGGCGCGGCGCATGCGGGCCGCCTCGAAGGCCTTCTTGAGGTCGGCCACGCCGGAGAAGACGGCGCTGATCTGCTGGAACTGATAGCCGGCAGCCTGGGCCAGCAGGCGGGCGATGGTGGTCTTGCCGGTGCCCGGCGGCCCCCACAGGATCATCGAGCCCAGCCGCCCGGCCTCGACCATGCGCCGGATCGGTCCGCCCTCGCCAAGCAGATGGTCCTGGCCGACCACCTCCCCGAGCGTGCGGGGACGCAGCCGGTCGGCCAGCGGCGCGTCAGGAGGATGGATGCCGGAGGCTTCGAACAGGTCAGTCATGCGGGGTCACAGATAGGCGTTACCGACGCGCATTTCACGCGTTAGTGTCGACATGAAGCTGAGGAGAGCGCCAGATGGCTGACGACCACACCGCCCAGGGTCCGGTGATCGGAGTGACCCCGCACCTGACCATTCCGTCGCGCGGCGGCCAGGCGGCGATCGACTTCTACACCCGCGCCTTCGGAGCCGAGGAAGTTCGGCGCATGCCGGCCGAGGACGGTGAACGGCTGATGCACGCCTATCTCAGGATCAACGGCGGCGACGTCCTGCTGCACGACGAGTTTCCGGAATACGGCCACGAACACGACATCGTCCCCAAGGGGGTGACCATCCATCTTCAGGTCGATGACGCCGACGAATGGTGGAACCGCGCCCTGCTGGCCGGCGGCGTGCCGCTGTTCCCGATCGCCGACCAGTTCTGGGGCGACCGCTACGGTCAGCTGCGCGACCCGTTCGGCCACACCTGGTCGATCGGCTCGCCGATCAAGGCCAAATAGTCAGCGTACCGTCAGCACGCCGCGCTGGCCGCGGCGTTCGACGCTGACCTGGGCCCCGCGGTTCAGGCCTTCCAGCTGTTGGGGCGAGGTGACGATCTGGCCGTTGACCGCCAGGATGACGTCGCCGCCCTGCAGCCGGACACCCCGGGCCGCGTAGCTGCGCGGATCGACACGCCCGAGGACCACGCCGCTGGCGAACGGATCGAGACCCAGCGTATCCGCCAATGCCGGGTTCAGCGGCAGGGCCTGGGCCCCGGACAGGCCGCCGGACGCGATCATCACCGCCTTGCCGACGTCGGGATCGCCGGGCAGCGCCTGCACCCGCGCGTCCAGCGTCTCGGCCCGGCCATCTCGCAGCACCGATACCCGCACGCTGTCGTTCGGTTCGCGCGTGCCGATGCGATAGTTGAGGCCGCCCTGGTTGTTGATCTCGGCCCCGTCGATGGCGGTGACGATGTCCCCGATGCCGAGGCCGGCGCGCGCACCGGGACCGCCGGCATAGACTTCGGTGATCACCAGACCCTGGGGCCGGTCAAGGCCGAGGCTGCGGGCGATGTCGGCGCTGACCGGGTCGCCCTTCACGCCCAGCCACGGCCGGACCACGGTGGTGGCTCCGCCGACGGCAGAATCGACCACGCGGCGGACCATGGTGGCGGGCACGGCGAAGCCGACGCCCGAGGACGATCCCGAGCGCGAGAAGATGGCGGTATTGATGCCGATCAGGTCGCCGTCCATGTCGACCAGGGCCCCGCCTGAATTGCCGGGATTGATGGCCGCGTCGGTCTGGATGAAGGAGCCGCTGTCGGAGATGCCGGTCTCGGTCCGGTTCAGGGCCGAGATGATGCCGTTGGTCACCGTCTGGCCGACGCCGAACGGATTGCCGATGGCCAGCACAAGGTCGCCGATCTCCTGCTCCTCGCGATCATCGATATTGAGGGTCGGCAGCCGCTCATTGACGCCCTCCAGCTGCAGCACGGCGAGGTCGGAGCGTTCGTCGGCGAGGACCACGCGGGCGTCGAACTCGCGCCGGTCGTTCAGCACCACCCGGATCTGCTGCATGCCGTTGATGACGTGATAGTTGGTCACCACCACCCCGTCGGCGCGGACGATGACGCCGGAGCCGACCGAGCCGGTCTGGCGCTGACCCGGAATGCCCCAGAACGGATCCCTGACCTGCTGCACGCCGCGCGCCGAGACATTGACCACGGCCGGGGCGGCGGTGCGGACCACGGGGGCGAAGCTGGCCTTCATCGCCAGGGCGTCGCCGGGGACGATGCGGTTGTCGGAGAAGACCCCGTCCTGGGCCTTGGTGTCGTTCGACTGGCCGCAGGCCGCGAGGGTCAAGGCGATAGCGATGGCGAGGGTTCTGGCGTTCATGGTCATCCGATACGGCAGGGAGACAGGAGCCGGGCCATTCCGCCCCGATTTCTGGACCGTATCAAGGCGACGGGGCCTTGCGAGGGACGGTTCCGGGTCACCCCGCAAGCCGAGGTTGCGAAAGCTTAATGCCGCAACGCCTTGCGCGACGCCGCGGCACAAGGTCAACCTGCCGGCATGACAGCCGAGATTGAATCGCCCGTGATCCAGGTGACGGGGCTCACCAAGACCTATGGCAGCGTCCGCGCCCTCGACGGGCTGGACCTCTCCATTCCCAGGGGCGGCGTCTATGGCGTGCTCGGACCCAACGGGGCCGGCAAGTCGACCCTGTTCCGTATCCTGCTTGGCCTGATCCGGCCGACGGCGGGCACGGCGACCATCATGAACGGGCCGGTCGGCGACATCGCCCCCATGCGCCTGACGGGCTCGATGATCGAGACCCCGCGTTACCCCCCCTTTATGACGGCGCGGCAGGTGCTGAGCTGGCTGGCGCTGGAACACGGCATCGCCGGCACGGCCGACATTCCCTACTGGCTGGAGCGGGTCGGCTTGTCCGAAGCGGCGGACCGCAAGGTGCGCGGCTTCTCCGTCGGTATGATGCAGCGCCTCGGCGTCGCCGCCGCCCTGATCAGCAAGCCTGAACTGATCATTCTCGATGAACCGACCAGCGGCATGGATCCCCCCGGCATCCAGGAGATGCGGGCCCTGATCCGCAGCCTCGCCCATGACGACGGCCTGACGGTGGTTCTGGCCAGCCACCAGCTGCTCGAGGTCCAGCGCGTCTGCGACCGCGTCGCCATCCTCAACAAGGGCAAGCTGGTCCGCGAAGGTGCCGTCAGCGAACTGACCGCCGTGGGCGAACGTCTGCGTCTTTCCGTCAGCCCGGTCGACCAGGTGCTGGCCGCGCTGGGAACCAAGGGCGTGCGCGACGGCGACGCCGTCCTGGCCGACATCCCGCGCACCGAGGGCCCCGCCCTGATCCGCGCCCTGGCCGAGGCCGGCGTCGACATCCATGAGGCGCGCTGGGTCGGCACCGACCTGGAGGCCATCTTCTTCACCGAGACGGGGGCCGTGCAGGCACCGGAGACGATCCATGCTGGTTGATGCCATCCGCGCCGAAGGCTTCCGCCTGACGAAGAACAGGACAGCCCTGTTCTGGAGTCTGGTGTTCGTGCCGATCATCGCCATCGTGATCGGGGGCCTGACCAATTTCGTGCTCAAGGGCAGCGAGACCAAGCTCCTCGGCGACACCAAGATGCCGCCCGAGATGCGCGAGGCCCTGCTGAACCGCGGTACCCTGGACATGGGCGGGGCGCTGGTCGAGGCCGCCGCCAGCCTGGCCAATCCGCTGGTCCTGCTGTTCGTCCTGATCGGGGCGGCGACGGTCTATGCCGGCGACTACCGCTGGGAGACCTGGCGGCTGATCAGCGCGCGCAACAGCCGCATCAACCTGCTGCTCGCCAAGCTGGCGGTGGTGGCCGGACTGGCGCTGGCGGCCATGGGTTTCATGCTGGTGGCCGACGTGATCGAGAATCTGATCAAGGCGGCGGTGTTCGAACGGACCCTGACCTTCACCCTGACCGGCGAAGGCGCGGCGCACTTCATCGGCTATTTCGCCCTGTCGCTGCTGCGCATCGTGCAGTTCACCATGATGGGGATGCTGGCGGCGGTGATGACCCGCTCCCTGCTGGCGGCGCTGTTCGTGCCGCTGGTGTTCGGGGTGGCGCAGTTCTTCACCACCAATCCGCTGATGCAGATGGGTGTGATGCCCGACGCCTGGCTGGCGATCCTGGTCAATCCGGGCTCGGCGACCGATGCCATCCAGGCGGCGATCGGCGGCGGCGAGCGCGCGGCCGGCCTGCCGGACGGCATCCTGCTGAAAGCCTGGTTCAGCGTCGCCCTGTGGACCCTCGCCCCGCTGGCCGGGGCCCTGGCCTGGTTCCGGCGTCAGGACCTGTCCAAGGAATAGGTCTCAGAGCCGCTTTTCCATCCAGACGTTGCAGCGGGCGTAGGGCGGCGGCCGGGGCGGCAGGTCGATGAATGTCAACGTCGGCTGTCGACATGGGCCCTCCCTGACCTTCATCCGGGGACGCTTCGGACAAAGAAAAAGGGCGGCCCGCTGTGCGCGGACCGCCCTTTTCTCAAGCCCCTGACGGGAAGCGGACTTACGCTTCTTCGTCGCCCTCGATGGCATAGACCGGACCCGAGTCCAGGCCCTTGGCGTCGGTGTCGCGATCGACGAACTCGATCACGGCCATGGCGGCGTTGTCGCCGTGGCGATAGCCGGCCTTCATGATGCGGATATAGCCGCCGTTACGTTCGGCGTAGCGCGGGCCGATCGTTTCGAACAGCTTGCCGACCTGCGGCACGTCGCGCACGGCACTGATGGCCTGACGACGGGCGTGCAGATCGCCCTTCTTGGCGAGCGTGACCAGCTTTTCGACGAAGGGACGCAGTTCCTTCGCCTTGGGCAGGGTGGTCGTGATCTGCTCGTGCTTGATCAGCGACGCAGCCATGTTGGCGAACATGGCGGTCCGGTGTGCGCTCGTACGACCGAGCTTGCGATAGGCGGCGCCGTGGCGCATCGGGGTCTCTCCTACTCAACCCTGGTTTCCGCACACACCCTGACAAGGATGGCCGGACCTGGGGCTCTCTCATTCTAACCGCTCCGCGATCCCGGGTGGGATCAAGGGCGGAGGGTTGAAACTAGATCTGGTCGTCGAACTTCTTGGCCAGGTCTTCGATGTTTTCCGGCGGCCAGTTGGGCACATCCATGCCGAGGCTGAGCCCCATGGTCGCCAGCACTTCCTTGATCTCGTTCAGCGACTTGCGGCCGAAGTTCGGGGTGCGAAGCATTTCGCCCTCGGTCTTCTGGATCAGGTCGCCGATGTAGACGATGTTGTCGTTCTTCAGGCAGTTGGCCGAACGCACCGACAGTTCCAGCTCGTCCACCTTCTTCAGCAGGGCCGGGTTGAAGGGCAGGTCCGGCTTGCCGTCGACGGCTTCCACTGGCTTCTTCGGCTCGTCGAAGGTGATGAAGATCTGCAGCTGGTCCTGCAGGATGCGCGAGGCGAAGGCCACGGCGTCCACAGGCGACACAGCACCATTGGTTTCGACCTCGAGGATCAGCTTGTCATAGTCCAGCGACTGGCCCTGACGGGTCGGCTCGACGCGATAGGCGACGCGCTTGACCGGCGAATACAGGGCGTCGACGGCGATCAGGCCGATCGGGGCGTCTTCCGGACGGTTCAGCTCGGAGGCGACATAGCCCTTGCCGTTCTGGACAGTCAGTTCCATCCGCACCGAAGCACCCTCGTCGAGCGTGCAGATGATGTGGTCGGGGTTGAGGATCTCGATGTCCGAGGGGACGTCGATCTGGCCGGCCGTCACGGCACCGGGGCCCGTGGCGCGCAGGGTCATGCGCTTGGGGCCTTCGGCGTGCATGCGCAGCGCCAGTTGCTTGATGTTGAGCACGATGTCGACCACGTCCTCGCGCACGCCTTCCAGCGACGAGAATTCGTGCACAACGCCGTCGATCTGGATCGCGGTCACGGCGGCGCCTTGCAGCGACGACAGGAGAACGCGGCGCAGGGCATTGCCGAGCGTCACGCCGAAGCCGCGTTCCAGGGGCTCGGCGACCAGGCGCGATTTGCGCTGCGGGTCGGAGCTCGCCTCGATCTGCGGCTTCTCGGGACGGATCAGCTCTTGCCAGTTACGTTCGATCATGGGTGTCCCTCGAAAACGGAGCGCCGGTCCCTCGCCCCTCGTCAGGCGCGCCAGGACCGGCGGAGATAGGTAGTCAGTCTAGGTTCGCTTAGACGCGGCGGCGCTTGGGCGGACGGCAACCGTTGTGCGGCATCGGCGTGACGTCGCGGATGGTGGTGATGGTCAGGCCGACCGACTGCAGGGCGCGCAGTGCCGACTCACGGCCGGAACCGGGACCCGAAACGTTGACTTCCAGCGTCTTGACGCCGTGTTCCTGGGCCTTCTTGCCCGCGTCTTCGGCGGCCATCTGGGCGGCGTAGGGGGTCGATTTGCGCGAACCCTTGAAGCCCATGTGTCCGGCCGACGACCACGAGATCGCGTTGCCCTGGGCATCGGTGATCGTGATCATGGTGTTGTTGAAGGACGCGTTCACGTGGGCGACGCCCGAGGTGATGTTCTTGCGCTCGCGCTTCTTTACGCGACCCGGTTCCTTGGCCATGTGTCTGTCTTACTTCTTCTTGCCGGCGATCGGCTTGGCGGGACCCTTGCGGGTGCGGGCGTTGGTGTGGGTGCGCTGACCGCGGACCGGCAGGCCCTTGCGGTGACGCAGGCCGCGATAGCAGGCCAGGTCCATCAGACGCTTGATGTTCATCGACGTCTCACGGCGCAGGTCGCCCTCGACGGTGTGATCGCGATCGATAGCCTCGCGGATCTGCAGCACCTCGGCGTCGGTCAATTGATTGACCCGACGGGCGGCTTCGATGCCGACCTTGGAGGTGATGTCCTTGGCGGCGTGAGCGCCGATGCCATGGATATACTGCAGCGCGATCTCTACGCGCTTGTTGGTCGGGATGTTGACGCCAGCAATACGGGCCACGAAGCTCTCCAGATACGCATTGACGGACGCAACAAACGCTCCGGTCAACAGACCAGGAGCGCCGACGTCCTTCGCGGAAGTCCGGCCTTATACAGGGGATTCCCGGCGCGTCAACGGTCGGTCGACCTCAACGCCGACCTTGCGGGCCGAACTCCACGCCGAAGGTGGCCTCGGCGTCCTCCACCGGACGCCCGCCCTGGGTCGGGGGCGCGGCCCTGAAATGGACGACCGTGGCCAGGGCCGCCGCGCCGAAGCCCTGCCCGGCCGGGCTCTCACGCACCACGCGGCAGTTGTCCAGCCGGCTGTCGAGACGGATGCGGCAGCTGAGCAGCACATTGCCGCTGATCCGCGCCCGTCGCGCCGCAAGCGGATAGACGCGCTGGATCTCGGCCGAGGAGGCCCCGGCGACCAGACGCCAGCGGGTGCCGCCACTGCCCGGGCCCGAGCCGGAACCCTGCCCCATGCCGGTTCCGGTACCCTCCCCGCCCTGACCCATGCCCGGCGTCGGTCCGGCCTCGGGCGCGGCCCCGACGACCAGGGCCGGCTCGGGTGCCGGAACGGGCGGCGCGATCACCTCACGCGGCTTGTCGGCGGGCTTGGGCGGGACATGGACGCGGGACGGCGCGGCCGGCGCGCCACCGCCCTGGGTGCGGGCCGGCTCGACCGGCGGTGGTGGCGGCGGGGGCGGCGGCCGATACAGGAAGACACTGACCACGGCCTGTTCGGCCGGCGGCGGCACCGGCGCATCGGCGCGGGCCATGATGCTGAACACGCCCAGATGGGCCAGGGTCACGCCCACGACGATGCCCAGCTTGCGCAGCCGGTCGGTGTTCAGCAGGGAGGGTTCAGGGTTCACGGGCCGATCCTATCACGCACGACTGAACGCGCGGGACGCCGGATCGATCAGACGGGGTTCAGGCGGCGGTGCCGTCCAGCACCGCGTCGATGGCCACGGCGACGGTGGCGATCGCGCCCATGCCGTCGATCTCGGACAACAGGCCCTTGTCGGCATAGTAGGGCAGCAGCGGTGCGGTGTTGCGATTGTAGGCGTCCAGCCGGACCTTGAAACTGTCCGGATTGTCGTCCGGACGGCCCTGGTCGGCGAACCGCACGGCGACCCGCTTGAGCAGGGCGTCGTCATCGACCTTGAGGCGAATGACGTGGTCGATCTTCTTGCCCAGCTTGGCCAGCATGGCGTCCAGCGCCTCGGCCTGGGCCACGGTGCGGGGGAAGCCGTCGAAGATGGCCCCACCGGCGTCCTCGGCCTCTTTCAGCCGGGCTTCGATCAGGGCGATGACGATGGCGTCGGAGACCAGGTCGCCGCGCGACATCAGGGCCTGGCACTCACGCCCCAGTTCCGTGCCCGAGGCGATGGCCTCGCGCAGCATGTCACCGGTCGACAGCTGGACCATGCCGCGGGCCTCGACCAGCCGCTTGGCCTGCGTGCCCTTGCCCGCCGCCGGCGGTCCGAACAGAACCAGGTTCATCGCCGCCCCCTAACCAGCCCGGCCTAGCGCCGGGCGGGCGCGGTGACGCCCTTGCCGCGAGTCTTGTCCCGACCGCGCAGCTTGGCCTTCTTGATCAGGCCTTCGTACTGGTGGGCCAGCAGCTGGGACTGGATCTGGGCCACGGTGTCCATGGTCACCGAGACCACGATCAGGATCGAGGTACCGCCGAGGATGACGCCCGTGGTTCCGGACATGCCCATCATGATCTCCGGCAGCACACAGACGGCGGCGATATAGGCGGCGCCGATGGTGGTCAGTCGGGTCAGCACATAGTCGAGATATTCCGCCGTCCGCTTGCCGGGGCGGATGCCCGGCAGGAAGCCGCCGTATTTGCGCAGGTTCTCGGCCGTGTCCTCGGGGTTGAAGGTGATCGAGGTGTAGAAGAAGCAGAAGAAGACGATCAGCGAACCGTACAGCAGGATGAACAGCGGCTGGCCGTTCTGCAGCATGCCGGTGACGACCGGCAGCCATTCCATCCACGGCGGCAGGTTCGCCGTGGCCACGAACTGGGCCACGGTCGTCGGCAGCATCAGCAGCGACGAGGCGAAGATCGCCGGGATGACGCCGGCGGTGTTGAGCTTCAGCGGCAGGAACGAACGCTCGCCCCCGGCCATCCGGTTGCCTTCCTGGCGCTTCGGATACTGGATCAGCAGTCGACGCTGGGCCCGCTCCATGAAGACGATGAAGACGACCAGACCGATGGCCATGGCGGAGAAGAACAGCAGGGCGAAGGGCGACATCTGGCCCTGGTAGGCCAGGCCGAACATGCGGGCGACCGTGCCCGGCAGGACGGCGACGATGCCGGCGAAGATGATCAGCGAGATACCGTTGCCGACGCCGCGCGCCGTCACCTGCTCACCCAGCCACATCAGGAACATGGTGCCGCCCGTCAGGGTGGTGACGGTCGAGACGATGAAGAACACGCCCGGCGCGTCGATCAGGCCCGGCGTGGCGTTGAGGCCAAAGGCGATGCCCGTCGACTGGAACAGGGCCAGCACGACCGTCAGATAGCGGGTGTACTGGTTCAGCTGCTTGCGGCCGCTCTCGCCGCCTTCCTTCTTCAGCTTCTCCCACGGCGGATAGACCGCGCCCATCAGCTGGACGATGATCGAGGCCGAGATGTAGGGCATGACGTTCAGGGCGAAGACGGCCATGCGCTCGACCGCGCCGCCCGAGAACATGTTGAACATGTCCAGCACGCCGCGTCCGCCTGCCGGGTTCTGGAAGAACTGCAGGAAGGCTTCCGAGTTGATGCCCGGAATCGGCACATAGGTGCCGATCCGGTAGACCAGCAGGGCCATCAGCGTGAACAGCAGACGCTTATGCAGCTCGGTCGCCTTCGCGAACGAGCCCATGTTCATGTTTGCTGCGAGTTGTTCGGCGGCCGAAGCCATATGGTGTCACCCCGACTGATCAGAACCTGACGCGGCGGAGATGAATCCGGCGTCTGCGTCCAGATAGGCGAAGGGCGCCCGCTTAGCGAGGGCGCCCTCCTGTCTTATTTCGCGGCGGTACGCGCTGCGGTACGGGTCGTGCGAGCCGAGATCTTGTTGGCGTCGCCACGCGGAGCCTTGGCCGGCGGAGCCTTGCCCTTGGCGGCGTTGCGCTTCTCGATGCGCGCGGCGGCCTTGGCTTCAGCGGCGATACGCTGCTGCTCGATGGTGCCACCGGCGGCCTCGATGGCCTTGATGGCGCCGGCCGAGGCCGACCAGACGACCAGGTTCAGCTTGCCCTTGATCTCGCCGGTGCCCAGCAGACGGACGCCGTCCTTGACGCGACGGATCACGCCGGCGGCCACCAGGGCCTCGCCGTTGATCTCGGCCTTGATGTCCAGCTTCTTGGCATCGATGGCGTCCTGCAGGCGCCACAGGTTCACTTCGGCCAGCTTCAGGGCGTTGGCGTTGTTGAAGCCGCGCTTGGGCATCCGCATGTACAGCGGCATCTGGCCGCCTTCGAAGCCGCCGATGGCGACGCCCGAACGCGACTTCTGACCCTTGACGCCACGACCGGCGGTCTTGCCCTTGCCCGAACCCGGGCCACGGCCGACGCGCATGCGCTTCTTGTGGGCGCCCTCGTTGTCGCGAATTTCGTTCAGTTTCATGTGCCTGATCCTTTCGGGTGCTAGCGCCCGGGCCAATCCAATTAAAGGGGGCCCGGACTCGGCGTTGAAATAATTGAAGGGCCGCTTCTAGGCGGCCCCCTTCAGCATCGCAAGACGCGAGACGCCCTCCCCCGGATGGGGAAGGGCGAAACACGGCTTATTTTTCGACGATCTCGGTCAGGTGGGCGACCTTGGCGATCATCCCGCGAACCGAGGGGGTGTCTTCCAGCGTGGACTCGCGGCCCATGCGGTTGAGACCCAGACCCATCAGGGTGGCGCGCTGATCCGACTTGCGGCGGATCGGGCTGCCCGTCTGACGGACGGTGACGGTGGTCTTGGATTCAGTCTTGGCCATGGTCTCAGGCTTCCTGGGCTTCAGGCGCCGCTTCCGGAGCCGAGGCGCCGTCGTTGCGGCGACCCATCAGGTCGGCGACCTTCTTGCCGCGCTTGGAGGCGACCTGACGCGGCGACGACTGGACCTTCAGAGCTTCGAAGGTGGCGCGGATCATGTTGTAGGGGTTCGAGGAACCGGTCGACTTGCCGACGACGTCCTGGACGCCGAGGGTTTCGAGCACGGCGCGCATCGGACCGCCCGCGATGACGCCCGTTCCGGGAGGAGCGGCGCGCATCATGATCTTGCCGGCGCCCCAACGGCCCGAGCCGTCGTGGTGCAGGGTGCGGTTCTCGCGCAGCGGAACGCGGATCATGGTCTTCTTGGCTTCTTCGGTCGCCTTGCGGATGGCTTCCGGCACTTCGCGCGCCTTGCCGTGACCGAAGCCGACGCGGCCCTTGCCGTCGCCGACGACCATCAGGGCCGCGAACGAGAACCGGCGGCCGCCTTTGACGGTGGCGGCGACACGGTTGATGTGCACCAGCTTCTCGACGATGTCCGAATCCGGGCCGTCAGCCTGGGGACCGTTGCGGTTGTCACGACGGTTGCGATCGTTGCCGCCGCCGCCGCGTTGGGGTGTTTGCGCCATCTGTCGCGTCCCTTAGAAATTCAGACCGGCTTCACGCGCGGCATCAGCCAGCGCCTTCACCCGACCGTGATAGATGTAGCCGCCGCGATCGAAGACGACGTCCGTGACGCCCTTCTCGATGGCGCGTTCCGCGACCAGCTTGCCGATCATCGCAGCAGCGGCGACGTCCGAACCCTTGACCTTCTTGCCCTTCTCGCCTTCCAGCGAGGAAGCGGCGGCGATCGTGACGCCGTTGAGGTCGTCGATGATCTGGGCCGAGATGTTCTTGTCCGAACGGTGCACCGACAGGCGCAGACGGCCATTGGAGACAGCCTTCAGGCGGCGGCGAGTGCGCTCGGTGCGGCGCTGGGCTTGTTGTCGAAGAGAAAGAGCCATGACTTACTTCTTCTTGCCTTCCTTGCGCCGGACCTTTTCGCCCGTGTAGCGGACACCCTTGCCCTTGTAGGGCTCCGGCGGACGCAGCTTGCGGATGACGGCGGCGATCTGACCCACGGCCTGCTTGTCAGCACCCGAGATCTTGATTTCAGTCTGCTTGGGCACCGCGAAGGTGACGCCGGCAGGCGGCTGGATGTCGACGTCGTGCGAGAAGCCGAGCTGCAGCGACAGGGCATTGCCCTTCATCGCGGCGCGATAGCCCACGCCGACCAGGTCCAGGCTCTTTTCAAAGCCGGTGGTGACGCCGACGACCATGTTGTCGACCAGGGTACGCGACAGGCCCCACATGGCCCGCGAACGCTGGTTGTCCTCACGCATGGTGAGGTTCAGGCCGTCGTCGCCCTGGGCGACTGCGATCTCGTCGGCGACGGTCCAGGAGCGTTCGCCCTTGGGACCCTTCACCGAGACCGTCTGGCCGTCGAGCGTGACAGTCACGCCCTTCGGCACTTCAATGGTGCGTTTTCCGATACGGGACATCTTAGTAGACCCTGCAGAGGACTTCGCCGCCCACCTTGGCTTCGCGAGCCGCGGTGTCCGACATGACGCCCTTGGACGTGGAGAGGATCGAGATGCCGAGGCCGTTCTTGATCGGCTTCAGGTCGGAGATCGCGGAGTAGACGCGGCGGCCCGGCTTGGACACGCGAGCGATCTCGGCGATGACCGGCTGGCCGTCGAAGTACTTCAGCTCGATCTCGAACTGCGGGAATTCGCCGGGGTTCTGAACCAGCGCATAGCCGCGGATGTAGCCCTCGTCCTGCAGCACGTCGAGGACGCGCTGGCGCAGACGGGAAGCCGGGGTGAGCACCTTGGAACGTTTGCGCATGTGCGCGTTCCGGATGCGAGCGATCATGTCGCTCAGGGGATCGTTGATCATCATATCTGTCGCTCCCCTTACCAGCTGGACTTGGTGAGACCCGGGATCTGACCCAGGTTGCCGAGTTCGCGCAGGGCGATCCGGCTCATTTTGAGCTTGCGATAGAAGGCCCGCGGACGGCCCGTCACTTCGCAGCGGTTACGAATCCGGTTGGCGGCCGAGTTGCGCGGCAGCTTGGCCAGCTTGAGGCGCGCCTCGAAGCGCTCCTCGAGAGGCAGGGATTCGTCGTTGGCGGTCGCCTTCAGGGCGGCACGCTTGTCGGCGTATTTCGCGACGAGGGCCTTGACCATCTCGTTGCGGTTTACGGCGCTTTTCTTAGCCATGGTTTCTTTCCCTTCCCGCTCAGTTCGTCACGAACGGGAACTTGAACTCGGTGAGAAGCGCGCGTGCCTCGTCATCGGTCTTGGCCGTGGTGCAGACGATGATGTCCATGCCCCACATCTGATCGATCTGGTCGTAGTTGATCTCCGGGAACACGATGTGTTCCTTGAGGCCCATGGCATAGTTGCCGCGACCGTCGAACGAGGTCGGCTTGAGGCCGCGGAAATCCTTCACGCGCGGCAGCGCGATCGTGATCAGTCGATCGAGGAACTCGTACATCTGGTCGCCGCGGAGGGTGACCTTGCCGCCGATGACCATGCCTTCGCGCAGCTTGAAGCCGGCGATGGAGTTACGGGCCTTGGTGGCAACGGGCTTCTGACCGGCGATGGCCGCCAGGTCCTTGAGGGCCGCGGTGGCCTTCTTGGAGTCAGCCACGGCTTCACCGATGCCCATGTTGAGGACGATCTTGTCCAGCTTGGGCATCTGCATCGGGTTGGTGTAGCCGAACTTCTCGGTCAGCACGCCCTTGATGCGCTCGTTGTAGTCGCCCTTGAGGCGCGGGGTGTATTTGGTGTCAGCCATCAGATGACGTCTCCCGTCGTCTTGGCGAAGCGAACCTTCTTGTCGCCTTCCATACGGAAGCCGACGCGGGCTGCCTTGCCGTTGGCGTCGGCAATCGCGACGTTCGACAGGTGAAGCGACGCTTCCTTGTTCTTGATGCCGCCCTGGGGGTCGGCCTGGGTCGGACGGGTGTGGCGCTGGACCATGTTGATCCCCTGCACCATGACGCGGTTCGTGGTCGGCAGAACCTTGGTCACCTTACCGGTGCGACCCTTGTCCTTGCCTGCGAGCACCACGACGTTGTCGCCGGTTTTGATCTTGGCGGCCATGACTACAGGACCTCCGGAGCCAGAGAGATGATCTTCATGTGGTTCTTGGCGCGCAGTTCACGGGGAACCGGGCCAAAGATCCGCGTGCCGACCGGCTCGTTCTGCTTGTTGACGATGACGGCGGCCGACTTGTCGAAACGAATGACAGAGCCGTCCTTGCGCATGATGTCCTTGGCGGTGCGCACGACGATAGCGCGCACGACGTCGCCCTTCTTCACGCGGCCGCGAGGAATGGCTTCCTTCACCGAAGCGACAATCGTGTCGCCCACCGAGGCGTAGCGGCGCTTGGAGCCGCCCAACACCTTGATGCACATGACCCGGCGAGCACCCGAATTATCGGCTACCTCCAGGTTAGTTTGCATCTGGATCATATGATCAGATCTTTCTGATTACGAGGCCGAGGCCGAGGAGTCCGACAGGACTTCCCAGCGCTTCAGCTTGGACTTGGGGGCGCACTCAATGATGCGGGCCTGGTCACCCACCTTGAGGGCGTTGGCTTCGTCGTGAGCGTGATACTTCTTGGACAGGCGCACGATCTTTTTAAGGACCGGGTGCAGCAGCGTGCGTTGGACGACGACGACGACAGTCTTGTCGCCCTTGTCGGAGACGACCACGCCTTCGAGAACTCTTTTCGGCATCTTCGTTTCCTTAGACCGCTGCGCGATTTGCACGCAGGAGCGTGGAAATACGGGCGATGTCCTTGCGCACTTCCGAGACCCGATGGGTCTTTTCCATCTGGCCGGTAGCAGCCTGGAAGCGCAGGTTGAACTGTTCCTTCTTGAGCTTCAGCAGCTCGTCGGACAGCTGGTCGGGCGTCTGGGCCCGGAGGTCGGCGATCTTGGTCATGCGCCTACGTGCTCCACGTGCGAGACGCCGGCGTCGAGGCGGGTGACCACCTTCGTACGGACCGGCAGCTTGGCGGCGCCAAGACGCAGGGCCTCACGGGCGATGTCGTCCGGCACGCCGTCGATTTCAAACAGGATCCGGCCCGGGTGGCAGCGTGCCGCCCAGTGATCCACGGCACCCTTGCCTTTACCCATGCGGACTTCGGCCGGCTTGCCCGTGACGGGCAGGTCGGGGAACACGCGGATCCAGACGCGGCCCTGGCGCTTCATCTGGCGGGTAATCGCGCGGCGGGCCGCCTCGATCTGACGCGCAGTGATACGTTCCGGCTCCACCGTCTTCAGGCCGTAGGACCCGAAGTTCAGCGAGAAACCACCCTTGGCGGCACCGTGGATACGGCCCTTGAAGGCCTTGCGGTATTTGGTTTTCTTAGGCTGCAGCATTTTCCCTAGCCCTCACGGCCACGACGGGGACCACGGTCACCACGGGGGCCGCCGCGTTCACGGCCTTCGTTGGACGACGGACCAGCGGCCTCGATGGCCCAGCGCTTGTCCTGCGCCATCGGGTCATGCTCGAGCACTTCGCCTTTGAAGACCCAAACCTTCACACCGATGATGCCGTAGGTCGTCTTGGCCTGGATGAAGCCGTAGTCGATGTCAGCGCGCAGGGTGTGCAGCGGCACACGACCTTCGCGATACCATTCCATCCGCGCGATTTCGGCACCGCCGAGGCGGCCCGACACGTTGATGCGAACGCCCTTGGCGCCGAGACGCATGGCCGACTGCATCGAACGCTTCATGGCGCGACGGAAGGCGATCCGGCGTTCCAGCTGCTGCGCGATGTTCTCGGCGATCAGCTGGGCGTCCGTCTCGGGCTTGCGCACTTCGACGATGTTCAGGTGAACTTCACCCTCGGTACGCGCCGAGATGTCCTTGCGGAGCTTCTCGATGTCAGCGCCCTTCTTGCCGATCACGACACCCGGACGGGCGGCATAGATCGTCACGCGGCACTTCTTGTGCGGACGCTCGATGATGATGCGCGAGACGCCGGCGGCGTTCAGGCGCTCTTTCAGCCACGTGCGCAGCTTGATGTCCTGGTGCAGCAGCTTGGCGTATTCATCACCGCGGGCGAACCAGCGGCTGTCCCACGTACGGTTGACGCCGAGGCGCAGACCGATTGGATTGACTTTCTGACCCATCAGGCGGCCTCACCAGCTTCGCGGACCACGATGGTGATCTCCGCGAAAGGTTTCAGGATGCGCGACGAACGGCCACGAGCACGGCTCGCGAAACGCTTCATCACCAGGTTCTTGCCCACATAGGCCTCGGCGACGACGAGGTTGTCGATGTCGAGGTTGTGGTTGTTCTCGGCGTTCGACACGGCCGAATACAGCACCTTGCGGACGTCGGTGGCGATGCGCTTACGGCTGAATTCCAGCTCGTTCAGCGCCTTTTGCACCGGCAGGCCGCGGATCGACTGGGCGACCAGGTTCAGCTTCTGAGGGCTGATCCGGACGTTCACCAGCTTGGCGCGCGCTTCGGTCGGGGCGACCCGACGGGGGTTTTTTGTCTGGGCCATCAGTTACTTCCTTTTGGCCTTCTTGTCCGCCGCGTGCCCGGGGAATGACCGGGTCGGGGAGAACTCGCCGAACTTCATGCCAACCATTTCTTCGGAGACGGACACCGGCACATGCTTGAGGCCGTTGTGGACACCGAAGGTCAGGCCGACAAACTGCGGCAGGATGGTGGAGCGGCGCGACCAGGTCTTGATCACGTCCTTGCGGCCCGACGTCGAGACGGCGTCGGCCTTCTTGAGCAGATACCCGTCGACAAACGGGCCTTTCCAGGAGGAGCGGGCCATCTTTAGCGAGCCTTCTTAACGTGGCGGGTACGGATGATGTATTTGTCCGTCGCCTTGTTCTTGCGGGTACGGGTGCCCTTGGTGTCCTTGCCCCACGGCGTAACCGGGGTACGACCACCAGAGGTCCGGCCTTCACCACCACCGTGCGGGTGGTCGATCGGGTTCATGGCGACGCCGCGAACGTGCGGACGCCAGCCCATGTGACGAACGCGACCGGCCTTGCCGAGGTTCTGGTTCATGTGGTCGGGGTTCGAAACCGCGCCCACCGTGGCCATGCAGCCGTCGAGGACCATGCGAAGCTCGCCGGAGCCGAGACGGATCTGGGCGTAACCCTGATCGCGACCGACCAGCTGGGCGTAGGCACCGGCCGAACGGGCCAGCTGGGCGCCCTTGCCCGGCTTCATTTCGATGTTGTGGATGATCGTGCCGATCGGCACCGAGCGCAGCGGCATCGCATTGCCCGGCTTCACGTCGACCTTCTCACCCGCCACGACCGTGTCGCCCGCCTTCAGGCGTTGCGGCGCGATGATGTAGTTCTTCTCGCCGTCCTCATAGATGACGAGGGCGATGAAGGCGGTCCGGTTCGGATCGTATTCCAGGCGTTCGACGGTCGCCGTGGCGAACTTCCGGCGCTTGAAGTCGATCTTGCGGTACAGCGTCTTGGCGCCACCGCCGCGGAAGCGGACGGCGATACGACCACCGGCACCACGTCCGCCCGACTTGGTCAGGCCTTCGGTGAGTGACTTTTCCGGACGCCCCTTGTGGAGCTCCGAGCGGTCGATCAGCACCAGGGCGCGACGGCCCGGCGATGTCGGATTGTATGTTTTCAAGGCCATCTGATCAGAGCCCCGTGGTGACGTCGATCGACTGGCCTTCAGCCAGCGTCACGATCGCTTTTTTGATGTCGACCCGACGGCCCATGATGCCGCGGAAGCGCTTGGTCTTGCCCTTCTGGACGAGGGTGTTGACCTTCAGGACGTTGACCTTGAACAGGCTCTCGACCGCAGCGGCGATCTCGTCCTTGGTCGAAGTCCCCGAAACGCGGAAGACGACCTTGTTCTGCTCCGACAGGATCGTGGCCTTTTCCGTGATGATCGGAGCCAGGATGGTGTCGTAGTGTTTTGCTGTGGGGTTGGCGCCAGCCATCACGCGGCCTCCTTCTTCGTCTTGGCAGCCGGTTTGGCAGCCAGGGCGGCCTCGGCTTCACGACGTGACGGGGTGTAGTCCTTGTAGGTGGCTTCGATGGCCTCAACCGCCGCCTTGGTCAGCACCAGCTTGTCGGCGCGGAGGATGTCATAGACATTCAGACCGGCGTTCGACAGCACATCCACCATCGGGATGTTGCGGGCGGCCAGACCGAAGTTGGTGTCAACTTCCGGACCGGCGATGATCAGGGTGCGGGTCCAGCCCAGCTTGCCGAGGGTTTCGCGAAGACCGGCGGTCTTGGCGTCCTTCAGGGTCAGGCTGTCGACGACGACCAGGTCACCGGCGACGACCTTGGCCGACAGCGCATGACGCAGGGCCAGGGCACGAACCTTCTTGGGCAGCGAGAAGCCGTGGTCGCGAACGACCGGGCCGAAGGCGCGCGAACCACCGACGAACTGCGGGGCACGACGCGAACCGTGACGAGCGCCGCCGGTTCCCTTCTGCTTGTACATCTTCTTGCCGGTACGCGAGTTCTCGTTCCGGGTCTGGACCTTGTGGGTACCGGCACGGCGCTTGGCCAGCTGCCAGTTGACGTAACGGGCCAGGATGTCGCCGCGAATGTCGGTGATGCCGAAAACGGCGTCCGACAGATCGACGTCACCGGCGGCCTTGCCGTCGAGTTTGATGACAGAGAGTTTCATTACGCTTCACCGCCTTCGGTGGTCTCGACGGCCGGGGCATCCTCGGCCGGCGTTTCAGCCGGTTGAGCCGCAGCAGCAGAGCCGCCCTTGGACTTGACGCCACCGGGGAACGGGGCATCGGCCGGACGGGCCTTCTTGATGGCGTCGCGAACCTTGACCCAGGTGCCTTCGTGACCGGGGACAGCGCCCTTGATCAGCAGCAGGCCACGCTCGACGTCGACGCGGAACACGGTGAGGTTCTGGGTGGTGACGACTTCACAGCCATAGTGGCCGGCCATCTTCTTGCCCTTGAACGTCTTGCCGGGGTCCTGACGTTGACCGGTCGAACCGTGCGAACGGTGCGAGACCGAAACACCGTGCGACGCCCGCAGACCACCGAAGTTCCAGCGCTTCATGGCGCCGGCGAAGCCCTTGCCGATGGTCTCGGCCTGGACATCAACCTTCTGGCCCGCGACGAAATGGTCTGCCGAGAACTCGGAGCCCACATCCATCATGGCGTCCGCATCGATGCGGAACTCAGTGACATAGGCCTTGGGTTCCACTTCCAGCTTGGCGAAAGATTCGCGCTGAGCCTTGTTGGTATTCTTGGCCTTTTTGGAGCCAGCACCCAGCTGCAGGGCGACGTAGCCGTCCCGCTCCTGAGTCCGCTGACCCACAACCTGACAGCCATCCAGCTGCAAGATTGTGACTGGAACATGCGCGCCGTCTTCAGCGAAGACACGCGTCATACCCAGTTTCTTGGCGATCACGCCCGTGCGCATCGGATCCCGCCTCTTTCTTATTAAATCTTGATCTCGACATCCACACCGGCGGACAGGTCGAGCTTCATGAGCGCGTCCACAGTCTGCGGGGTGGGGTCGACGATATCGAGGACACGCTTGTGCGTGCGAATTTCAAACTGCTCACGCGACTTCTTATCGACGTGCGGCGAGCGGTTCACGGTGAACTTTTCGATCAGGGTCGGCAGCGGGATCGGACCGCGAACGGTCGCGCCCGTGCGCTTGGCCGTGTTGACGATCTCGCGCGTCGAAAAGTCGAGGACGCGGTGATCGAAGGCCTTGAGCCTGATGCGGATGCTTTGATCCATATCGGTCGTATTTCCCAAGCAGGCGAACCTGCGTCCCTGTGAACCATTTCAAAGACCGAAGGTCTTCAGGCACGAATGCCTTCAGAGTACGCACGTCCGCAAAAACGATCGGCCCACGCAGCGAACCGCGAAGGCCGTTGAAGTCCTGGGTCACTGCAAAGAACAGGGTCTCAGGTCGTTCCCGCGAACCGCGTCTGCACCCCGAAAAACGAGTGGGGTGCACAGCCGGTCCAACAAGAGTGGGGGCTTATGACGGGCGATTCCGATTTGGTCAAGCGGCGAAACCGTGGCGAACGCCTTTCACGGCGGGCCTTCAGCCATGAGTGGCGTCGGCATCGACGGCACACGCCTTATAGTACGTCTCCCAGACGACATCATGGCCGTCCGACTGTCGCGGATGTCGCCGGCCGCCTCCCCAGACCAGCAGGCGGGATCAGCCCGACCGGGCGCAGGTCCGCCCCCCCATGGGACGACTCACCCCCGGGGTGATTGATCCGGGCACGGTGCGAACCATGGCCGCCCTCCCCGCTTTCTGACATCCCGTAGAGAGTGCGCCGTTATCTATCCGTGCCTTCGCCGCAGGTCCGCCACAATGCGTATCCGGCCGGCCACACATGCCTCAACCGACTGTTTCATGTCGGTTTTGTAATAGCAAAGCTGTTTCAGCCGCTGGTAGCCCGACACCACCGCAGCGCGACTCCCCGCGCCTGCCGAAATGGACAAGTCGAACATGAAATCCCTTCTTCTCGCCACGGCCGCCCTTGCGACCTTCGCCGCCGCCCCCGCCTTCGCCCAGGACAGCGTCGGCTCGATCGGCGTCTCCTACGCCAACACCGACGTCGACGTCGCCGGCCTCAGCGCCGACGGTGACATCGGTACCATCAGCGCCAATTTCGCCCTGCCGGTCACCGCCGACTGGACCGTGACCCTCGACGGCACCTTCGCCTATGTGTTCGAAGGCGATCCCGACGTTGACGACAGCTCGGTCAGCGGTCGCGTCCACGCCAGCCGCCAGTTCGGCAACGTCCGCGTCGCCGGCTTCGCCGGTGGTGCCGAAGCCTTTGACGAGCAGCTGTGGTCCTTCGGTGGCACGGTCCAGTCCTACATGGACAAGGTCACCCTGACCGGCTCGCTGGCCTATGAGACCATCGAGAGCGCCGATGCCGACATCTGGACCCTGGGTGGCGACGCGGCCTATTACGTCAACCCCGACTTCCGCCTCAACGCGGGTGCCGGCTGGACCACGATCGACGCCGGTGGCCTCGACTCCGACGGCTGGCAGGCCAATGTCGGCGGCGAGTACCGCCTCGCTGGCACCAACATGAGCGTGACCGCCAACTACACCCACGCCGAGTTCAACGACTTCGACATCGCAGCCGACACCGTCATGCTCGGCCTGCGCTTCTCGTTCGGCGGTGACCTGCAGACCCGCGAGCGCTCCGGTGCGGACCTGGGCCGCACGGCCGCCGGCATCGGTGCCCTCGCCGGCGCCTTCTAGGCCACTCGAACCGACGGACAGACAGAAGCCCCGGCGGAGCGATCCGCCGGGGCTTTTTGTTGCGCCCGCCGCCGGGCCGCAGACATGAAAAAGGCCCGGAGGGTTCCACGCTCCCGGGCCTTCTCACTCGCGGCGACTGATGGGGGATCAGGTGCCGATGCGAATATCCCCGGCCCCGACGATCGACCGGCTGACCGAGCCGGTGGCGCGGGCCACGACGACATCGCCCGAGCCGGCGATCGAGATGTCGACATCACCGGCGACGCCGTTGAACTGGACGTCACCTGAACCGGCGATGCTGACGCTCAGGCTCGGAGCCGTGCCGGCCCGGACCCTGACGTCGCCGGCACCGGCGATGCTGATGTCGGTGGGTCCATCGACACGGGCGACGGTGACATCGCCCGCACCGGCCACCGAGACCTCCAGGCGCTGCGTCGCACCCGCCGTCATCGATCCGGCCCCCGCGATGCTGGCGTCCAGCGCGGTCGAGGTTCCGGCGCGCATGTCACCCGATCCCTTGATACTGAGGGACAGCGGCCCTTCGGTATTGGCCACATTCCAGGTGCCGCAGCCGCTGGTGTCGAGCTCGACCGAGGACGCGCCGCGTCCCACCGAGCCGAACACCGCGCCCGAGGCGTCGACGTCCACGTCCCTCGGCGTGCGGATAACGACCAGGGGGGCGTCGGACAGACTGACCCGGCCAAGGTTGCGGACCTCGACCGAGGCCCCGTCACCGGGCTGGCCGGTCCCGGGCCCCGACCGGCAGTTGCGGATGGAACTGCGGCCGAACAGGCCCCGCCGACCCAGGCCGCCGTCGATGCGCACATCGTCGCCGTTGCGGGTGACGCGAAGCGCCGGAAGGCCGGAGGTGCCGGGGTCGACCTCCACGGCGATGTCGGCCCGGTCCTCGACGATGACGACGACGCGGGCGACCGCGTTCTCGATCTCGACCTCGGGGCCGTGGCCCGGCTTGGCCAGGGCGGGGACGGCCATGGCGGCCATGGCCATGACGATGGCGGACGTGATGACGGGTTTCATGATGGGTTCCCTCTCCGGATTGTGGCCGGAAGGTGCGACCCTCGTGTCGCCGAGTCACTTTAAATCGAGGTCATGACCTCGTTGTAAGAAATGCCCGACCGACGATCAGCGCGACAGCGCCCCGGCACCGTCCTCGGCCCCGAGCTCGGGTTCAAAGTCGCGTTCGAAGCCGGCGATCCGGCTCTTCAGGGCTCCGACCCGCTTCAGCGCCAGCGAGGCGGCCCAGCGCGCCGCCAGCTCCGGTGCCGCCATCCGGTCGGTCATGCGCGGACGCCCGCCGCGGCTGCGCAGCACGGCGTTGGTGAACAGGGCCCCGTTGCGGAAGCGGGTCGGCCAGGTCTGGAACTCGATCGACAGGGAGACGCAGAACCGGTCGAGGTTCTCCACCCGGTGCGGCGCATAGAAGGGCCAGGTCAGGGCCTGGCCCGGCTCCAGGTCCATGACCTGGGCGTCGGCCTCGAAGGCGCGGACATAGGGCAGTTCCTCGGTCGTCTGACGCGACACCACCTGTTCCATGTCGACCTCGGCCAGATGGGCCTCGTCGCCCGGATAGACGAAGATCCGCTTGCGACCGCGCAGGTGGAACAGCACCACGCCCGCCGCGTCGAAATGATAGGGCACCCGCGCCTTGGGCGAGGACAGGATCAACTGGCCCGAGCTGTTGACCGCGCGCAGCCCGGCATAGGCCCCCTGAACCCGCGTGAACTCGTCCATGGCGGCGGCCCACAACTCGGGCCAGCCGGTTTCGACTGAACGCAGATTGACCCACAGCCGCCCCTGCTGGATCGCGGCCAGCAGTTCCTCGCCGTTGAGCCGCCCCCGCGCGCCGGTGCGCAGCGAGACCTGACCCTCGTCGTCATAGTCATACAGGTTGATGTCGAACAGCTCGGCCGGATAGCGGTCGAGCATCTCCGCCAGGGCCGCGTCGGAGGCGAAGCCCTGCTCGACCAGACTGTGCGGATGCACCGCCGCCTCGGCGATCGGGCCGGCATAGCGGGTGCGGGTCTGGGGGCTGGTCTTCATCGATTTCAGGCCGGAACCCGGCCGGCACCGGCCCGGACCTTGGTGAGGGCCGCGCCCGCCGCCTGCATGGCTCCCCGCATCCGCGCGCCCGGCGTCGTCTCGCAGGCTTCGATCGCGGCCCAACGGCGACGCACGCTGGTGCGCAACTGATCGCCCCGCCCGCCACCGGCCAGGTTCAACGCCCCGACCGCCGCCTGGCTCATGCTCGCGCCCAGACCCGGCTTCACCACCACCGCCTCGCGCACGACCTTGTAGCCGTTGCAGAAATATTTCTTGTACGGCTCGCCCTCGAACCCGAAGTCGAAGCTGCGGTAGCCGCGTTCCGCTGCCAGCCGCATCGTCTCCAGGCTCAGCAAAATGCCCGGCGAACAACGCGACAGGGCGGGATCATAGCCCGGGAACCAGAAGTGACACTGGGTACCGGCGTGCAGCGAATACTCCACCGCCGTCAGCCGGTCGCCGGCCCACAGCGCAGCCATTGAGGCCCCGAAGCCGTCGCCTTCCGCCTTGAGCAGGGCGTGCAACAGGTCGGCGGTCCAGCCGCAGGCGAAAATGTCATGGCGGGCCGTGCGCTGGTACTGGTCGCGCTTGAGGTCGATCAGCCAGTCCAGCAGGGCCGGATCGCGCAGCGACCGCTCGATGCGCAGCGGACCCAGCTCGGCCTCCATGCTGCGCCGGGCCCGCTCCTTGTCCTTGAAGAATTTGCCCTGGCTGGCGCGGCGCTCGGCGTACCAGCCGTCATAGCCGTCCTCGCCCAGTTCGACCTGGACGGTGCGGCGGTCCTCGCCGAGGGCGGTCGGCCCAACCCAGGCGGTCAGGTTGAGGCGGGCAGCCCCCAGCGCCTCGGCCGCCTCCTCCAGCTCCGGCGTCTTCCACGGCAGCGAAATGATGCCGTGATAGTCGTTCATCGGCGCGGCCAGCGGCTGGATCGCGCCACCGCGGCGCTGGTGCGGGAAGAATCCGATGGTCTGACCGCGGCGCGAGAACACGGCCACGGCCGAGCCGGGACTGACGCGTCCGGCGACCTGGGCGAACTCGGGCCGGAAATAGGGACTGCTCAAGGCGGGATTGTCGGCCAGCATCGCCCGCCATTCAGCCCACTCGGCCTCGCCGAGCGTGTCGATGCCAACGATGTCTACCTTCAGAGGGGCCATGGATCCGTCCTTCGGCGCTCCGTGACAGACCGCCTTTCCTGCAGGGTTCTAGCCCGGGGCCCGTTTCAGGTCGGTGAGCGTTCATGGTGAACAAAATCTGTTGGAGCCATGCGACCTGATCGGCGTTGCTTCGGGGAACCATTCAAGGGAGTTCCCATGACCCAGGCCAACCGACCCTCCAGTCGCGAAAGTGAGACCGAAGACCAGCGCCCGCCGGCGCGGGAAGGCAGGCCACCCCGTCCCGCCACCGAGCCAAAGGGTTCGGAGGGCTCGTCCAATTCCGGCGAGTCCGCCACCGATCCGGCCACCGGCAAGCCCAACCCCTGATCGGCCCGACGCTGCGTCTCCCGTCCGTGCAACGGTCACCGCCGGACGGCGTTCATCCCGATGAAGGGAGTCTCCATGAGCTACTATTTCAGCAAGATCACCGACCGCCCGTTCGAAGAAACCGTGGCCCGCACGCGCGAGGCGCTCAAGGCCGAGGGCTTCGGCATCATCACCGAGATCGATGTCACCGGTACCTTCAAGGAGAAGCTGGATATCGACTTCCGGCCCTACATCATCCTCGGAGCCTGCAATCCCAAGGCCGCGCATGAGGCGCTGGCGATGGAGGACAAGGTCGGCGTGATGCTGCCCTGCAACGTCATCGTCCAGCAGTTGCCGTCCGGTTCGGGCACCGAGGTCGCCGCCGTCGACCCCGCCGCCTCGATGTCGGCCATCGACAACCCGGACCTCAAGGCCAAGGCCGCAGAGATCGGCGCCAACCTGCGCCGCGCGCTCGACAGCCTCTGACGTCTGGCCTGTTGATCAGACAGCAAAACGGCCCCCGGATCGCTCCGGGGGCCGCTCTTTTGATTGGCCTATGCTCGCCCCGGACCTGATCCGGGGCTCGCGGCTTGAGGCCTTTTACTCCGTGATCTTGCTCACGACGCCGGCACCAACCGTGCGGCCGCCTTCGCGGATGGCGAAGCGCAGGCCCTGGTCCATGGCGATCGGGGTGATCAGCTCGACGTTCAGCTCGGCGTTGTCGCCGGGCATGATCATCTCGACACCCTCTTTAAGGTGCACGATGCCGGTCACGTCCGTGGTGCGGAAGTAGAACTGCGGGCGGTAGTTGGTGAAGAACGGCGTGTGACGGCCGCCCTCTTCCTTGTTGAGGATATAGGCCTCAGCGAGGAATTTCGTGTGCGGGGTGATCGAG
>NZ_JAUXVZ010000057.1 GCF_030680185.1 Phenylobacterium sp.
CAGTTCCGAAGAACCATCGCCAGAACACCGCCGCCTGCGTTTCTCTTTCCAATTCAACAATGTCAAAGACCAAACCGGCTTCCGCCAGCCCCGCCAACCTTCCGGCCCCGGCGAGGAGCGGCGTATCTAGTCGCCACCCCGGGACCTGTCAATCAGCCTTTTGCGACTTTTTGCGACAACGCCGGTGTGGGTTTCAGGCAATTCCGGCTGCGCAGTGGGAATTGCCCTTTGCGTTCAGCGGTCTGGCCGGCCGAGGGGCAGGCGACCGGGCTTCGCGCCCTCGGCAGATAGATCGCCAGGCTTGGGCGGCGCACGCCCAGCTCGGGCGTCTGGGCCTTGTGAACAGGCGCTCGCTTGTGTGGAAGCGTCGGCGCCAGACGGCTTCCGCGCCCTGACAGACCGGTGTTACAGCTTGGCCGAGGATCGGGCTGGGGAGCGTGACGACCATGAGCGACAAGACGGCATCCGAGGGCGAGGCCGACGGGGCCCCGTCCATGCGCACCGTGGTCGTGGCCTCTTCGGCCGGCACGGCCTTCGAGTGGTACGACTTCTTCATCTTCGGGGCGCTGGCCTCGATCATCTCCCGCAACTTCTTCGCCGGCCTGAACGAGACCGCCGGCCTGGTGGCGGCGCTCGCCCTGTTCGGCGCCGGCTTCGCCTTCCGCCCCTTAGGCGCGCTGATCTTCGGGCGGATGGGCGACCGGGTCGGGCGCAAGGCCGCCTTCCTGGTGACGGTCACCCTGATGGGCGGCGCCACCCTGGCCATCGGCTTTCTGCCCACCTATGCGCAGGCTGGCCTGGTGGGGCCGGCGCTGCTGATCGTGCTGCGCATCCTCCAGGGCCTGGCGCTGGGCGGCGAATATGGCGGCGCCGCCATCTATGTGGCCGAGCATGCGCCCGCCCGCCGCCGCGGCGAGCACACCAGCTGGATCCAGGCCTCGGCCGCCTTCGGCCTCATCGGCGCCCTAGGCGTCATCCTCGTGACCCGCCGCATCCTGGGGGAAGAGGCCTTCGCCGACTGGGGCTGGCGGGTGCCCTTCCTGTTGTCGGCCGGCCTGCTGGCGGTGTCGATCTTCATGCGCCTGAAGCTAGCCGAGAGCCCCAGCTTCGCCCGCCTGAAGGCGGCCGGCGAACAGACCAAGGCGCCCTTCGCCGAGGCCTTCGGCCAGTGGCCCAACCTGAAGATCGTTCTCCTGGTGCTGTTCGCCTTCATGAGCGCCCAGGGCGCGGTCTGGTACACCACCTTCTTCTACGTGCAGATCTTCCTGGAGCGGTTCCTCAAGGTGGAGCCGGCGACGGTGAACACCCTGATGATCTGCGCCACCCTGGCCAGCGCGCCGCTCTATGTGATGTTCGCCTGGCTGTCGGACCGGGTGGGTCGCAAATGGGTCATGTGGTTTGGCATGACGCTGGCCCTGCTGGCCTTCTTCCCCGGCTTCAAGGCGCTCACCCTGGCGGCCAATCCGGCGCTCGCCGAGGCTCAGGCCGCGACCCCCGTGGTGGTGTTCGCCGACCCCGCCGACTGCGCTCTGCAGTTCGATCCCATCGGCCGGGCCCAGTTCACCTCGGCCTGCGACATCGCCAAGACCAGCCTGGCCAATGCCGGTGTCTCCTATGAGAACCTCGCCGCCCCGCCCGGCGCGGGCGCCGAGGTGCGGATCGGCCAGACCGTGGTGGTCTCGGCGGACGGCTCCCGCCTGGATGCTGCGGGCCTGAAGACGGTGCGCGCGCAGGTCGACAGTCAGATCCGCCAGGCCCTGGCCGACAACGGCTATCCGGCCGTGGCCGATCCCGCGCGGACCAACTTGGCCGCCGTGTTCGGCATCCTGATGATCTTCGTGGTGGCGGCCACGGCGCTCTATGGGCCCATGGCCGCGGCCCTGGTGGAGCTGTTCCCCACCCGCATCCGCTACACGGCCATGTCCCTGCCCTACCATATCGGCACCGGTTGGGTCGGGGGCTTCGTGCCGTTCAGCGCCTTCGCCATCGTGACGGCGACGGGCAACATCTATTCCGGGCTCTGGTATCCGGTGATCTTTACCGCCATCAGCGTCGTGGTCTGCCTGTTCCTGCCCGAGACCAAGGGAAAGCCGCTGGACTGAGCCCGTGCGGGGCCTCAGCCCTGGGGCGCAGCCAGCAGGACCTCGACCTCAAGGCCGGACTCCGCAAAGGCGCGGAGGGCGTCAGGGTCGGGCGCCGCGGTGATCAGGCAGGCGACCTTCAGCCCCTCGCCCACCAGGGCGATCAGCCGCTCGGGCGTCGCTTCGTCAGGCTCCAGCCGCTCGGCGTCCCGCCGGGCCAGGCCCAGGACCTCGCGGTCGACGTCGGGGGGAACCACCAGCACATCTGCGGCGGCCAGGACGCGGCTGGCGCGCAGGGTCAGCAGGTCGGCGGGGCCACGGCCGGCCACGAACTGCAGCCGCCCGGCCTGGGGTCCGTCCTCGCTCAGGGCTTGGCGCAGCAGCGCCTCGGCGGCCTCCATGTTTCCGGCCAGGGCCGCATCGGCCGCCGGCCCCTCAAGCGCCTTGCGGAGGAAGGTGCGTCGGCGCGGCAGGTCGGGCAGGGCCTCGCGCACCTCGTCCTGCATCTTGCGGAACAGGGCGGCGATCCGGCCGGTGCCCTCGGGGATGCGGGCCTCGATGGTGTTGCGCAGCAGCGTCGCCAGCATGGGCGAGGCGCCGCCGGTGCCTACGGCGGCCACCACCTCGCCGCGGTCGATCACCGCCGGCGTGGTGAAGTCGCAGAGGCCTGGTCGGTCGACCACATTGACCGGGACGTGGGCGGCCCGGGCGGCGGTTGCTGCGGCCTGCACGAAGAGATCATCGGAACTGGCCACGAAAACAAGGCTCGCCCCGGCATAGGTTCCGGCGAGAAAGGCCTCAGGCCCCTCCACCCGCACCAGTCGCGCTGGCGAACCATCGAACAGCCGGGCCTTGGCCTCGGCGCCCTCGCCTGAGCCGGCCACGACGATCTTGGCGCCGGCCAGGGGGAAGTAGGCGGGGAAGGCGTCCAAGCGTGCAGCTCCTTGTCAGCCTGTTTTGCAGGCCCGATAGGGCGCCCCGGCCGCCCCGTCCAGGCTCGCCTCCACGCCCTTGGTGAAGAGATCGACGCCGCCGCCGGAGAAGCGCGCGCCAGAGGCCGAAGGCGTGTGGGGCAGCCGATAGGACCGGCCGCCGGCCTGGACCACCACATGCTCGCCCGACAGGGCGTAGGCGGCCACGAAGCGTTTGCCGCCCTGGCACGCATAGGTCATGGGCGCGTCCGTGGCGTCTTCGGGACTGATGCTGACCCGGCCGCCCGAAAAGCCCGGCGCCGCGGCAGGCGGGCCGACGGTGGAGCAGGCCGCAAGGCTGAGGCCCAGCAAGGCCACGCTCAGGACGAGACGGACGGGGGAAATCATTTGAGCGTCTTCAGATAGGTCACGATGGCCGCGCGGTTCTCGGCGTTGGGGACGGCGACCATCATGCGCGTGCCAGGCGCGAAGGCCATCGGCTTCGCCAGATAGGCGTCCAGAGCCGCGTCGGTCCAGGTTCCGCTCTTGGCCTTGAGGCCCGCCGAATAGGCGTAGTCGTCGCGCCCGGCGATGTCGGCGCCGGCCACGCCTGCGAGGGTCGGCCCCATCGGCGTGCTCTTGGCCCCGTGGCAGGTCTTGCACTGCAGGTTGAACAGCTGCGCGCCGTCAGCGGCGAAGGACGGGCTGGCACCCATGAGGCCCGCGGCGAAGGCGAGGCTGGCCAGGACGGGAAGGGCGGGACGGATCATCTGGTCTCCGGGTGGTCGGCCGCATGGCGCAGGTCAACATAGGCGAGCTTCAGGCCGATGACAGGGCGCAAAGGGCGCAAAGGTCACAGGCCTCAAGTCCGTTCGGCGACACTTACGCTTCCGAACCTGCGGGCCTATGTTCAAGGTGAAGCTGGACGCTCGATCAGGGGAAAGCCATGGCCGCGACGCTGGACGTGAATGGAAAGCCGCTTTCTGTACAGGCGGCCGACGATACGCCCCTGTTGTGGGTGCTGCGAGATGAACTGGGCCTGACCGGAACCAAATATGGATGTGGGATCGCCCAGTGCGGCGCCTGCACGGTTCTGGCCGACGGCGCCCCCATCCGATCGTGCCTGACACCCATCGCCGCCGTGACCGGCGCCAAGATCACCACAATCGAGGGCCTTGAGGGCCGTCACCGGCTGCAGGAGGCCTGGGTCAGGCTGGACGTGCCCCAGTGCGGCTACTGCCAGTCGGGCCAGATCATGTCGGCCGTGGCCCTGCTGGAACAGTCGCCCCAGCCCACCGACGACGAGATCGATGCGGCCATGAGCGGCAATATCTGTCGCTGCGGCGCCTATCAGCGCATCCATGCGGCGATCAAGGACGCGGCCGGCCAGCCAGCCCCTGGCCAGACCACCGACAGCCAGACTCAAGCCTGAACCGGCGGGGACAGCCATGAACGCACCCTTTGACCGTCGCCGCGCCCAGGCCGGCCCTTCCCGCCGCGACGTGATCGTCACGGCCACCGCCGCGGGCGGCGCCCTGCTGGTGGGATGCTCGCCGACCAACCTGATGGCGCTCGGCGCCGAGAACGAGGTCGGCGCCTTCGGACCCTTTGTGAAGATCGCGCCGGACGGGGCGGTCAGCGTGGTCTGCAAGCACATCGAGTTTGGCCAGGGCAACCATGCCGGCCTCGCCGCCATCGTCGCCGAGGAGCTGGACGCCGACTGGGCCCGGGTCGGCTGGGAGCACGCCCCGGCCAACGCCAGGCTCTACGCCAACGGCGCCATGGGCGCGCAGCTCACCGGCGGCTCCTCGGCGATCAACAATTCCTGGGATCAGCTGCGCAAGGCCGGCGCCGCCGCCCGCGCCATGTTCGTCCAGGCCGCCGCCGCCCGCTGGGATGTGGCCGAAGGCGAGATCACCGTGGAGAACGGGGTGGTCAGCCACGCCGCCTCTGGCCGCACCACTGACTTCCGCGAGCTGCTGCCCGATGCGGCCAGGCTCACCCCGCCGGCCGAACCGACGCTGAAGGATCCCGCCCGCTTCACCCTGATCGGAACCGACCGGGTGCGGCGCAAGGACAGCCTGGCCAAGAGCACCGGCCAGACCCGTTTCACCATGGACGTCCAGGCCGACGACCTGCTGGTGGCCATGGTCGCCCACCCGCCCCGGTTCGGCGCCAAGGTGGCGAGCTTTGATGCGGCGGCGGCCAAGGCCGTGCCCGGCGTGGTCGAGGTCTATGAAATCCCCACCGGCGTCGCCGTGGTGGCCAGCAACACCTGGGCCGCCAAGCAGGGCCGCGACGCGCTGACCGTCACCTGGAATGAGGACAAGGCCGAGACCCGCAGCTCGACCGACATCCTCGTGCGCTTCCAGGGCCTGGCCAGCGGCTCGGCCGATCTGGCCGAAGGCGAGGAATGGCAGGCCTTCGAGAGCCAGGGCGACGCCGCCAGCCAGACGGGCGACGCCCTCGAGATCGGCTACGACTTCCCCTATCTCGCCCATGCCACCATGGAGCCCATGAACTGCGTGGCCCAGGTGTCGGGCAACAAGGCCAGGCTCACCTTCGCCTCCCAGGGGCCGACCCTGGACCAGCTCAATGTCGCCAAGGTCGTGCTCAACCTGCCCGGCTCGGTGGAGATCGAGACCCTGCCGGCCGGCGGCTCATTCGGCCGGCGGGCCAACTTCCAGTCCGACTTCGTGGTCGAATGCGTCGAGATCGCCAAGAAGGTCGGCAAGAACCGGCCGGTGAAGCTGGTCTGGACCCGCGAAGACGACATGGCGGCGGGCTATTTCCGCCCCCTGGTCCACCACCGGGTGCGGGTGACCACCGACGCCGAGGGCTATCCGGCCGCCTGGACCCATCGCATCGTCACCCAGTCGATCATGAAGGGCGCCCCCATGCGCGGCGGCGGCGTTGACGAAAGCGCGGTCGAAGGCGCCAAGGGCTCGCCCTACCTTGCGGCCACGCCCCACGTGGACGCCCAGTTGCTGACGCCGGATATCGGCGTGCCGGTGCTGTGGTGGCGTTCGGTGGGTGCGACCCACACCGCCTATGTCATGGAGCACACCATCGACCAGCTGGCCCGCAGGGCCGGCCAGGATCCCGTCGACTACCGCCGCGCCCTCTATCGGAAGGCCGACGCCAAGCGGCATCTGGCCGTCCTCGACCTGGCGGCAGAGAAGTCCGGCTGGGCGACGCCTGCGTCCGAAGGCTGGACCCGCGGCGTGGCGGTGCACGAATGCTTCGGCTCGGTCGTCGCCCAGGTGGCCGAGGTGAGGATGGAGAATGGCGAGCCCAAGGTCGGCCGCGTGGTCACCGCCATCGACTGCGGCACGGCCATCTCGCCCGACCAAATCGCCGCCCAGATGGAGGGCGGGACCTGCTATGGCCTGTCCGCCGCCCTCTATGGCGAGGTGACCCTGACCGAGGGCCGGGTCGACCAGACCAACTTCGACACCTACCGGGTCCTGCGCCACAGCGAAGCCCCCAAGGTCGAGACCTACATCGTCGCCCAGCCTGCCGGCGCCCACCCCACCGGCGTCGGCGAACCCGGCACGCCTGTGATCGGCCCGGCCGTGGCCAACGCCCTGCTGGCCCTGACCGGCGACGCGATCACGGCGCAGCCGTTTGTGAGGGCGCAGGCCTAGCCAGCCAGGTCCCCTGGCTGATCGACGTCGAACAGCACGCCCGCGTCGTCGGTCTCGATAAGCGCCAGGCGCGGCCCCAGGCCCGCCAGCGCGGCGCGGGCGCCCTCGTCGCCTGAGGCCTGGCGGAGGGGGGCGAAGAGTCCTGCCCCGAACAGCACCGGATGACCCCGGCGGCCGCCGCAGACCGGGGCCGCCGCCGCGGCGCCGGTTTCCACCGCCTCGACCAGGCGCGGTAGGACAGCCGTGGGTATCCTCGGCATGTCCCCCAGAAAAACGAAGGCGCCGGCGCTGTCCGCCGGCAGCAGGGCCGCCCCGGCGCGAAGGGAGGCGCCCATGCCCTCGGCGTGGTCGGCGGCGTGGACGATCTGCAGACGCCCCCCTTGGCCCTGACGTTCGGCGAAGGCCCTTGCGGCCGTCGCCACGTCTGCGGCCTCCGATCCCGTCACCAGGATGATCGTCGAAGCCGGGCTGGCGAACGCCGCCTTCAACGCGCCGTCGAGCAGAACCCCGTCCTCGAACGGCGCCAGCAGTTTGCGGCCGCCGAACCGGCGACCGGCGCCAGCCGCCAGGACAATGGCGCTCCAGGCCGCCTGATTGCGCTCCACCCCTGTCGCCATCGCCTGCCCTCACCTATGTTGGTCAAACGCCATGACGCCTTACGACGCCCCATCTTCGCAAGCGCCAGCCGCCACGGCGGCGCCCCTGATCGACGGCTTTGGCCGGACGGTGACCTATTTGCGGGTCTCGGTCACCGATCGGTGTGACCTGCGCTGCGTCTACTGCATGGCCGAGCACATGGTCTTCCTGCCCAAGAAGGACCTGCTGACGCTTGAGGAACTGGACCGGGTCAGCAGCGCCTTCATCGCGCTCGGCGTGCGCAAGCTGCGGATCACCGGCGGCGAGCCCCTGGTGCGCAAGGGCGTGATGAACTTGATCGAGGGCCTGTCGCGGCATCTGAAGTCCGGGGCGCTGGATGAGCTGACCCTGACCACCAACGGCACCCGCCTGGCGGAGTTCGCCGAGCCCCTGGCGGCCGCCGGCGTGCGGCGGATCAACGTCTCCATCGACACCCGCAAGCCCGACCTGTTCCGCCGCCTGACCCGCGGCGGCGACGTGACCAAGGTGCTGGCCGGCATCAAGGCCGCGCAAGACGCGGGCATCGCCGTCAAGATCAACGCCGTGGCCCTGGCGCAGGACAACGCTGCGGAACTGCCCGACCTGATCGCCTGGGCGCACGGCGAGGGCCTCGACGCCACCCTGATCGAGACCATGCCGCTGGGCGAGATCGAGGAAGACCGCACCGACCAGTTCTTGTCGCTGGCCAAGGTGCGTCAGGAGCTGGAGAGCTTCTGGACCCTGGAGGACATTCCCCTCTCCACCGGCGGCCCCGCCCGCTATGTCCGGGTGGCCGAGACCGGCGGACGGCTGGGCTTCATCACGCCGATGACCCACAACTTCTGCGAGGGCTGCAACCGGGTGCGCCTGACCTGCACCGGCACCCTGCACACCTGCTTAGGGCAGGAGGACGCCAGCGACCTGCGGGCCGTCCTGCGCGCCGGCGCCGATGACGCCGCCCTGGTGGACGCCATCCGCCTGGCGGTGGACGGCAAGCCCAAGGGCCACGACTTCCGGATCGAGCGGTCCGCCGCCCCGGCGCTCGCCCGCCACATGTCAACCACCGGAGGCTGAGGCCGTGACCCGGGTCCTGCTGTTTGGTCGCCTGAGCGACATCGCCGGCTGGCGGGAAAAGACCCTGGAGCCGGCGCCCGCCCGCCTCTCCGATCTCCGCGCCCTGTTGGCCGCCGACGACGCCGCCCTGGGCGAGGCCCTGGCCGCGCCGGGTGTCCAGGTGGCGCTGGACCAGGTGCTGGCGCGCGATGACGCGCCCCTGTCGGCCCGCTCCGAAGTCGCCTTCCTGCCGCCCATGAGCGGGGGCTAGCGGCTGATGATCAGCCTCACCGACCAGGGCTTCGATCCCGGCCCCCTGCTGTCGGGCTTCTGCCGCGGGCGGGCCGAGACCGGCGCGGTGGCGAGCTTCACGGGCCTGGCCCGCGCCGAGGGCGGCGAGACCAGGATCCTGGAGCTGGAGGCCTATCCCGGCTTCACCGAGACGCAGATTGGCGCCATCGCCGAGACGGCCAAGACGCGGTTCGAACTTCACGACCTGATGATCGTCCACCGCATCGGCCAGATCGCGCCGGGCGAGCCTATCGTCTTCGTGGCCACGGCCGCGGCCCACCGCCGAGCGGCGTTCGAGGCGTGCGACTATCTGATGGACTATCTGAAAAGCCGCGCCCCCTTCTGGAAGAAGGAGCATGGCCCCGACGGCGCCCGCTGGATCGAACCCCGGGCGCAGGACCACGAGGATATCGCCCGCTGGGCATGACGGGGCGCCCCGCCCCGGCTAGAACGTCGCCAGACACCTGACCCCAAGGAGCCGATCATGAACGCGCCCGCCTTCGCCCCCGGGGGCAAGATCGATGAAGCCAAGACCCTGGTCCCGGTCCGTATCGCCGTCCTGTCGGTCTCCGACACCCGGGATGAAGAGACCGACACGTCCGGCCAGATCCTCGCCGACCGGGTCACCGGCGCCGGCCATGTTCTGGCCGGCCGCACCATCGTCCGCGACGACGTCGAGGCCATCCGCGGCCAGGTCCAGGCCTGGGTCGCCTCGGGCGAGGTGGACGCCGTGGTCACCACCGGCGGCACCGGCATCACCGGCCGCGACGTGACGCCCGAAGCCCTGCAGCCCCTGTTCGACAAGACCCTGGACGGCTTCTCCGTGGTCTTCCACATGGTCAGCTACCAGTCGGTGGGCCTGTCCACCCTGCAGAGCCGCGCCACCGCCGGCATCATCGGCGGGGTCTTCGTCTTCTGCCTGCCCGGCTCCAACGGCGCGGTGAAGGACGGCTGGGACAAGGTGATCTCAGCCCAGCTCGACAGCCGGCACGGCCCCTGCAACATGGTCGAGCTCATGCCCAGGCTGATGGAGCGGTGAGCGGCCTCACCCACATCGACGAGACCGGCCGCGCCCATATGGTCGATGTCTCGGACAAGGCGGTCACCGCCCGGGAAGCCGTGGCCGAAGGCTTTGTCCGCATGACGCCAGAGACCCTGGCGCTCGCCCTCTCCGGCGACGCCAAGAAGGGCGATGTCCGGGCCACAGCCGAGATCGCCGGCATCATGGCCGCCAAGCGCACCAGCGAGCTGATCCCGCTGTGCCATCCTCTGGCCCTGTCCAAGGTCGAGGTCCGCGTGGCGCCGGGCGAGGGCGGCCTGTCGGTCACCGCGCGGGTGCGCACCACCGGCCAGACCGGCGTCGAGATGGAGGCCCTGACCGCGGTCTCGGTCGCCTGCCTCACCGTCTATGACATGCTGAAGGCCGCCGAAAAGGGCATGGTCATCGAGGCTGTGCGCCTGACCGCCAAGTCCGGCGGCGCCTCCGGCGACTGGTCGGCCCCATGAAGCTGCTGGCCGTCGAGGACGCCCGGGCTCGCATGTTGGCCGAGATCGCGCCGCTTCCGAGCGAGACCGTGCCCTTGCGCGCGGCGATCGGCCGGGTGCTGGGCGAGGATGTCGCCGCGATCCGCGACCAGCCGCCCTTCGACGCCTCGGCCATGGACGGCTGGGCGGTCCGCAGCGGCGACACGCCTGGGACCTTGCGCATCATAGGCGAGAGCGCCGCGGGCCACGGCTTTGCCGGCGCCCTGGGCGCAGGCGAGACCGTGCGCATCTTCACCGGCGCGGCTGTGCCGGCCGGCGCCGACGCCATCGTCATCCAGGAAGACGCCCAGCGCGACGGCGAGACGGTGACGACGCCCGGGACCCGGGCGGGCCAGCACCTGCGCCCCCGGGGCGGCGACTTCAAGTCAGGCCAGGCCCTGCTGCGCGCCGGCCAGCGCATCGATCCCTGGCGTCTGTCGCTGGCCGCCTCGGCCGGCCGCGCCGAGGTGTCGGTCCATCGCTCGCCCAAGGTGGCGATCATCTCCACCGGCGAGGAGATCATCGAGGCGCCCGGCGCACCTGGGTCGTTCCAGATTTATGATTCCGGCGCGCCAGCCCTGCTGGCCATGGCCCGCGCCTGGGGGGCGGAGGCGCAAAAGCTCAAGCCTGTCCGCGATGATCTGGACGCCGTCATCGCCGCCTTGCGGGACGCCGAGGCCGACCTGATCGTCACGGTGGGCGGGGCTTCGGTGGGCGACCACGACCTGGTGCGGGCTGCGGGCGAGGCCCTGGGCCTGTCGATGAAGGTGGCCAGCGTCGCGGTGCGGCCGGGCAAGCCGACCTTCTTCGGCGTCCTGGCCGACGGCCGCCGGATGTTGGGCCTGCCGGGCAATCCGGCCTCGGCCTTTGTCTGCGCCGAGCTCTTCCTGCGCCCGATCCTGGCGGCCTATCAGGGCGATCCGAAGCCGTTCGCCACGATCACCGCACGCGCGGCGACGCCGCTGGCGGCCAACGGACCGCGGGAGCACTGGATGCGGGCGAAGCTCGCCCATCAGGACGGCGCGATCAGCGTCCAGCCCTATGGGGATCAGGACTCCTCGCTGGTCACCGTGTTCGCCGTCGCCGACGCCTTGCTGCGGCGCCCGCCGGGCGCGCCCGCGGTCGAGGCCGGCGGGCTGGTCGAGGTGCTGCCATTGGCCCGCGCATAGCGCAGGGCGACGATCTCTCCGATCACCGACAGCGCCACCTCCCAGGGAGCCTTGCCGCCGATATCCAGGCCGATGGGGGCGTGCAGCCGCGAAAGGTCCGCCTCGCTGAGCCCGGCCTCACGCAGGCGGGCCAGCCGCTCAGCCAACCGCGCGCGGGCGCCCAGCAGACCCACATAGGCCGCCTGGGACGGCAGGGCGGCGCGCAGGGCGGCCTGATCGGTGGCGAGATCATGGGTGGCGATGGCCACCGCCGTCCAGGGATCGAGGCCGATGGCGGCCAGGGCCTCGCCGGGCTCATCCCGTCGATAGGCCACCTGGGCCAGGGGCGGCGGCTCGGCCGGCCCCTTGGGCCGCACCAGCGTGGTCTCGAACCCCGACTGGCCGCCAAGGGCGGCGATGGCCAGGGCCGTGGGATCGGAGCCGACCACCACCAGCCGAGGGACCGGCGCATAGTCCCGGCGGATGGCGCCCTCCCACCCTTGAGCCGCCTCAGGCGCCACGCAGACCCGGCGGCGGCCATCGCTCAGCCAGACGCAGGGTTTACGCTCATTCTGGGCGGCAAAAAGATTGGCCAGGGCGGGATCGTCGCTCGCCACCTTCTCCAGGAAGATCTCGATCCGTGCGCCGCACAGGAGCTGGATGTCCGGCCAGGGGCTCCCCTCCCCGTAGACCAGGGTGCGGGGCGCGCCGTCCTCCAGGCAGGCCTGGGCGTGGGCGGCCACGTCGGATTCGACACAACCTCCTGAAAAATAACCTGAAACTACGCCCTTCCCGAACACCATCTGGGTTCCCACAGGCCGGGGACCGCCGCCGCCAAGCGCCGTCAGGGTGGCCATGACCAGGGGCGCGCCGGTGGCCGCGGCCTGGCGAAGGGCGGGACGGACGTCCTCGTCCAGGCCGAAGATGGGCCATTGCGGAAGCGGTTCGGTCATGGGCCAGATTAACTCCCGTGAAAGGTTCCAGATACGGGTTCTTTAGGCCTCACAGATAAGCATGACCCTCGACAAGTGTAGTTCTTAGAGCGTCCGCCCGCCCATGACCTCTCCGCTCGCAAAGCTCGGCCTCGGCTCCGGCCAATTCGTTCTGGACCAGGCCACCGTTCGCGGGCGCCCGGCCCGGGCCGAAGTGCAGGACATTCTCTCCGTGGCTCATCGGGCGGGCCTGTCCCTGTTCGATGTGGCGGGACGCTCGGCGCAGGGCGAGACCCTGATCGGCGAGGCCCTGCCCAAGCCCATTCCGTTCCGCGTGTCCGTGACCACCATCCGCGCCGATCGCGGCCCTGACATGGTCGAGGCCGAGGTGCGCGCCTCCATGCGCCGGCTCGGCGTGGCCCAGGCCGACTGCGTCCTGGTGCCCTCGGCCTCAGAGCTGTTCGGTCCCCACGGCATGGCGCTGTGGACCCGCCTGCAGCAACTCCGTGACGCTGGCGTCTGCCGCCGGATCGGCGTGGCGGTCTTCGCCTCCGACGATCCCGTGGGCCTCGCCCGTCGTTTCCGCCCCGACGTGATCCAGGCGCCGGCCAGCCTGCTCGACCAGCGGCTGCTGATCGACGGGACCCTGGCCACCCTGGCCGCCATGGGCATCGAGGTTCAGCTGCGCTCGATCTTCCTGAACGGCCTGATCTTCCTGCCGCCGGACCGGGCGCCCAATCATCTGAAGGCCGCCGCCAGCCGCATCTCGCGGGCTCGCCGGCTGATCGCCGAAGGCCGCAGCGACCCGTTGCAGGCGGCCCTGGGCTTCGCCCTGTCGCGGCCCGAGGCCACCACCGTGCTGGTGGGCGTCACCTCGGCGGCCGAGCTTTCGGCCGTCGTCGCCGCCGCCTCTAGCCCGCCGCCGGACCTGGACTGGGACGACATGGCGCTGGACGATCCCGTGGCGCTCGACCCCAATCAGTGGGCCGCGGCTTAGCGCTTCCAGACTCCGTAAGGATCGACCGAGGTCCGTCCCAGCGCCTGCGCCACGGCCGGGTGGGTCAGTTCGCCCTTCAGCACATTAAGCCCCCGCGCCAGGTGGGGGTCGTCCTTGAGCGCGTCCAGTCCCCGGTCGGCCAGGGCCAGGCCGAATGGCAGGGTGGCGTGCACCAGCGCCTCTGACGAGGTCCGCGGGGCGGCGCCGGGCATGTTGGCCACGCAATAGTGGACCACGCCATCGACCACATAGGTCGGATCGGCATGGGTCGTGGGCCGGGAGGTTTCGAAGCAGCCGCCCTGGTCGATGGAGACGTCCACCAGCACCGAGCCCGGCTTCATCCGCGCCAGATGCTCACGCCGGACCAGCTTGGGGGCCGCGGCTCCGGCGGTCAGCACGGCGCCGATCACCACATCGGCGCGCAGCACCTCCTCCTCCACCGCGTCCAGAGTGGAATAGCGGGTCAGGACGCGGCCCAGGAACATGTCGTCCAGTTCCCGCATCCGGGGGATGGAGCGCTCCAGCACCACCACCTCGGCGCCGAGACCAGCGGCCATGCGCGCAGCGTTCATGCCCACCACGCCGCCGCCCAGGACACAGATCCGCGCCGGCCGCACGCCGGGCACCCCCGATAGCAGGAGCCCCATGCCGCCATTGTGCTTGAGCAGGGTCTCACCGGCGGAAAACACCGCGATCCGGCCGGCCACCTCCGACATGGGCGCCAAGAGCGGCAGTCCGCCGGCGCGATCGGTCACGGTCTCATAGGCGATGGCCGCGCAGCCCGAGGCCAGCAGCCCCTCGGTCTGGGCGGGGTCCGGCGCCAGATGCAGATAGGTGAAGAGGATATGGTCGGGGGTGAGTCTGGCCCATTCGACCGCCTGCGGCTCCTTGACCTTCACGATCAGCCGGGCTTGCGCGAACACCGCCGCGGCGTCCGGCGCCACTGTGGCCCCGGCCCGCTCGTAGTCCTGGTCGGCATAGCCGGCGCCCTCGCCGGCCCCGGTCTCGACGATCACCTGATGGCCGTGGGCCACATATTCCCGCACCGCCGTGGGCGGCAGACCCACGCGATGTTCGTTGGGCTTGATCTCGCGGGGCACACCAACGCGCATGAAGGCCTCCTACGGGGCAGATTGTTTTACCAATCTACAGGTCTGGGGGCGCCACCTTCTTTCGTCAACCCAGGACGCAGGCGTCGAGATTGTCCCGCCGCACCGTCCCGGCCGCGGCCTGGATGCGGCCCGTTCGGCGGCGGATGTAAGGCCCCGGCGTGTCGGCCTTGTAGCGCAGGGGACTGGGCAGCACGGCCGCCAGGCGGGCGGCCTGCAACGGACTGAGATCCTTGGCGTCGACGCCGAAGTTTTCCCGGGCCGCCGCCTGGGCGCCGTAGATCCCCGGCCCGAACTCGATGGAGTTCAGATAGACCTCCATGATCCGCGGCTTGCCCCACATCACCTCGATCAGGACGGTGAAATAGGCCTCCAGCCCTTTGCGGACATAGGAGCGGTGGAGCCACAGGAAGACATTCTTGGCCGTCTGCTGACTGATGGTCGAGCCGCCGCGCACGCGCTCGGAGGATTCATTGTGCGCCAGCGCCTTGCGGATCGCCTCGATATCGAAGCCGCGGTGACTGCAGAAATTGGCGTCCTCCGCGGCGATGACCGAGCGGACCAGATGCGGAGATATGTCGTCGAGCCCCCGCCAGCTGCGGCTGAGACCCTGGCCTTCAAAGAGCCGCTGCACCATGAGGATCGTGATCGGCGGCGGCACGAAGCGGTAGACGGCCACGCTCAGCACCGGACCGACAAAGCCGATCATCAGCGCCAGGACCAGCAGGCTCCGTACGATCCGGCCGAACCGGCCGCGGCGAGGCGCCGTGGACTCCTCGGAGACCGCTGGCTCGGGCCCAGCATCAGGCACAGACTCAGGGGGGTTGGTGTCGGTCTCGCTCAAGTTCAGCCATCCTTGCCTTGACCCTAGGCAGGGCTGCTAACGATGGGAAGACGGCGCGGCAAGCGTCCATTGCGTGCAGGAGACCGGCCCATGAATGTCAGCCAGGCCGTGGCCCAGCGGATCTCGGTCCGCGCCTTCCGTCCTGACCCCGTCCCCGGCGCCCTGGTCCGGGAGATCTTGGAGGCCGCCGCCCGCGCGCCGTCGGGCGGCAACCTCCAGCCCTGGCGGGTTCACGCCCTGACCGGCGCGCCGCTGGAGACCTTGAAGGCGCGGGTGCGGGAGAACCCGTTCGGCGAGACGCCGGAGTATGACGTCTATCCCCCCCACCTGTGGGAGCCCCTGCGCACCCGGCGCTTCCAGTGCGGCGAGGATCTCTACGCCACGATCGGCATCCCGCGGGAGGACAAGCCCGCCCGCCTGGCCCAGCTGGCCAAGAACGGCGAACTGTTCGGCGCGCCTGTGGGTCTGTTCTTCAGCCTGGATCGCAAGGTCGGGCCGCCGCAGTGGTCCGATGTCGGCATGCTGATGCAGACCATCATGCTGCTGGCCGTCGAGCGCGGGCTGGACACCTGCGCCCAGGAATACTGGGCCCGCTATCCCCAGACCCTGGCGGACATCCTGAACCTGCCCGCTGACCACATGATCTTCTCCGGCATGGCGCTCGGCTATCGCGATCCCGACGCGGCCGTCAACACCCTGCGCACCCGCCGCGACCCCTTCGAGGTCTGGGGCGAAATGCAGGGGTTCGAGGACATCTAACGCCGGCGCGCAGCGCAAAAAGAAGAGGTGACACGAAGAACACGAAGAGACGCAAAGGACACGAAGACGGATGGCTTGACCCTTTGTGCCCTACGCCTTCCTTCGAGTTCTTCGTGTCCCTTTTTTTCGTCGCCTAAGGCGCTTCGGCGACGCCGGCCGCGCCGTCCTCGTCGCCCCAGGCCACCCGCTTGCCGTCGGCCGAGATGGCCAGGGCCGCGATCGGCGGGCCCTTTTCGGCCTTCAGCATCTCGATCTTCTGGCCGTTGAGGTCGCAGATCCAGACCCGGCCGTCCTCAAGGCCTGCAGCCACCCGCTGGCCGCCAGGCTGCGCGGCGACCCGGGCGACCAGGGTGGAGCCGTCGAAGCCGACCTCGGCCGCCTGCTTGCCCATCGGACCGGCCGAACCGCCGAACGGCCAGATCACCACACCCTGCGCCCCGGACGTGGCCAGCATCTGACCCTTGGACATGAAGACCAGGCTCTTCACCTTGGCCGGATAGCCGCCCATGCGCATGTTCTTCTCGTCGGCCACCCGCCAGCCATGCAGCTGGTTTTCCTGCATGGACGACATCAGGAACTTGCCGTCCGGGCTCCAGGCCAGGGCGATGTGGCTGCCCGCCCACGCCAGGATGGTCGGCTTCTGCTCGGCGATGCGGGCGAACCACAGCCAGGCCCCGCCATAGGTGGCCACCGCCAGCCGCCGCCCCTTGGGGTCGAAGGCGAGACCCGAGGCGGACTTTTCGTGCTCGAAGGCGCGCGCGAAGTCCGGCGCGGCGACATCGCGGACATGCACCGTCTTGCCCGCGGAAAAGGCGATCAGCCCGGACTCGCCGCTGGCGGCCACCGCGTCGATCCAGCGCCCTGGGACAGCGGCGATCTCCTCGGGCCCCGAGATCCGCGACCAAACGACCCGGCCATCGTCGCCGCCTGTGACCACGCCGTCGCCCGACGGGTGGAGACAGGCCGACAGCACCGCCCCGTCATGGGCCTCGATCACCTCGCCGGTGTCGAATCGGACGCTCCCATCCCCGAGGGCGAAGACCCCCTGGCCGGACTTGGTGAACAGGGCTGCGGTGACGTAGGCGTCGAAAACATAGGACATGGCGGTGAAATAGACGGCGAACGCCGGTCTTGCCCAGGGGGTGTTGCAAGGATTCCAGGCGGAATGCGACGCCTGATGCGGCGCCTGGGGGGCCAATCGCACCGCTGGCGCGGGATTCCTCACCCCTGGAGACTTTACAATCGGCTTTCGACAGGCGAATGGTCGAGACGAAACGGACGGCCGCGGGCATGCGCGGCCCTATGGGAAGGAATTGCATATGGCGGCGAAGCTGAGTGGCGGGGGCGGCTCCAAGTTCGACCTCGGCCAGAACAGCGACATCAACGTCACGCCCTTCGTGGACGTGATGCTGGTGCTCCTGATCATCTTCATGGTGGCCATTCCGGCCGCGACGGTGTCGATCAAGCTCGACCTGCCGCCCGCCATCCCGCCGCCGCCCGGCACCGTGGTGGAAGAGCCCACCCTGATCAACGTGCAGGAAGGCGGCGCCCTGTTCATCGGCGAGCGCCCGACCACCCTGGCGACCCTGGCCTCCGATCTGGCCGCCGAACTGGCTGTGCCGGTTCCCACCGAAGAGCGCGTCTATGTCCGCGCCGACCGCACCGTGCGCTACGGTGAGTTCATGTCGGTGATGAACCAGCTGCAGACCGACGGCTACTTCCTGGTCGCCCTGATCAACGAAGAGCTGTCCTGATCTTCGCAGCGGCCTGATCGCCGCTGACGGATCATCCGATATGCGAACGCCCGCCGGATCACCGGCGGGCGTTTTCATGTCTGCAGCGCCCTGAGGCGGTCAGGCTGCGCAGGCCTCGAAGCCGGCCTTGAGCTTGGCCTCGTCCAGATTGCGGCCGATGAACACCATGCGGCTGAAGCGCGGCTCATCAGCCCGCCAGTCACGCTGGAAGTCGCCCTCCAGGATCATGTGAACGGCCTGGAAGACCAGCCGGCGATCCTCGCCGGACACGTCCAGAATGCCCTTGGCCCGCAGGATGTCGGGTCCCTGTTCCTGCAGCAGCTCGTTCAGCCAGTTGGTGACCCGGGTTCCGTTCAAGGGCCGGTCCAGGGTCAGCGAGACGCCGCGGATGCCGGCGGCGGCCACATGGTCGTGGTCAGCATGGTCATGATGGCCATGGTCGTGGTGATCGTGGCCATGATGGTGATCATGATCATGGTCGCAGGAGTCGTCGTGCACATGGCCAGGCTCGCCGTGGGCCGGGTTGAGGAATTCCGGATCCAGGCCGGTGATGCGCTCAAGGTCGAAGCCGCCCCGGCCGAGCACCGCCTCCAGCGGCACATTGGAGCGCTGCGCCCGGTGGATCGGCGCGAGCGGGTTGATCCGACGGATCTGCGCCTCGACCGCCGCAAGTTCGGCTTCCGAGACGAGGTCGGTCTTGTTGAGGATGATCTGGTCGGCGAAGGCGATCTGCTCCACCGCCTCGGGACTGTCGACCAGCCGCAGGGGCAGGTGCTTGGCGTCGACCACCGTGGTCACCGAGTCCAGCTGGGCCTTGGCCCGCACGTCGTCGTCCACGAAGAAGGTCTGGGCCACCGGCCCCGGATCGGCCAGGCCCGTGGTCTCGACGATGATCGCGTCGAACTTGCCCTTGCGCTTCATGAGGCCCGAGAGCACCCGGATCAGGTCGCCGCGCACGGTGCAGCAGACACAGCCGTTGTTCATCTCGAAGACTTCTTCGTCCGCGCCGACGATCAGCTCGTTGTCGATGCCCACCTCGCCGAACTCGTTGACGATGACAGCGTATCGCTTGCCATGGTCCTCGCTGAGGATCCGGTTGAGCAGGGTGGTCTTGCCGGCGCCGAGATAGCCGGTGAGGACGGTGACGGGGGTCTTGTCGGTCATGGCCGCCATTTAGTCACTGCCGAGGCCATAGGGAACAGGCGAGCCGCAGGTTGTGTCTCATCATCAGCCCTTGACCGCCCAACTTATGTTATAGATTAACGCTTCTCCGCCCGCCAAGGGCGCCGCCGCCAAGGGGCCGCCCGTGTCTCAGGATGACAGAGCAAGTTCTGAGAAGACGGCCGGGCCAGCGGCGCCGGCCGCCAGTCCCCTGGACGGCTTCCGCGCCGACCGGGTCTATCTGGGCGCAGACCATGCCCGCAACGAGCGTCGGGTCTGGGCGGCCGCAGCCATCTGCGCGCTGACCCTGGTCGGTCAGCTGGTCGGCGGTCTGGCCTTCAACTCCATGGCCCTGGTGGCCGGCGGCATCCATATGGCCGCCCATGTGGCCGCCCTCGCCGTGGCCGGCCTCGCCTATCTGCTGGCCCGGCGCTACGCCGCCGACCGCAGGTTCAGCTTCGGCGCGGGCAAGATCGGCTATCTCGCCGCCTTCGCCAACGCCGTGGCCCTGGGCGTCACCGCCCTGCTGCTGGCTGGCGAGAGCCTGACCCGCTTCGGCGGCGGCGCGGCGACCCATTATCATGAGGCCACTCAGCTCGCCCTCGTGGTGCTGGCCGTCAATTTCGTCTGCATGTGGCTGCTGCGGCCGGTGAACGCACAACCGGCCCCCGGCGATGACGACGACGTCAATCTACGTGCCGCCCACCTGCACCTGGCCGCCGACGTGATCGTGTCGATACTGGCCATTGGCGGGCTGCTGGCCGGCGAGCACCTGGGCTGGACGTGGGCCGACCCCCTGGCGGGTCTGCTGGGCGCCCTGCTGGTGGCGCGGTTCGCCTGGAGCCTGGGTCGACGCGCCGGCTCCGTGCTCCTCGACATGACGCCCGACCCGCGGCTGACCGCGGAGGTCCGCACCCGGCTTGAGGCCCTCGACGCGCGCGTGATCGACCTGCACCTGTGGCGACTGGGGCCTGGCCACCATGCCGCCATCGCCGTGGTCGCCGATCCGCAGGGTCGCTCGGCGCACGCCTTCCGAAGCCAGCTCACCGGCCTTGCCGGCCTCAGCCACCTGACCGTGGAGGTGCGCGAAGCCCCCCGGGACGAGGCCGCAGAATCCCCGTTGGCCGCGTTGACTCGCAAGTCTGCGTCTGTATAAGTCCGCGGCTCTCGCCCGCAGGCTATCGCGGGCGTAATCCTTTTTGCATATAGTCCAAGGCGCGAACCATGTACGCGGTGATCAAGACCGGCGGCAAACAGTACCGGGTCCAACCTGGCGATCTGCTTGTGGTTGAAAAGCTGGATGGCGAACCGGGCGCTGATGTCGCGTTCGGCGACGTCCTGATGCTGGGCGACGGCGACACCGTGACCTTGGGCGCGCCCCTCGTGGACGGCGCCACCGTTTCGGCCACCCTGATCGAAACCCGCAAGGGTGAGAAGGTGAAGATCTTCAAGAAGATCCGCCGTCAGGGCTATCGTCGGACCCGTGGCCATCGCCAGATCGAAAGCGTGCTGCGCGTGACCTCGATCGCCGGCGTCGGCAAGACCGACAAGTGGGACGGCGAAGTCGACCTGACCACCAAGGCGGTCCTCAACGCCCGCGCCCGTGGCCTCGCGCCCCGCGTCGAGGTCGAAGACAAGCCCGCCAAGGCTGCGCCGAAGAAGGCCGAGGCCGCCCCGGTCGAAGCCGAGGCCGACGCCCCCAAGGCTGAAGCCAAGAAGGCCGCCCCCAAGAAGGCTGCGGCTCCCAAGGCTGAAGCCGGCGAAAAGAAGGCTGCGCCGAAGAAGGCCGCCGCCAAGAAGGAATCGGACGCCGAATAGGCGTTCCACGGTTTAGGAGAGCACCATGGCTCACAAGAAATCTGGCGGTTCTTCGCGCAACGGTCGCGACTCCGCGGGCCGCCGTCTCGGCGTAAAGAAGTTCGGCGGCGAAGCTGTGCTCGCCGGCAACATCATCGTGCGCCAGCGCGGCACCAAATATTACCCGGGCGCGGGCGTGGGCATGGGGCGCGACCATACGCTCTTCGCCCTCGACACCGGCGCGGTGAAGTTCATCACCAAGCGCGACGACCGCACCTATGTGACGGTGGTCCAGGCCGAGGGCGCGAACGCCGAATAGGCGGAACCTCCCTTGACCGGTTCCGCCTCTCACCACCCGAGGCGGACCGGACAGGAAAACTCCAAACGGGGAGTCCGGCCGCCGGACTCCCCGTTTTCGTTTTCCGAGGGCCTCCGCAGAGGGGCCGGGAGGATCAGATGAGCATTCCCGACGGACCACCCGTCATTTCAACCGCCCGGCTGCGGCTGCGCGCGCCGACGCTCGAAGACGCGCCCCGCATCGCCGCATTGGCCAACGATCCCGGGGTGGCGCGGATGACCACGCGGATGCCCCACCCTTACGGCCTGTCCGACGCCGAGGCCTTTCTTCAGGCCTGCGAACGCCGGGACGTGGCCAAGGAACACATCTTCGCCCTGGACCATGACGATGAGGGCCTGGTGGGCATGCTCGGCTTCCATCCCGACGATGATGGCCGGGTTGAACTGGGCTACTGGCTGGGCCGACCCTACTGGGGTCAGGGCCTGGCCACCGAGGCGGCCAGCGGCGCCCTGGTCTGGGCCGGCGAAGGCTGGCGGCGGCGCTACCTGGTGGCCGGTCACTTCGCCGACAACCCGGCCTCCGGCCAGGTGCTCTGCAAGACCGGCTTTCTCTACACCGGCGAGGTCTTGCCCCGCCATTCCCTGGCCCGCGGCGAAACCGCGGCCACCCGCATGATGGTCTGGCTCGCCTAGGCCTTCGCCCTCTATGATATCGGACCCGTTCCGTCGGCTGTCGCCGGCGGAACGGGCCCACTTGGAACGCCGATGAAATTTCTCGACCAGTGCAAGATCTATATCCGCTCGGGCAACGGCGGCGGCGGGGCGGTCTCGTTCCGGCGGGAAAAATACATCGAGTACGGCGGCCCGGACGGCGGCGACGGCGGCCGCGGCGGCGATGTCTGGATCGAGGCCGTGGATGGCCTCAACACCCTGATCGACTACCGCTACCAGCAGCATTTCAAGGCCGAGACCGGCGAGCACGGCATGGGCCGCAACCGCCATGGCCACGCCGGGGCCGACGTCGTGCTCAAGGTCCCCGTCGGCACCCAGGTGCTGGACGAGGACAAGGAGACCCTGATCGCCGACATGGACCATGCCGGCCAGCGCCTGCTGCTGCTCAAGGGCGGCAATGGCGGCTGGGGCAATGACCGGTTCAAGGGGCCGATCAACCAGGCGCCGCGGCACGCCAATCCCGGCCAGGACGGCGAGGAGCGCTGGATCTGGCTGCGCCTCAAGCTGATCGCCGATGTCGGCCTGGTCGGCCTGCCCAACGCCGGCAAGTCCACCTTCCTGGCGGCGGTCTCGGCGGCCAAGCCGAAGATCGCCGACTATCCGTTCACCACGCTCGCCCCCAATCTCGGGGTGGTCGACCTCTCGACTAACGAACGCTTCGTCATCGCCGATATTCCCGGCCTGATCGAGGGCGCCTCCGAGGGCGCGGGCCTCGGCACCCGGTTCCTGGGCCATGTGGAGCGCACCGCCGTGCTCATCCATCTGGTGGACGCCACCCAGGACGATGTCGGCGAGGCCTATCGCACCATCCGCCAGGAGCTGGCCGCCTATGGCGAGGGGCTGGAGGACAAGCGCGAGATCCTGGCCCTCAACAAGGTCGACGCCCTGGATGACGAGGCCCGCCTCGCCAAGGCCGCGGAGCTGGCCGAGGCCGCCGGCCTGGAGCCCCGCCTGATCTCCGGGGTGTCTGGCGAAGGCGTGACTGAAGTGCTCCGCGCCGCCTGGGGCCAGGTCCGCGAGCGCCGGGCGGAGGAGAAGGCCGCCACCGCCGGGCCCGACGAAGGCTGGGCGCCGTGAACGAACTCGCCCAGGCCCGTCGCATCGTCGTCAAGGTCGGCTCGGCCCTGCTGGTCGCCAAGGACGGGACGCCCGACCGCGCCTGGCTGAACGCCCTGGCGGTCGATATCGCCCGGCTGCGGGCGCGAGGTCAGCAGATCCTGATCGTCTCCTCCGGCTCCATCGCGCTGGGGCGCCGACGCCTGGGCCTGACCCGCCGCGCCCTGACCCTGCCGGAAAAGCAGGCCGCCGCGGCGGCTGGCCAGTCGGCCCTGATGCGCGCCTGGGAAGAGGCCCTGGAGCCCCATGGCTTGAACGCCGCCCAGATCCTGCTGACCCGCGACGACACCGAGGTGCGCCGTCGCTGGCTGAACGCCCGGGCGACCGTCGAGACCCTGCTCGAGCTGGGCGTCGTGCCGGTGGTCAATGAGAACGACACCGTGGTGACCGAGGAAATCCGCTACGGCGACAACGACCGCCTGGCCGCGCGAGTGGCGCAGATGATCGGCGCCGACGCCCTGGTGCTGCTGTCGGACATCGACGGTCTCTATACCGCCGACCCCAGGCGCGACCCCGCCGCCACCCATATTCCGCGCCTGTCCCAGCTGACCCCGGAGATCGAGGCCATGGCCGGCGGCGCCAATGCGGGCGCGGGCGTCGGCACGGGCGGCATGGCCACCAAGCTGGCGGCGGCGCGCATCGCCCAGTCGGCCGGCTGCGCGACCCTGATCACCCTGGGCGCCCGCCCGGCCCCGCTGGGGGCGGTGGAGGATGGCGCCAAGGCCACGATCATCGCCCCGGCGGTGACCCCGGGCGCGGCCTACAAGGCCTGGATCGCCGGATCGCTGTCCCCGTCGGGCGCCATTCTGGTGGACGCAGGCGCCGCCCGCGCCCTGCAGGCGGGCAAGAGCCTGCTGGCCGCGGGCGTTCGCAGGATCGAAGGACGCTTCGGAAAGGGCGACGCCGTCAGCATCCGCCTGGAGGATGGGCCGGAGATCGGCCGGGGCCTGGCCCGCTATGACGCCGCCGAGGCCGAGCGCATCTGCGGCCTGCGCTCCGACGCCATCGAGGGCGTGCTGGGCTATACGTCCGGCCCTGTCATCCACGCTGATGACCTGGCTGTGTTGCTGCCGGCCGCCTGAAGCCGCTGCGTCAATGTACGCCTTAATTGCCGAGGCGCCGAAAGGGGCCTAGGTAAGCCTCATCCTGAGCATAACTGACGGATCATGATGATGGACGGGGCAGGACCCGGCGAGGGCCAGATCGGGGAGGACGAAGGCGGCGAGCGTCTCACCGCGCTCAGCCCCGGCATGGCCATCCCCTATGGCGGCGACCGTCTGGCCCGCGTCAGCCCGGAGCTGGCCAGCGCCTTCAAGCCGGGCGATCGGCTGATCGTGCTGCAGGACTCCGGGACGCTGCTGCATGTGCCCGCCGCCCAGCAGGCGATCGCCGCTGACGCCGTGGGCCGCGCCCAGGCCGCCTTCGCCCGGATGGGCGAGGTCAGCGACGCGCAGATCACCGCCTTTTTCGACGCCTTCGCCAACCGCCTGGCCGACGAGGCGGCCTGGGCCGCCATCGCCGCGGCCAACGCCGCCGATGTGGCCCGCGCCCAACAGCGGGGGCGCTCCACCACCCGTCTGGCCGTCAGCCCCGCCATGCGGGCCGACATGATCGCGGGCCTTCGGGCCTGGCGCGACGCCGCCCCGGCCCGCGGCCAGGTGATCGAAGCCGTCGATCATGCTGGCTGGCGTGTGGAGCAGGTCTCTGCGCCCCTGGGCGTCGTGGCCTTCGTCTTCGAAGGCCGGCCCAATGTGTTCGCCGACGCCACCGGCGTCCTGCGGGCCGGCAACACCGTCGTCTTCCGCATCGGCTCCGACGCCCTGGGCACGGCCCGCGCCATCGTCGGCGAAGCGCTGGAGCCGGCCATCGCAGAGGCTGGCCTGCCGCCTGGCTCCGCCGTCCTGGTGGACTCGGCCGCGCACGCCGCCGGCTGGGCCATGTTCGCCGACCCGCGCCTGGGCCTGGCGGTGGCCAGGGGATCTGGGCCCGCCGTCACCCAGCTGGGCGGCATCGCCCGCCAGGCCGGGGCGCCGGTCAGCCTGCATGGCACAGGGGGCGCCTGGATGGCGGCCGACGCCAGCGCCGACCCCGAGCGCCTGTTCGCCGCCGTCTTCCATTCCCTCGACCGCAAGGTCTGCAACACGCTGAACGTCTTCTGCGTCACCCGCGACGCCGCCCAGGATCTGATCCCGGTCTTCCTCGCCGCCCTGGATCAGGCTGGCGAACGGGGCGGCCATGGGGTCAAGCTGCACGTGGTCGAGGGCGACGAGGCCTTCCTGCCCAAGGCCTGGCGCCAGGCGCGGGTTCAGGTCGCCCGCGCCGAGGGCGTCCGCGAAGAGGCCAAGGTCGATCTCCTGCCGCAGGCCGAACTGGGCCGCGAATGGGAATGGGAGCAGACGCCTGAGGTCACGCTCAAGGTGGTGGCCGACCTTAATGAGGCGGTGGGCCTGTTCAACTGCTACAGCCCTCAGTTCGCCGCCAGCCTGATCAGCACAGACCGGGCCGCCCATGACCGCTTCTACGCCACCATCAATGCGCCCTTCGTCGGCGACGGCTTCACCCGCTGGGTGGATGGCCAGTACGCCCTGAACAAGCCCGAGCTTGGCCTCTCCAACTGGGAGTTCGGGCGCCTGTTCGCCCGCGGCGGCGTCCTGGCCGGCGATGGGGTGTTCACGGTGCGGGCGCGGGTGAGCCAGAGCGACATCCATCTCGACCGCGGCGGGGCGCCCACCCCCGCCCGCCCTGCCTGATCCCATGTGGTTTGCAGGTCCCGCCCGCCGACTGCCCGCCGCCGGACGGCCAGGCGCCCTGCGCCTCGGCTTCCATCTGGAGCCGGGCATGCGGGTGGGTCTGTTCGGCGGCTCGTTCAATCCGGCCCATGAGGGCCACGCCCATGTGGCCGAGACCGCCCGCCGGCGGCTGGGCCTGGACCTGGTGATCTGGCTGGTCTCGCCGCAAAACCCCCTGAAGCCGACGCATGAAACCGCCAGCCTGGCCGAGCGTATGGCCGGGGCCCGCGCCTTCGCCCGGCAGAAGGGCATGGCGGTGTCCGACGCCGAGAGCCGGCTGGGCTCGCGCTACACCATCGATTCGGTTCGCGCCCTGAAGGCGCGCCATCCGGGCGTCCACTTCGTCTGGATCATGGGGGCCGACAGTCTGGCCACCTTCCACCGCTGGCGGGGCTGGACCCAGATCATGGCCGAAACGCCGGTGGCCGTGGTCTCGCGGCCCTGGATTTCGCTGAAAAGCCGCACCTCGCCGGCTGCGCGGCGGTTCGCCCACGCCCGCGTGCCGTCCAACCAGGCCCGCAGCCTGCCCGGCAGGCGCACGCCCGCCTGGGTTTTCCTCCGCGGGCCCTTGAATTTCCAGTCGTCCACGGCCCTTCGCGAGCGGATGCGGCCGACCCGTCCAGAGGGCGCCATCAAGGACCGCTGACCACGGGTCAGGATCGTGCTATGATGGTCTTCGCGTGGACGTTAGAGGAGTTTCCCGCTGAATAGTGAAGCCGCGCAGCGCGCGCAGGAGACCGCCGGTTCCGCCGTCGCCTCCTCGGACGTCGAGGGTCGCATCCAGGCCCTCGAAGACCTGATTCTGAGCCGCCTTGACGAGGATCAGGCCCAGGATGTCGTGGTCATCGATCTTACGGGCAAGAGCGCGGTGGCCGATGGCCTGATCGTCGCTTCTGGCCGGTCGCAGCGGCATGTGGGCGCGATCGCCGACCACCTGCTGCGCGCCCTGAAGGAGCACGGCTATGGCCGCGCCCGGGTGGAAGGGATGCCCCATTGCGATTGGGTGCTGATCGACACCGGGGACATCATCGTCCACCTGTTCCGTCCCGAAGTCCGCACCTTCTACAACATCGAGAAGATCTGGTCGGTGGACGCCTCGGGCCACGCCGTCCCCACCTCCTGACGGAGGCGGCTTGCGTGTGACCCTCCTGGCGGTGGGCCGTCTGGCCCGTTCGCCTGAGACCGAGCTGGTGAAGCTCTATGCCGATCGCGCCACGGCGGCGGGTCGGGTCCTGGGCCTTGGTCCGGTCGAGGTGATCGAGGTCGAGAGCCGCAAGCCCGGCAAGCTGGCCGAGGCCGAGGTGCTGCGCCCCCATCTCAAGGACGCCCACGTCCTGGCCTGCGACGAGCATGGCCGGGCGCGAACCTCGCGGGACTTCGCCGCCGAGATCGCCCGCCTGCGGGACGACGGGGTCCGACGCCTGGTGCTGATGATCGGCGGCGCCGACGGACTTGATCCCCAGCTGATGGACGAGACGCAAGGGCGGCTGGCCTTTGGCCCGCAGACCTGGCCCCACGCCCTGGTTCGCGCCATGCTGGCCGAACAGGTCTATAGGGCCGTCACCATCCTTTCCGGGTCGCCCTATCACCGTGATTGATCTCATCCATCCGCGCGGCGGCCGTCTGGCGGCTTTGACCCTTCTGCTGGCCGGGGCGGCGGGCCTGGGCCTCGTCTCGGCGGCCGAGCCCCTCCAGAGCCTGGACGCCCGCGAACAGGCCCTGAACGCCGAGCGGGGCCGCAATGACAACCAGCTGGCCCGCCTGCTCTCGATTCTGCAGCAGCTGAAGCGCGACCCGCCGCCGGCCCTGCTGGTGGCGCCGGGCGACGCCCGCGACGCCGTGCGCGCCGCCATCCTGGTCAAGGCCATGACCCCGGAACTGCAGCGCCGCGCCCAGGTCTATGCCGCGGAAGCCTCCGATCTCGCCCGCCAGCGCCGGCTGGCCGCCGTGGCCAGCGAAACCCTGTTCACCGCCGAGAGCGAACGGGCCGACGCCCGCCCCCTGCCAGAGGCGGTCGATCCCTCCGGCGCCGCCCTGCGGGGCTATGCCGCCGCGCCGGCGGAGTATCTGGTGGAAGGGCCGGTGACGCCGCCAGAGGCCCTGCTCTATCCCGCAGAGGGGCCGGTGACCCACCGCTTCGGCGAGACGCTCCACAGCACAGCCAAGTATCAGGGCGTGACGATCCTGACCCCACGAGGCGCCCGTGTGCAAAGTCCAGGCGCCGGGCTGGTGCAATATGTGGGCCCCGTGCGTGGCTGGGGCGTCATCTTGATCTTAAGGATGAGCGGTGGATACCATCTGGTCTTGGCTGGCCTTGATCGCGTGAGCGTGGACGTCGGGCAAACGGTCGCAGCCGGCGGTCCTGTCGGTTGGATGGCCGATGAGGGACAATCACCGTCGGAGCTTTATCTCGAGGTCCGGGAGAAGGGCGCGCCCGTCGATCCGGCGCGCTGGCTGAAGAAAGAGGCGGGTTGATCCGCTCATTGGGACGAAACGCGCAGGCGGCATCAAATCGCCGCAAAGGGAGCCTCAGGTGAGGGCTATGAAGCAGTATCTGATGATTGGCGCGGCCGCCTTCGTCCTCGGGGCCGGGTCCATGGCCTATGTGAGCCAGCAGGCCCAGGCCTCGGCCCAGGAACCTCGCAATCAGACCTACCGGATGCTCGAGCTGTTCGGCGACGTGCTGAACACGGTCGAGCGCCAGTACGTCACCGAGATCGACGAGACCAAGCTGATCGAGTCGGCGATCGATGGGATGCTGACCTCCCTCGATCCGCATTCCGGCTATCTGAACGCCGAGTCCTTCGACGAGATGCGCGACCAGACCCGCGGCGAATATGGCGGCCTGGGCATCGAGGTCACCAGCGAGGATGGCGTGGTCAAGGTGATCTCGCCGATGGACGACACGCCGGCCGCCAAGGCCGGCATCAAGGCCGGCGACTATATCACCGGCGTCAACGGGGCCAGCGTGCTCGGCATGAGCGTCAGCGACGCCGTCAAGCAGATGCGCGGCAAACCCGGCGAGGCCGTGGTCCTCAGCATCGCCCGCGAAAAGAGCGATCCGTTCGACGTCGAGATCATCCGCGAAGTAATCCAGCCCAAATCGGCCGTGGCCCGCATGGAGGGCGACTATGGCTATCTGCGGGTTTCGGCCTTCAACGAGCGCACGACCGACGAAGCCGAGCGGGTGTTTGGCGAGCTGCGGGCCGCCAATCCCAATATGAAGGGCCTGATCCTCGACCTGCGCAACAATCCCGGCGGCCTGCTCGACCAGGCCGTGGGGCTGTCGGATCTGTTCCTCGAGGGTGGCGAGATCGTCTCCCAGCGCGGGCGCAACGCCCGCGATGTGGAGCGCTACAACGCCCGTGCAGGCGATATCGCCAAGGGCCTGCCCATGGTGGTGCTGATCAATACCGGCTCGGCCTCGGCCGCCGAGATCGTCGCTGGCGCCCTGCAGGATCGCAAGCGGGCCGAACTGGTCGGCCTGACCAGCTTCGGCAAGGGCTCGGTCCAGACCGTCATCCCCCTGCGCGGCGGCATGGACGGCGCGCTCAAGCTGACCACGGCGCGCTACTACACGCCGTCTGGCCGTTCGATCCAGAAGACGGGCATCGAGCCTGATCTGGAAGTGGCCGCCAGCCGCGACGAGGCCCAGGCCATCGCCAACCGCGCCTTCCAGTTCAGCGAAGCTTCGCTGCGCAATGCGCTCAACGCCGACGAGGGCCTGGAGCGCCGCGGCGCCCACCAGCCGGCCGAAGCGCCCCCGGAATCCTTCGACGAAAAGAAGGACTTCCAACTGGTGCGCGCCCAGGACGTGCTCAAGTACGGCTCGGTGGCGGCGACGCCGAAACTGCCCAAGCCCGAGGCCCGCCTGGCCGAGGTCATCGGCGTCAAGGACAAGGTCGCCGCCGCGGCCGCCGCGGCGCCGAAGGCGAACTAGTCGCAGAGGCTGGACCCCGGTCTTTTGACCTCGCCGGCGGCTTGCTCAAGCCTGTCTGCGGGGTTCATAAGGCCTTCGTTAACCATGTTCGCGTCAGAACCGGCCTTGGCCCGGTCTTCAGCGAGAGGTTCAGCGAGTCATGGCCATGTTCTCCAAGCGGAGCCTGACCCCCGCCCCAGCCGCCGCGCCCATCGGCGCCGGGCGGGGCGTGCTCGCCCAGATCCGCACAGCGGCGGCCAATCCCTATATCAGCGCCGCCGCGGCGGCCGCCCTCTTCGTGCTCACCCTTTCAGCCCTGGTGCTGATCATCGGCGATCCCCGCGCGGGGACGCCGGTGATCCGCCTGCCCCTGGCCCAGGCCGTCGTCGCCGCAGCGCCCCCCGGCTGGCGTGAGGCCCTGACCGCCGATGGCGCGGGCCCCGGCGTGACCGAAGACGTCTTCGAACTCTCTGAAACCCCTCTGGAAGATCCGGCCGAGCTGGGCGAGGCCGTCATCACCATGCCGGGCGCCCGGTCTGGCCGCCCGCGACTGGCCTTGCCCGCCGCTCCCATCGCCGGCTTCAGCGCGCCGGGTCCCAACGGCCCGCTTCCGATCATCGGCCCCGGGGGCCGCACGCCGGCCGAGGCCTATGCCCGGCCCTTCCAGCCTAATGGCAAGCCCAGGGTCAGCCTGATCGTCGGCGGCCTGGGCCTCAACGCCAGCGCCACCCGGCAGGCCATCGAGCAACTGCCGGGCGAGATCACCCTGTCCTTCGTCCCCTATTCGGAGGGTCTCCAGGGCTGGATCGATCTGGCGCGGGAGCATGGCCACGAGGTGCTGCTGGAAACGCCGATGGAGCCCGTCGACTATCCCGACAATGACCCCGGCCCCTACACCCTGCTGGCCAGTTCCGGCGCCACCGAGACCACTCGGCGCCTCGAATGGCTGCTCTCTCGCGCCACGGGCTATTTCGGCCTGACCAACTATCTGGGTTCGCAATTCCTCAATTCGGACCCCGCCATGGCCGCCTTTACGACAGCGCTGAAAGCCCGTGGGCTCGCCTTCATCGATGATGGCCAGGCCGCAGGCCGCGGCCTGGGCGTGCCCCGGGCCTCGGCCGGGCGCATCATCGACGAGCAGCTGTCTGGCGAGGCCATCGACCAGCAACTGCTGGCCCTGGAGGCCCAGGCCCTGCAGAACGGCCAGGCCCTGGGCTCGGGCTTCGCCTATCCGCTGACCATCGCCCAGGTCGCCCAATGGGCGCGACAGGTGGAAGGCCGCGGCTATCAGATCGCGCCGGCCTCGGCTATGACCCGCCGATGAGCGAGGTCGACACCCCGGCGCATCTGGCGCCTTACCGTCCCAATGTCGGCGTGGCCCTGTTCCGCCCCGATGGGATGGTCTGGCTGGGCCGCCGGGCCGGCGCGCCCGGCCCCAACAACTGGCAGTTTCCCCAAGGAGGCGTCGATCCGGGCGAAGACCTCGAGGCCGCCGCCCTGCGCGAACTGGCCGAAGAGACCGGGGTCCGCACGGTGACCGTACTGGGCCGCACCGACGGCTGGCTGACCTACGACTTTCCGCCGGAACATGCGGGCTCGTCCATCGGCCAGGCCTGGAAGGGCCAGCGGCAGGTCTGGTTCGCCCTTCGGTTCGATGGCCCCGAGGCCGAGATCGACCTGGGCGCCCATCCGCCGCCCGAGTTCGACGCCTGGCGGTGGGCCTATCTGGCCGAAGCCCCCAAGATCGTGGCGCCATTCAAGCAGGCCATATACAGGCAGGTGGTCGACGCCTTCAGCGTCTTCGCCGCCGGCTGAACGCCGGCCGTTCCCAAGGGAGCCCCATGGCCGCCCCCATCATCATGGTGCATGGCGCGTTCTGCGGCGGCTGGACCTTCGAGGTCTTCGCCGAACCGTTCCGCGCCGCCGGCCACACGGTTCTGACGCCGGACCTGCGCGGTCACGGGGTCGGCGCGCCGGATCAGGCCGTGGTCGGGGTCTCGATGCTGGACTATGCCCGCGACATCGCCGCCTTGGCGCAGGGCCAGGCCGAGCCGCCCATCCTGCTGGGCCACTCCATGGGCGGTCTGGTCTGCCTGATGGCCGCCCAGCGCGCGCCGGTCGCAGGCCTCGTGCTCCTGGCGCCGTCGGCGCCCTGGGGGGTCGCCGGCTGGTCGGTGGAAGAAGGGGTGACCGCCTTTGGCCTCCACCTGCTGGGTCCATTCTGGAGCCAGGCCGTGGCGCCGGACCTCAATCTGATGCTGGGCTACAGCCTCGACCGCATGCCCGAGGGCGCGCGTCGCCCGATCCTGGAACGGCTGCGCCCGGAAAGCGGTCGCGCGCTCTGGGAGACATTGAACTGGTGGCTCGATCCCATGATGACCACCAGCCTCGGCGCCTCAGGCGCAGCGGCCCCGGCCCTGGTGCTGGTGGGCGAGCGCGACGTGGTCCATCCCCCCGCCACCGCCCGCCAGACGGCGACGCGGATTGGCGCCGAGATTTCGATCCTGCCGCAGATGAGCCATTGGCTGCCTGGCGAGCCCGGCTGGGACGGCGTCGCCGGCCTAGCCCTGGCTTGGATCAGCGCGCAGGCGCGGCAAGAGGCCTGAGGCCCCTCGCCGCCGGCCTAACGACCTCAGAAGGTACGTTCGCTGTAGAGCAGGGTCGCCTGGTCGTAACGGCGCTCCAGGGGGCTGTCGTCGGGGTTCTTCAGCTGGACGAAGACCAGGCCGGTGGACTCCTGGGCGGTATAGTGTTCCCAGGCCATGGTGATCCGCTTGACGTTGTCGGGGCCGACCGCGAAGTCGTTCCGTTGCAGCACGAGCTCGGGATCCTGCAGGAAGGCCCAGATGTTCAGGGCCTCGATGATCGGGGCCTCGCCGCCGATCGCATAGTTGATCTGCACATTGCAGACATTGTCGTTGGCGCCCTTGGGCAGCACGCTGATGGTGTAGTTGCGGTCGCCGCCCAGACCCATCTGATAGACGCCGGACCGCCGGTCACGGCGCATGCCCAGGTCGCTTGCGACCTCTTCGACGGTCTTTCCGTCCTGAACCATCGGCAGGCAGGCGCGCGTCAGGACCGAGAGCACGGCCGCGCCGTCGCCGGTGGTGGGCAAGGTGGGCTGTTCGACGGGCGCGGCGGCCGGGGCCGGCATGGCGGCGGGGACCGACGGCGAGGCAGGGGCCGGCGTCATGGCGGCCGGGGCGGCGGCGGGATCTGCGGCCGGTTCAACACCTTCCTGAGCCAGGGCCGGGCCGGCGAGGCCCGCGATCAGGATGAGGCTGGCGATGACGGTACGCATGTGGTGTGTCCCCTGACTTGATGTGCCGGAACCGAAACGAGATTCCGGGACCATCACACTAAAGCCGGAGCGTCACCGCAACCCCCCTCACGCCCCTTTGACGCCGCCTGGCCCGCAATGAGCAGGCCTTGGGCCTCAGGGGGCGACGAGGACGGCGTGCTCGGCCAGGATCGTCAGACCCGTGGCGCTGACATCGGCGAAGCCGCCCCTGACCTCATACAGGGTTTCGCCGCCGTCATTGCGCACAACGACCTGCCCCTCGCGGAGCGTGGTCATGAAGGGCGCGTGGCCGGCCAGGACACCGAAGTCGCCTTCGGTTCCTGGCGCGTCCACCTGGTCCACCAGGCCGGAGTAGAGCTCCCGCTCCGGCGAGACGAGGGAGAAGTGCAGCTTGTCGGCCATGGTGCTTAGGCTTCCGACGCGAGCTTCTCGGCCTTGGCCACCGCATCTTCGATGGTGCCGACATTGTAGAAGGCCGGCTCAGGCAGGTGATCGTACTCGCCGTCGCAGAGCGCCTTGAACGAGCGGATCGTGTCTTCCAGGCTCACGAAGATGCCGGGCGTGTTGGTGAACTGCTCGGCCACGTGGAACGGCTGCGAGAGGAAGCGCTGGATCTTCCGGGCGCGGGCCACGATCAGCTTGTCCTCTTCCGACAGCTCATCCATGCCCAGAATGGCGATGATGTCCTTCAGCGCCTTGTACTGCTGCAGGATTTCCTGAACGCGGCGGGCCACGGCGTAGTGCTCATCGCCGATCACCAGCGGGTCCATGATCCGCGAGGTGGAGTCCAGCGGGTCCACAGCGGGGAAGATGGCCTGGGCGGCGATGTCGCGGCTCAGCACGGTGGTGGCGTCAAGGTGGGCGAAGGAGGTGGCCGGCGCCGGGTCGGTCAGGTCGTCGGCGGGCACGTAGATGGCCTGGACCGAGGTGATCGACCCCTTGTTGGTCGAGGTGATGCGCTCCTGCAGGTTGCCCATCTCGGTGGCCAGCGTCGGCTGATAGCCCACGGCCGAGGGGATGCGGCCCAGCAGAGCCGACACTTCCGAACCCGCCTGGGTGAAGCGGAAGATGTTGTCGATGAAGAGCAGCACGTCCTTGCCCTCTTCGTCGCGGAAGTACTCCGCCTGGGCGAGGCCGGTCAGGGCGACCCGGGCGCGGGCGCCGGGGGGCTCGTTCATCTGGCCATAGACCAGGGCGCAGCGGGAGTCGCCGCCGCCGCCGGGCTGGTTCACGCCGGACTCGATCATCTCGTGATAGAGGTCGTTGCCTTCGCGGGTGCGCTCACCCACGCCGGCCAGAACCGAATAGCCGCCATAGGCCTTGGCGATGTTGTTGATCAGTTCCTGCATGGTCACGGTCTTGCCCACGCCGGCGCCGCCGAACAGGCCGATCTTGCCGCCCTTGGTGTAGGGGCAGAGCAGGTCGATGACCTTAATGCCGGTGACGAGGATCTCGGCCGAGGTCGACTGCTCGGCGAAGGACGGCGCCTCGCGGTGGATGACGCTGGTCATGGTCGAGTTGATCGGACCGCCTTCATCGATCGGCGCGCCGATGACGTTCATGATGCGGCCGAGTGTGCCAGGACCCACCGGAACGGTGATGCCGGCGCCGGTGTCGACCACGGGCTGACCGCGGGTCAGGCCCTCGGTCGTGTCCATGGCGATGGTGCGCACGGTGTTCTCGCCCAGGTGCTGGGCCACTTCCAGCACCAGGCGGAAGGATTCGCCGGTCCGCTGGTCGGTGTTGGAGGTCTCCAGGGCGTTCAGGATCGAGGGCAGATGGCCTTCGAACTCGACGTCGACGACGGCGCCGATGACCTGGACGATCTTGCCGGTGGCGACGCCCTGGCCGGCGGCGGCCGGGGTCGAGGCTGCAGCGGCGGGGACGGCGGCCTTCTTGGCGGCGGGCTTGCGGGGGGCCTTGGCGGCCGGCGCGTCGGCGGCGGCGACGGGCGTGTCGGCGGGAGCCTTCGGAGTCATAGCCATGATGCTGTTCTCTTGCTCTAGATCGCCTCGGCGCCGGAGATGATCTCGATCAGCTCCTTCGTGATCTGCGCCTGACGGGTGCGGTTGTATTGCAGGGTGAGGCTGGCGATCATGTCGCCGGCGTTACGGGTCGCGTTGTCCATCGCCGTCATCTGGGCGGCGTAGAAGCCGGCCTGGTTCTCCAGCATGGCGGAGAACAACTGGATGGTCAGATTGCGCGGCAGCAGGGTCTCGAGGATGGCCTCTTCGGAAGGTTCATACTCATAGACCGCGCCCTTGAGATCGATCGGCGGGGCGTCGGCGGCCACTTCAGCCGGGATCAGCTGCTTGACGCTGGCGACCTGGCTGACCACCGACTGGAAGCGGCTGTAGACCATGCTGACCACATCGACCTCGCCGGCCTCGAAGAGGGCGGTGACGCGGTCGGCGACGGCCTGGGCGACGTCCATGGAGGGCGAGCCGCCGGCTTCGTAGAACTCGATGATCTTGTCGGCGTGCAGGCGGCGCAGCTGGTCACGGGCCTTCTTGCCCACCACGATCAGCTTCACGTCCTTGCCAGCGGCCCGCAGGCTGCTGATCCGTTCGCGGGCGGCGCGGACGATGGAGGTGTTGAAGCCGCCGGCGAGACCGCGGTCCGACGTGGCCACCACCAGGACATGGCGCTGGTCGGCGCCCGTGCCGGCCAGCAGGCGCGGCGCGGACTCCCCGCTCACCCCCTGGGCGAGGTTGGCGATCACCGAAGCCATCCGCTCGGCGTAGGGACGCGCGCTCTGGGCGGCGTCCTGCGCACGACGGAGCTTGGCCGCGGCGACCATCTGCATCGCTTTCGTGATCTTCTGCGTGGCTTTCACGCTTCCGATCCGATTGCGCATCTCCTTGAGGCTGGCCATCCTTTTGGGTCCTGGCCGGCTTAGGCGAACGTCTTGGTGAAGGCGTCCAGCGCGCTCTTCAGGTCGGCTTCCAGGTCCTTCAGGTCCTTCTTGATGCGGATGCCGTCCAGCAGGTCCTGATGCTTGCCGTGCAGATAGCTCAGCAGCTCAGCCTCGTAGCGGTTCACATCGGCCACGGCCACGTTGTCGATATAGCCGCGGGTGCCGGCATAGATCACCGCCACCTGCTCCTCGACCTGCAGCGGCGAGTACTGGGGCTGCTTCAGCAGTTCGGTCAGGCGGGCGCCGCGGGCCAGCATGCGCTGAGTGGTGGCGTCCAGGTCCGAGCCGAACTTGGCGAAGGCGGCCATTTCCCGGTACTGGGCCAGTTCGCCCTTGATGGGACCCGAAGCGGTCTTCATGGCCTTGATCTGGGCCGAAGAGCCCACGCGGCTCACGCTGATGCCGACGTTCACCGCCGGGCGGATGCCCTGGAAGAACAGGTCGGTTTCCAGGAAGATCTGGCCGTCGGTGATCGAAATCACGTTGGTCGGGATATAGGCCGACACGTCGTTGGCCTGGGTCTCAATGATCGGCAGGGCGGTCAGCGAGCCCGAGCCATTGTCCTCGTTCAGCTTCGCCGCGCGCTCCAGCAGACGGCTATGCAGATAGAAGACGTCGCCCGGATAGGCTTCGCGGCCCGGCGGGCGGCGCAGCAGCAGCGATATCTGGCGATAAGCCCAGGCCTGCTTGGTCAGATCGTCATAGATGATCAGCGCGTCTTCGCCGCGATCGCGGAAATACTCGCCCATGGTGCAGCCGGAATACGGCGCGACGTATTGCATCGCGGCGGACTCGGAGGCCGAAGCAGCGACGATGATGGTGTGCGCCAGCGCGCCATTTTCTTCGAGGCGGCGCACCACGTTGGCGATCGAGCTGCGCTTCTGCCCGATGGCGACGTAGATGCACTTAATCCCGGAACCCTTCTGGTTGATGATGGTGTCGATCGCCAACGCGGTCTTGCCGGTCTGGCGGTCGCCGATGATCAGCTCGCGCTGGCCACGGCCGACCGGGACCATGGCATCGACCGACTTGTAGCCGGTCTGCACCGGCTGCGACACCGACTTGCGCCAGATCACGCCGGGCGCGACCTTCTCGATCGGGCTCTGCATTTTGGCGTTGATCGGACCCTTGCCGTCGATCGGGTTGCCCAGCGCATCGACGACGCGGCCGAGCAGTTCCGGGCCGATCGGCACTTCGAGGATGCGTCCGGTGGTCTTGACGGTGTCGCCTTCGCGCAGGTGCTCATATTTGCCGAGCACCACCGAACCGACCGAGTCGCGCTCGAGGTTCAAGGCCAGCGCGTAGGTATCGCCCGGCATTTCGATCATTTCGCCCTGCATGACGTCGGCAAGGCCGTGGATGCGCACGATGCCGTCGGAGACCGACACAATCGTGCCTTCGTTGCGTGCCTCGGCGGCGGATTTGAACTTCTCGATGCGCGACTTGATGAGGTCGCTGATCTCGGAAGGATTCAGTTGCGTCTGCATGGCGGGTATCCGGATAAATTTGAATTCTGGTAGCCGTGCGGCGCGATTCGCGCGCTGCAGCGGCCGAGATTAACGTGAAAGCTGTTCAGGTCCGGGCTCTTCCCCCTCCCCGATGTTCGGGGAGGGTTGGGGAGGGGTTAGGCAGCAAACCCTGGTAACGGTCATGGGGGCCAGGACTCTCATCATTTCGGTTAGCGAACGGCCATGACCGTTACTGAGCGAGTTCGGCGCGCAGGCGCTTGAGCTTGCCGCGCAAGGAACCATCGATGACCACATCGCCGGCTTCGACGATGGCACCGCCGATCAACTCCGGATCGAGGCTGACATCGAGGCTGACCTGGCGATCGAAGCGTTTGGCCAGGGCACCGATCAGCTGCTGCTGCTGCGCCGGGTCGATCGCCATCGCCGAGCGAACGTGCACCTTCAGCGTGCGCTCGTAGTCCGCCCGCAGTTCCTCGTACAGCCCGGCAATCTCGCCGAGCAGCGCCAGGCGCTGGTTGACTTCGAGCAACATCAGGAAACGACTGAATGCGCTGTCGCTGGCTTCGCCCTCGGGCTGAAACAGGCTGACACGGTCGATCGCGCCGAGCTTCGGGCTGGTGATCAGCCCCTGCACGACCGACTGACCGACAATGGCAGCGGCAAACGACAGCTTCTGCGACCACGCAGCCGCCGCCTGCTCACCCTTGGCGAGTTCGAAGGCGGCGCGCGCGTACGGACGGGCCAGGGTGATGGCGTTGCTCATCGGGCGATCTCGCTGATCAGATCGTCGAGCAGGTCCTTGTGCGCCTTGGCGTCGATTTCCTTGCGGATCAGACGTTCGGCACCCTTGACCGCCAGTTCGGCGACCTTGTGGCTGAGCTGCTCGCGGGCGCGGTGGGCTTCGGTCTCGATCTCGGCGACGGCGATGGCCTTCTGACGACTGCCCTCGGCAATCGCGTCGGTCTTGGCCTTGTCGAGAATCGTGGCGTATTCCTTTTCTGCGCGATCACGAATGCCGCCCGCTTCGCTGCGTGCTTCGCGGATCACTTCGTCCTGCTTGGCGCTGGCCGAAGCCAATGCGCGCTTGCCTTCCTCGGCAGCGGCCAGGCCATCGGCAATCTTCTTCTGGCGTGCGACGATGGCTCCATCGATCAGCGGCCAGCCGAACTTCATGACCAGCCAGGCCGTCGCGAAAAACGCGAGGCCCTGGATGACCAGAGTCAAGTTGATATTCATCGCTCTACTCCGTTACGGCGGTCGCAGTCATGCACCCGCCGGTCGATCAGGAACGGATTAACCGGCCAGCTGCGACAGGAACGGATTGG